>NZ_CADCST010000090.1 GCF_902804485.1 Flavobacterium collinsii | reverse complement strand
GTCACTGCAACAGTTCAGGGTGATCCTGTAATTGTGAGTTATCTGGTGAGCACTTCGGCGGTAGACAAACAACAGCTTCGATTGGCATTGGGACGTGAACTCCCTGATTATATGGTACCGAGTTACTTTGTATTCTTAAACCAATTGCCACTTACTCCTAACGGAAAAATCGATAAAAATGCCTTACCGGCGGTGAGTTCAGCTGATGTTATTCAGCAGGAATATATCGCTCCTTCTAATGAAACAGAGGAAAAACTGGTTACAATATGGCAGGACGTTTTACAGAAAGACAAAATAGGAGTCGGGGATATCTTCTTTGCGCTTGGCGGACACAGTCTAAAAGCAACGCAGGTAATTTCTAAAATTCAGAAAGAATTCAATATTAAAATTGAACTTAAAGAATTGTACAATGAACCCACTATTAACAATCTTGCGCGCCACATAGAATCCATACAAATCTTAAACAATCAGCCGCTGATTTCTTCAGTGGCAGGAGATGAATTGTTTTTTTAAGATTGTGGTCTCTTCCTAAAAAAGGAAAGAAATGATCAGATATAAACAACTAAATGAAACAGTTACGAGAGTGTTCTTGTAACTGTTTTTTTGTTTTATAGCCTTTCGTAATTTAGTTTGAGGCAACATATACATGTTCTGTAGTGCGTTGAAGTTTAAAAGAAGAACTGTCTGAACATCAGGGTTATTCCGCTAAAAATCCAATATGATTATCATTCGTAAATGAATTATTGTATAATTATCTGATTTACAATGGATAAGTGTTTTAAGAGGCAAGAAATTAGTGTTTATAAGGGTTGAACCGATAAAAACTACCTTTTTGGTTAAAAGGGTGCCTCTTGTTTATGTTTAATTTTGAATAAAAAATACGTACTATGGATGATCGTTATTCAAAAAATAAACTTTATCTGACAGATGAAGAACAAGAAATTATAAAAAACTTCCCCATTTTACTGGCAGGGAGTGGCATTGGAAGCGTAATTGCGGAATGTGCGTTGCGTTTTGGTTTTGAAAAAATTACCATTGTTGATGGTGATCTGGTAGAGCGGTCTAATTTAAGCCGACAAAATTACACCGAAGATGATGTCGATTCAAACAAGGTAGATGCTTTGGCCAGACGATTGAGATCGATTAATAAAAATGCAGAAATCAATTGTCTCGATTTTTTCTTAACTGTTGAAAACATAGGAGATCATATTAATGGTCATAAAGCAGCAATCAATACACTGGACTTTTCTTCTCCGGTACCACTCATATTTGATACGGCTTGCCAAAAGCTTGATATTCCGGTTCTGCATCCTTATAATATAGGATGGGGAAGTCTGGTTACTGTTATCGCCAGAGATGGTCTTCTTTTGAATGCGCTGGCCAATCAGGATGAGGAATTTAATGATGCAACTATGATGGATTACGCCTCAAGTTACCTGAGATTCTGGGGAAATCCGCAAAAATGGATGGATAGCATTATTGAAAAATACAAAATCGAAAAAGGATGTCAGTCACCACCACAAATGGCCATCGCTTCCTGGTCGGTAGCGGCCTTATGCACCCACTTGCTCTTTAACATTGCGACGGGTAAAAAATTCAAGAAATTCCCTGAGTTTTATCTGTCCGCTATTATAGACGAGGATTTATAGCGCATTAAAGAAACCCATTGGGTGTGGGTTGAAATAATGACCGGTATTTAGAAATATAGCTTTTATGTTCTTTAAAGAGTGTGAAAGCTATGTTTTTTATATGATGGAGTAATTGTCGATGAATTAAGTTGATTGTGAGACACAAGATAATAGACACAAGATAATTAGATTAAAAAATCTGTAGAATCTGCGTGAAAAAATATTTAAACACATAGAAACATAGATTTTTTAAAGTGCGAAGAAGAGTTTATAAAAGAAACTCATTTCTCTCACATAGTGGTATGTGTTTTATTTGAAGTGAAACGTCTTTTATTGCGTTAGAGAGGCTAT
>NZ_CADCST010000089.1 GCF_902804485.1 Flavobacterium collinsii | reverse complement strand
TAGGAAAATAAGAGGTTTTAAAAAAAGTATCATTTTTTTTAACCTTTTTTAAAACCAAAAGCAATCCTATTACGTAAGTGCTATTATAACATCAGAATTATAATGGAGTAAAATAGCAAGTCATTGAAAATGAAGCTTGTTTGAATTATGTGATGGCATTTCTAATTTTAGAAGCAATAATAAAAATTAACATTTAGAAAGAATTAATCGTAAAGTAAATCTCAATAAAAAATTAATTATCGTGAATAGCTTCAATAAACTAAAAATACTGATTGTAGGTTTAACCACAGTCTTAGCACTCGGGGGATTCAGTAAAAATGATTTCCGTAAAGGACTTGTTCGATATGATAACAAGAATTCAGAGAGAATAGCTAACGATAATGCATTAATTAGGAATTAGTAGATAAGTTGATGTCTTCGGACTTCCAAAGAAAAATGAATTTAGAATTCCGGAAGCCCCATTCTTGCCCAGAGTAGCACATAAATGCCATTAAGATATATATCAAAAGGATCGGAATTTTGAGATGTATACGCACTATAACCGGGACATCAACTGTATTTAACATAAAGATATAAAAGAAAAGAAAAATTAATTCATGGTTTGATTTGTTTGTATGGGGGGAAGCCTAACGTCTGATTAACGTTAGGCTTCAATTTTTTATTTAACTTATGTTTAGTAAAAATATAGCAAGCAAAGTCATTTGGAGAAGGAGAATTTAACTAATTTTATAAAAAATTAAACAATGAAAAAAGTCTTATTTATAGCTTGTAGTGTTGTTCTTTTATTCGGCACGAAAATACAGGCGCAAACCAGTAAAGAAAAATTATCTAAAACAGATAAAACTATGGCAAAAGAAACCATTTATCAATTTAAGGTTGAAGATTTATCGGGAGACACTTTTGATTTTGCTTCGCTAAAAGGAAAAAAAGTGATGATTGTAAACACTGCGTCAAAATGCGGTTTAACTCCTCAGTACAAGGATCTTGAGGCAATCTACAAAGAGTACAAGGATAAAGGATTTGTAATTGTAGGTTTCCCTGCAAATAATTTTGCATCACAGGAACCGGGAACAAATAAAGAAATTGAGACATTTTGCCAGCAAAATTACGGTGTAACATTCCCAATGATGGATAAAGTTTCGGTAAAAGGGAATGATATGTGTGAAGTCTATAAATTTCTGACGCAAAAATCTAAAAACGGATTACAGGATTCTGAGGTAGAATGGAACTTTCAAAAATACCTGATCAATGAAAAAGGTGAATTGGTAAAAGTGATTAAACCAAGAACGTTACCAACAGATCCGGAAGTAATCAACTGGATCAAAGGTTAAAAAAAGAAAACAATAGATCTAATCCACAAAATTGAAAAGTAATATTTCAATTTTGTGGATTTTTTTGTTCATAAATGAAAGACAAAGGAGATTGTTCTGACTCATTTTGTTAGATTATAAAAAAGGAAAGAGATGATTTTGGAAAACTGATCTATGAGATTAGGATTTGCTTTGAAAGAGCTATAGCAATAGCATGGTGCATAGCACTATGAATGATGATGGTAAATATTGGGTTACGCCCTAGAGGCAAAAGCCTCTTCGCAAAGAAACGCATCTTGCATATTTTGTGTGAGATTCTCTAAGAACCTGGGAGTTTCTTTAATTGGGATTTCTAGGCCTACCATTGCTTTTTCTAAAGCTGTTTATTTCAATGTTAATTGCATAAAAACCAAATCGAGCCAATGATCAAATTTATATCCCACCTCGCGAAGGGTTCCGGTTACAACAAATCCAAATTTTTCATGAAAAGCAATACTTCCTGCGTTGTCGGCATCAATAGCTCCAATCATTACGTGATAACGCTGTTCTTTAGCCAAACGAATGAGCTCTGATAATAACTGAGATCCAATACCTTTTCCGATAACCGTATCCACTACATATACAGAATGTTCTACGGTATATTGATACCCAATTTTCTCACGGAATTGTCCGTAGCTTCCAAATCCAACGACCTCTCCGTCTAAATCAGCAACTACTACTGGCAGGTTTTTGGCTTTTTTATCTTCAAACCATTTTGTTTGAATTTCAAGAGTTTGAACTTCATAACTGTAGTTTGCAGTGGTATGTAAGATAGAATGATTTACAATATTCAGAATCTTTTCTAAATCTTTTATTGTTGCCGGTCTAAGGTTTAGGCTCATAGCTGTTTTTTAGATTATTTAGTGTTGAGCTCTGCCAGTAAAGTATCAACTTCTTTGGAATTCCAGTTCATTTCTTTTGAAATTTCCTTAGCATCCCTAGCATATTGCAAAGCCGATTTCTTGTCTTTTATTTTGTTGTAAAGTCTTGCCAGCAAAAGATTTCCATCATAAGAATCATTTAATTCGATCGCATGTTTTACCCATGAAATCGACTTTTTCAAACTCTCTGTGTCTGCGATATGTTTTAAGTAAGTTTGTCCGATGTCTTTTAGAGCAGTGGCATTGTTCCAGACTAATTTTTGTGTATTATTGAGAGTAACTTTTCTGTAGAACTGCCATTTTTCAGTTCGTTCAGCGAGGGTTAAGTCAAACTTAAACACCATCGAATCTATTTTTTGAAGGTGTATTGATTTTGCAATTTCTCTTTGTTTGTAATAGTTCGTTGTGTCTAAATTATCAACATAAGGGCGAAGCGATTCGGTTATTATATTTTCAATCTTGCGATCGATACGACTTTGGGAAGCTACAGTAGCGAATTCTTTTACGTGGCTTAAAACATATTGAAATTCTCTTGATTTTATATCCGTAACCCCATTGGCAATCACCCGCCAGTTGGTTTCACTAACCAATTGCGCATCCGATTGGGTATTGAGGTAAATGTGTGTCGGGACGGATAAATCAGTACGGTCTTTTCCTTTTTTCAGCGTATTCAGATAGTTGAAGAATTTCACAGAATTACTGGGATCAGCAAGGAATTCTTTTTCAAGATAAGGCAATTGTAACTTTGGATTTAAGGCAAAATTTGCTTCCATCATAAAAGCATCCTTTTTTAATTCTCCTTTTAAGGTATACAAAAGGGTTTCGTTAGTAGGATCTATAAACAGAAAAGTGGGAAGTGATTTCGTATTGAATTTATTCTTAAGTATTATGCCTTCTTCTTTTTCAATATTTTTCCAGACACAAACATAATTTTTGTTTAGAAACTCGATCACATTGGGATCAGTAAAAACTTCTTTTTTCATCAGATTACAATGCGGGCACCAATCTGCATAAAGCATTACAAAAAGTGGTTTTCCTTGTGTTTTGGCATTCTTCAGGGCAGTATTATAAGGAGTATCGTCAGGAATAAATTGATTTTGTCCTTGTATAGCCTGTACTGAAATTAAAAAAAAGAATAGATATAGGAAACGCATAGCGGTTTTGTTTGAATCGAAAAAATCATTTTTACAAATATATCCCCTTTTTCCAGAAACTCGTTTCAATATCTTCATATTTATAAGTTAAATCCAATGTGAAGTTTGTAACTTTGTGAGGTCAAAAAGAGCCTTAAAAACAATAAGCTTCTTTTCAAAAAGTAATACACCATAAGAATGATTTACCCCAAAATAGCGCTTGCACAAAGCATTATCGAAATTTGTTCAGGCAAAGGAATCACGAATATTATAATTTCTCCAGGATCAAGAAACGCACCTCTGACCATAGGATTTGCCCAAAACCCTAATTTTAACTGTTACAGTATTGCCGATGAGCGTTGTGCTGCTTTTTTTGCATTGGGAATTGCACAGCAAACCAAAGTACCTACCGTAGTTGTTTGTACGTCAGGATCAGCATTATTGAACTATTATCCGGCTGTAGCCGAAGCATTTTACAGTCAGATTCCATTGATTGTTATCTCAGCAGATCGCCCTCAAAGTAAGATTGATATTGGTGATGGACAAACGATTCGTCAGGAGAATGTATTTCAGAATCACTCCGTTTATAATGCTAATTTAACGGAAGAAGCTTCTGCAGAAAATGATCTAGAAATCAATAAAGCCATAGAAGCGGCCTTACTTCAAAAAGGCCCCGTTCATATTAATGCTCCCTTTGAAGAACCTTTATACGAAACCGTTTCAGAACTTTCTGTAGCACCAATAATTACAAATTCAGAAGAGATTCTGGGAACAAGAATCATAGAAAACGAAGCAGAAGCTGTTTCCATTTGGAATACTTCAAAAAGAAAATTAATTCTTATTGGAGGAATAAACGAAGTCAATTCTGTCGACAAAGAAATTCTGGAAAACTTCGCCAAAGATCCCTCAATTGTAGTGCTTACAGAGACAACATCAAATTTGCATCATCCTAGTTTTATTAATAGTATTGATACTTTAATCACTCCATTTGATGATGCTGATTTCAAAGATCTTGAACCGGAAGTTTTAATCACTTTTGGTGGTATGATTGTATCCAAACGAATTAAAGCCTTTTTACGAAAATATAAACCCGAACATCACTGGCATATAGATACTTTACGAGCTTATGATACATTTAATGCTCTAAGCAAACATTTTGTAATGGAACCTGATACTTTTTTCAAAGAACTGCTTCCAAAAACAGAATTTGTAAAGAGTGATTATTTTTCTAAAATTGATAAAATTTACGATTTAAGAAAAATCAGAAAAGAAGAATATCTGCGTAAAATTACATTCTCAGATTTTAAAGTATTTGAAAAAATAATTGGGTCACTTCCTAAAAGCAGTCAGTTGCAAATTAGCAATAGTTCAGCAATTCGATACGCGCAGTTAATTGAGATTGATCCTTCAATCGAAGTTTATTGTAACAGGGGAACAAGTGGTATTGATGGCAGTACATCAACAGCAGTTGGTGCAGCTGTAGGAAACGATAAACAAACCGTTTTTATTACGGGAGATATTAGCTTTCTGTACGACAGTAATGCTTTGTGGAATGCTTATATTCCTAAAAACTTCAAAATTGTTTTAATTAACAATGGAGGAGGAGGGATTTTTAGGATTCTTCCAGGTCACGAAGAAAAACCGGTTTTTAATACTTACTTCGAGACGTCACATCATTTAACAGCCGAACATCTGGCTAAAATGTATCAGATGAACTATTTTACAGCTACTGATGAGGATTCTTTAGCCGATGGGATTAAATCTCTTTATGCAACAAATAATGCTCCTTGTATTTTGGAAATATTCACTCCAACCGCTGAGAACGATATTGTTTTGAAACAATATTTTAAAGAGCTGGTTTAAACTTCAAAAGAATAAATAAAAAGACGCAAAGATTATTATTTCTTTGCGTCTTTTTAATTTTTACAGCAAACTCGAAACTAACGAATTGGAACCGGAAATACTGGTAAACTTGAATGTCCTAAAGCATCGATACTTTGCACGGCAAAAAAGTAATTGTCTTTAGAATAAGGGATTTCGGTTTTGGTATCTTTCACAAAAAAAGTTTTTTCCCAGTGTGGAGAAGAAGTTTCTCTCATTAAAATCTGGTAACCATAAGGGGTTTTTCCGTCAGGTGCGCTCCAGGCTAAAGTGGAAGAGTTAGAAAGCTCTTTTACTTCGATCCCTACGCTTAAAGGCGCTTTTGGTGACCACGCTAAATTGGCCAGCGTCGCTAAGTTGGAACAGGTATTTTTTCGTAGATATTCAAAATCCATAAATTCAGCAAGATCGCCATATTGAATACCGTTTTCGGTTCTTAAATCCTGATGCTGGTGATTGAAATTTTCATTCATTTCGCAAAAACGAACTGCGGTAAAGCCATTTTGACTGAACGGAGTATGATCACCGCCACGCAGGAAACGGTCATTTCGATACACTAATTTCACTTTTAACTGGTCTACATATTGTTCCGTAACCGTTTTGATGTAACGCGCCAATAAACGCGACGGGCTGTCATTATCGCGGTTTGTTGCTTTACGCATTTTAGCTTCCTCTTCGGTTTCTAAAAACGGAATGGTTTCGCTAAAAATTCTGATTTGAGTGTTGTCTCTTAAATTAGTACCACTGGAAAGGCTATTCCCAATCATGTCATTGTTTAGCATGGCTACAATATTCCAATTGGCTGCTTTTGCTAATTCTGCCAAATGACGAGCACCGTAAAGGCCTTGTTCTTCACCGGTTACAGCTACAAAAATAATAGTGGCAGGAAAAGACCTTTTACTCATTACTTTTGCCAGTTCGATAACGGCTGCAACACCGGAACCATCATCGTTGGCACCCGGAGCGTCAGATTTCACATTCATAACGTCGGAAACTCTCGAATCCAGATGCCCGCTTATGATAATCACGCGATTATCGTTCGGATCGGTACCTTTCAGGGTTGCCATGACGTTTCCGAGTTGGCTGTCTTTGGCTATTCTTTTCCCATCAGCTTTTACGTCAAAATAATCGATTTGAGAAGTTAGCCTTCCGCCGGATTCCAAGGCAAATCTGTCAAATTCGGCTTTTACCCATTGTTGGGCGGCACCAATACCTCTGGTTTTGCTTTTGGTATCGCTAAGGGTGTGTCTGGTGCCAAAAGAAACTAATTTATGAATGGTAGCTTCCAGGTTTTCGGCTTTGATCTCGCTGATCATTTTCTTTATTTCAGGATCTTCAACAATTTGTGAAGTAGAAATTTGGGTAAAGAACAAAAAGGTAAAAATGGAGTAGAAAATGGTCTTTTTCATTGATTTTGGATTAATTACAGGTTCTCAAATTTAACTAAAATGTATAAAATACAATGGGATCCGGGGGGCTTTTTTTAATTAGAAACATTTTTAGGATTACCATTTTCAAACTTCGTACATTTGCAGCTGGAAACTTAGCTGCTTAACAGCTTAGAATTTTAAGAATATGATTGAGATAGGAAAATACAACACCCTTACTATATTACGTGATACCAAAGTTGGTTTGTTTTTAGGTAACCCTGAGAAAGACCCTGAAGGAATTCATGATATTTTACTACCAAACAAATACGTCCCGAACGAATTCGAAATCGGGGAAGAATTAATCGTTTTTGTTTATTTAGACCACGAACAACGTCCGGTGGCGACAACTTTAGAACCTTACATTCTATTAAACGAATTTGCTTTATTGAGGGTGAATTACATTAACAATGTTGGTGCTTTTATGGATTGGGGAATGGAAAAAGATATTCTTGTTCCGTTTAAAGAACAAGCTCGTCCAATGGAAAAAGGAAAACGTTACCTGGTTTATTTGTATATGGACGAAAAAACAAATCGTCTGGTAGCTTCAAGCAAAACCAATCAGTTTTTAAGTAATGAGGATCTTACCGTTGAAAAAGGGGAGGAAGTAGAATTGATTGTTTCCCATATTACAGAGATTGGTATTAATGTAATTATCAATGAGAAACACAAAGGGTTGCTATACAAAGACGAAGTGTATGATGATGCCATCAGAACCGGAGACAGAATGCGCGGTTACATTAAAAACATACGTCCTGACAACAAAATTGACGTAGCACTTCAAGTACAGGGATATCAGAGCATCGAGCCTAATGCCGAAAAGATTTTAGATGAATTAAGAGCCAATCGTGGTTTTTTACGTTTAAATGACAACTCGCATCCCGAAGATATTAAAACGGTACTCAAAATGAGTAAAAAAACGTTTAAAAAGGCGATTGGGGCTTTGTATAAAGAAAAACTGATCGAAATTAAGGAAGACGGGATTTATCTGGTAAAGGAGTAAAAATTCCAATATTCAAATTCCAAACTCCAAATTTCGCATAGGACGAATAGTCTTGGAATTTGAGATTTGAAGTTTAAAATATATTGATATAACAGGAAAGGCTACTCATTACAAGTAGCCTTTCCCTTTTTATTCTAGTTTTAAAAAAAATTGTAATTAAAAAAAAACAGAAATAAAATAAATTCGAATCCATTCAAAAAAATAATAGCTTTAAAAATTTTAGAAATTACTTTCTGAAACGGTATGTCTTTTAAACAATCTATGCATCCATATTAAAAACAAAAACTCAATTTCACGGCTAGACCATTTGGTTTGATAAAATAACTTGTAGAAAGTTTTAGTTAGCATTTTTTCCTCTTTTCGTAATCAATTCGATACTAATTACTAAACAATTCCAGCTTTTAACCTTAGGTGTTACTATCTCCTTTTTAAAGTTTCAACAAACGAATAAATCATTTGCTCATTCTCCAGTGGTTTGTGAATAAAAACCGTAAAAAAATGAGCGACAAATTTTTTAAATTTTCTCAAAAAAATCATTTTTTAGGTTAATAAATCAGTGAAAGAAAATCAATCTTTGATCAATGAAATAAAATGTATCTCATTGATTTCTAGGG
>NZ_CADCST010000088.1 GCF_902804485.1 Flavobacterium collinsii | reverse complement strand
GCATAGATTTCTAAACCTTTATTTTCCTGACAATATTTTAGAGCATTTATCAAAATATTTTTTTGATTTAGTCTTGTAAATATATCTATCCATCCTACAACAGTTATAGTTATGAAATATGCTTCATCAGTTGTTGTTGCTTTGTATTTTGTTGACACGTGTTTTTTTTCCTACAAAAATAAAAAGTATAGTGGAAAATTTTAATTTTTTTATTTATAGGTTCTGAAGGAATTACTTTGCGGGCACGGATTGCAAATCCGCGCTATCGTTGCGGAGATAAATCTGCGCGATCAGGTAACACCTAAATTAAAAAGAGCCTGCCCAAATCTTTGACTTGGATTTTTTTCTAAATACTCTTCTAATAAATCAAGTATGATCCTATGTTCTTTTTTCATTTTAAATTAATTTTGTTTATTTTCTAAGTTCTCAAAAAATAGTATTGGATCAGTAATAAATTTTATTGCATTTGAACTTTTCAAACTCTCAATAATAGATTCTATTTCGGGTTTAAAGATTTGTCCTTTTAAATCAATCAAAACAAATTGATTTTTTTTGCAGAGATTTAAAATTGATTGAAGAACATTTATAATATTGGATGCTTTTCTTAAATCAATTCGGAACTGAAATTCTTTAATTTTGTTTTTGTCATCATTTAAGCAAATAAAGGCATCATTATCTTCTTCATTACTTCCATTGCCTTTCCAATTTATAAAAGTATCATTACCCCAATCAGCTCTTTTTATTATTTGATCCATTTCGGAAATAATAGAAGAAATATTTCCATCAAAATTTTCCCAGAAAGAATCAGTATCGGGTAAAAATTCAGTTTCATTATTTTCAAAAATATTGTAATTTTTATCAATAGAATTTTCAGGAATAACGATTAAAAGATATTGCCAGATTGCCATTTTACGATAATATTAATAATTGGTAATTACTTTCGAGCTAGCTAATATAGAAATTATGAAAATAGTATCTTACAAAAACGACTTGTTTTTTACCTAAATTTATTTTCGTTCAAAAAAATTAAATATCTTTGAACTATGAGCACAGCAACAAAACCAAAACATATCGGCAGAAATATAAGCCGTATCAGAGAGCTTAAAGATATGAAACAGGAAGCACTGGCACAGGCTTTAGGAACGAGTCAGCAGAGCATTTCGAATATTGAAAACAGCGAAACTGTAGACGAACAAAAACTAATTGAAATAGCAAAAGTTCTTGGAGTTTCTGTTGAAGCAATTAAAAACTTTTCGGAAGAAGCGGTTTTTAATATTATTGGAAATACTTTTCAAGATCACGGTAGTATTCCTATTATTACAACAGGTGATTACAATTGTACTTTTAATCCTTTAGATAAAGTTGTTGAACTTTACGAACGTTTGGTGCAAGCTGAGAAAGATAAAGTTGAGTACTTAGAGAAATTATTGAACGGGAAGTAACGTTTTTAAATATATATTATAAAAAGGAGATCTTATTAAGATCTCTTTTTTTATGTTCAATTGCTGGCGCGAGCGTTTCTAATGCTGTGCGAAGTCTCCCGACTTCGTACCCACTCCTAATATTCCGTTCCAATGTCTTGTAATTTACTTTGTGGTTAATTGGAACGGGTACGAAGTCGGGAGACTTCGCACAGCGATCGTAACACTTCGCAGAGTGGGGTCCCAAATCATAGCAAATACAAAACCAACTTTCCATTAGGCGCCTATTGCCCAAATCCGCTGTAGTGGCTGTTAGTGGCTTCTTTATGAAGCTAATATTCAATTCTACTTTCTCCGTCTATTGAAGCAAATACTTTATTTACTATTGAATCTTTAACTATAATGTCCCCTTCGCTATTAATCTTTCTCTCTTGTGTCATTTCCACTTCAATAGAGTAGCGATTTGAAAAATGCATCTTCCCATTAAATACTTTGTTGTTAAAATCATTATCATTCATTAAGAAATTGATAATCTTTTCATTATAAAAGCCTTTCCATCTGAAATTACGTTTTATAGCTGGAGTAGCGACATCAATCACTACTCTTTCTAATTCAAGTTTTGGTAAATCATCTGTACGCAATATAAACATAGAAAATTGATTTTTTTGTACTGTTCTGGGTGTTCCTACAGGCTCATCATCCTGTAATCGGAGCACATCAATATATTCCACTTTTGAATAGTTTTGGAGTCTTTTATAAAGATTAGATTTGCGCCAAGAAACTTTATAATTTTTATTTACTATGTTAACGGAATCTAAAACAGTTTTTTGATCTAATTCACTGTCTTCTTTTAATTGATCAAGATTTAGTTTTTTCAACTCCTTTCTTTTTATCTCATTATCCAATTTCAAATTTTCAATTTGCAAAGTTGTTAATTCTTCATTTTCCACAGGAAATCTTGACAGTACTCCTAAAGCAATAGCCACTATTAAACTAATTTGAGTAGAATTTTTGCCTAAGAGTTTCCACTTCTCCTTAAAACCACCCTCATTGCTTGGTAGCGTTTCTAAATCAAGTTGTAAGCCTAAAGTTTCAGAGATTTCCTTAATTATATATAATATTTCTTTTTCACATTCATTTCTAACAATAGAATTTATTGAATGACTATCATCGTCAAAATAGTAATGTAATTGTATGCCGTTTGATTTTTCTATTGACTCCATATTTTTTAGTAAAGGAAAATTCAAATGTAAGCTATTGATTGTTAAACAACAAATGTCCTTTGATTAGTCTGCGAGTAGTTTGCCGCTAACGTTCTTAATCTACAAGCAGTTTGGGATTAAATTAAGCCCTATTTTCGGATTTGCCAAATTTTCTCAAAATCAATTTTCAAATTAAGGTTAATATCCAAATTGTTTGTATCGTGTGTTACCAGTAGTTTTTTATTTATTTAATTGGTTTATTAGTGGCTCAATCTCTTTTTGAAAGTCTCCTTGTCTTCTCCAATTGCTACCAAATTTTTCAACACAATAACCTTTTTTAGTTGAAATAATTCGGTATTGATCTCCATTTGGTTTAGTCGCTACTAATCCATCATCTGTTTCATTCCAATTTGTAAGCTTTCTTTGAATGTTGTATAAATCACTCATGAATGCTCCTGTATTTTCATATCTAATTTTTAAAGAAGGATGAGTAGCTTTTTGAATAATTTTAATAATTTTTGGATGAATATATTTTGGCAATGTATTTAACTGCAATAATTTGTGTTTAGTAACCAGTTTATGAATTATTTTTTCAAGATAAATACTTTGCTCATAATGCCCAGAAATAGCCAAAAATTTCTTTTGCTCTTTATCATTAAGCCAATCAAAATATGCGCCTGGAAAAAAACCACCCAAAATTTGAAACAATGTAACTCCAATTTGATAAATATCAGATTGAGTAGTATAAGTATTATTATCGAATACTTCTTTTGGAGTGTATACTAGCGTTGTCTTTGAACCAGATACTGAACCTAAGTTTTTATCAAACTGTTTGATTGACCCAAAATCGGATATTAATGGTTGCTTACTGTCCTCATATATTAAGATGTTTTTCGGTTTCAAGTCTCGATGAACAATTGATATGTCTGATTTATGTAATTCTGTTAGGCCATGTAATATTCCGTGAATTACGTTGAGTTTCTCAGTCAAATTTAATTTTCCATTTTGAAAAAATTTCTCTAAATCTCCACCGCTTATTTCATCAGTCATAAAGTAACTATAATAGTGGCCAATTCTTTTTGCATCTCTCACTCTCAGAATATTTTCATGATCTATTCGTGATAATATTCGTGGTTCATTATGAGAGTTTTTGTCGTTTCCATAATAAATTTTTAGAGCGATTCTACGATCAAAAATTTTATGATAACCAAAGAAGATGTCGCAATTACCTCCTTCTTGAGAAACCCGATCAATAATAAAATCAGTTTGTGAAGTCAGAAAATCTTTTACCTCGTCATCTAAACCAAGTTCTGTTAAATTCATTTACAAATTTTTGATTTGATAATAAGCAATTTTTAATGCTTCTTCTTGATAACTATATTTTGCTTTAAAAGGTAATGGATTCTTTTTTATGAAAGCAGTACTTGTTTGGGGTTTAATTAATCTAACATCTGCACTTTCAAAACTTTGAATTATACCTTCAATTTTAAATGAAATAGGAGAAGCGGAAAGGTTTTTTTCACTCTGGTCGAATTTCGCAGGTTTAGGGTTTCTCCATCTAATTGTTATTATATCTGGATTAAAGCTTTCAAATGTAGCATGAAGTGATTTTCTGAATAAAATTACGTTTTGAGCAATTTCATCATCTTCTAGTTTGATAGGTTTATAACCTCCTGTAATATCATTAATTTGTCCACTTGAGTTTTCTTCTAGAGCAATAATTCTAACTTCTCGTCCTTTGATTTCAATTCCTAGTACTTTCAAAATATATTTGATTTTTATATTAATAATAGAGGAAAGATATTAAAGAAGATCTCTAATTCCATCTCTGTGTGAAAATTGCTGGTAACTTATTTATAGAAGAAACAAACTTTCATATATACACCTGAATAGGGGTAGATAAGCGAAAAGCTATTTCGTTTTCTTGCTTTTTCAAATATATGGATTTTTTCTTGCCAATTTTTACGGATTTCCTTACTTGATATTTTATTTATTAATTCAAAATAATGAATTGCAATGCAATAAAAAAGCGAGTAAAAATATTTTTACTCGCTTTGATCATTTTTATTTTTATTACCCCAAGAAGGCTTTCAACTCTTCATAAGTTCCAATCTTCACACTAACTTTCTCTTCATTAATAACACTTTCAATTTGAGCAGGAATAGGAAGCGTAATTCCTAGCGCCGGTTCAACCACATCTAAGAATTTTATAGGGTGTGCCGTTTCCAAGAAAACACCAATGGCATTAGGGTGTTTCTCCAATTCTTTCTTCAAACCTAGATAACCAACAGCACCATGTGGTTCTGCGATGTAACCGTTTGTGTTATAAATATTTTTTAGAGCAACAAGCGTTTCTTCGTCGGTATAGCTATAAGAAGAGAAGTCCTTTTCGAATGCTTTTAAGTCGTTGTGGTACAATTCCTGAATTCTAATAAAGTTACTTGGATTACCAACATCCATGGCGTTGGAGATTGTTGCTTTAGAAGGTTTCGGATCGTATGTTCCGTTTTCTAAGAATCTCGGCACCGTATCGTTTACGTTGGTGGAGGCTACAAAATGTTCAATTGGTAAACCCAATCTCTTAGCCATAATTCCGGCGCAGATATTCCCGAAGTTTCCACTTGGGCAAGAGAAAACCAATGGTTTGTTTTGGTTTTTCAACGCTTTATAAGCAAAGAAAAAATAGAACATCTGTGGCAGCCAGCGCGCAATATTAATCGAATTGGCCGAAGTCAGGTTTTTATGCGCTAAAGTTTCATCTAAAAACGCTTTTTTAACCATATCCTGACAATCGTCAAAAACACCGTCAACTTCTAGCGCTTTAATATTTTGCCCTAAAGTAGTCAATTGTTTTTCCTGAATGTCGCTCACCTTTCCTGACGGGTATAAAATCACCACATCGACACCTTCGACGCCTAAAAATCCGCTCGCAACCGCTCCGCCTGTATCTCCGGAAGTAGCCACAAGAACAGTGTTTTTAGCGTCTTTATTGTCTCTGTTAAAATACCCCAGACAACGTGACATAAAACGTGCTCCAACGTCTTTAAACGCCATGGTTGGGCCGTGGAATAATTCTAAGGAGTAGATTCCGTTTTCGACTTTTACTACCGGAAAATCAAAAACTAAAGTATCCGCAATGATTTCTTTTAATTTGTCTGCCGGTATTTCATCGCCAACGAATTGTTTGATCGCTTCAAAAGCAATGTGTTCGTGGCTTAAATTTTCAATTTCATCAAAAAACGAAGGGTCTAAAGGAGTGATGTTTTCAGGAAAGTATAATCCTTTATCACTCGCGAGTCCTTGTATTACGGCTTCCTTAAACGAAACCTTTGGGGCGTTATGGTTTAAACTGTAGTATTTCATTTTTTTTTATTGCTTTAAGCTTTAAGCTTTAGGCATTAGGCTTTTTCCCTAGTACGTATAGCTTATTGCTTTTTTCATGATTTTATTTTCGCAATGGTTTTAAGCTTATTGCCTAAAGCCTATTGCTTAAAGCGTCCCGTCCTAAAGGACGCGGACACCATCGGGATTAATCTTCGAAACGTGAATTTCATACGGTAAATTCATTTTTTCGTAAACGTCGCTCATGGCTTTGGCGATTTGGTTTGCGGTTTCTTCTCCACGGCTTAGAGCGAAGATAGAAGGGCCGGAACCTGAAATTCCAGAACCTAAGGCACCATTTTCGTAAGCGGTTTGTTTGATTTGGTCGAATCCCGGGATCAAAACACTTCGTAAGGGCTCCACAATTTCGTCATGAAGCGAACGTCCGATTAAGTCGTAATCTTTGGTGTATAATCCGGCGACTAATCCGCCCACATTTCCCCATTGCATGATGGCGCTTTTAAGAGAAACGTTTTGTTTTAGTACCGAACGTGCATCCGAAGTTTTCAATTCGATTTGAGGATGCACCACCGTAGCGAACAATTCCTCCGGGCTGTCAATTCGGATAATGTCTAAGGGAGCGTAACTTCTTACGAGCGTAAAACCGCCCAAAAGGGCAGGAGCAACGTTGTCGGCATGAGCGTTTCCGCTGGCCAGTTTTTCACCCTGCATGGCAAATTGTACCAAATCCTTGCGGGAATAAGGTCTCCCAAGCAATTCGTTGATTCCGAAAACTGCTCCCGCAGAACTGGCTGCACTGCTTCCGATTCCGCTTCCAGCTTTAATATGTTTGTAAATTTCGATTTCGAATCCGCAATCTACGTCAAGTGTCTCCAACATGGCCAAAGCCGCAACGCCTGAAACGTTTTTCTCCGTTTCTAAAGGCAAATCGGCTCCCTCGATTTTGGTAATTCGAACTCCTTTTTGAGCTACTTTTCGAACGATCATTTCGTCGCCCGCATTGTCTAAGCAAAGCCCTAGTACATCAAATCCACACGAAAGATTTGCAATTGTAGCGGGACAGAATAATTTTATTTCCATTGTTTTATAAGGTTCTGAGGTTCTGAGTTGCTAAGGCTCTAAGGTTTTTTGCTTTGCAAATTTTTACCACATTTTTTTAAAGGTTCTGAGGTTCTGAGTTGCTAAGGTTCTAAGATGTATCTGGTAAAAAAAACTCAGAACCTTAGTACCTTAGCATCTTAGCGCCTTTATATATTCCCTATTCGGATAACGTCAGCAAAAATTCCTGATGCGGTAACTGCTGCACCTGCTCCGGCGCCTTTGATTAGTAGCGGCTGATCTACGTAACGATCGGTGTAGAAAAGTACAATATTGTCTTTTCCTTCCAGATTGTAAAAAGGATGCTCTTTTGGAATGAATTGCAGACCAACGCTTGCTTTTCCGTTTTCGAATTGCGCTACATATTTCAATCTGGAATCTTTGCTTAACGCTTCGTCATAGATTTTTGAAAAATGAGGAGCATGTTGCGTTAAAGAAGCAAAGAAATCTTCGTTGTTAGTTGTGGCAAGACATTCGGCTGGCAGGAACGATTCGTTGGCGATCGCGTCAATATCCATTTCGTAACCGCTTTCGCGAATTAGGATCAGGATTTTACGAGCTACGTCGATTCCGCTTAAATCAATTTTTGGATCCGGTTCAGTGAAACCTTGTACTCCGGCTTCTTTTACCACATCATGAAAAGAATTGTCTTTATCGAAATTGTTGAAAATGAAGTTCAGACTTCCGGATAAAACCGCCTGAATTTTATGCACTTTATCACCCGAGGCAATTAAGTTTTTCACGGTATCAATAATTGGCAATCCCGCTCCAACATTGGTTTCAAATAAAAATGGTGCGTTGTATTGACGAGATAAATTCTTTAATTTTTTATAATTGTCATAGGCAGACGAGCAGGCAATTTTGTTACAGGTCACCACCGCAATACTCTGTTTTAAGAAATTTTCGTAGGTTTCAGACACGCTTGCATTTGCAGTAATATCAACAAAGATGCTGTTACGCAAGTTTAATTCCTTCGCACGAGCGATGAAGGCTTCTTTATTGGCATTTTCCCCTTTGTCCAAAGCCGATTGCCAGTCTTTTAACGAAATTCCGTCCTCGTCAAAAAGCATTTTTCGGGAATTAGATAAAGCGATCACACGAACATTGATTTTAAGGTTGTCTTTTAGAAACTTCTTTTGATTGTGAATTTGCTCGATGAATTTTTCACCCACATTTCCAACACCCATCACAAACAAATTGAGCTGTTTGGTGTTTTCTTCAAAGAAGTTTTCGTGTAAAGTATTCAATGCTTTCTTAACGTCTCTTTCGTTGATTACAGTCGAAATATTACGTTCAGAGGCTCCTTGTGCAATGGCACGGATGTTAACGTTGTTTTTTCCTAAAGTGCTAAACATTCTTCCACTTAGACCCTGATGGTTCTTCATGTTTTCGCCCACCAAAGCGATAATGCACAGGTCTTTTTCGACGATACAAGGATCGATTTTGTTTTGCGAAATTTCAACTTCAAAAGCTCTGTTGATGGCAGCCTCTGCATTTTCGGCATCCGAATTCAGAATTCCGATACAGATCGAATGCTCAGAAGAAGCCTGAGTGATAAAAATAACGTTGATTTTTTCCTGAGATAGTACTTCGAATAAACGTTTTGACGAACCTGAAACTCCAATCATTCCAGGGCCTTCAAGGGTTACTAATGAAATATTATCGATATGACTGATTCCTTTTACAACGGTATCTTTTGAGGAAACCTGGTCGGAAATTAAAGTTCCTTCAGCTTCCGGTTCAAAAGTATTTTTGATTAAAATTGGAATGTTTTTTCTTAAAACGGGCTGAATCGTTGGGGGATACAGCACTTTGGCTCCAAAATGCGATAATTCCATAGCTTCCTGATAAGAAATCGTAGCAATAGGGTGAGCCTGTTTTACAATTTTAGGATTGGCCGTAAACATTCCGTTCACATCAGTCCAGATTTCTAATTGTTCTGCTTCAAGTGCTCCGGCAACTATGGCAGCGGTATAATCAGAACCTCCACGGCCCAAAGTAGTAGCGATTCCGTCAAGAGTTTGAGAAATAAATCCCGGAAGAATATTAATTTTAGACTGATTTTCGGCAAAATATTCTCTGATCAGCTGGTTGGAAACTTCAAAATTTACAGCTGCTTTTCCAAAATTATTATTGGTTTTAATCAGTTCACGGCTGTCCTTATAAACCGCATTTTTATCAATTTGCAGATACGCCTGCGCAATGATGTAAGACGAAAGCAGTTCTCCAAAACTTAAAATGGTATCTGAAGTTCGGGGAGATAATTCGCCCAGTAAAAAACAGCCGTCCAATAAAGTTTCTAAGTGATTGATGATTCTTTTTACATGGCTTAACAAGCTGCTTTGCTCGCTAACCGGAATAAGTTCTTTTAAAGTGTCAAGGTGTTTTTTCTCGATTTCGGCAACAATTTCTCTAAAGCTTTCGTCATTTGCTGCTGCTTTTGCTGCTGCCAATTGCAGTAAATCAGTTACTTTGCTTAAAGCTGATACTACAACAACCAATTGGTCCTGCTTCGATTTTTGATTTATGATTTCGAGAACTAGTTTTATATTTTGTGCATTGGCAACCGAAGTTCCGCCAAATTTTAATACTTTCATTTTTGATGTTTTTTAATAAGGTGCAAAGATTTTTAGTAACAAAGGTTCAAAGGTTATCAACTGTGAACTGAAACTGAAAACTGCAACTATTTTTTTCTTTGTAAATGTTTTTTATGTATCCAATAACTCTCTTCTTCTTAGAAAAAAGTACTAGGTAACCTGAGTGATATGTAAAATGTATACCCCTAAGGGGTAGTAGTTGTTGTAGTTGAAATTGTAATAGCAGCGATTGCAACTCTGGTTTGAGTTGTTAGTGTAGAATGATATTTTACGCTGTTACTTTTCATTTTGGTTTTTCAAAAGTACAGTTTTTTATAAAAGTTAAAAATCTTTCGGGCCTTTTTATGAATATTTTAAAAATTCAAATCTTACCAAATTAATATTGAGCTTTTGTCAGAATTGAGTCTGTTAAATTATTGGATTCGTATAATTATACGGGTTTATATTTGGGATAGATGGCGTTAATAGGTTGATTTTTAATCCAGAATAATGCCGAAAAACGTCATTAGTCTATAAAACTACTAGGAATTGATTGCTTTTAGGATTTTCTTGTTAAAATTTGGAAGAGCCTTTTTGTTACGAAAAAAACAATCCTGATTTTGTATGATTACTATTGTGAAAAGAACAAAATCGGGGAATTTGTGAGAATCAAATTTTAATTATTAGGAATAAATGTTGCTTTTTAATATTGATTTGCTGAATTTTGAAGTCTTAAATTTAAAACAACATGAGAGAAATCCATTATATAAGTACGGAGACCTTAAGTTTAGAAGCTTTACAGGAAATTATTGTCAACCAGAAAACGCTTGAATTATCTGAAGAAGCGAAAGTAAACGTTCAGAAATGCCGTGATTATCTGGATAAAAAAATGGCTTCACATTCAGAACCTATCTACGGAATCAATACTGGTTTTGGGTCACTTTGTAATGTGAAAATTTCAAATGAAAACTTATCTAAACTTCAGGAAAATCTTGTAAAATCGCATGCTTGCGGAACTGGTGAAGAAGTTCCTGCTGAAATTGTGAAGATGATGCTGTTGCTTAAAATCCAGTCTTTGAGCTACGGACATTCCGGAATTCAATTGCAGACAGTAGAGCGTTTGGTAGATTTCTATAATAATGATATTCTTCCTGTAATATATACTCAGGGTTCATTGGGGGCTTCAGGAGATTTGGCACCTTTGGCACATCTATCTTTACCTTTATTAGGTGAAGGCGAGGTTTTGTTTGAAGGAAAAAAAACAGCTTCTGCTGAAGTTTTAAAACATTTTGGTTGGGAACCAATCATTTTACAATCAAAAGAAGGTTTGGCTTTGCTAAATGGAACTCAGTTTATGAGCGCTTATGGAGCACACATCTTATTAAAAGCCTATAAATATTCGTATTTGGCAGATTTAATCGGAACGATTTCATTAGAAGGTTTTGATGGGAGAATTGAACCTTTTAACGAGTTGATTCATTTTATCCGCCCTCACAAAGGACAGATTGTAACAGCACAACGCATTACTGAATTTTTAGACGGAAGCGAGATCATTGCTCAGGAGAAAAAACATGTACAAGATCCGTATTCTTTCCGTTGTATGCCACAAGTTCATGGTGCTTCAAAAGATGCCATTGATTATGTTAGAAAAGTATTTAAAACCGAAATCAATTCGGTTACAGACAATCCAAATATATTTATCGAAGCCGATATGATTATTTCGGGAGGAAATTTCCACGGACAGCCTTTGGCGTTAGCGTTGGATTTCATGGCAATTGCTTTGGCTGAGTTAGGAAGTATTTCCGAAAGAAGAACGTATCAGTTGATTTCGGGATTACGCAATCTTCCTGCATTTCTGGTAGATAATCCGGGATTGAATTCAGGATTTATGATTCCGCAATACACTGCAGCAAGTATCGCAAGTCAGAACAAACAATTGGCAACTCCATCAAGTATTGATAGTATTGTTTCAAGTAACGGACAGGAAGATCACGTGAGTATGGGAGCTAACGGAGCTACAAAAGCACTACGTGTTATGGACAATCTGGAACGTATTTTGGCGATCGAATTGATGAACGCTTCACAGGCGATTGCTTACAGAGCACCTTTAAAATCAAGCGATTTCATCGAAATGTTCTTGAACAGCTACAGAGAAGTAGTGCCTTTGGTTAAAGAAGACAGAATCCTGCATTACGATATTGAAAAAACAGTTGAATTCCTTGACAGTTTTCAAATTGAAAACGATTTGTTAACAATGGCTTAACATGACAAAATAATATTGAAGTAATTTTGCACTATCAAAAATATAAAAATGTCAATAAACAGTATTTTCCAATTTTTAGTGCCGAAAGACAAGAAATTCTTTCCACTTTTTGAAGAAGCTTCAAGCAATCTAATTGAGTTAGCTTCTAATTTACACGAAGCTGTAAACCTTCCATTAAAAGAAAGAGAAGTTCTTTTTCAAAAAATTGATGAGTTAGAGCAAAAAGGAGAAGACATTACACGTCAAACCAATCTTGAATTGAGTAGAAATTTTATTACTCCATTTGACAGAGAGGATATTCATACATTGATTACTTCAATTGATAACGTTGCAGATTACCTGCACGGAGCAGCAAGCAGAATGAGATTGTATCAGGTGGATAAGATTACGAAGTCGATCAGAAAAATGACTGAAATCAATCTTGAAGCTTGTCAGAACATTGATAGTGCGGTAAAAGAATTGAGAAATTTACAGAATTTCAAAGTCATAAAAGATGCTTGTGCCAGAATTAATAAACTGGAAAACAAGTCCGATAACGTTTATAACAAAGCAGTTTTTGAAATTTTTGAAAACGAAACAGACGCTAAAAATATTATTAAATACAAAGAAGTGTTATCTGTTTTAGAATCAGCAACAGATAAATGTAAGAGTGTTGCGAACATACTGGAATCTATTTCTGTAAAACATTCTTAAATTCAATTTATTTCATTCTGAAGTTATAATTTATGACGCTACTTATAATTATTATAGTATTAGCCTTAATTTTTGATTACATCAATGGTTTTCATGATGCGGCAAATGCTATTGCAACAGTTGTTGCGACAAAGGTACTGACGCCTTTTCAGGCGGTTCTTTGGGCAGCATTTTTTAACTTTCTGGCCTATTGGGTTTTTGGATTTGGTGTTGCGGATACTGTTGCTAAAACAGCAGATACAATGCAAATTGACCTGGTGGTTATTTTAGCTGGTGTTATTGCAGCTATTTGCTGGAATTTATTGACCTGGTGGTTGGGAATTCCTTCGAGTTCATCACATACTTTGATCGGTGGTTTTGCGGGAGCGGCGATTGCGCATGCGATTGCTGTGCACGGTTTTTCGGGTTATGTTGATGCGGAAGGAGTTACACATCATTGGTATGATATCGTGAGTTGGTATAAGGCAGGAAAAGATGGTGGAATGCCCTCCGGAGTTCTTATTATTATTGCTTTTATTGTTTTAGCACCTTTATTAGGAGCTTTAGCTTCCTACTTAATTTCGATTTGGTTGTTGAATGCTTCTCGTAAAAGTATTGGGCCAAAGATATTTACAGTAGCTTTAATGATTGCAACTATTTGGTTCGTTTACACGCAAATGATTCCTTATGAGGAAATTATAAAAGATGGACATAAACCTCGTTTTGCTTCTTCTGTTTTTTGGAGTGTTGCTTTTGAACCACACAATATTAAATGGTTTTTGGTTGCATTTATTGTGTTGACAGTGAGTTGTTTTTGTTTGATATTTAGTAGTTTGAATCTACATCAGGCAGATGCGGCTTTAAAGAAAATGCAATTATTATCTTCAGCGGCTTTTAGTTTAGGTCACGGAGGAAATGATTCACAAAAAGTAATGGGTATTATTGCAGCAGCTGTTGTTGTTTATATCAATACAAATCCTGGCGTTCATATGGATTCTTGGCTAGATGTAGCTCTTCCTTCTGAGGATGGTGCTTTTAAAATGCCAAGCTGGATTCCGTTAGCGTGTTATTCTGCTATTGCTGCGGGAACTTTAAGTGGTGGATGGAAAATTGTGAAAACAATGGGGTCTAAAATCACAAAAGTAACTTCGTTTGAAGGAGTTGCAGCTGAAACTGCAGGAGCTTTAACGCTTTATTTTACAGAGCACTTAAAAATTCCGGTAAGTACAACACATACCATTACAGGTTCTATTATTGGAGTTGGATTGACAAAACGTGTTTCTGCTGTTCGTTGGGGAGTTACCGTAAGCTTAATCTGGGCCTGGATACTAACTATTCCTATTTCGGCTTTATTGGCTGGTTTGGTTTACTTTGTATTGAGTGTGTTTATTTAGTAAAATGATTATTGTAAAATGTGAGAGGTAAATCACATTTTGTCGAAATATTTTAAAGCCGATTTCAATTTGAAATCGGCTTTTTTGTTTGTTATGTATGACCGTTTTGAATTATAATGTATTTATATTTACTTAAAAATAAAGAAATACAGATTGAAAACAGAGTTATTGAATCAGATAGAAAGAATAAAAAAGAAGCTGATCATCGCGAAAAATGAAGACAAAGCTTTAAAGGTTTTTGGAGCGTCAAGTCATAAATATGAGATTGGAAAAACGGTTAGTGAAGATCAGATAATTCGTTTTGAAACCGAGTATAATTTGGAGCTTCCGGAGGGTTATAAAGCCTTTTTATTGCATATTGGTAATGGCGGAAAATCCGATCAGGATGCTGCTGCTGGTCCAAGTTATGGGATTTTCCCTTTTGGTGAAAATCTAGAGGAATTTATTTATAGTAACGCTGAAAATTGTTTTAAACAGGATTGTAGAATTTATCCAAAAATGAGTGATGAATTCTGGAAGGAATTGACGAAAAACATTGACGAGAATGACGATATTTCTCATAAAGATTTCGATGCGGAACTCGGTAAAATGTTTGCCGGAATATTGCCAATTGCGAGTCAGGGTTGTTCTTATTATTACGGACTTGTTTTAAATGGGGAATTTAAAGGACGAGTGGTTAATATTGATATCGACAGGCAGAAACCCTTTTTTACTTTTGAATCTAATTTTTTAGATTGGTATGAAAGATGGCTTGACGTGATTATCCCTGAAAATATAATGGTAAATGACCCTGATTTGTTCCGATATACATTAGGTGGATTTTCAGGCTATATTTTAGAGGTGTATTTTTCTACGGAGGATGATGAAACCAAAGTGGAATGTCTTAATGGGATTTTGAAAAAAGAGGCGCTAAATGCTGAAACTCTTAATGTCTTAGAAGAGCAGTATAAAATATGTTCTGGAGAGATTCAGAAAACAATGCTTCAGGTACTCACGAAGTTTGATTATGGACGCGCAAAACCATATTTGGTTGATTTTTCTAAACAGAGCCTGCTGACTGTGTTTCAGTTTGTGTTTTGGTATGCAAAAGGCAAAAGTAGGGACTGGTTAGAGGTTATAAAAGCGAATGCTGATGCGATTGAAGATGATGAAACCTTTAGATTTTGTATTTATTTGTTAAAAGAAACTAAGTTGGATTATGGTGGTATTATCATTCCGTTTACGTCCAATAAGAGTGAAGAAATAAGAGTTAGTGCTTATTACGGACTTGGGCAAATGAGTGATAAAAAGAAATATATCAGTGTTTTTATAGAGGGGCTTCATGATAATTCTAACCGGGTTATTCATGCAACTTTGCAGGCATTGGATGGAGTAGAGGATAGAAGGCTTTTGAAACACTATAAAATGATTGCTGAAAAATTCCCAAAAGAAAAAGATTATATTTTGGCAAATCTCAATCATAGATTAAAAGCTTATGGTTTGACTAATAAAACTATTAAATCGGTTACTATAGATTTTGAAACCGATAACGAGGGCAAGGAATGGTATCAATTTTGGAAATAATAAAAAGCTAGTTTCAGTAAAGAAACTAGCTTTTTATTTCAGTACGAGTTATTCTTTTGTAAACAAATAATCTTTCCCGCCTTGTTTTAGAGTCATTTCTTTTTTCTCAGCATTAAACTCAAGAACGATTCCTGCAGTATCAAATTTAAAGATATTTACAGCTGTAGCCTCTAAAGGAAAAGAAGGCTGGCCTGTGGCCTGAGCGATTAAAGCATTGTCTTTGTTAGAAATGCTTATTTTTAACGGAATCTGCAAACTACCATAGGTTCCGGAGTAAGAATCCAATGTTGCGGTAGTGATAGCAATGTTGCTAAAGACAGGCATTTTAAAAGGTTTGTTGAAATACGAATTCAGTGCGCATAACATAATATTGTTGTTATCGTAGCCCATTCCGTTTGAAGTTAGAGCTAAAGCTAATTTTTCATTTGGGAAATAGCCTGCAACAGATCTGAAACCGTCAATTCCTCCAGTATGTCCATAACTTTTTCTGTCGTAATATGGAAATTCAAAAAGACCCATTCCGAATTTGTCTTTAATGGTTTTCATTTGGTTTAAATGTTCTATAGAAACTACTTTCCCTGCGAAGAGATTTTCATAGAAAAGATTTAAATCAGTAGGATTAGAAGCTACTGCTCCGGCTCCAAGCGGAATCGATGCGTCGGTTTCACTTTCTTTATTCCATTTTTCTTCAAGTGTATAAGAATAGCATTCATTGTTGTTCAGGCTGATTTTGCTGCCGAGATAAGTGTTTTTTAGATGTAAAGGTTTTGTGATTTTCAGGCTTAAAATTTCTCCATAAGGCTTCTTGTAAATGTCTTCGAGTATAAACGACAATAGTATGTAATTAGAATTGCTGTACTGACCTTTAGTGTCAGGTTCAAAAACGACGACACCGGCAGAAATACGTTCGATCATTTTGGTTCTGGATTGGAATTGAGTATTCCATTTTAAGTAATCGTCATCGTCTGTAAAGTCGTGTATACCACTTCTGTGATTTAATAAATTGCCGATTGTAATTGTTTTGGCATTTTTCACTGTTGGAAAATACTTATCAATAGTTTGATTTAAGTTGATTTTATTCTCTTCTACAGCCTTTAAAATTAAGGATGCGGTAAATGTTTTAGAGATCGAGCCAATTCTGTACTTGGTCTGGATATTGGATTTTTTTGCACTTGCGATGTCATCATAGCCAATAGATTTGGTGTAGATTGTTTTCCCGTTTTCAGATATGGCTATGCTTCCCATGTATTTGCTGTTTTTTTCTAAAAGAGCAAAAAGGCTGTCAAGTTTTTTTGAGTTGAAAGTTTGAGAAAAACCGCTCGTCGTGATGAGGGCAATTAAACAGATGTTGGTGATTTTTTTCATAAGGATGATTTTTGATTGATTGATTTTTTAAGTTTTAATAATAAGGTTATAAGTAAATAGGATAATACGGTTAATACTAGCATAACAGGAATAAACCAATTGCCAAGTGCCTCGTAAGTGTGGTATTTAATTTGGTCTTCAGGATCCATTATTCCTAATGTGAAAACAGAAATAGAGTCTTTGTTGATATGAAGACCAACCTGAGAAGGATTAAGGATTTTCGCAAAAATCAGGAATACGAAACCAAACAGGAAAAGGTATAAAATAGAGAAAAAGATGTACGAAATACCATTGGTAATGTTTAATACCAAAGCTTTGAAAACATGAATAGGATTGAAAGTTTTGGTAGCCTGTTCCAGTTTTTTGTCTGCAATAAGCGGTTTTAGAACCTCTTCGGGAGGACCTAGTTTTTCGATGCTGTCTAAAAGAGCATCAACTTCGTTTGTTCCGTTTCTATGTTGGATGGTTTCAAAAATATGGCTGTTGAATTCCATATAAATGTCGTCCTGATCTATTTTTGGTAGTGAAGCTGTTGCTTTTTTGATACGCTTCATGTAGTTGTTGTAAATTCGTTGCGAAGCTTCCTGCTCGAATTTGATATCTTCTATTCTCATTGAATGATTTTTTTAATTGATTTTTCGAGATTTTCCCAGTAAATATTCATTTGGCTCAAAGTTGCGATGCCGGCTTCGGTTAAGGAATAGTACTTCCTTGGGATTCCGGTTTCCTGCTCAACCCATTTTGAATCTACCAGTTCTTCTGTTTTTAATCGGTTCATTAATGGGTAAAGTGTTCCCTCTGCTATTTCTATTTCGGTATGCTTTCTTATTTGTTCGATAAGTTCATAACCATAGTACTCCTGGTTTTTGAGTACATTAAGGATAATGAAAGTTAAAGTGCCTTTCTTTACCTGAGACTTCCAGTTTGTTACAAATGTTTCGTTCATGTGGCTAATGTATAACAAAATACATAGCATAACAAAGTATATAGCTAAGTTTTTTAACTTAAAATATTAAGTTGTTGATTTTAAGCTACTTGTGCTTATGATTTATTTTTGCAGATTCTTGCGATTGTGTTTTCGCTTGTAGTGTGTTTGCTTGAGATTTTGTTTCTCTTTCGAAATAATACTTATAGTGCCATCGATTTCCAGCATGGCGAGCTTTATATCAGTTAAATGCTCCAGGCCATGTTCGCGTGCCGCTTCTTTTAATTCTTCGTGCGAAATATCAAGTTTGCTTAAAGCTTTGAAATCCAGTTTGCCATCATGAATCAGGATTTCAGGTTTGTCCAGTAGTAAATTGCTGAGACCTTTGTATTTGTGAGTCAGTTTTTTGATGATGTAATTGATGATAAACAAAGCCAAAGCTGCAACTAAACCTCCCCAAAGACTAGTGTCTGGACCTACCATGGCATTTTGAACGGAGTTACTAATCAATAAAATCAGAATAATATCGGCAGTGTTCAATTGCGAAAGCTCTTTTTTACCGAAGATTCTCAAAGCAATAGTCATGAAAAAATAGACGGAGAGACTTCTTAAAATAATATCTAAATAGGGAGATAGCATCATTTTCTTTATTATTTGAATTTAAAAAAAAACTTTGTCAAAGTAAAACCTCAACAAAGTTGCTAAATTAATGATTAGACATTAGGTCTAAATGAATATTTTTACTGAAAAAGAAACAATTATAATTTAAAGTTCTTTTCGATTGCTTTAATCATTTCGCCTGCAACATCTTTGTTGGTAGCGCCTTCGATTCCTTCAAGACCCGGAGAAGAGTTTACTTCAAGTAATAATGGACCTTTTGAAGAGCGAATAATGTCGACACCTGCTACTTTTAAGTCCATGGCTTTTGCGGCTTTTATAGCGATTTTTTTCTCCTCGGCAGTTACTTTTATAACAGATGCAGTTCCGCCTAAGTGAATGTTGGCTCTGAATTCTCCTGGCATAGCTTCACGTTGTATTGCAGCTACCACTTTACCGTCGATAACAAAACAGCGAATGTCTTTTCCGTTGGCTTCTTTAATGAATTCCTGAACAAGTATATTGGCATTTAAGCTCTTAAAAGCATTGATCACACTTTCTGCAGCTTTTTTGGTTTCTGCTAAAACAACACCTTTTCCCTGGGTACCTTCCAGTAGCTTAACGATTAAAGGAGATCCTCCAACCATTTTAATTAGATTGTCAGTGTCTAGCGGAGAATTGGCAAATCCGGTAGTTGGGATATCGATTCCACTGTTTAATAGAAGTTGTAAAGAATAGAGTTTATCGCGGGATTGTGTGATTGCTGTCGCAGAGTTCAGTACAAAAACCTTCAGCGCTTCAAACTGACGCGTTAAAGCACAGCCGTAAAAAGTAATGCTTGGTCGAATTCTTGGGATAATAGCATCAAACTGATTCAGTATTTTTCCACCGCGATAATGAATTTCAGGTGTTTTGGCATCCAGTTTCATATAGCATTCTTTGATGTTCAAAAAATGCATTTCATGTCCGCGCATTTCACCTGCTTCCATGATTCTTTTATTGCTGTATAATTCAGGGTTACTTGCCAAAAGTCCAATTCTCAATCCGGAAGTTGCTTTTTCAGAGTTTTGGTATAATTCTTTTAAGGCTTCAGGACTTGGCTGTCCTAAAAGATATTTTTCTTCGGGATCAACTAATACACGTCCGCTCATGGCTTCACGACCCAGAAGCATTCGGAATCCCATAGAATCCCTGTTGGTTAAGGTCATTTCGATTGGCCATTTTATATCGCCAATTTTTAAATGTGTTTGAATAACGTAGCGATGTTCTCTAAAACCGCTTGAGCTTTTTACAATTCTTTTGTCAACCAATGGAGCTTCACAATGAATAATAGTTTTGATATTATTCTGAATTGGATTAATATCGAATTTTACCCAATTGGCATCATTTTTTATAAAAGGAGCTATGTTTATAGCGTGCATTGCCGAAGTTTTGGCACCGGAATCCACACGAGCCTTGATTGTCGGGATCCCTAGTTCTGGAAATGAGCACCATTCTTCGCTACCTAAAATGACTTTGTTTTGAAGCATACGTTGTTTTTTATTATAGAATTTAATAGCCAAAAATAGCTATTTGCTTTTATTAAAGATAGCAAATTATCCAAAAAAAATACCCGTTATGTTATGAAAACGTAACGGGTATTTTATTTTTGTTATAAAATTAAACTAATTTATTGATTAGTTGGCTCTTCGGCTTTATGAATCTCTACGGAAAGTTCCTGAGAATCATCTTTCAGATCCATTAAGATTTCATCACCTGAATGTATTTTTGAAGTGATGATTTCTTCTGCCAATAAATCTTCAACATATTTCTGAATCGCTCTTTTAAGAGGTCTTGCGCCAAATTGTCTGTCGAAACCTTTTTCTGCAATAAATGCTTTTGCTTTATCGGTAAGACTTAAGGTGTATCCTAATTCTGAAACTCGGCTGTACAATTTCTTAAGTTCAATTTCGATAATCAAGTCAATATCGGCTTTTTCTAAGGCATTGAATACGATTACATCATCAATTCTGTTTAAGAACTCAGGAGCAAAGGTTTTTTTCAAGGCATTTTCGATTATGCTTTTTGAGTTCTCATCGGCCTGAGCCACTTTTGCAGCAGTTCCGAATCCTACACCTTGTCCAAAGTCTTTTAACTGACGTGCTCCAACGTTAGAGGTCATGATAATAATCGTGTTTTTAAAGTCGATTTTGCGACCTAAACTATCTGTTAAGTATCCGTCATCTAAAACCTGAAGCATCATATTAAATACATCCGGATGCGCTTTTTCGATCTCGTCTAAAAGTACAACACAATAAGGTTTTCTGCGAACTTTTTCAGTCAACTGACCACCTTCTTCGTATCCTACATATCCCGGAGGCGCTCCAACTAAACGGGAGATGGCAAATTTCTCCATGTATTCACTCATGTCAATACGGATTAACGCATCTTCCGAATCAAATAATTCTTTTGCTAAAACTTTTGCTAATTGTGTTTTACCAACTCCAGTTTGACCTAGGAAAATAAACGAACCGATTGGTTTGTTTGGATCTTTAAGTCCGGCTCTGTTACGCTGAATAGAACGTGCAATTTTTAAAACAGCTTCATTTTGTCCGATTACTTTGTTCTGAATCAATTCAGGTAATTGAGCTAATTTGTTGCTTTCTGTTTGTGCAATACGGTTAACAGGAATTCCGGTCATCATCGAAACAACATCGGCTACGTTATCTTCTGTAACTTCAATTCTGTTGTTTTTAGAGTCTTCTTCCCATTGTTCCTGAGCGACAGCCAGGTCTTTTTCGATACGTTTTTCATCGTCGCGAAGTTTGGCAGCCTCTTCGTATTTTTGTTTCTTAACCACCATGTTTTTCATTTCGCGAACTTCTTCTAACTGACGTTCCAAATCTAAAATTTGTTTAGGGACATCAATGTTAGTAATGTGTACGCGGGATCCTGCTTCGTCAAGAGCATCGATAGCTTTGTCCGGTAAGAAACGCTCAGACATATATCTGTTTGTTAACTTAACGCAGGCTTCAATAGCTTCTTGTGTATAAGTAACATTGTGGTGATCTTCGTATTTGTCTTTTACATTGTTTAAGATAGCGATTGTTTCTTCAACAGAAGTTGGTTCAACAATTACTTTTTGAAAACGTCTTTCAAGGGCGCCATCTTTCTCAATATATTGTCTGTATTCGTCAAGAGTTGTGGCTCCAATACATTGGATTTCACCTCTTGCCAAAGCAGGTTTGAACATGTTGGATGCATCAAGTGAACCTGTTGCGCCACCAGCACCAACGATAGTGTGGATTTCGTCGATGAAAAGAATGATGTCATCATTTTTTTCAAGTTCGTTCATCACAGCTTTCATTCTTTCTTCAAACTGGCCGCGGTATTTTGTTCCGGCTACTAAACTGGCCAAATCAAGTGTAACTACACGTTTATGAAAAAGAATACGGGATACTTTTTTCTGAATGATGCGCAGAGCAAGTCCTTCTGCAATAGCAGATTTACCAACTCCCGGCTCTCCGATAAGAAGAGGGTTGTTCTTTTTTCTACGGCTTAGAATTTGAGAAACACGTTCTATTTCTTTCTCGCGTCCTACAACCGGGTCCAGTTTTCCTTCCTCTGCCATTTCTGTTAAATCTCTCCCAAAATTGTCCAGAACCGGAGTCTTAGATTTTTTGTTTGACTTATTGGCGGGATTGTTAAAACTACTTTCTTTAAGACTGTCATCTTGTCCTGAATCGTCATTATACGATTCGTTTCTTGGCAAGTTTTCTAAGAATTCTTCTTCGTTTGGAGTCATATTTAAATATTGTTCTTTAGCTATGTCATAATCTATTTTTAGTTTATTCAATAGCTTGGTTGTTGGATCGTTTTCGTTGCGTAAGATACATAAAAGCAGATGCGCCGTGCTAATTGACGAGCTTTGAAATACTTTTGCTTCCAGAAAAGTGGTCTTCAGGGCTCTTTCCGCCTGACGCGTGAGATGAAGATTTTTCTTTTCGGCATTTACTTCAACGCTCTGATTGGCTGGACTCAGTATTTCTACCTTCCTGCGTAAATGATCTAAATCGACTGCAAGGTTATTAAGTATATGAATAGCTTTTCCGTTTCCATCTCTTAAAATGCCTAGCATTAGATGTTCAGTACCAATAAAGTCGTGGCCCAAACGCAAGGCTTCCTCTTTACTGTAGGTAATAACATCTTTTACTCTTGGTGAAAAATTATCATCCATAATATATAATTGGTATTGTAAATTTAGTGAATTACTGTTTGAAAAACAAAAACCGTACCCATCAGCATCTCCTGACAGCTAAGTGACAAAAAAAATAACAATAAAAGCGTTAAAATACGCTTAATTTATTAACTAAAACCTAAAATAAAGTTGTTAATAAATCATTGAAATAAGTGTAGGTAAATAGCTGAAAAAATTTCAAAAAAAACGTATCTTGGCACGCTTTGAAACTAATATAATTATTTAATATAACAACTTATGTCTGAAGGAGAAAAGTTAATTCCTATTAACATAGAAGATGAAATGAAATCAGCTTACATTGATTATTCGATGTCAGTAATCGTATCGAGAGCGCTTCCAGATGTTAGAGATGGCTTGAAACCAGTGCATCGAAGAGTTCTTTACGGAATGTATGACTTAGGAGTAACATCAAGATCTGCCCACAAAAAATCTGCAAGAATCGTAGGAGAGGTTCTGGGTAAGTATCACCCGCACGGAGATACCTCTGTATATGATGCGATGGTACGTATGGCTCAGGAATGGAGTATGCGATATTTATTAGTGGATGGTCAGGGTAACTTTGGTTCTGTTGATGGCGATAGCCCGGCAGCAATGCGTTATACTGAGGCCAGAATGCGTAAGATTTCTGAAGATATCATGGCAGATATCGAAAAAGAAACTGTTGACTTTCAGTTGAACTTTGACGATACTTTATATGAGCCAAAAGTAATGCCAACAAGAGTTCCTACTTTATTAGTAAACGGAGCTACAGGTATTGCTGTTGGTATGGCAACAAATATGCCGCCACACAATTTAACTGAAGTAATCAACGGTACATTAGCCTACCTTGATAATAATGATATTGAAGTTGACGAATTAATGACGCATATTAAAGCTCCGGATTTTCCAACCGGTGGTGTAATATACGGTTATGAAGGAGTTCGTGAAGCTTTTAAAACTGGTAGAGGACGTATCGTAATGCGTGCTAAAGTTGGTTTTGAAGAAGTGGATGGAAGAGAATGTATCATTGTTACCGAGATTCCATATCAGGTGAACAAAGCCGAAATGATCAAACGTACGGCTGATTTGGTTAACGATAAAAAAATTGAGGGTATTGCGAATATTCGTGACGAGTCGGATAGAAATGGTATGCGAATCGTTTATATTTTGAAACGTGATGCTACACCAAACGTAGTGTTAAATACCTTATATAAATACACTTCATTACAATCTTCTTTTAGTGTAAACAATATTGCATTGGTAAAAGGCCGCCCACAAATGCTGAATCTGAAAGATATGATTCACTATTTTATTGAGCACCGTCATGATGTAGTAGTAAGAAGAACTCGTTTTGAATTGCGTAAAGCAGAAGAAAGAGCTCATATTTTAGAAGGTTTAATTATTGCTTCAGATAATATTGACGAAGTAATTGCGATCATCAGAGGTTCTAAAAATACCGAAGAAGCCCGTGAGAAATTAATCGAGAGATTCAATTTATCAGACATTCAGGCGCGTGCCATTGTTGAGATGCGTTTGCGTCAGTTGACAGGTCTGGAGCAGGATAAATTAAGAGCTGAGTTTGATGAATTAATGAAGTTAATCGAACATTTGAAAGCCTTATTGGCAGATGTAGATTTAAGAACGAATTTAATTAAGGAAGAACTTGAAGAAATCCGTGAAAAATACGGAGATGAGCGTCGTTCTACTATAGAATATTCAGGTGGAGATGTTAGTATCGAAGATTTGATTGCAGATGAAAATGTAGTAATTACAATTTCGCATGCAGGTTATATCAAACGTACCAACCTGACTGAGTATAAAACTCAAAATAGAGGGGGAGTTGGACAAAAAAGCGCAGGAACAAGAGATCAGGATTTCCTTGAGCATATGTTCGTGGCAACCAACCACCAATATATGATGTTCTTTACGCAAAAAGGAAAATGTTTCTGGATGCGTGTTTATGAAATTCCTGAAGGAAGCAAAACGGCAAAAGGTAGAGCAATTCAGAATTTAGTAAACATCGAAAGTGATGATAAAGTAAAAGCTTTCATTTGTACGCAAGACTTAAAAGATAAAGAGTATATCAACAGTCATAATCTTGTAATGGTAACTAAACAAGGTCAGGTTAAGAAAACATCTTTAGAGAAATATTCTAAACCAAGGGTAAATGGTGTTGCTGCTATTACTATTAAAGAAGGTGATGAATTACTTGAGGCTAAATTAACCAATGGAGAAAGCCAAATCATCCTGGCAGTTAAGTCTGGTAAACTGGTTCGTTTTGAGGAAACTAAAACGCGTCCGATGGGAAGAACAGCTTCGGGGGTTCGTGGAATTACTTTAAAAGACGATACTGATGAAGTAATTGGAATGGTAACCATTGATAAAGATAATGTTAACGATTCGCAAATTTTGGTTGTAACTGAAAATGGATACGGAAAACGTACCAAATTAGTGGACGACGATGGTGAGGATGTTTACAGAATTACAAATCGTGGCGGAAAAGGAGTTAAAACCCTTAACATTACAGAGAAAACAGGAAAACTAATCTCGATCAATGCGGTAACAGATGCTGATGATTTAATGATTATCAACAAGTCTGGATTAACCATTAGAATGGCTATTGAGGATTTACGTGTAATGGGGCGTGCTACTCAGGGAGTTCGATTGATTAACCTAAAAGGTAAAGATTCTATTGCTGCGGTAACAAAAGTAATGAAAGATGATGTTGCTGAAGTTGTTGTAGACGAAGATGGTAATGTTATTGAATCAGCTATTGAGAGAGTGAAACCGGATTTAGAGGTTCTTGAAGATGACGGTGTTGTCGAAGATGATGACGATGATGATTCTGAAGAAGAATTAGAGGATGAAGATGATTCTGAAGAAGAAGAATCGGAAGAATAGTAGAAAATAAACCACTTATAATTAAATACACAAATTGAATATTATGAAAAGTAAATATGTAATACTTGCGTCAGCATTATTGATTTCAGTAGCTACTTTTGCTCAGAAGGATCAGATTAAGAGTGCTGAAAAAGCATTAAAAAGCGGAGATGCTCAGGGAGCACTTACGATCTTAAAAGATGCTGAAAATATGGTAATAAATGCCAAAGATGTTGAACAAGCACAATACTATTTTGTAAAAGGTAATGCTTATTTAGATTTGGCAAACAAAAAAGTAGAAGAAGGAAAAAATCTTTCTCTTGCTGCTGAGACTTATAAAAAACTAATTGATGTTGAAAAAGCATCTGGAAAAGTTAAATATTCTACTCAGGCTGCAACTTCTATTATTGAAATAAAAGGAAAGTTGATTAATGCTGCAATTGCTGATTCTCAGGCAACCAAACATGCTGATGGAGCAAAAAAATTGTATGATGCTTATTTGTTAGACAAAAAAGATACAATCAATTTATATTATGCGGCTTCTACGGCAGTAAATGCTCAGGATTTTGATCTTGCTTTACCGATGTATGAAGAGTTAAAAAAATTAAATTATTCAGGAAAAGGAACTAGTTTCACGGCTGTAAATAAAATTTCGGGTAGTGAAGATGGTTTTAACAATGCTAAAGATAGAGACTTAGCAGTAAAATTAGGGACTCACGAAAAACCAAAAACAGAAGCTATTCCTTCTAAAAGAGGTGAAATCTACAAAAATCTTGCTTTAATCCTGGTTCAAAAAGGACGTAGTGAAGATGCTAAGCAAGCTATTGCAGATGCTAGAAAAGCAAATCCGGAAGATTCTTCTTTGATTTTGACAGAAGCGAATTTGTATTTGGAATCTAAAGATTACGAAACATACAAAAAACTAGTAGGTGAGGCTTTGCAAAAAGATCCAAACAATGCTGATTTAGTTTTCAACTTAGGTGTAATCAGTGCTAATGCAAAAAACAATGCAGATGCTGAGAAATATTACCTAAAAGCTATTGAAATCAATCCAAACTATGCTAATGCTTACCTAAACCTTGCGGCGTTAAAATTAGAAGCTGAAAAACCAATCATTGATGAAATGAATAAATTGGGAACTACTGCTAAGGATATGAAACGTTACGATGTGTTGAAAGCTCAAAGAGAAAGTGTTTTCAAAGGAGTTATTCCTTATCTTAAAAAAGCGAATGAGTTAGATCCTAAAAACGAGGATGTTTCTAAGACTTTATTAGGAGTTTACAAAGCGTTAGAAATGACTGCTGAAGCAAAAGCATTGAAAGCGACAATGTAATTAACGAGAGTTAATACTCAATAATTTAAAATTCCAAATTCCAATGATGTCTATTATTGGAATTTGGAATTTTTTTATTGGTATGTATAAAAGCTCAATACCTAAAACAAACAAATTCCAAATTCCAGTGATACCCAGGATTATTGGAATAGGGAGTTTTCTTAAGCGATTAGTATAACGGACAATGTGATGGTAGTATTTAAAAGTTTGGAAATTGGACAAATCTCTTTTGCTTTTGCTGCTGTTTTTTCAAATTCCTCTTTAGAAATAACTGGCACTTTTCCTTTTAAATCCAAATGAATCAAAGTGATGGAGCCATCTTCAAACGTTACTGTGGCCTCTGTGCTTAAATCATCTGCTGTATAACCACCTTCGTTTAGTAAAAAACTTAATTGCATCGTAAAACAGCCGGAATGAGCTGCAGCGATAAGTTCTTCAGGATTTGTTCCGACACCGTCAGCAAATCTTGTTTTAAATGATAATTGTGCGTTATTTAAAGTAGTGCTCTGTGTGCTGATCGTTCCTTTTCCTTCCATACCAGTTCCTTTCCAGTTGGCATTTGCTTTTCTTGTAAATTTCATTGTCTTGTGATTTGAATTAATAATTAGTTTGTATCCTATTGATTGTCAGTGGATAATGTGATTATCAAATATAATCAATATTTTACAGAATTGTTTTATGAAGTTTAATGAGAATGTTAAGTTTAAGGTTTTAGTTGAAATGGGTGAAAGTTTTGCCGTAAAGTCTGTGAAGATTGGAGCTGTTTGTTTGTTTGTTTGTTTGTTTGTTTGGAAAGCGGAAAATTTACAAAGTTTTACCTGGATTTAGATTTGCGAACTTTGGCTGCCATGAGGTTAGACATTGTAGTTGTAATTGTTAAGTCCCTACGGGACAGATTTGTCGAGGGAGGAGTTGTGTAGTTACCTATATGTAATCTCTACGAGATTTTTTATGCTTCTATTTTAGTAAAGTAAACTAAATTAAAGTAAACTAAATTAAAGTAAAGTAAAGTAAAGTAAAGTAAAGTAAAGTGTTTGGTGATTATGGTGCTTTCAGGCAAATGTGCTCCTTTAGGAGCTTAATATTGGTAAAAAAGAGCCAGCCTTAATGTGGAGTGTCCCATGGGGACTACATATTGGTTTCGTTTATGTAATTTGTGTTAAGTTGCTTTTACAGATAAGGTTAAAAGCTTTGGGGCGGATTTGTAAGGCAAAAAAAAGCTGTAGTGAAAATCTGCATTGCACCTTTTGTGTTTAATTGTAATGTTAAGTTTAGTGTTTTGACTTGGAATGGTTTTACCTTAAAGAACGTAAGGTTTTGTTTTGCATTGCAGTTAGAAAAAAAAACACAAAATTCGCAAAGCTTTGTATTTATTTAGCTTTGCGAACTTTGCGCAAACCATTACACACTTTGTGGTATAATGTGAACAGGATAAAAAAAACTGCAATGAATATTCATTGCAGTTCTGATATTTAAATTATTCCTGACCTAAATTTCGCAATTGTTTAAGTTTTTCTTTCCAAACTTCAAGGCTTTCTTTATGAATAGCAATGTTTTTGCGGACTTCGAGAACAATTGAATTTTCTTTCTTTGCATTTTTTGTATTGGTAAAGAATTGAATGTTATTCTCTAATTGGAAAATTTCATTTTGAACTTCTTCAATTTTACGCATTAAGAAAATCTTTTCGTTGTCTAATTTACGAGTATCGTTACTGTCAGATAAAGAATCAATTCGGTTTGAGAAGCGCATCATTTCAGTTTCTTTTTTACTTAAACTTAGTTTTTCAAAAAGAGCATCTAAAATTTTATTGAATTTCCCTTCAATATGACGTCTTGCAAAAGGAACTTTTCCGTATCCTTTCCAGATTTCGATATGCGCTTTAATCGCATCCAGATCCGTTTTGTGATCACCGGTTAGCTGGTAAGCTCTCAAGATGTCTAAATATGCTTTCTTATTATCAAAAGCAGCTACTTCATCAACATTTTCTTCTGATTTGTGCTCTTTTAATTTATCAAAATAGTGGTTACAGGCATCTTTAAATTCTTTCCAGATTTTGTCAGAATACTTTTTAGGAACGTGTCCAATTTGTTTCCACTCTTCCTGAATTTGTTTCATGATAGGAGTAGTGGCAGTAAAGTCAGTACTTTCTTGTAGTTCTTTGGCTTTTGCTACAAGTGCCATCTTTTTGTTTAAATTGTCGTTTTGATCTTTTTTAATGTCTTTGTAAAAAGAATTTTTAAAAGAATTAAAGTTTCTAACGGCAGTTTTAAAAGCGGCCCAGGTTTCTTCATTTACTTCTGAAGGTACTTTTCCGGCAGCGAAAAACTCATTTCTAAGGGCTTCTACTTTTTGAATTTGTACCAGCCACTGTGAGTGAGAATTTACTTTCTCGGTTCCTAAAACCTCAATTTTTGAGATGATGTCTTTTTTAACTTCAAGATTGTTTTGTTCGTTTGCTCTTTGGCTTTCAAATAAAACTTCTCTCTTATCGTGAATTTTTTTGGTCAGTTCGCTGAATCTGTTCCAGATCGTATCGCGGTGTTCTTTAGAAACCGGTCCGATATCTTCTTTCCAGATTCTGTGTAAGTCCTGTAATTCGCGGAATGATTTGCTAATGTCGGTTTCGTTAACTAGTTCCTCAACACGTGCAATTATTTTTTGTTTTTGTTCCAAATTGTGTTTGAAATCCAAATCTCTTGCTTCACGGTCTAAATGCAGGTAATCATAAAAGTTTTCTACATGAAAATGGTAGTTATTCCAGACGTGGTTGTATTTGTCTTTCGGAATTGCACCGGCATTCTTCCATCTTTCTCTTAAATCATTAAAATGCTTAAGGGTGTCTTTGATGTTTTCCTGCGGGTTGATAAGCTCTTTTAGTTCTTCAACGATGGCAAGTCTGTTTTCTAAATTCGATTTCAGGTTGGTTTGTAAATGTTTAAAATGAGCATTTCTTTTCTCTCTAAAAACATTATAGTACTCGTCAAATTTAGATTTTAAAGGAGAGTGGTATTCGAATTCTTCATTCGGATCTTGTTTAGAAGCATTGAATTCTTCTTTTTTCTCTTCTATAAGGTGGTTGTATTGTAATAAAAACGACTTCTTGATTTCTTCGATATGATCTTTTACCGACATTACTTTGTCTGTATTAATCAGTTTTTTCAATTCATCAACAAGTGCATCCAAAGAAAAGGTGTCATAATCCTGCATAGGAATCTCGTGACGCTCTTTAAGCGTCTCATCTTCACTTTCTTCGGCATTCGAATTTGTTATGGCATCTAATGCAGTTTGATGATTGACTTCTATAGCTTCGGCAGTGTTTTCTGATTCAATTTCAGGGTCTGAAATTGTATTTTCAGTTACTGCATCGGCATCAGCCGTTTCAATTGCACTATTTTGAGTAGAATCGTTAGTATCGATTTCTAATTTTCCGTCTGCTTCCTGCAGGTTATCATTCTTTTCTTCTAACATTTTAAATGTATAAGGTTTTTATTTTAAACAGAGCGAAAGATAGTAAAGGTGTTTCTAACTACAAAATAAATCGTTTGTTTATACGTTATTTTACGATGAAATTCTTACTAATTGGTTTAATTTAAAGATATCATGCGGGTTTTTTTGTTGATTTTTTGAAGTTAATTTAAATTATAAATTGCCGGAATTTTTAGATAATGAAAAAGAAAATGATGATAGTAAGGCGTCATAAGTCGTTTTATCTCGATTTGGAATTAGGAAACCGGGAAGGTATAGCTGTTTTATAGTATTTGGTATAAAAACAACAAACCCGACAGGTTTTTGAAAACTGTCGGGTTAAGATGTTTGAAGTAATGTTCTGTCTTAAACTTTTATTTGTTCCAGATTTTCCATGCTTTTTCTGCCTGAAAAATAAGCATATCGTAGCCGTTTTTTATGATGGCACCCTTTTCCTTAGCTCTTTTTAAAAACTCGGTTTCTGCCGGATTATATATTAAGTCGTAAGCAATATGTTTGTCTGTAAAAAACTCATACGGAATATCAGGGCAAGCTTCGATATTAGGACTTGTTCCTACTGGTGTACAGTTAATGATAATCTGAAAATTATCAAAAGTAGTCGCATTGATTAAGTTGTAATCGATCATGTTTTCTTTGGCCTCTCTGGAAACAAAAGTATAGAGTATGCCTAACTCATCCAGAGCGAAAGCGACACCTTTTGAGGCTCCGCCTGTTCCCAGAATCAAGGCTTTTTTATGATGTGGTTCCAGTAAAGGTTCTAATGATTTTTTGAAGCCGTAATAATCTGTGTTGTATCCTTTTAATTTCCCGCTTTTAGTAAATTTAATAGTGTTTACAGCACCAATTAAGGCTGCTTTTTTGGATAGCTTATCTAAGAATGGAATGACTTGTTCTTTGTAAGGAATTGTAACATTTAAACCTTTTAAATCAGGATTGTTTTTTACTAACTCGGTGAAATAATTAATTTCAGAGATATCGAAATTTTCGTAGCTGTTGCCGGCAAAAACTTCATCGCTAAATTTTTCTGTAAAATATCCTTTTGAAAAAGAGTAGCTAATATTACGGCCTAGCAAGCCAAAACGTCTTCTTAAAATATCAATCATTATTATTTTCTGTGTTTTTCAATGTAATTTTGAACCGTTTTTTTCGACCATACTACCGGAAATAAATCTTCGATTAAGATGTAATTGTCAAAGTTTAAACGCAAACCATTGCTCAAATGAAATTTAGCTTTGGTAGTGTCCTGAATCATGAAATACAATCCTGCTAATCGGTATTCGATTTCATTCTCTTCCGGAAAATATTCAGTTGCCTGTAGCAGGGTCTGAATTGCGCTTTCGAATTCGCCTAGAAATTGCAAAATATCAACCCAGAATAACCAGGTATCCAAAGCATAATCTCCAAATTCTACCGCTTTTCGGTATCCAAATTCAGCTTCTTCAAAAAAGTTCATTTGTTTGTTGATTGTCGCATAACGTTTCCAGTACAAACGATTTTGATTGTCGATTGCCAGCGCTTTATTGACAAAAAACAGGGCTTTTTGAAAATTTTTCTGGCGCACATGAAAGTCAGTAATGGCGATCCATCCTTTGTCTAAAAGCGGATCCTCATGTACCGTTTGGTTGTAATATTGTAAAGCTTTTGCCGAATTTCCGAGTTTTTCATAGCATTTTCCAATACGCAATAGAGCATAAGAAGTGGCATCGTCAAGCTCGATAGTACGGTTGTAGCTTTCAATAGCTTCGTTGTATTTTTTTAAACGTTCGTAAGCTTTTGCTTTTTCCATGAAAGCGCCCAAAAACTCATCGTCGATCAGCGTTGCATAATCAAAAGCGCGAATGGCATTTTCGTATTCTTTTACACCATAATGCAAACGTCCAAGCTGGTGCCAGGCAATTTCGCTATATGGGTTTTTATTGATATAATTGTTAAGATACACAATGGCTTCCTGGTTTTGATCTAAAAATTCAAAACAATACACCACGTTGTAAAGAGCAGACTGATCTTCTAGATCTTCTTCAAGACATTTGATAAAACTGTCTTTTGCCATCTCGAGGTTATCCATAAAAAGATACTCCATTCCAATAAGGTTGTACACGTCTGCGTAATCGTCTGTAAATTGCAGGGCAATTTTAAGTAATTCTACCGCTTTTTCGTGTTGATCTCTTTTGGAACAGATATTGGCTTTCTGGATATAAATTTCCTCGTTGTTAGGTTCGATTGCATACAACTCATTTAAGAGTTTTTCGGCGATTTCTAGTTTGTCGTCGTAAACCAGCATTTCTACTTGTACTAATTTTAAGCCTGTAGATTTTGGGTGTTGGTCTAATGCAAGTTTCAGGGCTTTCTTTGCTAAATTAGCCTTGCCTATGTCTAAATAATGAAGAATAATTTCTTCGAATTCTTCAGAATCAAAAAAGAGTACTTTGTTAGTTTTTAACATCGACTCAAATTTGGATAAGGATAGGTTATAATCTTCTTCTTCGTTGCTTAATTGCATACTGTCTTTATTTGAAATTAGCCTGTTATAAATTTAGGCAACCATATTATTGTTGTGGGGAAAGGAAATTAATTGTTTTGAACAATTTAATTAACAATATGGACAGAATTCCGATTCTGTTTTTAGTCATAATCTTCTTATTTATAAAAAGATTATTTTGTTATTATTTTATTTATCGATGGGAAACAGGTCCCGATCATGATGTGTTTTAATTAAACTTGTTGTTCCTTTTTCAGGATTTCATCCATAACATCTAAGATTATGGCACAGCCTTCTTTAATTTCCTCTTCAGAAATGGTTAATGGAGGTGTTATTCTTATGGCGCATCCTTCAAAAAGTAACCAGAATAATATAAGCCCTTTGTCCTGACAGTTTAAAATAACTTCATTTGTTATTTCTGCAGTTTCGGTCATTGCGGCAAGCATCAATCCCCTTCCTCTAACTTCCTTTATCAAAGGATGTACCAAAAGCGATCTAAAGAGTTTTTCTTTATCTAAAGCCTCCTGCATTAAGTTTGTTTCAGTTAATTCCTGCAAAGTAGCCAGGCATGCTGACGCAATGACAGGGTGTCCTCCAAAAGTAGTAATGTGTCCCAGTTTGGGATTTTCCGTCAGAAGATCCATTTTTTCTGCCGAAGCAGTAAAAGCACCTACTGGCATTCCGCCTCCCATTCCTTTTCCCATCACCACTATGTCCGGAACGACATCGTAATTCTGAAAGCCAAATAGTTTTCCTGTTCGGCCAAAACCAGGCTGGATCTCGTCAACAATCATCAGAGCGCCAACCTCATCACAACGTTTTCTGACTTTTTGCAGAAAATTATCGTGGGGTTCAATAAATCCGGCACCTCCCTGAATAGTTTCTAATAGTATTGCAGCAGTTCGGGTTGTTATTTTTTGTAAATCTTCCTCGTTATTAAAGGTGATAAAATCAACATCGGGAAGTAGTGGTCTAAAAGCCTGCTTGCGCTCTTCAAAACCCATAACACTCATAGATCCCATAGTGTTACCATGATACGCATTATGACAAGAAATGAGCTGGCTGCGGCCTGTTGAACGTTTAGCCAGTTTTAACGCTCCTTCAATCGCTTCCGTTCCTGAATTGACTAAATACGTTTTGCTTAAGGATTCGGGTAGGAGTGAAGCCATTAGTTTGCAATATTGTACAGCTGGGCTTTGAGAATATTCCCCATAAACCATAACATGCGAATATTTGTCCAGCTGATCTTTAATCGCCTGATTGACTCTTGGATGCTGATGTCCAAGTGTGCAAGCAGAAACACCTGCTACAAAATCTAAGTATTTTTTATCATTAGTATCGTAAATGTACGAGCCAATAGCGTGTGAAACTTCCATTCCTAAAGGGTAAGGTGAAGTTTGTGCCTGGTATTTTATAAAATCTGGATTCATTTTTTTTAAGGTTCAAAGGGATATAAGTCTCAGTTTTCAGTCTCGGTTTTCAGTTAGTGAAAACTGCGACTGCGACTGAATACTGCGACTGAAAACTGAAAACTATTTTTTACTCTTAGCATTAGTAGTTTTCTTCGACGCGGGTTTCTTTTTATCGTAATCCAGGGTTTCTTTTCTGACTTTTATGGGAGTATCTTTATCTTTAGTCTCTTCGTCTTTTCCTTCCTTGATTAATTTGTCGTTCATTTCATTGTCTTCGGCAGTAAAAATATCGTCTTTTGACTTTATTCGTTCGTCACCTCGCCAACGCAAGCCTTTTAGTTTACGGGCATTTTCAGGTAAATCGGCTTCAGGATAAACGTCACCGTCTACTTTGTTGAAAAATGTGATGGTTTCAATATCATTGTTTTCTATAATCAGATTGATTTTGCTGCTTACATTCTTGTTGATTCCAATCAATTCATTAAAATCATTGCGCATGTAGTATATGACTTCGGTGTTTTTGATAACGTCAACATCATGTAGCTTTCCTTCTTTGAATTTTCCAAATAAATTGAGTCCCTTGACCTGATTATAGCCGGTTCCGAGAGTATCCCGCGAGACGATAAAGGTATTGTTGAGGACTTTTAAGGAATCCAGTTTTTTGGTGTTTTTATCACCAATAAGATGCATGATATCTCCTGTGATTTGGCTTTCCCCGTTCCAAAGAATAGGGTTTCCGATTAGCTTTGTTAAAGCGGTTTTGGAATTCGAATGAATAGAATCACATTTTCCACTCATGTCTATTTTATAAAAACGTACATTGTTGTAAGCTCTCAAAATACGTTCGCCTTCTTTTCCGGTAACCATCAATTTTTTTCCGTGAATGTAAACGGAATCTTTTTCCACCAGATTGATGGCTACTGCTCTTTTAGTAACAAACATGGAATCTTTAAGTTTGTAAATTTCGGCATAGTGGCCTTTTACAATACCGCGATTGATAGAATCGGTGATTTTTACATTTCGGGTTGCAGAGGCAAATTCGATGTTTCGATTGTAATATAAACTGTCTCCTTCTATGAGACGGTCATCGTATTTGATGTAGGATTTCCGTAGAAAATGGGCTAAGTTCTTCTTGGTGTCGTAAAAACCTCTTTCGGTATAAATAAAATTGGCTTTACTGGTAATGGTGGAAGGGCCGAGCAAATACGAGTGTCCTGAATTGCTATAATAATCTAAATGGTTTGATTTTATAACATATTTTGGATTAGTAATGGTTACTGCAGTTAAGAATTGGAATTTTTTCTCGGCCACATAATATCTTCCTGATTTACTAACCAGCGTATTGTCTTTGTTGATGATCGTACCTTTTGTATTGTAATATACCTGCTGAATATTTCGGTCAAAATTTATGGTATCGGTGCTTAAAGTGGCATCGGGAGAACTCATTACGGCATCTCCTGTTGCGAAGGCTTTTTTCACATTTCCACTATATTCCGCATATTTACTGTTTAGAAACAAGGTGTCTCCTTGTACTAATTGTACATTTCCAAAGGCTTTGAGATAGTTTTCTTTTTGAAAAAAGTAAGCGCGGTTACAGGTAAGCACAACGCCATCATGATTTACTTTTACATTCCCAATTAGAAGTAAAGCACCCGGGATTTCGTTTTCGTTGATTTCTTGAAAATCGGCATTTTCAACAATTATTGTTTTAGGTTTTTGAGCAAAACTGACTTGTGCGCTTAAAAAAAGCAAACAATAGGATATGAAAAAGAGTAATTTCTTCAATGGATTAAATTTTTGTCAAATTTATGAAAAAGGTTACAACCTTTATTGATATTAAGATTAATTTATTAATGCAGATTTATTTTTAGATAGTCTACAGCACAAGTTCAGTAAAGCTTGGAAATTTCTAGCATTTTAAGTTCTTTCATGGATAAACTTTGTACTATTTATCTTTGTGGCTTTTAATCTAATTTATCAACAAAACGGCATACTCTTACGTTGTAGTTTGCAATTTTGAATGTAGACTCTAACAAAAATGATTTTAGTCTTCTTTTGAATTTAAAAATTAGCCTAAATTTAGGAAAAGATTTCCGGAATTAAGAGCGGATTTTTAGTTTGGAAATGAATCAGATTATTAGAATAAATATGATAAATAAGAAATTTTTTGTTGCAGGATTGTCTGTAATCCTGCTGTTTTCAGCATGTAAAACCAAAGATCTAAAAATGAACACAATAAAAGAAGAAGTTTCTAAAGATAAAAAGATTGTGGTGTATCAGGTTTTTACACGTTTGTTCGGGAATAAAAACACAACGAATAAACCTTGGGGTACCATTGAAGAGAATGGTGTTGGAAAGTTTAATGATTTTACAGACAAGGCATTGCATGAAATTAAAGATTTAGGGGTGACTCATATTTGGTATACGGGTGTTCCGCATCATGCATTGGTTGGGGATTATAAGGCTTATGGGATTTCGGACGATGATCCTGAAGTGGTAAAAGGTCGTGCCGGTTCTCCCTATGCGGTAAAAGACTATTATAATGTAAATCCCGATCTAGCTGCGAATCCGGCAAACAGATTGCAAGAATTCGAAGCGTTGATAGCTCGTACACATGAGGCAGGATTAAAGTTAATTATTGATATTGTACCCAATCATATTGCACGAAAATACGAAGGAAAAAGTAATCCGGTGGGAGTGAAAGATTTTGGAGCTGATGATGATGTTAATGCGGAATATAAGAGAGATAATAATTTCTACTATATACCAAACAATCATTTCGAAATTCCGGATGGAGATATTCCCTTGAACGGAGAGAAAAATGTACTTGTTGATGGTGTATTTGATGAAAATCCTGCAAAATGGACCGGAAATGGATCGCGAAAAGTTAAACCGGACCAAAATGACTGGTATGAGACCGTTAAAGTAAATTACGGAATCCGTCCTGATGGCTCAAAGGATTTTCCTGAACTGCCGGTAGGATTTGATGAAAAAACGTATCAGGAGCATTTCGCTTTTTGGCAAGATAAAGACGTTCCGGATTCCTGGAAGAAGTTCAGATCGATTGCTTTGTATTGGATAGGCAAAGGGGTAGATGGTTTTCGTTATGATATGGCGGAGATGGTTCCGTATGAATTTTGGAGTTACATGAATTCGGCAATCAAAATGAAAGATCCAAATGCTTTTTTATTAGCAGAAGTGTATAATCCGAAGGAGTATCGTAATTACATCTGCTTAGGAAAAATGGATTATCTGTACGATAAAGTAGAGACTTATGATAAGCTGAAAGATATTATTCGTGGAAAATCTTTACCTGATGGATTGTCGGATATTCAAAAAGGAATGACAGATATTGAGCACAATATGCTTCATTTTTTAGACAATCATGACGAACAGCGCTTGGCAAGTCCTGAATTTGCAGGAACGCCGGAAAGAGGAAAACCTTTAATGTTGGTTTCTGCAACAATTAGTACGTCTCCAACGATGATTTATTTTGGACAGGAGGTAGGGGAAGCTGCGAATGAGAATGCCGGTTTTGGAACCCGTTCGAGAACATCAATATTTGATTATATCGGAGTGCCGAATCATCAGCGTTGGATGAATAATGGGAAGTTTGACGGAGGACAGCTTTCGGATTCAGAGAAAAATCTTCGTGATTTTTACAAACGACTGTTAAATTTTTCGATTAAGAGTTCTGCTTTAATGGGAAGTTTTCAGGAAATTCAAAGTGTAAATCGCCAGAATACGATTCATTACGATGATTTGATTTATTCCTATGTGCGTTGGTCGGTCAATCAAAAGTTGATAATAGTGGCTAATTTTTCTTCAGAAAAAACAAGTGATTTTGATTTAAAAATTCCTTCGGATATTATCGCAAAGTGGAATTTGAAAGAAGGAGTTTATGAACTGAAAGATCAACTGTATGAAAAGAGTTCTGTGCAGTTGAAAGTACACAATGGAGAAGGAGTTGTGCGATTGAAAATAGCGCCTTCAGAGTCCTTTATTTATGAATTGAAGTAAGTGATAAGAATTTTCATTTAAGTGTATAAAAAAAAGCTGATACTTCGTGGTATCAGCTTTTTTTATGATTTATACTTTTCTAACCTTCTTCAAAGCCTCGACGTAGTATTCGTTTACTTTTTCCCAGTTTATATGCTGATAAAAAGCATCAATATAACTTCCTTTTCTATTTTGGTAATCCAAATAATAAGCATGTTCCCACAGATCGATTCCTAAGATTGGAGTTCCGGGAATCAGAGCGTTTTTCATTAAAGGATTGTCTTGGTTGTCAGTTGTTGTTACCTGTAGCTTTCCGGCTTTGTCGACTACCAGCCAAACCCATCCGGATCCGAACTGTTTCGTTGCCTGACCTTTAAACTGACTGGTAAGGTTACTGAAAGAACCAAATTCTTTATTAATAGAACCTGCCAGCGTATCTTTTGGTGTTAGTTCTTTTGGTGTAAGAATATTAAAGTAAAGGGTGTGATTGTAATAGCCACCCGCATTTTGACGCAGTTTAGCGTTGCTAAGATCCATCTTTTTAAGAATATCTTCAATAGGCAGATTTTCAAACTCGGTATTTACAATTTCTTTATTAAAATTGTTGGTATACGTTAAATAGTGTTTTGAATAATGCGTTTCTAAAGTAAGTGTTCTAATTGCAGGAGCCAAAGCATCGTAAGAAAAAGGTAATTTTGTCAATTCAAAAGAACCCGGGTCTGCTTTTACATCATTTGGAGATCCAATGGTGATTTTTTCTTCTTTTGTTGGTAAAGGAACTTCAACAACTTCGGTTAGCTTATTGTCATTACAAGAAAATAATAGAAAAAATGAAGCTAAAATGCTGAAACGAACAATGTTTTTCTTCATAATGTTAGTTATTTTGATGTTAGTGAATTAATGATTGCGATATAATTTTCTTTAGCTTCATCAGCCGTCAAATGACTTATTTGCATCCAGGCATTTGTTTTGAAAGCATTTCGCAAATCAAAATTATCCGATTGATTGTACACAGCTGTTCCAAAAGTAGCCTGTTTGTAATAGGCATAAAGCCTTAACTGCACGTCTTGTGGCAGCGTGGCCTGAGTCATTTTTAAAGCAGTCTCGACAGCCTCTGAAAAACGAGTATCTAAATCTTTTTCAGTCATTAAGCTTTTGTAGCGATGATGGTTTTTCCACCAATTGCTTTTTGGTTTAATACTACATTAATTGGAGTACCTAAAGGTAAAAATAAATCTACTCTTGAACCAAATTTAATAAATCCTGCATCTGTTCCCTGAACAACCTGCATTCCTTCTTTAGCATAATTTACAATTCGACGTGCCAAAGCGCCTGCAATTTGTCTGTATAATACTTGTCCGAAAGTTTCGTTTTCGATTACAACTGTCGTTCTTTCGTTTTCTTCACTTGCTTTTGGGTGCCAGGCTACTAAAAATTTCCCAGGGTGGTATTTGCTGAATTTTATGATTCCGTCCATTGCATAACGTGTTACGTGTACGTTTATCGGCGACATAAAGATAGATACTTGCAGACGTTTGTCTTTGAAATATTCACCTTCGTAAACTTCTTCAATAACGACAACTTTTCCGTCTACCGGAGCAAGAATGTGATCGCTGTTTCTGATTGCGATTCTTTTTGGATTTCTGAAAAATTGCAAAATGATGATTAAAACTAATACACCAGCTAGCTGAACCAATATTCTTAGCCAATTGATATCAATGAATTTTTCAGCAATTAAAAGTACAGCTACTGCGAAAACAGTGCCTAATAAAATGGATGGGCCTCCTTCTTTATGAAACATAGTATAAAATTTGATAAAATAAAAATATAATTGGTGCTACAAATATAACACTATCTAGTCGATCTAATACACCTCCGTGACCCGGCATGATGGAACCGCTGTCTTTTACTCCGGCAACTCTTTTGAATTTAGATTCAATTAAGTCTCCAATAGTTCCAAAGATGCTAACAATTAAAGCTATAATCATCCAGATTAAAATAGATTTAGCACTGAAATCCGGTTTTGGTTGTATGTATAGTTTTGAGATTAAAAAACCGGCAAAAGCAGCAAAAACAACACCTCCAAGAAAACCTTCAATTGTTTTTTTAGGCGAAATGCGTTCAAACAATTTATGTTTCCCCATTGATTTACCAACTAAATAAGCAAATGTATCATTGGTCCAAATCAAGACAAATAATCCGATGATAATTTTTGGATTGTAATCTTTAATTCCGAATGAAATTTTAGTGATAAAGAGAAAAGGGAGTGTGACGTATCCCAATAAATAAATGTATTTGGATGATTTGCTGATGATTTGTGTGTCATCAAACAAAAATACAATGCATTTTACAGATACAATCAGCGTGATAATAAGCAGTACAGAAAAAAGTTTTTCGGTATCAACTGTTATTTGTATGTTTTCTTTTAATGTTTTACTGATATAGTTTTCCGTTTCGGCTTTGTAAAAACTGATTAAAGCGACCGTACTGTAAAAAACAGAAACGAATAAAATTGAAAATATTTTATTGATTCCAACTAAATTACAGAATTCGTAAGTGGCGATAATTAGGAAAATGCCAAAAAGGACAATAAAGCTTTCGGTAGAAAACAGAATAGAAGTTAATAATAAAGCGATATAAACAGCACCAGAAATGGTTCTCTTGAGTGTTTCGTTCATCTTAAAGGTCTTCTAAGAGCAATAAATATAGATTTTTGGCAACACTTCCGTATTGGGTAAAATCTTCCTCTTTTGCTTTTTCGAAATATTTTATTGTGGTAATATTAGTAGGATAGTCTCTTTCGTATTTGCGTTTGATAGCGCTAAGTCCGTCACTTTTGATCGAAAGTATCTGACTTGTTGTAGCAATTATAACAATATTTGCAGGTAATTCGTTTGGTTTGTCTTGTCTGATTTGTTTTGATGAAAACAGAATTGAGCCTTCATCGGCAATTAGATTCTCACAAGTAGCAAGTAAAAATTTTGGGTTTCGAGGAGAAATATAAAGTAGTTTGTTTTCTTCTAATAAACTAAAAAGGGCAGGTTCATAACACAGAACTTCATTTTCGAACCAGTCATTTTCTTCCAGGATATTTTCAAACTGTTCTGCAACTTCTTGTTTGTTTTCACAATACAAGAACTTACCGCCATTTTTCTTGAAATTGAAAATGAATCTTTCATCAATAGATAAATGACTGTCCGGAGCTTGATTTCCTCCGTATTCACTTTCATGTTCTTCATCAGAAGCAGCGTCGCTGGAACCAAATATTTTTTTGAAAAAATTCATTTTATATGAAATACTTTACATGTTAATTGAAAACGTTCAAAGATAAAAAAATCTTAATTCAAAAGGCTATTTTGAATTAAGATTTTAAAAAATATTACATATTTAGTGAATTATTTAGGAAACCACTTCTTCTAAATTTTTATCAAAAGTACGTTTTCCGAAAATAGTTTCTAAGTCATCTTTAAAAATAACCTCTTTTTCAATTAATATGTCAGCCAATTGATTTAGCTTGTCTTTGTTTTCTTCGAGAATTTCGATGGCTCTTTGGTATTGGCCTTCAATTAATTCTGAAATTTCTTTGTCAATTATTTTTGCAGTTTCGTCAGAGTATGGTTTTGAAAAGCTGTACTCACTTTGACCACTTGAGTCATAATACGTAACATTTCCAATTTTATCATTCAATCCATAAATGGTTACCATAGCACGAGCCTGACGTGTAACTTTTTCTAAATCGCTTAATGCTCCGGTTGAAATTCTGTCGAAAGTTACTTTTTCAGCGGCTCTTCCACCCATAGTAGCACACATTTCGTCTAACATTTGATCTGTTCTAACGATTTGTCTTTCTTCCGGAAGGTACCAAGCGGCTCCTAAACTTTGTCCACGAGGAACAATAGTTACTTTGATTAACGGTGCAGCATGCTCTAACATCCAACTTACAGTTGCGTGACCAGCTTCGTGAATTGCGATTGCTCTTTTTTCTTCCGGTGTAATAATTTTGTTTTTCTTTTCAAGTCCACCAATGATTCTGTCAACAGCATCAAGGAAATCCTGTTTGTCTACTGCAGTTTTGTTGTTACGGGCAGCGATTAGGGCTGCTTCGTTACAGACATTTGCAATATCAGCACCAGAGAAACCCGGAGTTTGTTTGGCTAAGAAATCAAGATCAAGACCTTCTACTTTTTTGATAGGTGCTAAATGCACAGCAAAAATTTCAGCTCTTTCGCGAATGTCCGGTAAGTCTACGAAAATTTGTCTGTCAAAACGACCTGCACGCATTAACGCTTTGTCTAGAACATCAGCTCTGTTGGTTGCAGCCAAAACAATTACGTTAGAGTTTGTACCAAAACCGTCCATTTCGGTTAGTAATTGGTTCAAAGTGTTTTCTCTTTCGTCATTTCCGCCTGACATATTGCTTTTTCCTCTCGCTCTACCAACAGCATCAATTTCATCGATGAAGATAATAGCAGGAGATTTTTCTTTTGCTTGTTTGAACAAGTCACGAACACGTGAAGCACCAACTCCTACAAACATTTCTACGAAATCAGAACCTGATAAAGAGAAGAACGGAACCTGAGCTTCTCCTGCAACTGCTTTTGCAAGTAATGTTTTACCAGTTCCCGGAGGCCCTACTAATAAGGCTCCTTTTGGAATTTTACCTCCCAGATTGGTGTATTTTTCAGGGTTTTTTAAGAACTCTACAATTTCTTGTATTTCTTCTTTTGCGCCTTCTAAACCAGCAACATCTTTGAAAGTAGTTTTAATGTCGGTTTTCTCATCAAATAGTTTGGCTTTTGATTTTCCAATGTTGAAAATTTGTCCGCCACCGCCACCGGCACCACCTGACATTTTACGCATGATGAAAATCCATACACCAATAATGATGATGATTGGAAGCAGACTGATTAAAATGTCGCTCCAGTTATTTTTTTGCAAGAAGTTAAAATCTTTTAGTTTGCCTTCGCCAACTGCTTTTTCCAGCTTCGTTTGAAAAATTTGGTCATTACCAATTTCTAAAGTATAATGAGGGCCTTTGTTAGGTCTTTCAAAGATATCTTTAGCTACTTTTTTATTAGCCGCGTCTTTAAGAGCCGCAGCGTTTAAATATACTTCAGCTTCAGCTTTATTATAAACGATTACTTTTTCAATTTGTCCTTTTTCTAATAAAGTATTGAATTTAGAAGAGGTCAATTGAGCAGGTTCGCTTAAGTTAGATCCACCGGTTGCAAAACTTATAAATAAAAAAACCAGAAGTATTGCGGTGTATATTAACCAGGGACTTATTTTAAATTTACTCGGATTTGGATTATTATCTTTAGCCATTAGAAGAAATTTTCTTTAGTATTTGTTTTCGATTGTAGTTATTTTGGCGTCACCCCAAAGGCTCTCGATATTGTAGTATTCTCGGATGTGTTTCTGGAAAACGTGTACCACGATATGCACATAATCCATTAGAACCCATTCTGCATTATCGGTTCCTTCTACGTGCCACGGTTTATCTTTTAAGTCTTTAGATACAGTTTTTTGAATTGAGTTTACAATGGCATTAACTTGGGTATTTGAACTTCCGTTGCAAATGACAAAATAGTCACAAACTGCCGTGTCTATTTCTCTTAAGTCAAGAATGTCGATATCATTTCCTTTTACTTCTTCAATCCCTTTGATTATGTTCGCCAATAGAACATCATTATTAACAGTCTTTTTCGCCATGAATTATTTTGTATGAATTTGTAAAGTTACCAAATTTTGTGATTATTTTTGAACCTTAACAAAATATTAAATTAAGTTATTTAAATTACTTGAATGAAACTAATCAAACTCGATGCCATAGATTCTACAAATGATTTCCTTAAATCTTTGTCAAGCCATGATGAACCGGATAATTTTACTGTGGTAACGGCTGAAAATCAGACAAAAGGCAAGGGGCAGATGGGGGCAAAGTGGCAGTCTGAAGTGGGTAAAAACTTAATTATGAGTATTTTGGTGAAAGATTTTGTCTTTAATAATGAACACGTTTTTAACCTCAGCGTTATCGTTTCTTTAAGTGTAATTGAGGTATTAAAATCGTTAAATATTCCTGATTTAAGTATAAAATGGCCAAACGACATTATGTCATATAATAAGAAAATTGGTGGCATACTTATTGAAAATACCCTTAAAAGCGGTGGCAGAATTGTGTCAGTTGTTGGATTAGGGTTAAATGTCAACCAGACTAATTTTGACGAACTGCCAAATGCTTCTTCATTGGCAGTCATTTCGGGACATAGTTTTGATAAAGATATTTTACCTCAGTTAATTGTTGAAAAAATAAAGGAAAAAATAAGTCTATGGGAAGTTAATTCTAAAGATTTATGGGCTATTTATTTTAATTCATTGTTTCGAAAAGGTGTTCCAATGCCATTTAAAAATCTAAAAAATCAAAATTTCATGGGAATCATTCAGGGAGTATCACCTGTTGGTAAAATCCAAATTTTACTGGAAGATGACTCTGTCTCGGAGTTTGATATTAAAGAGATTCAGATGCTTTATTAAAGGTTCTGAGGTGCTAAGGTTCTAAGGTTCTGAGTTTTTTGTTTGGACTGTGTGAATGGTTTTAAGATTGAAAATCTGCCGAATCGGTTTGAAGCACTATTTTATACCTTTACTGTTTTAACTGTTTTTGGAGCTATTTTTTTGTTCCAGTAAAGAATATAGAATGTTCCAAGGATAGAAGGTGCCATCCAGGTGATTATATTACCAAGCCCAATTCCAGCCACTATAAAAGCAGTTACTGATGCAATTAGTGCTCCAGTCATCTTTCCGATGTGCTTGGATAGCCAATTGTTTGTTTTTGATAAGTTTTTAAAGAAGATAAAATGCTTTACAGTCATATAAAGGCCAAATCCGCCAAAGAAAGTAAATAAAATGCCGTTTTGTACAGAATTCAATTGACAGTAGATCCCAATCGAAATCATTATTACAGAGAAAAACAACATGGTTCCTGAGATTAATTTATCGTAAAAATCGGCTTTTGTTTTGTGTTTAAAGTTTAAAGCTCTGTTTCCTGATATTACCAGATAAATGGTGAATAAGCCAATTAGAAATAAAAAAATATTCTGATGTTTCGGCATCCAGCAGATCGGGATAGAGATAAGTGTACTAATGAACATTCCTATTGAGAATAATTTCCCCATTCTTTTGTGCAGTGTGCTTCCTTTTTTGACTACAACACTTCCTATTCCGGTAATTAGACCGATTCCTCCAAAGAATGCATGAATGTAAATTAAAATTTTGATCGTTGCTTCCATTTTGTTTTTGTTTGGTTAATGGATCAAACTTCTATCAATAATTCAATATGTGATAATTTATAGTGCTGAAGTGTTATATTTTGAGGATGAAGTGTTTTTTTTTGGAGGCTCAAAGAAACAAAGGTTCTAAGGTTTTTTTAGAATAATCTCGCAAAGGCACAGAGTCGCAAAAAATATACGCAAGCTTGTTGTTCTTCCTTAGTCAGGATTGTAAAAGTTACTTATTTCGGTAACGGATTTATCATTTCAATTGGCTTTTTTCCATCAATTCCCTGATGTGGTCTTTCATGATTATAATAG
>NZ_CADCST010000087.1 GCF_902804485.1 Flavobacterium collinsii | reverse complement strand
ATAAAATATTATTTTTTAAAACTACTGTTAAAAAATATTATTTTTTGTAAGAGTATACTAATTGTTAACATTGCATATGATTTTAGTCAACACTAAAAGCAAATAGGGATAGGTAAAAATATAAAAATGCTTTATTTTTACACTATCAATTATTTAAAACTAAACAAACAGAAATGGATTGGATTACTGCCAGAGAATTTGAAGATATCACTTATAAAAAATGTAATGGAGTTGCGAGAATTGCTTTTAATAGACCAAATGTTAGAAATGCCTTCCGTCCAAAGACAACTTCAGAATTATACCAGGCTTTTTACGATGCACAGGAAGACACTTCAATAGGAGTGGTACTGCTTTCTGCTGAAGGTCCGTCAACCAAAGACGGTGTTTATTCTTTTTGCAGCGGGGGCGACCAAAACGCACGCGGACACCAGGGTTATGTAGGTGAAGACGGTCAGCATCGCTTAAACATCCTTGAAGTGCAACGTTTAATTCGATTCATGCCTAAAGTTGTTATTGCAGTTGTACCAGGTTGGGCCGTTGGTGGCGGACACAGTTTACACGTAGTTTGCGATATGACTTTGGCAAGTAAAGAACACGCTATTTTCAAACAAACAGATGCCGATGTAACCAGTTTTGACGGTGGTTACGGATCTGCTTATTTAGCCAAAATGGTAGGACAGAAAAAAGCACGTGAAATTTTCTTTTTAGGTCGTAATTACTCTGCTCAGGAAGCTATGGATATGGGAATGGTGAACGCCGTAATTCCACATGACGAACTTGAAGCTACTGCTTATGAATGGGCACAGGAAATTTTACAAAAATCTCCAACTTCTATCAAAATGCTAAAATTTGCCATGAACTTAACAGACGACGGTATGGTTGGTCAGCAGGTTTTTGCCGGAGAAGCCACTCGTTTGGCTTACATGACCGAAGAAGCAAAAGAAGGAAGAAATGCCTTTTTGGAAAAAAGAAAACCAAACTTCGGAGAGAATAAATGGCTTCCATAATACGATTTTAGAATTTAGATTACAGATTTTAGATTTTTGAATCTGAAACTGGGAGCTAAATTTGAGATTAAATCCTAATTATATAATACAATTTAGAGGATAGATTTTAGAGTATTGCAATTCAAATTAAGAATCCAACAATCTAAAATCTAAAGTCTAAAATCTAAAATTAAAACAGAATGAAACATTGGATCGAAGCCGCTCGTTTGCGTACATTACCTTTATCAGTTTCCGGAATCATAGTAGGAAGTATATATGCCTTATCAAATCCGACGGCCACCATTAACACACCAACAGAAGTATTCAGTTGGAAAATTTTTGGCTTTGCACTTTTAACAACTCTTGGTTTACAGGTTTTGTCCAACTTTGCAAATGATTACGGTGATGGTGTAAAAGGTACTGATAATGCTGACAGAGTTGGTCCGCAACGTGCCATTCAGAGTGGTGTTATTACGCCACAGGCCATGAAAAAAGCCATTATAATTACTTCGTTTTTGACGTTGTTGTCTGCCATTGTACTAATTTATTTTGCTTTTGGCGAAAGTAATTTTGGATACTCTATCTTTTTCCTATTGCTGGGAATTGCAGCGATAGTTTCAGCAATTCGTTATACAGTGGGCAATTCGGCTTATGGATATAGAGGATTTGGAGACGTATTCGTTTTTGTTTTCTTTGGATTGGTAAGCACTTTAGGAGTAAACTTTTTATACTCGAAAGAAGTAGATCCGCTTTTGATTTTACCGGCTATTTCAATTGGTTTATTAAGCGTTGGAGTACTGAATCTGAACAATATGCGCGATGAGGAATCAGACCGTAAATCGGGGAAAAATACCATTGTAGTTCAGATTGGTGGTGCAAAAGCTAAAATTTATCATTTCACTTTGATTATTACAGCTATGTTGTTGGTTGTTATTTTTGCTTTTTTGAGTGATTATAACTTCGATCAGTATTTATTCTTATTGGCTTTTATTCCGTTAACGAAACATTTAATTACCGTTTATAAAAACCAAAATCCAAAGCTGTTGGATCCTGAATTGAAAAAATTGGCGCTTAGTACCTTTTTACTTTCGATATTGCTAACGGTATGTATGATTTCATTGATCTCAGATATTATTGTGAACCTCTTTTTAGGAGGGAGATAAAACAAAGTTCAATTTTAAAAATCAATTAAAATGAAAATAACATTTTACGGACACGCGTCTTTAGGTATTGAAGTTGGTGGAAAACATATTATTGTAGATCCTTTTATTACAGGAAACCCACAGGCAGCGGGAGTGGATATAACGACCCTGAAAGCCGATTATATTTTACTTACCCATGCACATGGCGACCATATTCTGGACGTTGAAGCAATTGCAGGACGTACTAAAGCGGTGATCGTTTCAAATGCTGAAATAGCAGACTACTATGCTAAATTAGGCTTCAGTTCACATCCTATGAATCATGGAGGAAGCTGGCAGTTTGATTTTGGAAGAGTAAAATATGTAAACGCTATTCACTCCAGCAGTTTTCCTGATGGAAGTTACGGCGGAAACCCGGGCGGTTTTGTAATCGAAGGCGAGCATAAGAATATTTACATTGCCGGAGATACAGGATTGACATGGGATATGAAATTAATTCCAATGCGAACCAAACTCGATTTGGCGATACTTCCAATCGGGAACAATTTCACCATGGATGTCGAGGATGCTATAATCGCTTCCGATTTTGTAGAATGCGACAAGATCCTTGGCTATCACTTTGATACTTTTGGTTACATTAAAATTGATCATGAAGATGCTATTCGTAAATTCTTCGATAAAGGAAAAGACTTGATGCTTCTTGAAATTGGAGAATCAATTGAATTATAGTTAACAATGACTGATACTAAATTTATTTGCGACTGCTGTGGTCATGAGCATGAAAGCTGGCCTGCAATTGCTTACAGTTCGCCTTCAGCTTACAACAAGCTTTCAGAACAGGAAAAAGAAGAAATTGCAGTTATTTATCAGGATTTTTGCGTCATTAAACAGGAAGATCATATCAATCGTTTTATAAGAGTGGTTCTGGTTCAGCAGGTTAACGATCATTGTGAAGATCTGGAGTATGGTTTTTGGGTTTCTTTAAGCGAAAACAGCTTTGAAGATTATCTGGAAAACGGAGAAGAGGAGAATCATGAAGCACAATATTTTGGATGGCTTTCCAATTACATTCCGCAGTATGAATTTTTAAATAGTATTCCAACAACCGTAGTCACCAAACCGGGCAATGAGAGACCTGAAATTTTTCCGCACAAAGATTTTGACCATCCTTTTGTGAAAGATTATTATAATGGAATCACCAAAGCCGAGGCTGAAAAAAGAATTCGGGAAATCTTAAAAAAATAAGGCCCGAAGTTTGTAAGAGATCTTTAAATAAATTTTTTAAAATGATTTTAAAAAAAATTGCCCTATTTCTTTTTAGCACCGCTTCCTGCAGCATTTTTGCGCAAAAAGATGGCTATTGGGACAAAGAACGTGCCACTACAAAAGAGATTATAGTTTCTGCCCGTGACAGAATTATGCTAAGAACAGAAGATTTACCTGTTGGAACCACAGAAATCGTCTACAGAATCACGCTTCTCGATGAAAATCAGGAAATGGCCAACAGTTTGGTTTCCGTTTTAAAATCAATTCCCGATCCAACCGGAATTAGTCAGGGATCGGCAGGAGCCGTTTTTCTGATGTCTAAAATTTCAGGCGACGATACCTGTACCTATGCCTTGTTTACGTCAAATGAAACAGCAAAAAAGTACATTACTGATGGAAAAACCGATAAAGCCTGTTACGATCAGAAAGACCCTCTGAGCAAAGATGCTAAACGATTGTCACTCGATAAATCGTCTTGTCTGGGGCAGAATGTAAATACACTCTGGTTTGGTTTTCACAGCAAAAACTGGCTTTTAAATCAAAAAATAGTTTTGGAAGTCGTGCCTTGGGTAGATACCAAACTCAATCGCGGATGGAATCAGGATAATAAAAATGAAATTATAAGCCTTTGCAAAACCTCTACCATGGCTCAGAAAATGGCTAATTCTGATGATTTTTGTGTTTGTATTCTTGAAAAAATCATGAAACAGTACCGCTATACAGAATTTCAAAAACTGCTGCCAATGGAGAAGAATAAAGCATATAAAGACTTTGGAAATAGCTGTTATAAAGATGCTGATATTTCTAAAAATGTTTATAATGATCTGAGAGCTCAGGCAGCTTCTTTAGTGAGACTTCAAAAATACAACGAAGCGATTCCAAAATTGAATACAATTATTAATGATGGAAAAGCAACTGCATTGGATTACAGTTCTATCGGATACTGTTATATTTTGACAAAACAGTACGGAAAAGCCCTTAAATTCCTGAAAGAAGGTGAGAAACTGGACGATACAGAGTTGCTGGTAAAATTAAATTTGGCACATGTCTACCTGATTAACGATGATTATAGCGAAGCAAAAGCCATTTACAAAAAGTACCAGTCACAAAACGTCACAGACAGTTTGAGCTGGAAAGAAAAAACAAAACAAGACTTTTTAGTTTTTCAAAAAGCAGGACTACCTTCAAAAGACTTCGAAAAAATCTTAAAACTCTACAATTAAAAGTAAAAGCTTTGTGAGTGTGTCTGTTCGTTTTGATATGGGATCACTTATATAGTTTAAGTAAAATATGAAAGCGACCTGTCACAAATACATGCTTGAGTTTAAAAGACCTTCCGGAACTTCCAGAGGTGTTATGACCGAGAAAGAAACTTGGTTTATTATTTTGGAAGAAGATGGCAAAAAAGGGATAGGAGAGTGCGGAATACTTCGTGGCCTGAGTGCTGATGATCGAGAAGATTACGAAGAAAAACTGCAATGGACCTGTCAAAATATTCATTTGGGAGAAGAAGCACTCTGGAATGCTTTGTTGGAATTCCCATCGATACAATTTGGAGTTGAAATGGCGTTTTTGTCTCTTAAAAATGAAAATCCGTTTGTTTTGTTTCCTTCGCATTTTACAGCCGGTTCAAAATCGATTGTCATAAACGGTTTGGTCTGGATGGGGGAAGCTTCCTTTATGAAAGAACAAATTGAAGAAAAATTAGCAACTGGATTTAATTGTATAAAGCTTAAGATAGGCGCTATTAATTTTGAAAAAGAACTGGAATTGTTAGCTTATATCCGCAGTCATTTTTCCGCAGAGCAAATTGAAATCAGGGTAGATGCTAATGGAGCTTTTGGTTTAGAAGAAGCTTTAGATAAGTTGAATCAATTGAATAAATATCACTTGCATAGTATTGAACAGCCTGTTAAAAAAGGAAATATTGCAGCAATGACTGATTTGTGTAAAACAACGCCATTCCCAATTGCTTTGGATGAAGAATTAATTGGGGCTTTTTCGTTGGAAGAAAAAGAAAGTCTGTTGCAAAAAATCAGACCTCAGTATATTATTTTGAAACCTAGTTTTATTGGAGGTTTCAAAGGTACAAAGGAATGGATTGATCTGGCAGATAAGTATCAAATTGGCTGGTGGATTACTTCGGCATTAGAAAGTAATATTGGTCTCAATGCAATTGCACAATGGACTTTCCTGCAAAACGCTGTAATGCCTCAGGGCTTAGGAACCGGAGGACTTTACACCAATAATTTCGATTGCCCACTTGAAGTTTCACAAGGGCAGTTATGGTACAATACTACAAAAGACTGGGATTTTGATTTTCTCAGTAACACATAAAAAAAACTGGCTTCAAGCCAGTTTTTAAGGTTATATTGATTTTGGATTTATTCTTTTCCGCCCTGTAAGTTGTCCTGCCAGTCTTTTAATTCCTGCCATTTGCCCTGGTAAGCAAGTAATGCTTGTCTTGCCCAGGTACTTGGATTATGAATGGCATAATTTTCACCTCCTGCATCCAGAATGGATTGCAGTTTTTCGGTTGAAGCTTCTGATAGTTCATGCCACGTTTTGATCCCTGCTGCATTGAATAATGCTTCAATTTTTGGGCCGATTCCTTCAACAACTTTCAAATCATTTTCTTTTATCTTTTTGCCATACACGGTTGCAGCCAGCGCACTGTCAAAGGGGATTAGAGGTGCTGTTGTAGCGGCAAATGATTGTGGTGCCGAGTTAATCTTAGCTTTTGCAGCCAGTTCAGCTTCCAGAGAAGAAATTTTAGCATTCAGATTTCGGGTATTTGCTTTACAGGCATCCAGATCAGCCTGTAAGGACAATGCAAGTGAATTGTCACCTTTAGAATTCATTTTTCCCAGTAAGTAACCCAAAATTCCACAGATTAAACCCACTAGTGCCGGTATTAAGATACAAGGTATATTCATGATCGTATATTTTGATTAATTATTTAATTGTGATAACAGTTCTTCTGTTGTTTGCTTTGCCTTCAGCGGTGGTATTTTCGCCAATAGGTTCATCCGGACCTTTTGACTCAGCGGTAATACGGTTACCATCAACCCCTTTTTTAGACAAATAATTCTTAGAAAACTCGGCTCTTTTTTGCCCCAGAGCTACGTTCGAATCACGATTTCCAACATTATCGCTATGCCCAACAGCCAGAATTACGGCTTCTTTTACGTGTTCCATATATTTTACTAAATCAGCAACTTTTTGTTCCTCAGCGGCTGTTAATTTATCACTTGATTTATTGGTATTGAAATGTAGAATTAACGGATCACCATTAATTTTTTCTTTCAGAATTATCCATTCATCAGTCACCACTGGAGTAGCAGCTCCGGGAGCATCAAATGTATATTCAGCAGGTCCTAATAATGTATCTTTTGTCATTTTCCACTTGTCGATCACTTCACCTTTTGTATTTAGCTGAGCGTCAGATACGCCTTGAGATACAAAATACTTCTTGATATCATTCGCTCTTGCCAGACCCAGATTTTCCGAAGCAGTTGAATTAGTTTCGTCTGAAGTTGCATAACCTGTTATGGTAATTTTTTGCTTCGGATTGGCAATCAAAAAGGTTTTAAGATTTTGAACTCCAATTGATACAGAATCACTCACAGGCAGAATCACTGCAAAACTGTTTTTCAGGAACTTGAGGTTATCATTGGTATGATAATCAATTCCTGAACCATTTAGAATAAAAGGGACAAAAGTATCGTCCTGAGCTACAACTATCGATACTTTTTCGGTTTCAACCGCAGGTGTTTTCATAGTACAATTGCAGCAAAATTTCAAATACAAAAAAGTACCTAAAATAATGGTTATTGCAATGCCTAATAGATAAAGTGCTTTTTTAGACATAAGTGATGAAGTTAAGATTCTATCAAATTTAACAAAAAAATAAATACATAACCCATTAATAATCAGTTATTTTAAAGTTATAGTTCTAATTATGAGTGCATTGTGAAAAAGAAGATTAAAACGTAATGATTCCTGTAATTTCAATTCTCAGGCCAAATTAAATTAAGTAACTTGCATAAAAATTAAATTCAGGCATCAAAATGGTCGAAATAGAAAGAAAGTTTCTTGTAAAATCAGCTGATTTTAAAGAGCAGGCTTTTACACAGAACAAAATTGCTCAGGGCTACTTAAGTGCTGTTCCCGAAAGAACCGTTCGTGTGCGTATTAAAGGCGAAAGAGGGTTTATTACGATAAAAGGAATCAGTCATCAGGGTGGAATGTCCCGTTTTGAATGGGAAAATGAAATTCCGCTTGACGAAGCGTTGGAATTGCTTAAACTGTGTGAAAAAGGTAAGATTGAAAAGACGCGCTATGAGATAAAATCAGGAAAACACATTTTTGAAGTAGACGAATTTTACGGAGAAAATGAAGGATTGGTGATGGCCGAAGTAGAACTGGAATCGGAAACAGAACCTTTTGAAAAACCGGATTGGCTGGGAGAAGAGGTAACGGATGATCCACGGTATTACAATGCTTATCTGAGTAAGAATCCTTTTAAAGAATGGAAGAAGTAAAGTTTATGGAAGTATATGATTTGATTATTGTAGGGGGTGGTCCAATTGGTCTGGCCTGTGCAATCGAAGCTCAGAAAAAAGGTTTGCGTTATCTGATTATTGAAAAAGGCGCTCTTGTGAATAGTATTTTCAATTATCCTTTGTACATGACTTTTTTCTCCACTGCTGAAAGACTTGAAATTGGAGATATTCCGTTCAGTTGTCTGGCGCCAAAGCCAGGCCGTCAGGAAGCGTTGGAATATTACCGAAACATTCACCGATACTTTAATTTTTCGATTCAGTTGTTTGAAAAGGTGACACAGGTTGAAAAGCAGGCTAATGCTTCCTTTAAAATTACCACCGACAAGACCGTTTATGAAGCCAAGAATGTTGTGATTGCAACCGGCTTTTATGATATTCCGATTGAAATGAATGTAAAAGGGGAGCAGCTGCCAAAAGTGCGTCACTATTATAAAGAAGCCCATGAATATGCTTTCAGGAATGTTCTGGTTGTAGGAGCAAATAACTCCTCGGTAGATGCAGCGTTGGAATGTTGGCGAAAAGGAGCAAATGTGACGATGGTTATCCGAAAAAACGTGATCAACAGCAGGGTTAAATACTGGGCCAAGCCCGATATTGAAAACCGTATTGCCGAAGGCAGTATTAAGGCTTATTTTGAATCGAATATCACTGAAATTCGTGAAAATGAAGTCGAAATAGAAACTCCTACGGGAAAAATTACGCTCGAGAATGATTTTGTACTTGCGTTAACCGGTTACAAGCCAGATTTGACCTTTTTGGAAAAAATGGGAATACAATTAGCGGAAGACGAGTTAAGAACTCCAACCTACCATCCGGAAACCATGGAAACGAATGTAGAGGGTTTGTTTTTGGCCGGTGTAATTTGCGGAGGCATGTACACGCACAAATGGTTTATCGAAAACTCCCGTGTTCATGCTAATATGATTGTGGATTATATTACTTCAAAATAAATTTATAGTCCCGAATTCACGAATTTTACTTTCGTAAGTTCATAAAAGTAAAATTCGTGAATTCGCGGCTAAAAAAAACTAAAAACCGCAGAAAAGCATTGAATAGCTGATCTGCGGTTTTCGTTTCTTCAAAGGAAGCTCATAAAATAAATTCGTGAATTCGTGGCTAAAAAAACTAAGAGCTACAGGAAAGCATAGAACAACCTACTTTAGACCTTGCCCAATCCGGGCGTTTGGCGAACCATTTTTGGTATTCCGGCTGTTCGTCATAAGGCTTCTGCAATAGGGTATAAAGCTCATCGATTAGCGAATAATCGTCTTTGTCGGCTGCATCAATCGCCAGTTGCGCCATATAGTTTCGCAATACGTACTTTGGATTTATAGTATTCATTTTTTCAGCACGCTCCTGGTCAGAGAGTGATTCTGTTTGAAGCCTTTCAAGATAGGCCGTAAACCAGTTTTGCCATGATTCTAAAACGGTACCTGAAATTTGTTCCGGAATATAAAATGCCTCCTTAATTTTTTCTAGTGCTTTTTCAACAGAATCTGATTTTTGAATGTTGCTCAAATTTCGAAAGAAAATGGTCATATCCGTCTCTGATAATTGCAGCGTACTTTCTAAAGCAGTAATTAGTTCGCTATCAGTTTCGATTGAAGTGAGCAGTCCTAATTTGCTTAAAAACATTGTTTTGTAATCTGAATCAAAATCGGTAATAAACGATTCCAGTATTTTTTCTAAAGGTTCGGCTTCATTGATTAATGGATAAATGGCATTGGCCAGTTGGTACAAATTCCATTGTGCAATCTGTGGCTGATTCCCAAAACGATACCTTCTGTATTGACTGTCGGTTGTATTGGGTGTCCAGTTTGGATCATAGTTTTCGAGCCAACCATAAGGGCCATAATCAATAGTGATTCCATGAATCGACATATTATCAGTATTCATCACACCGTGTACAAAACCTACACGTTGCCAGTGCAGAATCATTTCGCGAGTTGTATCGGCTACGGTTTTAAAGAATTGTAAATACTGTTCTTTAGGTTCTCCCTTAATTTCGGGGAAATAATGTTTGATGTTGTACTCAACAAATTGTTTTAGATTTTGAAGCTCATTTCGGGCTGTCAGCATTTCGAAGCTACCAAAACGGATAAACGAAGGAGCAACACGGCAAACAATGGCTCCATTTTCGTACGCTGAATTTCCGTTGTATAAAATATCGCGTAAAACCTGATCTCCTGATGTTATAAGTGAAAGCGATCGGGTAGTGGGAACGCCTAAATAAAACATGGCTTCGGCACACAGATACTCTCTCACAGACGAACGCAGAACAGCCAAACCATCGGCGGTTCGGGAATAGGGTGTTTTTCCTGCGCCTTTTAACTGTAGTGTAAAAGATTTACCATTGTGTTCGACTTCTGTTAAATTAATAGCACGACCGTCACCCAATTGTCCGGCCCAGTTTCCAAACTGATGCCCTGCATAACACATGGCGTACGGATGCGTTTCCGGAAGAATTTCTTTTCCTGAAAAGACATCTAAAAAGGCTTCAGACTTAATTTCATCTGCCGAAATTCCAAACGATTCTGCTACTTCTGCGGAAGCATGAATAAGTTTAGGATTTGATGGTTTTGTTGGATTTACATAAGAGAAAAGCGCATTGGAGACCTGACGAACTTCATTGGTTTCGTTTGCATCTGCAGGCAGTTCAGCGGTAAATCGATTATTTATTTTTAAATTTTTCATTGAGATTCTTTTCTTTACAACAGCTTGAAATAACTTAAATTCTTTCTGCTTTAGCAGCGTAAAATAATGGAGATTTTCTTTTTAAGCATTGGAAAAAGGGTTTATTTAGTCAATTAGTCTGTCAGCGTACATTTTTTTCAGTTTGTGTACTTTAGGATCAATTACGATTTGACAGTAACGCGCTTCCTGATTGTTGTTATAATAATTCTGATGATCTGCTTCGGCTTCATAGAAAACTTCAAACGTAATGAGCTGTGTCACAATCGGATCTTCGTAGAAAGCTTTTACTTCCTCAAAAACCTGTTCTGCCACTGCTTTTTGTTCGTCATCGTGATATAAAACGATCGAGCGGTATTGTGTTCCGCTATCCGCACCCTGACGGTTTAAAGTGGTAGGGTCGTGGCTTGTCATGAATATAAAAATCAAATCGTGGTATGAAATTATGTCAGGATTAAAGGTGACTTGTATGACTTCTGCGTGACCGGTTCTGCCAGTACAAACTTCACGATAGGGCGGGTTTTTAATAAAACCTCCTGAATACCCTGATTTTAAGGATTCTACTCCTTTTAAACGCTGAATTACAGCTTCAATACACCAAAAACATCCTCCACCAAAAGTGGCAACTGATAAATTTCCCATAAAATAGTATTGTTTAAATTTTTAATGCCTATTAATCCGATAGAATATTGTGATAAATTATTAGTAAAAAGATAGTTTAAATAAAGAAACTAAACAGTTATTTATCTTTTGAAGTTTACAATTGATAAATTCGCAATTCTATAAAAAAGCAATATATTTGCAATCAAACTCAGGCACACTAATGAACAGCAAAAATAGTACCATCACTTTAGAAACCTATTTTCAGGATTTTAGAAAGAATATTGTAGGAATTAATCAGGAATTTACGTCTCCATACGGTAAAAAACAGATTATTTATACCGATTGGACTGCCAGCGGAAGGTTGTATCGACCTATTGAAGAGAAAATCCTCAATGAATTCGGGCCTTTTGTAGCTAATACACATACAGAAACTACCGTGTCAGGTACTGCCATGACAAAAGCATATCATCATGCCAGAACGATTATCAAGCGTCATACGAATGCTAATAATGATGATGTTCTGATTACAGATGGAACCGGAATGACAGGTGTGGTCAATAAGTTTCAACGTATTTTAGGTTTAAAAATCCCCGAGAATTTAAAAGAGTGTACGGTTGTTCCTGCTGAAAAACGTCCTGTTGTTTTTATTTCCCATATGGAACATCATTCGAATCAAACGTCCTGGTTAGAAACGATTGCTGATGTTGAAATTATTCCATCTTGTGAAAAAGGACTTTTTTGTCTGGATAATTTAGAGCAATTGTTAGAGAAATACCGTGACAGAACGATCAAAATAGCTTCTATTACATCCTGTTCGAATGTTACAGGTTTAAAAACACCGTTCCATGAGGCCGCAAAGTTAATGCACAAGCACAATGGCGTTTGTTTTGTTGATTTTGCGTGCTCAGGCCCTTACGTAGAAATCGATATGCATCCCGAAGATCCGGAAGCATATTTAGATGCTATTTTCTTTTCTCCACATAAATTCTTAGGAGGCCCTGGAACTTCTGGCGTTTTAATTTTTAATAAAAAGTTATACAATAATATGATCCCGGATTGTCCCGGAGGAGGAACAGTGAGCTGGACCAATCCGTGGGGCGAACATAAATATATAGATAACATTGAGGATCGCGAAGATGGCGGTACTCCGGGGTTTCTTCAGGTTATTAAAACTGCCCTGGCTATTGAGCTAAAAGAGGAAATGGGAATCGAAAACATTCTGCAACGCGAGCATGAGATTGTAGACTATGTTTTTAATGAGTTAGATCCAGTTTCTAATATTAAAATCCTGGCAGGACAGCATAAGAATCGTTTGGGGGTTGTTTCGTTTTTTATCGAAAATCTTCATTTTAATTTAGGAGTGAAATTATTGAATGATAAATTCGGAATTCAAACCAGAGGTGGATGCAGTTGTGCTGGAACTTATGGCCACTTTTTACTGCACGTAGATCAGGAAACTTCCAATAAACTGGTAAACGAAATTACTATTGGAGATTTAATCAAAAAACCGGGATGGATCAGAATGTCAATTCACCCAACCACTACTGATGAAGAAATTGCTTATGTTTGCGAAAGTATTAAAGATTTAGCTAAAAACCATACAGAATGGGCTTTAGACTATTCTTATAATAAAAACACCAATGAGTTTATTCATAAGAACGCCACTTCGTTTGAAGATGAGTTAGTAGCAGGCTGGTTCAAATCATAGCTTTTTTATAACAAAGTTTGGCTCTTGCATTATTTTAACCGTAAAGAACGCAAAGAATTTATTTAAAACTTTATCATTATAAACACAAAGTCCGCAGAGTTATATACATTTAACTTTGCGGACTTTGCGTTTATTTAAAATCTAATATTTAAAAAACTTTGTGTTCTTTGCGGTTAAATTTTTGTTTCACGATCTACATAATCAAGCGAACTCCGCCCAGATCTGAAATTCGGTAAGAGAATTTGTTTCCTGGTGAACCAATGAACATAAAGTTTTTAGGGATATTCCATTTTATAGAAAGTTCATCGATAATTTCAGGGCCAAAAACACCTTGTATTTCAAGGTATTCAATGTCAATATCATCGTAGGCACGATCCAAAACTTCCAGATCTTTTATTAATTCTTCGTTGTTTGAAGGACCATTTTTAACGTAAACGATTTTTAGTTTTTTGGTCGTTTCATTGTTTTCAACATATTGTAATACTTTATTCAGGATGGCAATATCGTCACCTTTGGTAAAAAAGACAAATTCCTGCGAGTTGATCTGTACACTCATTTTTTGTAAATACCGATTACTTATGATCACCATTCGTCGTAAGGGCTGGTAAAAGTACTCCAGAGCTTCGATCAGAAGTCTTATCAGAATGACACGATTTAACATGATGCCAATGAAGAGCAGGGAAGGAACCATGTATTTCAAAAAGGTATAGAAAGCATTGATGTTGAGTTCCATGTTTCCGATGAAAGCTGCAATAATAAAAGAAACGGCAACGACTACAGAGATGCCTCGTGCGCGCTCTGGACGGGGTAGTTTTCGGCGTTTGAATTTGAGTAGTAAATTTCCAATTCCAAATAAGGCCATTACCGCAAGAAAAGAGAACGTGTAAACTCCTGCTAAAGACTCTAAGTGTCCATTTGTTGCAAAAAGTACCGAAATGCACAGCACCAAGAAGCTAATCACAATGCGGTAGTGAGATCCTCGCTTGTTTTGTTTCAGAAAATAGTTGGGTAGAATTCGGTCTAAGGTCATTCGATTTAATAAACCTGAAACTCCCACGAAGGAAGTTAATACGGCTCCGCATAAAACTAAAACGGCATCAATAGAAATAAGCCATGCCAGCCAGGAACCACCAGTAGTTTGTCCCAAATGAGCCAGTAGTGATTCTTTATTAGCACCCACTTCGGTTAACGGAATGATACTGATTAACAAAATGGCGATTACCGGGTTGAAAAAGCTAACAATGGCCCACATGTTGCGCAACGTTTTCGGAAAAACTCCCGCTTGCTGTTCTTCTACAAAGTTGGCGGAACTCTCAAAACCCGAGATTCCAAGCATAGCGGCTGAGAAACCTAAAAACAAAGCCGTTTTAATGTTTCCATAAGCAATGGGAGTCTGCCAGTTGATGTGGAAAGTTTCTAAACCGTTATTCAGGATAAACCAAAGCGAAGCCAGTACAAGTAGGCTTAAAGTGGCTAAATGAGTGATAAAGATAATTACCGCTACAAAAGCCGATTCTCCAATGCCTAATATGGCTAGCCCTGTAAAAAGGACCAAAACAACGATGGTTGCCACGGTCACATTTAGACTTTCAAAAATCCCATGCAAATAGTGCATGCCTTCTGAAGCCGAAATCACTGCTGTTGCCATATAAGACAAAACAGTTAAGGTAGCAGCCAAAGAAGCCAAACGTTTGGTAGAAGTGTTGAGCAGAACGTTGTAAGCCCCTCCGTTTAGTGGAATTGCGCCTACAACTTCTCCGTAAATTTTTCGGAATAAGAATAAAACGACTGCAACAATTAAAAGAGAAATCCAGGCGTACTGCCCGGCATATAAAATGGTAAGAGCTGAAACGTATAAACAGGAAGAACTAATATCATTTCCGCAAATTGCTGTTGCCTGTAATTGATTTAATTTTTTGTGTACAATTTCTTTCATAGAGATTCAAGATTTACAACACGATTAACTCCAAAAAAATAGTAACAGACAAGCGAATTCTAATAAAAGAGGCGGGTAGTTGAATAGAAACTAAAAGGAAATTTTAGCTAATGTGCATATTTGAATTTTCAATTTAAGAAAATTATTTGGATTCCTGAAACTTTTTTAGGGACAACAGCGCCTGTTCCTGAATTTTGCTTTGAAAAAATCCTGTCCAGCCCATTAAATATCCGGTAAAACCAAAAGCCTGTTTCGACCATTTCCAGACATCAAAACTATCTGTATGTTTGATGATTAAACCGTCCTGAAAAGCAAATTCAGCAGAAATTCGATTGATAACTTTTCGATTGGTCTTACTAAAATTATAAGTTGCAACCCATTTGGCAGTACCTGAAAAATCGTCTGCTTTAATATCTGAAAATTCAATTTTAATATTGCCTTTGCTTTTTAAAATCAACATTTCCCACATTTTAGAAACCTGATCTTCTTTTAGTAAGCCAAAAGCAGGATCAATAAAATGAATCTTAGGATGATAGCATTCACTCATTGTTTTGGCGTTGGAATTGGCAAAAGCGGTATAGAATTTTGTAATTAAGGCTTCATTCGGATTCATGGAGAATAATGTTTAGATTGTAAAAATAAGATTTATTAGGTTAAAATAAATACTTATAAAGTACTAATTGCTGCTGCGGTGTCAAATGTTTTTTTAGATTTATCAAATGCTGTTGAGAAGTACGCCATTCTGTTCAGAGCCGTAAAATATCCGGTTTGATCTCCAAATGCTGTAGTGTTACCTTTGATAATAAACCGGATGGCTTTAATATCAGTTTTTTTTAGCTTATTCATTTCGGCAGGAGTGAAATAGTAATAAGATGTAGTTTTTCCGTCAAGGGTTTCTTTGATATTTTTATCTACACAGGCAATTACGTCTCCATTGACTAAATCAACATATACGCCACCTGAGATTTGGGTTTTGTCGTTAGAAATTCCTATGCTTAGTTTTAGAACCCCTCCTTTGTCTGTTTTGGCAATCTGAACCTCTGTTTCTCCGGTAAAAACATACTTTTCACAAATAAAAGTATAGGCAGTTGTTGCAGGAAATGGTTTCGAACCCTTTACAATTATAGTTTGCTGTGCGCTTACGAAACCGGAAATTAACAGTAATATTAAAAGAGGAAGTTTTAAATTCATAGGTTTTACTTTATTGTTCTGTTATTTTTGAATCAAATTTTTCGTCCCAATCCATTGACTTTATGGCTGAAATCAAATTGTCTTCGTTTACAAAAACGCGCAATTCTTTGTTGGCCACTTTTTTGGTATACTGCGCATGGTATCGATAAATAACCTCATGTTTGGTTTTGTAAACACCATCAAGTTTTAAATCGATGAAATTTCCGTAGTACTGTCTAAATCTTTGACAGGTTTTGGTTAAACGATCTTCGGTCGTATTTTCCATAACCGACTTGGTAACTTCCGTTTCATTAAAAGGCTTGAATTTTGAGGAATTGCAGGTTTCTAAGACTCTTTTTCCTAACTCATACGCTTTTCTCTGCTGATTGGAATTTATTTCGGCAGCAGTGACTTTTTTAATTTTTAAATCTTCAGTATCTCTATTGATCGTTTTCGATTTACATCCAATTAATAACAACAAACATATAATCAATCCTGCTTTCTTCATAACTATTTAAGTAATTTTTAATAATAAGTTGGGGTCTGGACAGTTTTCGATGTAAAAATTCAGGTCATTTGTATTGCAGACGCCGGGATAATCGCCTGCATACGTTTCGATGTTTCGTATAATCTGAAAGTGAACATGTGGAGCGTAATCTCCATTAACAGAGGAGCTTCCTAAAGTTCCAATTTTTTGGCCTTTATGAAAAAATGTCCCAACACTAAGGTTTTCTATACTTTCTAACGATAAATGCCCGTATAAAGTATAAAATTTTTCATTTTCTATTCGATGCTCTAAAATTATGGTTGGGCCATAATCGCCCAGACCTATATTGTTTTTAAAGCTGTGTACTTTTCCGTCAAGTGGTGCCAGTACCGCTGTATTTACTTTGGTCCATAAATCCAGCCCAATATGGATGTTGCGTTCAGGGATATTGCTATTTTTAAAAATAGTACTGCGCTGGTAGATTGTTCGTCCCTCGATATAGCCGCCGTAAGCTACTTCGGCATCATTTTTCTCCAAGTAAGTTGCAATAAAATCTTCAAATTCTTTGGTGTTGGTAGGTTTGAACTCGGCAAGTTCCTGATTGGTTACAGACAAATCTAAAGGGATGTATTTTGAAATGTCAATGGTGGAATCAATTACTTTAGTAGGAGGTAAGGCTTTTAAAATAGAGGCAAGAGGTTTCATAAGTTTAAACTACTTTTTCGATAATTATTAATTCGTTGTGGACTTCTACTCGTGGGAGCATTTTTGAAGTAAACAGTTTGGGGTTAATTTCAGAAATGTATTTTCGGTTTCGAACATTGTGGGCCTCGTCTAAAATCATGGTATTAAACAAAACAAATCCGTGACTTTGTAACAGTGAACAAATGCGTTCACTAAAAAAACTTTCGAAAAGAAAATTGGGCATTTTAATGTCTTCAAAAATATCAATAATAATTAGATTATATTTATTTTTTGTTTTTAAAACAAACTCAAAAGCGTCATCAATTATAACTTCCAGTTGTTTGATCTGGTCAAGATTAAAATATTCGTTTGCGATTTTTATGATGTCCGGGTCAATTTCTACACCGGTAATTTTGCCTTTGTACTGAATTTCATCTACCAGTGTTTTAATTACGCTTCCGCCGGCAACACCTAATAGTAATATGTGATCCATTTTAAGAATGGCATCATAGCCAATATTTCGAAGTCCGTATCTTAATATACGCTGTAAACTTCCGTAGGAGTAATTGGTGTTTTCAGAATCAAGGACCAACTCGCCGTTAGCCCAGGTAACTTCAATGATTTTGCTTCTTTGTGATTTTTTTTTGAATATTTTTATAGGAACAATATAACTGAACAATTTTTGGATCATTTTAAATGCTTTTACTCAAAAATACCACTTTAAATCTTTTATTTTGCAGTAAAAAATAAATTAATGAAAAAGCGATTGTACAAATTCATCTTTTTTAAGCTAATGGGCTGGAAAATTGTGGGAATTGAAAATGCTGAAGTAAAAAAATGTGTGATGATGGTGATGCCTCATACAAGCAACCATGATTTTTATTTAGGAATTTTTACACGCGGAATTTCCGGTTTACAAATGAACTGGGTAGGAAAGAAAGAATTATTTCGTTTTCCTTTTGGGTATTATTTCAGAAGCGCAGGAGGAGAACCTATAGACCGAACTGGCGGATTGAATAAAGTTGAGTCGATCGCTGCAATTTTTGAAAGAAAAGAGGTTTTTCGATTAGCTGTAGCAGCAGAAGGGACGCGCAAAGCAGTGAAAGAATTAAAAAGCGGTTTTTATTACATCGCTCTTAAAGCCAATGTACCCATTGTACCTGTAGCTTTTGACTGGGGAAAAAAAGAAGTAAATCTGGGAAAACCATTTTCTCCAACAGGAAATTATGACGCAGATCTGAATATTCTTAAAAAGCACTATGAAGGGGTTTTGGGTAAAATTCCGCAAAATGGATTTCAATTTTAATTTTTTGCTTCTTATTTAGCAGTTATGCAAGAATCGCATATTTGGAAATGAATCGAACTTTTTTTCAAATACGCGAAAATTTCGAATCAGGGAACGTAAGTCTTAAAGGTTCCATTTTTATAAAAAACTACTATTTTTTCAATTTCATTTTCTACAGGATTTAAACTTTGATTTTTAATTTCTGTAGAAGGTGTACTTTTGGAACTTTCATTATGTGGTACAGAACTTCCTGAAATAAAATTTTCATCTGATGAAATAGGAGTAATAGGTTTTGAAAATTCAGAGAGCGATTCGTTTTTTTTCGGATCAGTAGTGTCTTCTGTTTTTGGAAAACTTCCTTTACCATTTAAAATCCAGTATAAATCGATATCGGGAAAAACCTCCTGAATTTTTAGTATAAAATCTAAACTGGGTTTGTTTCTGCCGGAAAGCAGGTGAGACATACTGGAACGTTGAACTCCGATTCTATCTGCAAAAGAAGAAGCGTTTAAAGCATAATAATCCAATATAATTTCAAGTCGTTTTACAAAATCATCTATGTTTACCATTGTAAATTACTATTTAGAAATTCGCTGTTTACAAATGTAATCAAAAGTAGCTAGCTAAGCAATTTTAGAGTTGTAAATCGTAAATCTAGGGTTTAAATTATGCGTCTACTACTTTAAATGAATTTATTTAACTTATTGAATTGTATTAAGTTGTGTTTTTGTATTTAGAGTGATAACAAATGTTAATCAATTATGATGAAAAGTACGCCTAGGGTTGTTAAAAACTGTTTACAATTCTAAATTTATTACTTTACAATTCGTTTACAATTGTAAAAATAAAGATGTTTACTTTTGTAAACTAATCAAAACACGATGAATTTAGAAGAATTATTCAGCCAGCACAAAGAGCAAACAATACAAGGTCGTTATCTGACTTTGGATCATATTCAGCCTATATTAGATAAATTAAATACAGACAATCAGGTATCGATTATTGGTCAATCGGTCTTAGGAGAACCGATCTATAGTTATCAAATCGGAACCGGAGCAACACGTATTTATCTATGGTCTCAAATGCATGGGAATGAAAGTACGACTACAAAAGCACTTTTTGATTTTATAAATGTATTAAACAGCGGTTCCGAGTTTGCACAGAAGATGCTCAAAACGTTTACCTTTTATAGTATTCCGATGTTGAATCCTGACGGAGCAAGGCTTTATACGCGTGAGAATGCTAATAAGGTAGATTTAAATCGTGATTCTCAAAATTTAACCCAACCGGAAAGTAATGTTTTAAGAAAGGTATTTGAAGCTTTTAAACCGCATTTTTGTTTTAATCTTCACGATCAGCGCACCATTTTTGGAGCAGGCTCAACCGGAAAACCGGCAACACTTTCCTTTTTGGCGCCTTCATATAATGAGGAAAGAGAAGTGAATGAAAATAGGTTAAAGGCAATTAATGTCATTGCAGGAATCAATGATGTTTTACAAAAATACATTCCTGGGCAGGTAGGTCGTTTTGATGACTCGTTTAATATCAACTGTATAGGAGATACATTTCAGTCTTTAGAAGTTCCTACTATTTTATTTGAGGCAGGTCATTATCCTAATGATTACGAGCGCGAAATTACTCGAAAGTTTTTGTTCTTTTCGCTTGTTTCGAGTTTTGAGTTGATTAGCGAAAACGATTTAGTTGATAACAGAATTAATGATTATTTGAATATTTCACAAAATAAAGTGGTTTTTTATGATTTTATGTGGAAAAATATCAAAATAAATTATGATGGTATCGAAATTATTACGAATTTTGTCGCACAATACAAAGAAGAATTGATTGAAAATAAGATTCATTTTAATGCCTATATAGTTGAAGTGGGCGATTTGGAAAATTATTTTGGACATTACGAATACGATGCAAAAGGGGCAAGTTATTCGGATGACTTTGGTACTTTTCCGAAATTGAATCAAAAAGCAGATTTTTGTTTAGATAAAAATGTTAAATTTGTTAACGGATTGATAAAAAGTTAATTTTTATGTGAATTTGTTGTTTTTTATATATATTTTTATACTTTGTAATAGCAATTAGTAATATTAATTAAAGAATTATGAGTAAATTTCGTTTAGATGAAGTAGATCACCAGATTTTAGATATGTTAATAGACAATACGAGAGTTCCGTTTACTGACATTGCTAAAAAACTATTGATATCTGCTGGTACAGTGCATGTTAGAGTAAAAAAGATGGAGGACGCAGGGATAATAATGGGATCTTCATTGGCCTTAGATTACGATAAGTTAGGGTATTCATTTATTGCTTATGTAGGTGTCTTCCTTAATAATACGTCTCAAACAAAATTTGTATTAGAGCGAATCAATCAAATTCCGTTCGTAACAGTAGCTTCTGTAACAACAGGAAAATTCAATATTTTTTGCAAAATCAGAGCAAAAGATACTAAACATGCAAAAGAAGTAATTTTCATGATCGATGATATCGAAGGTGTTTACAGAACTGAAACAATGATTTCATTAGAAGAAAGTATAAACGATAAGAAGCGTTTGATGCATACTATTTTTAAAAATATGTAATATTTTCTTGAATGCTATATTAAAATATAACCTCAAGTTTATTCTTGGGGTTTTTTTATGACCAATTAACCAACCAACTATAAATAGATTATGTACACGTTACCAAAAATTGAACGTTTTAATCAAGATGTTCTTTCAAAATACCACATTTATAACAGTGTTTTTATAACATTACCTTTTGATTCGATTGATAATACAGGTGTTTTACTTCCTTTATTTACAGAGACTTGTGAAACGGGATTTAAGAAACAGGAAACGCCTAAGGAAATTGTTAATTTTTTCTCTAATCGATATCTGAATGATGCTTCTGAAAAAGATAAAATCGATCTTATGTTTCGATTTATTCAATATATTGAACGTCAGATTGTATTGTTTGATGCTATCGAGGATGCTGCTTTTCCGGAGGTTAATAATATGGAAGGACGTGGTTCATTACGGGATATTAAAGAAAAATCAGATGCAAAGGAAAAGAATGATGAGTTGATTGAGTTTTTGGAAAGCTTTAATGTCAGAACGGTTTTAACAGCGCATCCAACACAGTTTTATCCGGGACCGGTTTTAGGGATTATTAATGATTTAACAGAGGCTATTCGTTTAAATGATTTGTTGAAAATCAAGCAATTGTTGGCGCAGTTAGGAAAAACTCCTTTTATTCAGAACGAAAAGCCAAATCCTTATGATGAAGCTGTGAGTTTGATCTGGTATTTGGAAAATGTTTTCTACGCAACTTCCGGCGAAATTGTACATTATTTGCAAAAAAATATCCTTCAGGGAAATGCGATTCAGAATCAATTGATCAAATTAGGTTTCTGGCCAGGAGGGGATCGTGACGGAAATCCCTTTGTTACTACCGAGATTACTTTAAAAGTAGCAGAGCGTTTACGTACATCAATTTTGAAGTGTTACTATGTTGAGATGAGGAATTTGAAACGTAAGTTAACATTCTCAGGTGTAGATACTTTGGTGTCTGAACTTGAACATAAACTTTATCGTTCTGTGTTTTATTCTAAAGGGGAAATTTATATTACTTTAGAAGAATTATTGACGCAGTTAAATAAAATCAGAACTATTATTATTGAGAAACACCAGTCTCTTTATTTAGATGAACTGGAAGCTTTTTTAGTAAAAATTAATTTGTTTGGTTTTCACTTTGCAACTTTGGATATTCGTCAGAATAGTAAAATTCACAATGCAGTATTTAAGGATGTTGTAAATCATTATTTAAATTCAGGTTCACAGATATTTCCGCAGAATTACTTTGATTTATCTGAAGAAGAGAAATTAGGAGTTTTATCAAAGGTAAAAGGAGATTTGAATCCTGCTGACTTTGAAGATGAAATTACAAGATCTACTCTGGAATCTGTTCAGACTATTAAGACAATTCAGCAAGGAAATGGTGAGTTTGGTGCGAATCGTTATATTATTAGTAATAACGAAAGTGCACTGAATGTTATGGAAACTTTCGCAATGATCCGTTTGAACAATTGGGAAAACCCGACTGTTGATATTATTCCGCTTTTTGAATCGGTTGATGATTTACAAAATGCACATCAAATTATGGAGCAGCTGTACAATAATCCGGAGTATTCTAAACACCTTAAGGCCAGAGGGAATAAGCAAACCATTATGTTAGGTTTCTCTGACGGAACCAAGGATGGCGGTTATTTAATGGCGAACTGGAGTATTTATCAGGCAAAAATTTCACTAACCGAAATTTCAAGGCAATATGGTATACAAGTAATTTTCTTCGATGGCCGCGGCGGGCCTCCTGCTCGTGGTGGTGGAAAAACGCATAAGTTTTATGCGTCTTTAGGTCCGAAAATTGAGAATAATGAAATCCAGATTACAGTTCAGGGACAAACGATCAGTTCTAATTTTGGAACTTTAGATTCCTGTCGTTATAATATTGAGAATTTGTTAAGTGCGGGAGTTACTAATCAGGTTTTTAGTAAAGAGAAAAACGAGCTGAGCGCAGAGGAGACCAAAATTCTAACACAATTGGCTGATTTAGGATATGAAAAATACCTGAGTTTCAAGAATCATCCTAAGTTTATTCCGTATTTGGAGAAAATGAGTACGTTAAAATATTACTCGAAAACTAATATTGGAAGCCGTCCATCTAAGAGAAGTAAATCGGAATCATTAGATTTTGCCGATTTAAGAGCGATTCCTTTTGTAGGTTCCTGGAGTCAGTTGAAGCAAAATGTACCGGGATTCTTTGGAGTAGGATCAGCTTTAAAATATTTTGAAGAAAGCGGACAATGGGATAAAGTACATGACTTGTATCACAATTCTTTGTTCTTTAAAACGCTATTGGAAAATAGTATGATGTCATTGGCAAAATCATTTTTACCTTTGACGGCTTATATGAAAAATGACCCTGAATTTGGAGAATTCTGGCAGATTATCTATGACGAATTTTCAGAAACCAAACGCCTTTTGTTAAAAATTGCAGGACATAAAACACTGATGGAAAATTATCCTGATGGTATAGCATCAATTCAGATAAGAGAACGTATTGTATTGCCACTGTTGACGATACAACAATATGCTTTACTAAGAATTAATGAGCTAAATAAAGAAAGTGTTGTAAACGAAGAGCTGATTAAAGTGTATGAGAAAATCGTAACAAGATCACTTTTTGGAAATACAAATGCCAGTAGAAACTCCGCTTAAAAATTATAAAAAATGAACGCAGCCCTATTAACAGAAAATGAATATTCAGGCTTATATGCCAATTACATTAAAGCATCCGGAAATGGAAATTTGTTTGAAGAACTGGAAATTTCATTGCACGACTTTATAAAATTTGTGCAAAATATTCCAATGGATAAATTTGATTATCGCTATGCGGAAGGAAAATGGACGATAAAAGACATTATTCAGCATATTATGGATTGTGAACGAATTTTTGCTTATCGCGCTTTGCGATTTTCAAGAAATGATCTGACGCCTTTACCGAGTTTTGAGGAAGATGATTATGCCAACAGTACAGATTCAAATAGTAGAAGTATTCAGAGTTTGTTGACGGAATTGTCTGCATTGAGACATTCCAATTTGTTGTTTTTTAAGAGTCTATCCGAAGATCAACTTAAAAGAATCGGGACAGCTTCAAATATTCAAATTTCTGTTCGTGCTTTGGGGTTTGTCATTATTGGTCATCAAAAACACCATCAGAAAATTTTTGAAGAAAGATATTTGTAGTGTTTTTCTAGTATAACAAAAATCCTGTGGAATTGAATTTCACAGGATTTTTTTTTTTTTTTTTCAGTTAAGCTATTTTTTTCTCTTCGCGATGGAGGGGGCTCGGGAGATAAATTTTTGTAACCACGAATTCACGAACTTTTGTTTTGTTTGTATTATTTCCCCCTTCGGTCGAAATGAAATAAAACGAGAATATTATTTATTTTTTTCCACAATAGCAAGACCTAAACGAATTTTATCATAAGACATTTTTTCTTCAAAATGATCAAAATAGGGTTTTAAGGCAGAAGGATATTCCAATTCAATTTGAGCTTTGTGTAATTGTTTGACTTCGTCGTTTGTTACAAATGAACTCAAATCGATCTCCTCACCATCTAGATATAGTTTGGCTAAGTGGGATATAATTGTGGTATATCCTAAATTTCTTTTTCCTGCAATTTCTGTTACAGTTTCGCCATTTCTAAAAAGTTCTAAAGTAGTCTTATAAGTATTACTTTCTTTTTTAACTTTTGTATTTGTTTTTTTTGCTTTCTGAAATTCTATAATTGCGTTTATAAATTCTGAACCGTATTTTTCAAGTTTAGCATTTCCGACACCATCGACGGCGAGAAATTCTTCATCGCTCATTGGTCGTAATGTTTCCATTTGTCTCAAAGCGGCATCACTGAAAATAACGTAAGCCGGTACTTCTTCTTCCTGGGCAATTTCGTAGCGCAATTTTCGAAGAATTTCAAAAAGAGAATTTTTGGCTGTTTTTGTTTTGGTTGCTGCGATTTCGTTTTTATCAATTGCTTTTTTAATCACCGTATTCAGTTTTACTTTTTCTCCTTCAAACAGTACTTTTTTTGCGAAAGAGGTTAGTAAAATTTTATTGTGCTGATGAAAGGCAATTTCAAGATATCCCAGATTAATTAACTGAATTAAGTATTGATTCCAGTCGTACCACGAAATGTCAGCTCCGATTCCGTACGTTTTTAAGCTTTGATAATTTTTTTCGTAGATATACGCGTTTCTCGAGCCTCTTAAAAAATCGACAATTACGGCCAATGGCTCAGATTGCTGTAAACGGGCAATTGCCGACAATGCTTTTTGTGCTAGAATGGTACCGTCAAAAAAAGTGGGAGGATTTTTGCAGATATCGCAATTGCCACAATTTTCTTTTACCAGTTCGCCAAAATACGAAAGTAGAATTTTTCGGCGACAGCTTAAGGCATCGGCGTACTGTTTCATTCTTTCTAATTTGGCCAGCTGTACATCGGAGTTCAATCCTTCGGAGGCAAATTTTTGAAGTTGAATTACATCGGCATAGCTTTCGAACAAAACGGTTTCAGCTGATAATCCGTCCCGACCGGCACGACCAATTTCCTGATAATAACCCTCGATGTTTTTTGGTAAATTATAGTGAATAACCCATCGAACATTGGATTTGTCAATTCCCATACCAAAGGCTATGGTAGCGCAAACTACCTGACAGTCGTCATTGATAAATTCATCCTGAGTTTTTGCTCTGACTTTATTATCGAGTCCGGCGTGGTATGCTTTGGCAGTAATTCCGTTTTTCTTTAATTTGTCAGCCAGTTCCTCTGTGGTTTTTCGGCTTAAGCAGTAAACAATTCCAGATTCATTGGGTTTCTTCTCGATGAAATCAATAATTTGTTTTACCCTGTCAAGTGCCGGGCGTACTTCCAGGCTTAGATTTTTTCGGTCAAACGAGGCTACGAATGTTTTTGGGTTTCTTAGTTTTAGTTGCTTAGTGATATCAGTTCGGGTCGCTTTGTCGGCAGTGGCAGTTAAAGCCAGGACTGGAGTAGAAGGGAAGCGGCTCTTTAAATATCCTAAATTGGTATAAGCCGGACGAAAGTCATGGCCCCAGGAAGAAATACAATGCGCTTCGTCAATTGCAATTAAGCTGATGGTCAGTTCGTTGAAAACAACATCCAGATAAGATAAGCTTTCCGGAGCAATGTAGACTAATTTGAAAGCATTTGATTTTAAATTGTCAATATAAAATTGCTGTTCCTGACTGGTTTGACTGCTGTTGATGTAACAAGCATTAATGCCATTTGTTTTTAAGCTGTCTACCTGGTCTTTCATTAAAGCAATCAAAGGAGAAATTACAATTGTGATTCCGGGTAGGACTAAAGCCGGTAGTTGAAAGCAGATTGACTTTCCTCCACCTGTAGGCATAATAGCTAAAGTGTCCTGACCGGAAAGTATGGTATTAATGATGGTTTCCTGATTGGGTCTGAATTTTTCAAATCCAAAATTTTCCTTTAGTTTGGCGTGTAGAATTTCTGAGGTCATGGTGTTGGCTATTATAGAGAAAGAATAAAAAACAAATATATAGTATTTTTCTTATTTTTTATACAGTGATCATGAATAATAAAAAAAAGGAACCCGAATAGAGTTCCTTTTTTTTATTTTGAAAAAGATTGCTTAATCTTCGTCTTCATCGTCTTCATCGTCAGCAATATCTTCTTTGTCTTCGTCATCGTCTTCGTCATCTCCACCGTCAACATCTGGTTTGTCCTGATTGTCGTCATCGTCGTCATCGTCAATATCGTCATCAAGATCAAGACCCTTAACAGGTTCGATTGTATCTACGTCTACGTCGATATCATCATCTTCATCATAATTTTCGATTCGGTCTGCAAGTTTAGTACTAATTTTTACCAAATAAATAGTGTCTTCAGTACGGACTTCAACGGCTTCGACTAATTCGTTTTTAGCATTTCTAAAACGGATTACATCCGAATCATCATAACCATCAGGAAATTTCTCTACCAAAAGGTTTAAAATTTCGTTGGTAAGTTTAGCGTAGTCTACTATAACTCTTTTCATAAATATCCTATAAATCTAATAAATAAGCAAAAATTAATGGAGCAACAATTGTAGCATCCGACTCAATAATAAATTTAGGGGTTTTAATGTCTAATTTACCCCAAGTGATTTTTTCGTTTGGAACTGCTCCGGAATATGAACCGTAACTAGTTGTCGAATCTGAAATTTGGCAGAAATAGCTCCAGAAAGGAACATCGTGCATTTCCATATCCTGGTACAACATTGGTACCACGCAAATAGGAAAATCTCCTGCAATACCACCACCAATTTGGAAGAATCCAATTCCGTTAGTACTATTTTTTGGATACCAGTCTGCAAGGAAAGTCATGTACTCAATTCCTGATTTCATAGTAGAGGCTTTTAATTCGCCTTTGATTACGTATGAAGCAAAGATATTTCCCATTGTACTGTCTTCCCAACCCGGAACAATGATAGGTAAATTTTTCTCGGCAGCGGCATACATCCAGCTGTCTTTTAAATCAATTTCATAATATTCTTCTAAAACACCTGATAACAACATTTTGTACATGAATTCATGAGGAAAATAGCGTTCTCCTTTATCATCAGCATCTTTCCAGATTTTGTAAATGTGTTTTTGTAAACGACGGAATGCTTCATGTTCAGGGATACAAGTGTCAGTAACACGGTTTAATCCTCTTTCTAATAAAGCCCATTCGTCTTCAGGTGTTAAATCACGATAGTTTGGCACTCTTTCGTAGTGAGAGTGTGCAACTAAATTCATGATGTCTTCTTCTAGATTGGCTCCAGTACAAGAAATAATTTGTACTTTATCTTGTCTAATAATTTCGGCAAAAATTTTACCAATTTCTGCTGTACTCATAGCGCCAGCCATACTTACCATCATTTTAGCTCCGTTTGCCAATTGTTGTTCGTATGCTTTTGCAGCATCTACTAAAGAGGCAGAGTTGAAGTGTAAATAATGTTTTTCAATAAACTGACTGATTGGTCCTTTCATTTGTTCCTGTTTTTTTATTTTTTTTTTGAATTAAAAGTTTAACCTTTTAGTGATACTGCAAATTAATAATTTTATATTTATTAACTTTTATTTGGCAGGTTTTTTTTTATACTTTTTTAGTATATCCTAAAATCTTTAACACATCGTCAGAAGTTTGCTGTTCTGAGAAAACTTCTGTGGCTAAAATGCCGTTTTCGTCACGATCTATTAAGATATGTTTAGGTTGTGGAATCAAGCAGTGGTGTAAACCGCCATATCCTCCGATAGTTTCCTGATACGCACCAGTATTAAAGAAACCGATATATAATGGCTTTTCTTTGTTGTATTTAGGTAAGTAAATAGCGTTCATATTTTGCTCTGAGTTGTAATAATCGTCACTATCACAAGTCAAGCCGCCTAATAAAACCCGCTCGTAAGTATCGTTCCAGCGATTTACTGCCAGCATGATAAAACGTTTGTTTATTGCCCAAGTATCCGGCAAAGTGGTAATGAATGACGAATCAATCATATTCCATTTTTCTCTGTCATTTTGTTGTTTTTGATACAAAATCTGATAGATAGCGCCACCGCTTTCGCCTACTGTAAAAGATCCAAATTCTGTAAAGATATTAGGTACATCTACTTCGGCTTCATCACATGCAATTTTAATCTGATTGATAATTTCATCAATCATGTACTGATAGTCATATTCAAAGGCAAGAGAGTTTTTAATCGGGAAGCCACCTCCAATGTTTAATCCGTCAAGGGTAGGGCATTCCTTTTTAAGTGCAATGTATACTTTGATACATTTTACCAACTCATTCCAGTAATATGAAGTATCGTTTATTCCGGTATTGATAAAAAAGTGAAGCATTTTAAGCTCCAGTTTATCATTTTCCTGAATTTGTTTTTTATAGAACGAAACAATGTTTTTATATCCAATTCCTAATCTTGAAGTATAGAACTCGAATTTAGGTTCCTCTTCTGCTGCAATACGAATTCCAATTTTGAATTTTCCTTTGATTTCTGACTGAAGTAAGTCTAGTTCTTCATAGTTGTCAATAATCGGGATTGTGTTTTTATGTCCGCTGTTGATTAATCTTGCAATATTTGTAATGTATTCGTCTCTTTTGAAACCGTTGCAGATTACATAAGTGCTTTTGTTGATTTTACCATTTTCAAGTAAATTTTCTACAATATTAACATCAAAAGCTGATGATGTTTCGATATGAATGTTGTTTTTAAAAGCTTCATTCATAATGTATTCAAAATGAGAGCTTTTTGTGCAATAACAATAGTAGTACTTTGCATCATACTTATTCTTTTCCATTGATTTTCTGAACCAGGCTTTTGCCTTATTGATGTTCTCTGAAATCTGCGGTAAATATGTAAACTTTAATGGCGTACCATATTGCTCTACCAATTTCATCAAATCGATGTTGTGAAATTGAAGGTTATCTTTGTTTAATTTGAATTCCGCTTGTGGAAAGTAATAAGTTTGATTGATTAGATCAGAATATTTTGTATTCATTTATTTTTTAATATTAAGAGTGTGATTTTTAATTTTAGATGACAAATGTTCAATCTAAGATTCAAACCCTAATATTAGCAAATACAATTTGCAGTTTTTCGTGTTCTGCTTTTGAGCACAAAAAAACATCAAAACAAAACGGACTTTTACTATTATAAAAACGATTCAACATCCTTAATAAGGAACTATTGAGGCGGTTTCTATAAGAGTTAAAATGTCTTTGTTTACTGTTTGTTTTCATCGTGGCAAATGTAAAAAATAATATATACCTAAAGCAAAGCTTTTTTATTAAAAAAAGTTTAAGATTTATAATCCTGAAACGCGTCTAGAATCAATTTATTTTCAACCGATTGGTTAATTTTTATTTTTCCGATTCCTTCGATTAATGCAAATTGAATTAAACCGTATTCATTTTTTTTGTCGTGAATAAGCAATTCAAGGATCGGATCAATATCATTTTCTTCAATCTTTACGTCGTCGTAAATGCTTTTAAGAGCGGTTTTAATTTCGGCGTATTCTACTGCCGTAATTAAGTCTTTTTGTAATGAAATATAGCTTTCCAGAATCATTCCAATGGCAATAGCTTCACCGTGTAATAGTGTCGTTTTGCTTTCGCTTTCTAAAAAGTAACTTTCTATAGCATGTCCTAAGGTGTGTCCAAAGTTCAATGCTTTACGAATGTTTTTTTCAGTTGGATCCTGAATTACAATGTCATTTTTAATTTCAACAGAGCGGTAAATCAACTCGTCAAAATCGGCATAATCAATTGCATTTAAATCTAAAAACTGTTTCCAGTAGGCAGAATCGTAAATCAAACCGTGTTTCAACATTTCGGCCAGACCGGAACGCATTTCGCTTTGTGGTAATGTTTCAAGATATTGCGTGTCAATTAATACCATTTGAGGTACGTTAATTACGCCAATTTGGTTTTTTAAATTTCCTAAATCTACTCCGGTTTTCCCTCCAACAGAAGCGTCGACCATAGATAGCAAGGTTGTTGGGATATTGATAAAATCAACTCCGCGTTTAAAAGTCGAAGCTACAAAACCTCCTAAGTCGGTTACAACACCGCCACCAAGATTAATAACAAGTGATTTCCTGTCGGCACCAAGCTCTGTAAGTACTTTCCAAACTTCTATACAGGTTTCGATATTTTTATTAATTTCTCCGGCTTCAAATTCAATAATTTCTATTGTCAGATCAGTTTCAAGTAAAGGAAGGAACTTTGGTAAACAATACTCATTGGTTTGATTATCGACTATAATAAACAAGTTAGAATATTTATTTTCTTTTAAGTGATTATTTAAAGCTTCGTATGCAGTTTGGTTAAAATGCACGAGATAATTATTGGCTTGAATGGATTGCATAGATCTGTCGTTAATTGAAACCGCAAAATAAGGCATTTTTCACTAAATAATATTCAAACTTCTGCTCTAATTTGTTTTAAAACGAATCATTCTATATAAGGTATAAGGTGTTTCTTTTGAATTTTCTTTCAAAAAAAGCACGATGAAGCAAACTCTTACATTATAATTTATAGAATTGTAACAATGTTGTTGTTGATATTGAAAAATTGGGTAGTGATTAGTGAAGAATATTCAAAACTCTATCTATATTTGCATAAAAAACTGACCTTAATGGAAAAAATATTTGATAACACTCAGGTTGCATTTTCACTAAAAAGTGATACGGAACTTGATAGAGCTTATTTTCTTTTTAAAATGATCGACAGCCAACCCTTAGTGAGGATAGGAACTGCTGTTACCAATTTTGCTATTAAAGCAAATCTTCCGGTAGAAGGATTGATTCGTGCAACTGTTTTTGACCATTTTTGTGGTGGTGTAAACGAAGACGATTGTATTACAGTGGTTGATAAGATGTTTACTAAAGGTGTTTCATCAGTGTTGGATTATTCAGTTGAAGGAAAAGAAGAGGAGGAGCAGTTCGATGCTGCTTTAGAAATGACGTTAAAAACCATTGAATTTGCTAAAGAACGTTTGGCTATTCCGTTTGCTGTGTTTAAGCCTACAGGTTTTGGGCGTTTTGAATTGTATGAGAAATTAGGAGAAAAACAAACATTGACTCCGGCTGAACAGGCAGAGTGGGATAGAGTAGTAGCTCGTTTTGACCATGTTTGTAGTGAAGCTCACAGAAAAGATGTTGCTTTACTAATTGACGGTGAAGAAAGCTGGATGCAGGATGCAGCCGATGATTTGGTTACCGATATGATGCGCAAGTACAATAAGGAGAAAGCGATTGTTTTTAATACCTTACAAATGTATCGTTGGGATCGTTTGGATTATTTGAAAAAATTGCATGAAGTAGCTAAAAATGAAGGTTTCTTTATTGGAATGAAATTGGTTCGTGGTGCTTATATGGAGAAAGAAAACAAACGTGCGGAAGAGAAGAATTATGTTTCGCCAATTTGTGTCTCTAAAGAAGCTACAGATATTAATTATGATGCTGCTGTTCATTATATGGCAAAGCACCTTGATATTATGTCGATTTTTGCAGGAACTCACAATGAATTGAGTTCTTATAAATTGATGGAAATGATGCAGGAGAAAGGAATTGCTAAAAACGATACTAAAATCTGGTTTGGGCAATTGTACGGAATGAGTGACAATATTAGTTATAATTTAGCCGAGAACGGTTATAATGTTGCGAAGTATTTACCATTTGGACCTGTAAAAGATGTGATGCCTTACCTAATTCGTCGTGCAGAAGAAAACACTTCGGTTGCCGGGCAAACAAGCCGCGAATTGTCTATGATTAAAGCAGAGCGTAAGAGAAGAAAAGGAAAATAAATTAAAGTTAAGTTCCAATAAATTAAAAAATCCCAAATCCCAATCGTAACAATTGGAATTTGGGATTTTTTATATTGGATTTTTTTTTAAAACGAAACCTGACATTGTAAAACAACCATTCCTAATCGATCACTTTGTTTGTAGGCACCAAGAAGGGTTTTGTCGTAAACGGCTCTGTTTTGATAGTTTAAACTGAACTTTGGCCCCAAAGTACCTGTTGTGTAGTAATTTACGCCTAATTCATACATGGTCATTGGAGTGTTTAAAGCTTCTAAATCGGCAATTTGTGTGGCAGCATACGGCTGAAAACGGCCTTTTCTGGCTTCATTATCTGATTTCCCAAAAAGATATCCCAACTGGGCGTAATAAATATTTCCGGTTCCTACACCTATAAATCCGGCGCCCGAACCATTTATTAAAGTATTGTCTCCAATAGCAGGATTTGGTGTGTTAACGGACTGAATGTAGTTTTTGCCGTAATTGTTATTGTTGAAGGCTGCATAAGCTGTTATGGCGGCGCCTTTGTTGTCAATAGGGCTGTCGTAGAAAACGTCCAGGCCTAAGATTTTCATGTCGTCGTAGGCAATCGTTGTATCGGGTGTTAAGTGCCACATGGCTTTGGCTTGAGTCATATAACCTAAAGCAATATTCAGGATCTTCTTTGTGCCTAAATAGGTTCCTTTGTGATAAGCATCTTCAAGTGATTCTTTGTCGAAGAACGAATAAGTCAGAATTCCCGAGTATTGCGCTCGTGGTGTTTGTGTGCTTACAGAAGAATTTATCCCCAATTTATCTGTTGTATTTCGGTACGGATTAGTAATAGCAGCACGGTAATTAAACTTGCCTAAATATCCTTTGGCATAAATGCTTAAATTTCTATTTCCAAATGTGGATGAAATGTTTGTAAACTGCTGATACATTGGTGTGTCCAGAGTAAGGTGTGATGAAGAACTGTTTGCCGAATAACGGGAGGTTCCTGCTCCCCAGGCCGTCAGTCCACCGCCGATATGCAGTTTTTCGTTGAAGTGATATTCTCCTAAAGCATCCATAACGGAAAGCGGTGCATTTGAAGGTCCGTTATTTTGAGTGAAATTAATATTGTTCTGACCTAGTTGCAGGTGAAAGAAAATATTCTCTGTCAGCATTCCCATAGCCTGCAAACGTAAACGTCTGATTACAATATCGTAAGTATCACTAACTTCATTTGTACCAATTTTGCTGCCCTCGTTCAATTCTGCATATCTTCCCCAAACCTGAAGATTCATTCCGAATTTGATGTATTGTGATCCGTCTTTGGAAATATTAACTACGTTAAAAGGTTTTTCCTGAGCGAACACAGTGATAGTATTTAAAACAATAAATAATAAAATTAAAACGATTCTTAAATATGGCATTACTTTAAAATTAAAATTAGTTACTACTATTTACATTCCGATTAAGAGTTGCTAAATTGAAGGTTGCTTAAGTTTTTATAAGTTCCATTCTCCAAATTGATTAATTCCTGATGTGTACCTTCTTCAGTGATTTTTCCATGATCCAGAACCAGGATTTTATCTGCGTTTCTAATGGTCGAAAGACGGTGGGCAATAATAATACTGGTTCTTCCTTCCATTAAAACTTCTAAAGCTTCCTGAACCAGTTTTTCACTTTCACTATCTAAAGAAGATGTAGCTTCATCTAAAATTAAGATACTCGGATTTTTAAGTAATGCTCTGGCGATAGCGATACGCTGACGTTGCCCGCCTGATAGTTTAACACCACGTTCTCCTACTAAGGTTTCGAATTTTTCCGGGAAACCTTCAACGAAGTTAAAAGCATTTGCTTGTTTTGCAGCTGCTATTATTTCTTCATTGGTGGCATTTGGTTTTCCGTATGCGATATTTTCTCTAATTGTTCCGCCAAACAAGATAACGTCCTGAGGAACAATACTCATGTTGCCGCGTAGATCTTCTAAGTCATAATCATAAATGCTTTTTCCGTCTACAATTATTTCACCTGAAGTTATGTTGTAAAAACGTAAAAGCAGGGAAGAGATAGTGGATTTTCCGGCACCACTTGGTCCTACAATTGCAATTTTCTGACCGAATTCAGCTGTAAAGTTTACCTCTTTTAAAACCTCAACTTCTTTTCTTGAAGGATAACTAAAGGCTACATTTTTAAAGGCTACATTTCCTTTGATTTTTTCGATCGGAGTAGTTCTTGCCTTTGCATTAATTTCTTCAGGAGTTTCTTCCAGTAATTCAAAAACACGTTCGGTTGCACCAACCGCTTTTTGAATCTGAGCATACATCTCTGCAATACCTCCGAAAGAGGCTCCAATAAATGTGGTATAAAGTACAAAAGAAATTAAATCTCCAACACCTTCAACTTCACCTTTAATGGTTAAAGTGATTCCGTACCAGACTACAGCAACCACACATCCAAAAAGGCAAAGGATAATAAACGAAGCAAAGTAACCTCTGTATTGCCCGCCTTTAATAGCGATTTGTACAATTTCTTTAATTTTGTTTTTATAGCGTTGAAGTTCGTACCATTCGTTGGCAAAAGCTTTTACATTGCTAATTCCTTGTAGTGTTTCTTCAACAATTACCTGGCTTTCGGCTACTTTATCCTGTGTTTTCTTTCCGTATTTACGAATGAATCTTCCAAAGACAACTGCTGCTACGGCAACAATAGGTACAATGGCCAGCATCATCAGGGTTAACTTTGGACTGATGTTTCCTAGAATCACAAATCCACCAATAATTAAAATCAGCTGGCGTAAAAACTCAGCAATAGTAGTGGTGAAGGTATCTTGTAGTTGTGAAATATCGGCACTGATTCGGCTGTTTAATTCTCCAACACGTTTTTGGGAATAAAATGACATCGGTAGTTTTACCAAATTCTCATATAAAGCAAAACGGATGTTAGAAAGTGAATTTTCGGTAAAATTTACAAAAAGGGAAATTCTGAAAAAAGAAAAGATAGCCTGCAGTGTAAGAATAACCATAAGACCGACAGCAATTTCGTTGGCCCTGTTAAGGTTTTTATTTGTAACACAATCGACGAGCATTCCCATTAATTTAGGAAAGGCCAGGGCGGTAGCACTGGTTAATAAGAGAAAAACCAATCCCAGGAAAAATTTCCATTTGTGATTTTTACCATATTTAAAAATTCGAAGTGCTTTTTGAAGTGAATTAGAGTCTAATTTAGCTTTAGGTAAATCGTTTTCTTGATATCTAGGCATTTGAGTATACTATTAAGGTATGCAAATGTATGATTATAGCAAGTGAATACAAAAGAATATTCGAAATTAGCCTGTGAGATTTCGTTTTTTAACTAAATGGATAAAATAACTTAAAAATATTTCCTTTTTAAGGGGCTGATAAATAGATTGATAAAAAGTATTTTATAAAATTGCTTCATTTTTTTTCAAAATAAGCTTGTAAATGCAAAATCTAACTGTATATTTGCACTCGCAATCACAAACGATAGCAACCTAGTAAAATAGGGCGATTAGCTCAGCTGGTTCAGAGCACCTCGTTTACACCGAGGGGGTCGGGGGTTCGAACCCCTCATCGCCCACCAATTTTGAGAAACCTCCAAAGTCATTTGATTTTGGAGGTTTTTTATTTTATGGAAGGTCTATGGGGGTATTGTCTGTATTTTAATTAGCGAAAGCAAGAATAAACTAAAGATTAGTTTAGTTTGTTCAAAGCATTTTGATTTTTCATCGGAAGCGGTTGGGGGTTTGAATCCGACATCGCTCACGAATAATACCACCTCTAAAGTCATTTGATTTTGGAGGTTTTTTATTTTATGGAAGGTCTATGGGGTGTTGTTTGTGTTTTATTTAGCGAAAGCAAGAATAAATTAATGATTAACTTAGCTTGTTTAAAACATTTTGATTTTTCATTGGAAGAGGTTAGAGCATCATGTTTTGAAATAGTATTCAAATCAAGTAAATTGAAGTAGAGAAATATAGTATATAAATCAAAAAAAAAATAATAATATGAGTGCACATAATAATGCAAAAAAGGGTGATATAGCAGATTTTGTTTTACTTCCTGGAGATCCAAGAAGAGCAAAGTTGATAGCGGAAACATTTTTAACAGATGCCAAATGCTATAATGAGGTGAGAGGTATGTTGGGATATACCGGTTTTTATAACGGTAAGAGAATTAGCGTGCAGGGTACAGGTATGGGAATGCCTTCAATTTCTATTTATATTACGGAATTAATTGAAGAGTATGGTGTAGAAACGTTGGTTAGAGTTGGGTCTTGTGGTTCTATCCAGGAAGATGTAAACATGATGGATATTGTTTTAGCCATGAGTGCTTGCACAGATTCCGGGATGAATAAATTGAGATTTAATGGAAATGATTTTGCTCCTACTGCCAATTTTGAATTATTAAAGAAGGCCTATGAAATTGCAGAGCAAAATAACATAAATACCCATACAGGGTCAATATTGACCTCCGATTCTTTCTACACTGAAAGTCATTTAGGTGATCCTTTTTTAAATTGGAAAACTTATGGCGTTTTGGCTGTTGATATGGAAACAGCTGCGTTGTATTCTATTGCTGCTAAATACAAGAAAAAGGCTCTGGCTATTTTAACTGTATCCGATCATATTCTTAAAAAACAGGCTCTATCAGCGGATGATAGACAAGATTCTTTTAAAGAAATGATAGAATTCGCGTTGCAGTTAGCTTAAATAAACATAAGAATTAAATTGAGTTGTTAGGTTAGGAATAATCTTTGTTAGACTCTGGCCGCCCACTAGAAAACTCCTTAAGAAATTAAGGAGTTTTTTTATATTCTGGATTTTTCTCACATTTATGTATTTTATGAGAAATCGCACTAGTAATTCGACAAAGATTGATGATTTTAGGAGTGGAGTTTCTGTTGTGATTTCTCCTTGCGTCGAAATGACATAAAAACGAAATTCTGCTCTTTTAAAAGGATAATCTATTTGAAATACGGATATAATATCTGACAAAAGAAATTAAGCGATTGAATTTGGAGATTTTAAAAGCTAAAGATCAACATATAAATGCTTTGGAAAAATTATTAAAAGAAAAATAGGATTTGTAAAGTTATATTATTTCCACAAAGAGACTTTCGAGTCTCTTTTTTTCGTTTTGGGATTTTTTTTGTTCAACTGCTCCGGTTTTTTGTTTTGATTACAGAAAAAAGACCATGCTAAATATAAGAAATAATATTACTACAAATTATTAAGAATTATTTCTATTTTAGTTCGAAATAAAATCGAGACTAATATCAGAACACTATGAAGAGATACTTAAAGTTTTGTGCCTTGTTATCAATACTTTTTTTTTACACCTCTTGCCGACAAAGCCAATCGGAAGCAAGAAAAATCATTATCCACTCCGAAGCCAAAGATGTAGTTACATCTCATGGTCCTGAATGGATAACCCGGAATATCATACAGGACAGAAAGAATATTATTTGGATTGCTTCATTTTCTGGTGTTTATCGGTACGATGGAAAGTCTTTTACCAACATTACAACTAAGGTAATTTCGACCCGATTTTTTTCTCTCTTAGAAGACCGAAAAGGCAACTTGTGGTTTGGCTCTATAGGTTCTGGTGTTTATTGTTATGATGGTAAATCCTTTCAGAATTTCACAACTAAAGAAGGACTTCTCAATAATGAAATTACAAGTATTTATGAAGATAAAAAAGGCAATATCTGGTTCGGTGTGTCGGGAGGAGCAAGCCGTTATGATGGGAAATCCTTTCGAAATTATATCATAGATGGCGACGAAATGAATGAGGATCAAACAGGGAAAACTTTTCCGAATAGGCGTCCTTACGAAGTTAATTCTATTATTGAAGACAAAAAAGGTATGTTCTGGTTTGCGACAAGAGGTAACACTTTTACTTATAATGGAAAGACGTTTTCTGTTTTCAGTCGTAATAAAAGACCTTTTAAAAATGTTCGTTCTTTAATCGAAGATAAAAAAGGTAATATCTGGTTTAGCGGGGCAGATGGTCTTTGGCGCTATGATGGTAATACATTTATCAATTTTGCACAGAATTTCACAGGTTATATAATTGAGGATAAAACAGGCAATATATGGACAAGTTCACAGAGGAATAACAGTCAGATTTGGGCGCTTCTTCGGTATGACGGAAAATCTTTATCTGATAAAAAGCCAAGTGTAACCGAAATTGCATTAGAAGGAAATGGTCTTTTTGGCATTTTAGAAGCTCGCGATGGTAGTATTTGGTTTGGATCTATGAAGGGAGTGCATCGCTATGATGGTACGACTGTCATGGATTTTATAAAGTAAAGACGTTGATAAATTTAAGATGAAATGGTGACCATATCGGAGAGATAAAATTTAGTAACGCGAACATGCCTTTTGCGTAAATTGAGGGTTTAATAGAGTTATGGGGTTGTAATCACGTATATTTACGTATAGTTTCAAAGTAAAAATACTTTAGTTTTGAGTGTTTTAGGATTTCTTTTTAAAAATATAACCAGGTTTTAAATAGTGAATCTAAGAGAAAATGATTATTTAATCAATAACACGAATCGAATGATGAGCATTTATCCGGAATTAAATTGGGTTACGTTAGAAAAGGGCAATATAAATAGTTTTTTTAATGATTACCGCCCAGCAATTGGTCCGGATGGTAAAGCCGTAGTATTTGAACGAATATCATATAGTCCTGAATTAAGGACGTTGGTCACCAAACTTTTTATTGTCCATGATCTCAATAAGCCATCTCCGCAACTATTTCTTGCTGATTGTGATTTTCCTCAACAAACCAGACCTGCATGGACTGGTAATGCAATAGTTTTAAATTTAGAACAGGAGGGACGTCTTGCTGTCTGGACAGTGGATGTCAGCGGTAATAACCTAAAACAGATTGAGAACACAGAACATTGTAATTATCCACAATGGGCTATCGATCCATCATTTGAAGGTTTTGTTGTGATGAATAATAAAAAGTCGCTACACCAGCCACAACCGCATAGTACATTATTTGATGTGGACGGAAATAGGATTATTGCTAATATGAATGGTAAGGATACTAACGGTAATATGGTTTTTGGCGGTATGCCTGCAGTTTTTCCTGATAATCCCAGATCAATAGCGTTTGCCGGCCAGTCTTCAGCCGATGGTAGTTATAATCAGGAGGAAAACTATATTTTTCTTAATATTGAGAATGGGGAAGAATTTTTATCAGTACCCATGGAATCTTCGGCAAGTTTAGAGCACTTCGATAAGCACTTTCAAGGGCGTGCTCCTGCTATTTCGCCTGATGGAAACTATATTGCTTTCGAGAGCAATCGGGACGGTGGTTACGCACTCTATTTGTTCAATTTAAATAAACCTGAAAACGGCGCTGTCCAACTGACAGATTCGACAGTTAAACTCAATGCACAACACCCAAAGTTCTTTCCTGATGGTAGCCGACTCATTTTTAGTGCAGTACCTCCTGGGCATGTTCACAATTGTATTGCCTGGATGGATATTTCGGGATATTTATAATACTTTTTAATTTTCTTCGGGCGAATATGTGAATGGAATTGCTTCAAAATATGCCAGGATTAATGACCATTTGTCTCGTCCTAAAAAAGCGATACAGATTATTACATAAAAATAATTAATTAAACAGTTGCAAGAACCCTCTTGCAACTGTTTTTTGTTTTATATCTTC
>NZ_CADCST010000086.1 GCF_902804485.1 Flavobacterium collinsii | reverse complement strand
ACAGTGTTGTGATTTCCTTTTTATCATTTATAGGATAGAATGTATTTTGCTTTAAGACAATAAATTCATGTCTGGGTATAAAATCTATTAAATCAACTTCAGCTTTGTTGATTTTTTTCTTTTCTTTAGAGTGTTTTATATAAAGAATTATGTTGTTTCCTACCGGAACTTCTTCATAATATCCCTTTCTAAAACTGGCCGAATTTGGAACTTTCAGATTGACAAATTTTTCATTGCCTATCGTAAAGGAACTGATATTTTCGGTAAAAAGATTAACCTTAGTGGTGTTTGACTCTCCGTAGGGTTTTATAACCAGTTCGTCGCTGTAGGTGTCGTAGTTTAATAATAAATCAAAATAATTTTGATTATTATACTTCATACTTCCTTTTTTGAAATCTTCGGAAATATAATAACGATTTTGATTGTTGACTGTTTTATCGAAGTTTAAATGGGCTGGCCCGTTTTCAAATTCTAGTGATTCTACACCCAGGTTTTTGTCAAACCAGTTGTATACTGAAATTTCATTGTTTGTTTGTCCGTAAATGGTGTATGCATTTAAGAATAAGACAAATAAAATTAGATAGTGGTTTTTTATTTGATTTTTCTTCAAAGGATTGGTTGTTTTGTTTTTTTGGTTTATAGCTTCCCAAAAATATCAAAAAAATGTTAGTAAGTACGGTGTTTTTGTTAAATAATAATGATGTTGATGTTTTTTGACTTAAAAATTGGATAATTTTATAAGATGGCGATGGAATTTAAGATATGTTTGGTCTAAAAATAAAAAAACACCCTGACTTAAAAGATTAAGCAGTAGTGTTTCATTAAAAAAGGGGCAAAAAAATATTTTTTAGTCTGAAAAATCGTCTGAGGTGTCTAAAATATCATCAAATATTTTTTTAAGTGATTTTATATAGACTGGAAAAGCAAGAGCTAATAATAGATATTCTATTCTGAAAACCGTGATGTCGTCCAGAATTTTGTATAAACAAGGAATGATAAATAGAAGAGAGACAGTTACGCCAACCCAGGGGTTGTTTTTTATTTTTTTTAATATTGATAAAGGCTTCATGTCTGATGGTCTGTTTAATTCAATTCTCATTTATATTTTATGATTTGGGTTTCTTGGGGGTAAAAGTAATTTTGATTTCCGGGAAGGAAATTAAAAATGTCACGAAAGCTGAATTTTCTGTCATGAAATCTTTCGGAACCTTTGTGGCTGGGGATATTTCCTTCATAACAAAAAAATCCTCCCGGATGGAGAGGATTTGTGAGTTGTTAATTTTTTTGAGCTATTGTTGTTACGACAGGATGTTCATTTTTTTTATAAAATCTTTATAGGTATCGCTCAGGTTTATTTTGTGATCGCCTTTTAAAATGATAAGATTATCGGCCAGGATAATTTCCTCTATTTTATTAGTGTTTACGATCGTGTTTCGATGTGTTTTGATAAAACGGTTTTTGTCTAATAAGTTGCTGATTTTTGTCAATGAGATCAGAATTACAAATTTTTCTTTCTCGGTAATGATGTTGCAATAGCGTTCTTCTACATCAATATATAGAATATCATTAAGGGCTACTTTTTTTAAAGAGTTTTTCTTCTTTATAAATAAATAGTCATTGCTAATCACGGTATCTTGTTCTTCATTCTGAAAAACATTGGTTTGGGCATAAAATTTTTCTACAGCCATTTCTATGGCATAAAGAATTTCCAGTTCGTTAAAAGGTTTCAGTAAAAAACTGAAAGGTTTTGTGAGCTTAGCTCTTTCAAAAATCTGGCGGTCTTGTGAACTGGTTAAAAATACAAATGGTTTAGAAGCGTTTGGAATAATGTTGATCGATTCGGCAAACGTAATTCCTTCTGGTTTTCCGTCTAAAAAGACATCAATAATAATGATGTCTATCGTATTCTCGTAAAAAAGTTTCAGCGCATCGGTAAAATTGGTTGCAACGCCTACAATATTATAATTGTTTTGACGCAGTACCCGGCATAGGTCGTCGCTTTGTTCGGGGGTGTCTTCTATAATTAGAACATGAATATTATCCATTGGTAGTTGTTTTGGGGGTAATATGTGTTTCTTAGTGGCTTTTGTTTTGTAAAGTAAAGGATTATTATAGAAAAAAGAGATTATTTAAGAAGAATTTTAAGTCATTTTTAGAAAGCAAAGTGATTGTCGTGATTGTATATACAATCTTTTAACTTATTTAAACAAGAAAAAATACAGACTTGTTGGTATAAGATTCTAGTTTAAAATTTTGTAATTTATTGCAGTATTTTTGTTTATGGAAAGAATATAAAATACTAGTTTTTAAGATTGTACTTCATGAGAAACTGACGGTCTCTCATGAAGCACATCTATAGATTTTCAATAAAGAACGTTTTGGCTGTTAAATCTTTAGCACAGTTTAGATTCTCTGGAAGATTTTTGTAGCTGCCAATAGAAGTTTTTAAGTGTTCTCCAGAATGCACTTTAAGTACTTTAAGTTTTTCTACTGATGTAGTTATTTTAATTTTTATTAAAACAAGAAACTATAGGGTAGGGATTAATAAAATTACTCTCCTACCCCAGTTGTTGTTCCTCTGGAAGTCTCAGGCCCTCCTATAACAGTTTCGAGTTGGTTTTTAGAAAGTGGTTTTAGGTTTTTTAGTTTTGTTGTTTTTTCTAAATAAGTATTTTTCGTTACTTTATTTTTCATTATTTTAGTAGTTAATATTTTGTTATATAGTTGTTTAGTTTTCTACTCCGGTTTTTGTTCCTCTGGAAGTTTCAGGTCCTCCCACAATTGTCTCTAATTGGTTTTTAGAAAGAGGTTTTAAAGTTTTCAGTTTGGTATCTTTTTCTGAGCTTGAGATTTTGGATTCTTTCATTTTCATAGTTTCATAGTGCAAATACAGTTGATCTTTAGAACAAGATTTGATATTTGTTGCTTTTTAGATTTTGCTGTTTTTACAGAGTTAGTTTTAATTTCTTTGTTTTTTAATGGTTTGTTTGCATTAGGTGTATTTATGATAGTAGCTTAATCATTATCCGTCTACTGAAGTTTTTGTTCCTCTTGAGGTTTCTGGCCCACCAACAATAGTTTCAAGTTGAATTTTAGAAAGCGGTTTCAAACTTTTTAGTTTTGCGGCTTTTTCTGAGTTTGAGATTTTGGATTCTATTATTTTCATAATTTTTTCTAGGTAATTAATTTGGTTTGATAGTGTATTTTGTTTTACTAGTCGTCTACTTTTGTTTTCGTTCCTCTAGAAGTTTCAGGCCCACCAACAATGGTTTCAAGTTGATTTTTAGAAAGAGGCTTTAGATTTTTTAGTTTCGTTGTTTTTTCTAAATTGATGTCTTTTGTTTTTCTGTTTTTCATGATTTTTTTCAGTTAGAAGTAAGCACAATAATGCAATTGAGTTTAATGAGTAACTTCAGTTGTTGTTCCTCTAGAGGTTTCAGGTCCTCCTATGATTGTTTCAAGTTGCTTTTTAGAAAGCTGTTTTAGACTTTTTAGTTTTGCAACTTTTTCTGAGTTTGAGATTTTGAATTCTTTTATTGTCATAATTTTTCTATAGTTATAAGTAGGTGTGATAAAGTAATTAGATTTAATATATTATTCATCAACTCCAGTTGTGGTTCCTCTGGAAGTTTCGGTGCCTCCAACAATAGTTTCGAGTTGTTCTTTAGAAAGCGGTTTTAATCTTGATATTTTATCAGATAATGACGTGTTTTTAGATTTATTTTTCATGGTTTACGATTTTGTAATGTTTCTAATTTATTGTTTACCAACAGTTGTTTCAGTTCCCCTGGAGGTCTCAGGTCCTCCCAAGATAGACTCAAGTTGGTTTTTAGAAAGAGGTTTTAAAATTTTTACTTTTATAACTTTTTGCGAGTTTGAAGTTTTATATTCTTTCATTTTCATAGTTTCATAGTGTAAATACAGGTGATCTGTAGAACAAGATTTGATATTTGTTGCTTTTTAGATTTTGCTGTTTTTACAGAGTTAGTTTTAATTTCTTTGTTTTTAATGGTTTGTTGGCCATTAGCTGTATTTATGATAATAGCTTAATAATTATCCGTCTACTGAAGTTGTTGTTCCTCTTGAGGTCTCTGGCCCACCAACGATAGTTTCAAGTTGTTCTTTAGAAAGTGGTTTTAATCTTGATGTTTTACCAGATAATGATGTGTTTTTAGATTTATTTTTCATGGTTTATGATTTCGTAATATCAAACGATTTAATTGATAATTATCCATTGACTCCGGTTGTTGTTCCTCTGGAGGTCTCAGGTCCTCCCACGATAGTTTCAAGCTGTTTTTTAGAAAGAGGTTTCAGGCTTTTTAGCTTTGTTGTTTTTTCAGAACTGGCAGCTTTAGTTTCTTTATTTTTCATTGTGTTTTTATTAGATAGTTAGGAGTTTATGATGAAGGGGATCAATCACCGACCGTAGTTCTAGTTCCTCTTGAGGTCTCAGGTCCTCCCACGATAGTTTCAAGTTGTTTTTTAGAAAGAGGTTTTAAGTCTTTTAATTTTGCCATTTTTTCCGATCTGTTTGTATCTGTCATTTTATTGTTCATTTTTTGTAAAATTGAATATTATGTAAATATCTTCGGCGAACTAATCACCAACTTTTGTGTGAGTTCCTCTAGAAGTTTCTGGTCCTCCAACAATAGTTTCAAGTTGGTTTTTAGAAAGCGATTTTAGATTAGTTGTTTTTTCCAAACGGAGATCTTTAGCTTCTTTATTTGTCATGGTGTTTTATAAAATAGTTTAAGAGTTCAATATATTATTTGTCTACTTGCGTTGTTGTTCCTCTAGAAGTCTCGGGTCCACCAACGATAGTTTCAAGTTGGTTTTTAGAAAGCGGTTTTAGGTTTTTTAGTTTTGTGCTTTTCTCCAAACGAGCGGCTCTTGTTTCTTTATTTATCATTGTGTTTTTATTAGATAGTTAGGAGTTTGTGATAAAGTTTTTTTATATTATTTTGGGTTTAATATGCGGTTTACGTTTAACGTGCAACACCCGTTTCTGTCCCTCTTGAAGTCTCTGGGCCTCCTATAACTGTTTCAAGTTGTTCTCTGGAAAGCGGTTTTAAATTTTCTAACTTTACGGCTTTTTGTAAGTTTGAAGTTTTGTATTCTTTCATTTTTATAATTGTTTTTGATTAGATCAAGCGATTTTAAATGAACTTTTATATAGTTTCAGAAGACATTAAGTTCCTACATGTGTTGTTGTTCCTCTGGAAGTTTCTGGCCCTCCAATAACTGTCTCTAATTGGTTTTTAGAAAGTGGTTTTAGATTTTTTAGTTTTGTATCTTTTTCTGAGTTTGAGATTTTGGATTCTTTTATTGTCATAGTTTTTTATAGTTATAAGATGGTGTAATTAGATTTAATATTATTCCCCAACGCTTGTTGTTGTTCCTCTGGAAGTTATTGGCCCTCCTACAACAGCTTCTAGTTGGCTTTTAGAAAGTGTTTTTAGGTTTTTTAGTTTTATGTTTTTCTCCAAACGAGCGTCTTTTGTTTCTTTATTTATCATTGTGTTTTTAAATAATAGTTTAGGAGTTATATATATTAGTTTTGCACTTGTGTTGTCGTTCCTCTTGAGGTTTCCGGTCCTCCAACAATTGTCTCCAATTGGTTTTTAGAAAGTGGTTTTAAAGTTTTCAGTTTTGTAGCTTTTTCTGATTTTACGTTTTTTATTTCTTTATTTTTCATCTTTTTTGTGATTAAGTATGTTAGAATAGTTAAAAGGTTTAAGTTGCTACTTTTATTTCAGTCCCCCTGGAAGTCTCAGGTCCTCCTACAACAGTTTCCAGTTGGTTTTTAGAAAGCGGTTTTAAGTTTTTAAGTTTTGTGATTCTTTTTGAGTTTGTGGTTTTCATTTTTAGTCTTTTCATGTTTTTTAGAGAAGTATGGTTAGAAGAATCAAAAGAGGAATGGTGGTTAATGACCAACGCTCGTTACAGTTCCTCTGGAGGTCTCAGGTCCTCCCACAATAGTTTCAAGTTGGTTTTTGGAAAGTGGTTTTAGGTTTTTTAGTTTTATTGCCTTTTCTGATTCTATAAGTTTTGTGATTTCGTTCTTCATGATTCTTTTATTAAATAGAGTAGATTTAAATTCTTTGTAAAAGTGGATTTATGTCTCTTTAATGCTGTACAGAAGTCTCAGTTCCTCTGGAAGTCTCAGGTCCTCCTACAACAGTTTCCAGTTGGTTTTTAGAAAGAGATTTTAGTTCTTTTAGTTTCGTTGTTTTTTCTGATGTTGTAACTTTTACAGATTTGCTTTTCATGTCATTTTATTTTTTGGTTATAGAAATAAAAATAAACAAAAAAGCTAGACGGCTGTAAAATAAGGTAGGAAAATTTAGAACAAAATAAGGTTGTTAATTTGTTCAATAGATTATTGTAAAAAAAGAGAATGAAGCTTATCTGCGGATACTTTTCTTAAAACTATAAAACAAACGCTCGGCCAAAGTTTTATTCTCTGTAATAATTTCGGCAGAGGCTGTCATTCCGTTTCTAAAAGTTATTGAGGTATTGTTGGTTGTTTTCTGACCATTAGGAAGAATTACAGTGGCATAAAAACTCTTGTTTTCAGGAGTTGGTATCTGAGCTATCGATTTTATTTGACCTTGGGCTGCGCCAAATTCTTCAAAAGGGTATCCTTGAAATTTAACCAGTACAGTTTGTCCTATTTTTATTTTTCCAAAATTATCCTGAGGGATTTTTATTTCTCCTAAGTATTCATTTTTGCGATTGGCGATATAAAGTACAATGCTGTCCGCTTTAAGATTTTGCTTGGCTTGCAAGGAACCTGTAAAGTTTACAACGCCTTCACTGGGAGTTGTCAAAATGTAAGTATTTTTCCATAAAGCGATAACACTTCTTAATGTATTGAGCGATTGTTTGAAAGTTTCTTTTTGTTCGAGTACAAGTTTGTCCAGATCCAGAAGTTCTTTCTCTTTGGTCCTGATTAACATGATGTTGTTTATCAAGAAGGTCTCGGTATTCTTTATAGGTATTTTTTTTGCTAATAATTTACTTTCTTCTTTGTTTAAGTCGGCTGGTGCAATTATATTTTGTTTGTAAAGAGATTGGTTCATTTTGAACTCTTTTTCCTGTAAGGCTACATCCTGATTTAAGATCACTTTTTGATTTCTCAAATTTTGAGTCAGATGATTTAATTCCTGGATGTCACGTTTTAAGAAATTTTGCTTTTGCTGGTAATATCCTTCACTGAATAAGGCGAGAGTTTGCACATAGACTTTTTGAAAATCCTGATAGGAGGTTTGGACATCTCCCAGATTTTGGTAGTTTTTTAAACGCCAATCTTTCAACTTTGCTAAATCTTTTTGATTGACAATAGTAACCAACTGACTTAGTTCTTTGTCAAGATTTAAAACCTCTTCGTGAACAGCGGTGTTTTCTATATAACCTAAGGTTTGTCCTTTTTTTACAATTTGATTGTCGTTTACAAATAAACGTTCCAGGCGTCCATTCACTTTTGCAATTATGGGTTTTGGTCCCTCTGCCGAAATCAGTTTAAAATCACTGCGAACTATAGAAGGGTACTCGATGAACCACGTAATAGCAAATAAGATCAACAGGACAGAACAAAGAATTATAGTTCCCCATCGTATTAATCGATTTGGAATTTGTTCTAAATAATCTCTTACAGCTTCACTACTGGAATCTATTTCTGGCGTATGTGGCATATCTGATGTATTAAAATTATTCACCAAGTTCTAGTTGGTTTTTTACTAATGTAAAATAGTACCCTTTTTTAGAGACCAATTCACTATGTGTTCCTTGTTCAACCACCTCACCTTTGTTGAGTACAATGATTTGATCTGCATTTTTTACAGTACTCAGACGATGTGCGACTACAATAACCGTTTTGCTGTTATTCGTAATAGAATCTCCTTTAAAAAAATCATTCAGATTCTTCATAATTACAGTCTCATTGTTGGCGTCCAAAGCAGAAGTAGCTTCGTCAAAAAAGATAAATTCGGGGTTTTTGTAAACGGCTCTGGCAATTAGTATCCGCTGTTTTTGACCGCCGCTTATTCCGATTCCGCTGGAGCCAATTTTGGTTAAATAACCATTAGGTAACTCCTCAATGAATTCAGTTATATTAGCAGTATGTGATGCAATCCTTAGTTTCTTCTGGTCGGTCATCCCATTTATGTCCGACTCACTGATGTTTCTGGAAATAGTATCTGCAAAAATAAATCCGTCCTGCATAACAGCACCGCAGTTGGATCTCCAGGAATTAAAACCCAGATTTTTCAGATTGGTGGGGCCAATATAAATCTGACCACTGGTAGGTTCGTTGAATTTTAGCAGTAGTTTTAATAATGTAGTTTTACCACTGCCACTAGCACCTACGATAGCGGTGACCTTTCCTTCGGGAATTGTAATGTTGATGTTTTTTAAAACCATTTCTGAAGCCGAACTTCCATATCGAAAATGGAGGTTTTCAATTTTGATTGTTTTGTTTTCTGGAAGTTCATTGATGAAACCACCATCTACCGGTTCTTCGTTCGGTTTGTTGTGAATTTCAGAAAGTCGGAGTAAACTTAATTTAGCGTCCTGATAACTTCTTATAAAGCCTAAAAAGTTGTTGATTGGCACATTCATCTGGCCAATAATATACTGTACAGAAAGCATCGTTCCCAGAGTCATCTCTCCGTTAATAACTGCTTTGGCTGCAATAAAACTAATAAAAATATTCTTTATCTGATCGATAAAACGTCCTCCTTCATTTTGACTCTGGTTTAAGGATAGATTTTTAATGTTTAGCTTAAAAAGAGTCGTTTGCAGCGCTTCCCAGTCCCAACGGCGACGTTTTTCAGAACCGTTGAGTTTGATTTCCTGCATTCCGTTGATTAACTGAATTGTTGTATTTTGATAGTTTGCCTGCTGATCAAAATAACGGAAATCCAACTCAGCCCTTTTTTTCATGAACAGCATGATCCAGGTCATATATAAAGCAGAACCGATTACGAATACTAAAAAAAGATACAAATTAAAATAAGCCAATATACAGCTAAAGACCAAAAGGGTGAGTGTAGAAAAAAGGACATCAAGTGTGGTAGTGGATAAAAACTCCTGAATTCTATAATTGTCTTTTAGCCGCTGTAGAATGTCGCCGGTAGCCCTGCTGTCAAAATACACAATCGGAAGATTCATTAACTTAATAATAAAATCCGAAAGCATTCTTAAGTTCATTCTGCTTGTAACATGCAGAATGATCCAGTTTCGAAAAACACTTAATGCCGACTGCGATATAAAAAGAACTACCTGAGCAATTAAGATGAGGTAGATAAAGTTGAGGTTGCGAGTATTGATTCCGGTATCTACAATTTGTTGTGTAAGAAACGGAAATATTAATTGTATAACCGTACCAAAAAATAATCCCAAAAAAACCTGCGCAATATATTTCCTGTGGGGTCTAATGTATTGGTTTAAGAATCGGATTAAGTTGGGTTTTTGGCTGGTATGTTCTTCCTCTTCATAGAAAAGAGGGGTGGGTTCTAATACCAATACGATACCTTCAGAATCTTCGTGCGGTTTTTTGGTTGCAAGCCAGCCTTCTAAGAAATCTTTTTTTGTATACGTTATTAATCCAAAATTTGCAGGGTCACCTACAATTATTTTATCTTTTTTGATTTCATATACTACGGCATAATGACGCTGGCGCCAATGAACAACACAGGGTAAAGGAATGTCTTCGGCCAAGGATTCATAGGTAATTTTAAGCCCCATGGTTGCAAAGCCAATTTTTTCAGAAGCATCAACTAACCCAGCCATCGAAGTACCTTGTCCTGATATAAATGATATTTCACGTAAGTATGCCAAATCGATATTTTTAGCATAGTATTTGCAAATCATTTTAATGCATGTAGGGCCGCAATCCATAAAATCATATTGATGATAATGGGGGTATTTTTTTCTCATTCTTTTATTTCAAATTGATGCAGGTTTGATCTTTAGGCAATAAAATACACGCTAATATTTGAAGATTAGCGTGTAATCATTTCCTGTTTTGTAGCTATAAAAGTAATTTTATTTTAAGAACAATCACTGTATGCGGAAAATTTTTACGCAATTGTTTTTGGGAAAGTCAAAATCATTTTAGTTCCTATATTGAGCTCACTTTCTATGGCTAATGTTCCGCCATTTTTTTTGATCATTTGTTTGCACAGCTGCAAACCTAAACCGGTACCTATAATTTCAGAATTATTTTTTTTGGCGAGTAAAAAAGTATTGTCGGTAAGTAATTCTCTGATGGTTTCCGGGCTCATTCCGATTCCGTTGTCCTCAAGGATCAGATCGCAAAAATCAGGATTGGTTTCCCGGGTATAAAAGCTTATTTTGCCATTTTCATTCGAAAATTTAATCGCATTGTCTAATAAATTACGAAGTACAATTTTTAACGAATCGAGGTCTACGAAGATAAAACTATTTTTTGAAACTAAATTCTCAAAAGTAATGGTTTTGTCCAGTAACAAAGGTTTGTAGTTGTATTCGATTTGCTGTACGATAGAATACAAGTGAACGGATTCTTGGTGAAAGTACAATTGTTTGGTTTGTAACATGGCCCAATGCAGTAAATTATCCAACAGGTTGTATGCACCGCTTGCAATAGTACTGTTTTGAATAATGAGCTGATTCAATTCATCATAATTTTTAGTTTCCAGTGTTGCCGATAACTTCGCGTTACTTGTTTTGAGCGCATTTACCGACGAGCGCAGATCGTGGCTTACAATAGAAAACAGTTGATCTTTGGTAGCGTTTAATTGATCGAGTTTGTTTTTTTGTAGCAATATGATTTTGCCGTTTTTTACTTTCTGGGCATAGAGATAAACTCCGGCTGTCAGGATTAATAATAAACCAATGGCGGCAAAAAAGAAACCATTACGTTGGGTGTTCTTAAGTCTATTCTCTACTTCTAAAACTTTTATCTGCTTTTGCTTTTGGGCTACAGTAAATTTTTTCTCAAAGTCGGCAACTGCCCAGATTTTGTTTTGATTGTTGAGGGAGTCTTTCCATTGTCCGGATTCTTTTCTGTATTCTAAGGCTTTTTTGTAGTTTCCTCTGTTTTCTTCAACTGCTGACATGTTTAGAGAGGTTTTTCTTTTTATATCAAAATCTTTTACATTTGCGGACAAAGTATAGGCTTTTTCAAAGTAAGGAATTGCCAGCTGGTCTTTGTATTGAAGATAGTATAAATTTGCTATGTTTAAATATAAATAGATAAGACATGCTGTGTCATTCTCTTTCTCTTGTAATTTAAGACTTTTGAAGAAGTATTCTTCAGCTTTAATGAATTGATTAAGGTGTAAATATGAAATGCCTATATTTGTATAAACGATGCTTATTTTATATCCTTGATTGATAGTAATTGGGAGTTTCTCTATTTCTTTGAAATAATAAATTGCTTTTTTAAATTCTTTTAATTCTAATGAAATTTGACCTAAATTTTTGTTAACTAAAGAATAAGCTTTAAATTTTTTAGAAATTAAATTCATTTCTAGTTTGGCTTCTTTGAATAGTTTTTTTTCTCTAAAACTATATCCTCTGAAAAAATGGCAGTAATCTACTAATTCTTTGTTTTTGCTTGAATCTAATTGTTTCATTGAATAAACGAGAGTAGAGTCCCAATTGTTTTTAGTAAAAAAAAATTGAGCTTTTTTGAAGTTACTTTCATTTTTGTAATTAGAAACTTTTTTCTGAAGCGTTTTGTTGAAAAGATTGTTTATCGGTTGTTCCTGAGAAAACAGAATTAATGGTGTTGTTAAATATAAGGAAATTAAGAATAGCTTAAATTTAATCATTTCAGATGATTCTTTAGTTTTAAAAGAAATATAGATTGTATAAAAAGGATATCGCTTAATTGGAGAATTAATTAAACGATATCTTTTAGTTTTAATTAATTTTGGACTCCTGTTTCAGTTCCTCTGGAAGTTTCAGGGTCCAAATTTCTTAAATAAGATGTAACGGTCTTGATGTTATTAATTGTATCAGAGATATAATCCACTTCAACATACCAAACATCGTAAGTGTCAGGAGTGCTTTCGTCCCAGTCGTAATCAAAATAGATTTCGATATTAGTGTCATTTTCGATTAGGGTTCTAACCGCCGGGCTTTGTGAATCTTTAGAATTAATGTAAACCGTAGCACAGATTTTTAAGGTAAGTACACCCTGATTTCTGTAAAGCTGTGCTGAGGCTAAAGGAGGGATTGGAAAAGTAAGACTGCTTTTATCAGAAAAGACAAAATCTTGCTGATTAATTTTTGTGATTTGGGTAACGTTAAAGTACATAATTGTGTTTTAAGGATTATTAATTTGTTTTTTTGGTGTGTTAAAGATATTTTATTTTCACATATAAATGTAAGGTTTGTCGTGTTTTTTTGTGATTTTTCTAGTAACTAAGGGAAATTTTAGTTATAAAATGCCATAAAAACGAAAAACCCCAATTCAAATACATGAATTGGGGTTTTCTATGAAATTTAATAGAATCTATTTTTAAAAAAATAAGTCGACTTGCGAGTTTATCTTTTCGATATAATAATCGATTTTTCTAATGGCTCTGTTAAAGAATAAATTTTGCTCTTTAATACCTGATTGTCCTAATGGCTTTGAATTACTAATTTGCTGCTTAAAAAACTGATGTACATTTTTGCAACTGTCATCATTGTCAGTAATGAAATAACCAAGTAAGGTATAAGGAACAAACATGGTCAATTTCTGGTCAGTTTCAATAAGCATATTGTTGTTTAGTAAGATCAGTTCATTATAATAAATGGTAAAATTAGTATTGGGTTTATTGCATTTTTCCTGTATTAGATTGATGACCCTTTTTAAGTCTTTACAAAGTGCATTAGCGCTTTTTAAATCTAGCAAACTAGCTTCGTAAAAATATAGAATCTGCTGTAGGCTACTGTTTATAGTAGTATCGTTCCAGATTTCATTTACAAAAGTATTTTCATATGCTTTTTTTAGTTTTTGCATGAATTCGGTAAACGATTCTTCGATAACAAAATTCTCAAAAGAAATTTTTTTCTGATTTGTATTTAAAAGATTCAGCCAAACAAAAGCTTTGAATTTAGACAGTATAGTTCCGTCCATAAAATAAAATAGCGGAATATCTTTTGCAGAATAATAAAGTATGGTTTCTGGATTCTTTGTTAGTATTTCAACTTGTTCTGCTGAGGATTTGAAATACTGAAGCATATCTTTTAAGGTCTCGATTTCGATTGTTTTCTCGACAATGACTTTCTCTTTGTTGAAAAATAAATTGTCTAAAGAGATATTAAAATGATCGGCAAGTTTTATTGCTTCATCTATTGAAAATTTGCTCTTTTGAGATATTCTCCGGTGTGAAGCATCATAGCTAATTTCTAAAATAGCCGCTATCTCATCTATTAAAGAAACCGATGGAGAAACTTTGGATCTAATTGCTTTTAATAAGGATTCTTGATATTTCATAATTTGCGATAATCACAAATGTAGTAAATAGTTTTATTGATTTTTGCAAACTCGTATGTGATAATAGCAATACGTTTGCCTTGTAATTTTAAAACTATAATTATGAAAACATCATTTTTAGTACTGTTATTATTTGTCTTTGGAGTAATACGCGCTCAGGATACAATTAAAATTCAGGTTATTGATTCTGTTAAACAGCATTCGCAAATTTTTAGTCTTTCTCCAATCTCTAAAAAAGTAGACAAAGTAAATGGATTGGTTCTTGGAGTTGGTCATGTTGAAAATAGACATATCAGCTCTCAGGTAATTAACGGTTTAAATATAGAAGCAAATCCGGCACCTGCCGTTGGGGCTTTAATGGGGTTTATGTCTTTGATGTATCTTCCGGAAATTATTAAAAATAATAAAAAAAGCAACCAGATTAGAAATAGTGAGGAAGATTACAAAATTAAAAACATGAGTTATACGCCCGAATTGAAATTGAATGGTTTAAATATTAGCTCAGGATGTTTTTTTACCACGACCAGTATGAACGGATTAAATATTTCGGCTGGAAATAAATTCAGGAATTTTAATGGTCTTTCGGTTACTGTTTTAGGAGCGATTACTGATCATCAAAACGGACTTTCGGTAGGTATTTATAATGCTAATAATGATTTGAGTGGTTCAACAATTGGAGTCTACAATCAATCGTATCAATTAAGCGGGTTGCATATAGGGGTTTTTAATCAAACGAGAATCAATAGGGGTTTGCAGATAGGAGTTTTTAATAAATCGAATTCGAAAGGTTTTCAGTTAGGGATTTGGAATGTTAATAATAAAAGGTCAATGCCTTTTTTAAATTGGTAAGATCATGAGAAGAGTTTTATTGTTGTTAATTTCTATGTTTTCAATAGTTGCGTTTTCTCAAACTGAATCTAAGGATTCTTCTGTTGAATATGAAAGAATTTATATCGAGGCAGGCTTTTTGCAGCCCATAGGAAAACTTTCGAATAAGTTTGATTTATCACCATCGTTTGGATTTTGGTATAGGACAAAAATGAATCGCGAAGATTTTATAGATTTTGGTTTTAATTTTTTCGTACCTAAAAAGCCTTTAAATATTAATTTTAAATACCGTGATTCGGTTGTGCAATATAAATCAAGTCATTTTGCAATAAATATAGGAACTCGTTTTGCAAAAGTTATTTCGTTATCGCAACGAAAAACAGATTTTAATTTAGAATGGAATTCCGGAATTGGATTGGCTCTAAATTTTTATAATGCTCAAAAGGAATTAGAATTTGAAAGTGGCGAGCATACAAAAGAAGTTTTAACTACATTTTATTTGTCGCAAGGAATTAAGCTGAATTACAGAAATACAGGATTGCAATGTCATTATCAGTGGTCGCCGTATGGTTTGTTTAATGACCAGGTCGAAACGAATTTTGGTTCACAAAGTCTTATGTTTGGAATAGTTTACAGGCAATAACTTAAAAACGAAAAACCCCAATTCAAATACATGAATTGGGGTTTTCTATGAATAAACCTTTAGTAAACTAAGATCTGATTACTCTTTTTTCTCCTCACGTGGAGGTCTTTGTAAAAGCGCTTTTCTTGACACTTTTTCTTTTTTAGTTTTAGGATCTACACCTAAGTATTTCACTTGGAATACATCGCCCATGTTTACAACATCGGTAACATTTTCAGTGCGTTCCCATGCTAGTTCAGAAACGTGTAATAAAACTTCGTTTCCTGGTGCGGATGTATATTCTACTACAGCTCCAAAATCTAACATTTTAATTACTTTTACTTCGTAAGCTTCTCCCATTTGTGGTTTGAAAGTGATCGACTTAATTTTTGCCAATACTGCTTCAATTCCGGCAGGATCTGTACCTAAGATTTCAATCACACCTTGTTCGTCAACTTCGTTGATTACAATAGTAGTTCCTGTAGCCTTTTGTAACTCCTGAATTACTTTTCCACCAGGTCCGATCAATGCTCCAATAAAGTTTCCAGGAATAGTTCTGGTGATGATTTTTGGTGCATGTGCTTTTACGTCAGCTCTTGGAGTTGCAATTGTTTCAGTTAATTTACCCAGAATGTGTAAACGTCCTTCACGTGCTTGTCCTAAAGCCTGCTCCATAATGTCATAACGTAAACCATCAATTTTGATGTCCATTTGACAAGCGGTAATACCGTCAGCAGTTCCGGTTACTTTAAAGTCCATATCTCCTAAGTGATCTTCATCCCCTAAAATGTCTGACAATACAGCAAATTTCTCACCGTCAGTAATTAATCCCATAGCGATTCCTGAAACCGGTTTTGTCATTTGAACTCCGGCATCCATTAAAGCCATTGTTCCTGCACAAACGGTTGCCATAGAAGAAGAACCATTAGATTCTAATACTTCAGAAACAACACGAATGGTGTAAGGACAATCAGCAGGGATCATGTTTTTCAAAGCTCTTTGAGCCAAGTTACCGTGACCTACTTCTCTTCTTGAAGTTCCTCTTAGAGGTTTTGCTTCACCAGTTGAGAAAGGAGGGAAGTTATAGTGTAAATAGAATTTCTCTTCACCTTGTTCAGATGGAGAGTCAATTTGATTTGCTTCTCTTGAAGTTCCAAGAGTTACAGTTGCCAATGCCTGAGTTTCTCCACGTGTAAACAATGAAGATCCGTGAACTCTTGGTAAATAATCAGTTTCACACCAGATTGGTCTGATATCTGTTGTTTTTCTACCGTCTAAACGAACGCCTAATTCCAACACTACGTTACGAACAGCTTCTTTGTTCGTTTTGTAGAAATATTTAGAAACTAAATCTCCGTCAGCAGCCAATTCTTCTTCTGTAAATAAAGCTTTTACTTCTTCTTTTACTTCAGCAAATGCAGCGCTTCTTTCGTGTTTAGCCGAGCCAACTTTTGCAATAGCATAGATTTTATCGTATGCTGCAGCTTTTACTTTTTTATAGATTTCTTCGTTTTCTTTCTCACCTTCGTAAGTACGAATTTCTTTTTTACCAAAAGCAGCCTGCAAACGCAATTGCGCCTGAATTTGTACTTTAATAGCTTCGTGAGCAAACTTAATAGCTTCAACCATTTCAGCTTCTGAAATTTCTTTCATCTCACCTTCAACCATAGCAACAGAATCTAACGAAGCTCCAATCATCATATCGATGTCAGATTTTTCTAATTCTACTCTGCTTGGGTTGATTACGAATTTTCCGTCGATACGTGCAACACGTACTTCAGAAATTAAGTTATAAAATGGAATATCTGAAACTGCTAATGCTGCAGATGCCGCTAAACCAGCCAAAGCGTCTGGCATAACCTCTTCGTCATGAGACATTAATTGAATCATAACCTGAGTTTCAGCATGGTAATCGTCTGGGAAAAGTGGACGTAAAACACGGTCAACTAATCTCATTGTCAATACTTCGTTATCACTTGGACGAGCTTCTCTTTTAAAGAAACCACCTGGAAAACGACCTGCTGCTGCAAATTTTTCGCGATAATCTACTGTTAATGGTAAAAAATCAACGCCTGGGTTAGAAGTGCGAGCTGAAACTGCTGTCGCAAGAATCATAGTATCGCCCATTCTTACTACTACAGAACCGTCTGCTTGTTTAGCTAAACGCCCTGTCTCGATTGTGATGCTTCTACCATCACCTAAATCGATCTTTTCTACAAATAATTGTGGAATCATAATTTTTCCTTATTGGTTATACAATGGGTTTTAGTTGTGTTGTAGTTGTTGTTGTGTGTAGTTATTGTTCTAAAACCCAATGAAAAACCAAACTTTTTTTCTTATAAAATGCTTGTAATGTAAAAACAAAAAGAGGCACTCTCGCACCTCTTTTCTATATTGATTATTTTCTGATATTCAATACTTTGATAATCTCACGATATCTGTTGATCTCTTTCTTTTTCAAGTAGTCCAACAAAGCTCTTCTTTTACCTACTAATAGTACAAGTGAACGCTCAGTGTTGTAATCGTGACGATTTTTTTTCAAGTGTTCAGTTAAGTGTGAAATTCTGTAAGTGAACAATGCGATTTGACCTTCTGCGCTTCCAGTGTTTGTTGCAGCACCGTGTTGTGCGAAAATCTCTTCCTTTTTTTCTTTAGTTAAATACATTCCAATATTATTTAATGATTTTTATGTATGTCGTACAACTTTTGTAAGACGGTGCAAAATTAGAACTTTTTTTTGGAAAAACGAATTTTATCGTCCGTTTTTTACAATTGTAATGGGTAGTTTGTATAGAATCCTTGCAGGTATCCCTCTAATTAAGCCCGGATTCCATTTTTTAGCTTCTTTAATTATCTGAATTGCATTTTCATCCAATCCATAACCAACACCTTTTATTACTTTTGGGTCTACCAGATTTCCCGTTTCATCTACTATAAAAGTCATGTATATTTTTCCGGACACTTTGTTTCTTATTTCCACGGGGATAACCATTTTGCTGCTAAAATATCTGTAAAATGAATCAATACCGTTTTTCGGAAGAGGTTTTTTGCTTATGATTTTGTAACTGTGTTCAATGTTTGAAGAATCAATACTCTTTCCGGAAATTAATTTGCCGTTTTCATAATGCTCCGTAAAAGTGTATTTGGTTTTTAGGTTCTTACCTTTCCATATACCATCAGGAAAACCCTCTTTTATGGTGCCGTTTTGTTCAATATCGTACGTAGTATCTTCAACTTTGCCATTTCCTGCAGTTACAGTTTGTTCTTTATTAAGAGTCCAGTAGTTATTAACTTTAAAATCAACCTCTCCTTTTTTATAGTCAGAATACTCAAGTTCCGATTTCAGGTTTCCGTTTTCATACCAATTGAATTCTTTCCCTGTTTTTTTTGAGTTAACGTAAGACACGGAAGATTTTTTGTTGCCATTTTCATAATAAGAGACAGCTTGCCCTTCATTTATAATGACGTCTTTGTTTGTAGTATTTGCAATATATTTTATTGCCCCGGATTTATAATGGTCTTTGTAGACATAGGATTTTTTTTCAGAATAATAGTCTTCAATAAGACGTGTATACTTATAATTTTCAGGAGTACCAGGTGTCCACAAAGAGTCGAGATAAATTAACTTATTAGCCGAAGCAGGGGCTTGAGCAAATAATTTTGCTGAAATTATAAAGAAAAAGAAAACGCGTAAAATTAGTTTCATGGAATTTAATAAAAATAAAATTACGCGAATGTATTATTTTTAGTACAGTTTAGCAACTTCCTGATTTACGAATTCTAAAAATCGTTCGTCAGCTTCTGTAAACGGATCTATAACATGACTGTCGATATCAATCTGACCAATATTTACTCCATCAACAAATAACGGAACAACAATTTCAGATTTTACCGTAAAGCTGCAGGCAATATAGTTGTCTTGCGCCGCAACATCGGGTACTACAAAATTAGCATTACTTTCGGCTACCTGACCGCATATTCCTTTCCCGAAAGGAATAACAGTATGATCCGTTTCAGCTCCAACATACGGGCCTAAGTGTAAGGTTTTGTTCTCGTGATTGGCAAAATAAAAACCAACCCAGTTATAGTATTCAATATTTTCGTTTAGTAACTGACAGATTGCTAATAATTTTTCGTCTCTAACTAATACTGAATCAGAAACAATAGCACTTATTTTTGGTTGTAATTCTTGAAATGTCATGATGTTAAAATTTTATACAAAAGTATTTAAAGCTAAACTCAAAAAATACATAAATTTGAAAAAAAAATTCCGTTGAAAAAATATTTAGTACAGTTTAAGCCCTTCCTGATTTTTATAAGCACTTTTTTTGCGGCCTATATTGTACTAACGTTGGCGTATAAGTTCTATTTGAACGGTTTCGGACCCAATGAAGTAGATGGAATAACCAATGTTGTGGGACGAAATGTCGAACAACTCATGCAATTGTTTCATTGTGATATCAAAGTTCATAAAAGCCTCACCGATTCATGGTTAGAAGTTTGGTACAATAAACATTATTCGGTTCGAATCGTTGAAGGCTGCAATGCGGTAAGCGTTATGATTTTGTTTGTTGCGTTTGTACTGGCATTTTCCGGAAAGTTTAAAGCCACTTTGTTGTTTATAGTATTTGGAATCTTTTCTATTTATGTTTTAAATGTAGCCAGAATTGCACTATTGGTGGTTTTGCTGTTTCGTTTTCACGAACACAATCATTTTTTACACGGAACTTTGTTCCCTTTAATGATTTACGGTTTCGTTTTTCTTTTGTGGACTGTTTGGGTAAACAAATTTTCGAAGTATGCTAAATAAAATCCTCGAACACAAATTCAAATTAGTAATTGCGACAGCGATTGTATTGTGTTTTGCCGTTATCAGAGCTTTTGAAAATCAGCTGTTTTATGATCCTTTTCTAAGTTATTTTGACGGGAATTTTAAAAACTTACCTTTACCGGAAGTAGAGACTTTTGCTCTTTTTTGGAATCTGTTACTTAGATACGTCCTGAATATGATTCTGTCTCTTGTATTAATCTATACCTTGTTTCAGGATCGTGATATGTTTCAATTCAGCCTGTTTTTATATGTGTTTTTTGCCGTCCTGCTTTTGGTAATGTTTTTTGTTATTCTCGAATGTTTTCCACAATGGAATTGGCTTCTTTTTTATGTACGACGATTCATTATTCAGCCCATATTTGTGCTGTTGTTTATTCCTGCATTTTATTATCAGCAACAAAATTTAAAAAAATAACACTTTATGCAGTCTTTTTTGGTGTCTTTTAAATAATTTTGCAGTATGAAACTGAAAAAGTGCACCGGATTATTTTTAGCCTTCCTATTGTTGGTCTCCAACATTGGGTTTGCTTTTGATGTGCACTATTGCGGAGGTGAGATTGCTTCCGTTTCGTTAAACACAACAGCTGCAGCTTCTGAAAAGAATTGTTGTGGAGCCTCTGAAAAAAAGTCATCTTGCTGTAAAGACAAAGTAGTTCATTTTGAGAAAAAATCGGACAATGCTACTCTTAAGATTTTCTTTTTTCAGTTTGCTTTTCTTCCGGTAACTCAGGAATATAAGTCAATTGTTTTTCTTGCAATTCCAAAATTCAAAAGCAGCCAGGTTGCTTCGTATTATTCTGATGCAAATGCACCTCCCTTATTTAAATTATACCATCAGTACATCTTTTATTCCTGATTTTAATGTTTAGAATCAAGTCGCTTTGACTTGTGCTATGTTGTTTTGTTATTTCTTTTTTTGGAGAAATTTCTATAAAAACAGCCTTCTAATTAACATTAAAATCATTTTTTCATGCAAAAAAATATAATGCTTTTTGTTATGTTTTTGCTTTCAGTATCCATGTTTTCACAAGAAGATTTACAGGAAGTGAAAATTACAAAAAAACAGAAAGGAATAAAAAAATCCTATACCCTTACTGCCAATACATCTGTTATCACAAGCAAAGAGTTGCTAAAAGCAGCCTGCTGTAATCTAGCCGAGAGTTTTGAAACAAACCCTTCAATAGATGTAAATTTTTCCGACGCTTTAACCGGAACCAAACAAATTAAAATGCTTGGACTAACAAGTCCGTATTTATTAATTAGCGAAGAGAATCTTCCTTCGGTACGAGGAGCTTCACAAGCTTACGGCTTATCGTTTACTCCGGGAACATGGATAGAAAGTGTTCAGATTACAAAGGGAGCGGGGAGTGTTATTAATGGTTATGAAAGCATTTCGGGACAAATTAATACCGAGCTTTTAAAGCCGTTAAATGATATTCCATTTTTCTTAAATGCTTACGGTTCTACCGATGCCCGTTTTGAATTAAATACCCATTTTAATAAAAAATTATCGGATAAATGGGCAACGAGTTTATTTGTTCATGGTAATGCGCGTGTAGCGAAAAACGACATGAACGACGATGGGTTTTTGGACAATCCGTTGGGGAAACAAATTAATGTTTTAAACCGTTACCAATACTACAATCCGGATAGTGGTCTGGTGAGTTTTATCAATTTCAGATATATGAATGATAAGAAACAAACCGGAGAAGTAGATTTCGATAAAGATACCGATCGCGGGACAAAAAATCATTGGGGTTCAGAAATAAATACGGAACGTTTTGATGTTTCTACTAAGATAGGATATGTATTTAAAGACATGCCCTATCAAAGTATTGGTTTTCAGAATGCCTTTAATACCCACAATCAAAACTCTTATTTTGGTTTGAGTCTTTATGATATCAGGCAAAATAGTTTTTATTCGAATTTAATTTTCAATTCGATTATTAACAATACAAAGCATAAATTCTCTACCGGTTTAAATTTTGCTTACGATCAGTATCAGGAATTTGTAAACGCAAATGATTACAGCCGAATTGATAATTCTGTTGGTGCATTTTTTGAGTATACTTATGATAATACCGATAATTTTAGTTTGATTTTGGGAGGTAGAGTAGACAATCATAATCGATTGGGGGTATTTGTTACACCGCGTCTGCACATGAGATACAATCCTTGGAAGTTTGGAGTGCTTCGTGTTTCTGCCGGAAGAGGGAAACGTTCGGCCAATATTTTTTCCGAAAATCAACAGCTTTTTGCAAGTTCAAGAGCGTTTTCGATTTTAGATCAAGGTGGGAAAATTTATGGGTTGAATCCCGAAATCGCATGGAATTACGGAGTGAGTTTTTCTCAGAAATTCCGTGTTTTTAATAAAAATGCTGAAGTTGGATTTGATTTCTATCGTACCGATTTTCAAAATCAGGCCGTTGTCGACTTGATGCAAAGTCCGCAGGATGTTTTGTTTTACAATCTGAAAGGAAGTTCGTTTGCGAATAGCTTTCAGCTGGAATTTAATTTTGAATTTATCCATAATCTGAATTTAAGAACGGCTTACAAGTATTATGATATTCAAACGGATTATTTGCGTGGTACTTTTCAGCGTCCCTTACAGGCGAAACACCGTTTTCTGGGAAATTTGGAATATGAAACCAAGCTGAACAATGATAAACAATGGAAATTTGATTATACTTTTAACTGGTCCGGAAAACAACAATTGCCTTATACAGCGTCAAACCCGACTGCAGATCAGTTTCCTGATTTTTCGCCTTCGTATGCGGTGATGAATGTTCAGGTAACGAGAATTTTTTCTCCTGTTTTTGAAGTATATGTAGGAGGGGAGAATATTGGAAATTACAAACAGGACAAAGCCATTTTAGGAGCTTCAGATCCATTTGGTCCTAATTTTGATGCTTCTGTTGCGTATGCTCCTATTTTTGGACAGATGTATTACGCAGGATTACGATTTAAGATAAAGTAATTGTAAAATGTGATCTGTGAAAAGTGAGATGTGATCTGTAAAACGTAAAAATTTATTCAACCATCTTATATGAAACATCTAACATTTCAAATAAAACATTTCACACACACAAAAAACATTTTACATGCAGCATCTCACATTTCACATAAAAAAAATAACACTAAATAATAAACAAGATGAATAGAATAATTTTAATGGCGCTGATAACCTTTTTAGGATTTTCAGCTCAGGCACAAACGAAGAAAAACAAGAATTTAAAGTATACCACCGAGGTAAACGGTAATTGCGAGCAATGCAAAAAGCGTATTGAAAAGGCAGCTTATAGTATCCCTGGAGTGAAGTCTGCAACTTGGGATATTAGTACGCATCAGCTTGCAGTGATTTTAAATGAAGAAAAATCATCTCCTGCAGATTTGAATGCTGTTATTGCTAAAGTTGGTCATGATACTAAGGATGTTAAAGCCACGGATGCGGATTATGATAATTTGCATTCTTGCTGCAAGTATGTAAGAGAGTAAAAAAACGGAAGAGCCCGGGTGTATATTCGGGCTTTTAATAGTTAATTTATCTTTAAAATACGGCATTTAATTGTGGTTGAAGCAAATTATTGCTAATTTCACAAACTTATAAATATAACCAAACGCATTTATGAATAATTTTGATTGGACGCAATTAATCAACCCTGAATTTTATATAACATTAAGCATTGGAGGGGTTCAAATTGGTTTATTTATTGTTCTCTTTATAGTTTTTGCAGAAACTGGACTTTTTGCAGGATTTTTTCTTCCGGGAGATAGTTTACTTTTCTTAGCAGGGATTTACAGTCGTGATTTAATGCAGAATGTTGTTGATATTCCGGCAGACTTTCTTAATGTCTTTATACTTTCAACCCTTGTTGCTATAATGGGAGTTTTGGGAAATATGACCGGATATTGGTTTGGAGCCAAAAGCGGTTACTATCTGTTCAAAAAGGAAGATTCTTTCTGGTTCAAGAAAAAGTACTTACTGCAATCAAAAGATTTCTTTGAGAAGTACGGTGGAAAAGCGATTATCTATGCGCGTTTCCTTCCAATTTTCAGGACTTTTGCTCCTATTGTTGCAGGAATTGTTTCTATGGATAAACAAAAATTTATGTTCTATAATGTTTTGAGTTCTTTCTTATGGTCGTTTATATTGATCTTCGCAGGACACTATTTATATGGTGTGTTCCTGAAAGAAGGAATAGACTTAAAACATCACATTGAATATATTATTATTATCATTGTAATCATATCTACATTTCCGGTGTTGGTAAAGCTTTTTAAAAAGAGACCAAGCGAAAAAATATAGTTTAAAATAATTAAGTTATAAAAAAGTCCGAAACTTAGCTGTTTCGGACTTTTTTTATGGGATATGTTTTCTTTTGTGAAATGTAAAATGTGAGATATGAAATGCAACTCTAACTCTAACTCTAAATATCAATCTCTGAATCGTTGAGTTTCTGAATAAAAAACTTAGCACCTTAGTACCTCAGAACCTTAGCGCCTCAAGAAAAAACTACCATTCATTCACTTTATTGGCATCCATTTTTAAGAAGATAAACAACAGAATTGTGAATCCCCAGAGTCCGGAGCCTCCATAAGAAAAGAAAGGCAGTGGAACCCCAATTGTTGGGAAAATTCCAATAACCATAGCGATGTTAACAAAAAAGTGGGTGAATAAAATTCCGGCAACACAATATCCATATACCCTGCTAAATTTTGTTTTCTGTCTTTCGGCTAAGTAGATGACTCTTAGAAATAGCCCCACGAAAAGTGCAACTACAACTAAAGATCCTGCAAAACCCCATTCTTCACCAACGGTTGTAAAGATGTAATCGGTGTGTTGTTCAGGAACGAATCCTCCTTTGGTTTGAGTTCCTTCGAGGAAACCTTTTCCGATCCATCCTCCTGATCCAATAGCAATTTCAGATTGATTGGTGTTGTATCCAATACCTTTCATATCTACACTTTTTCCTAATAAGATATTAAAACGGTCACGGTGGTGCTGTTTAAAAACGTTATCAAAAACATAATCTACAGAGAAAACAAAACCTGAGATAATAAGCAGAAGAATACCGCTTAAGATAATGTTTCGGTCAACGACTCTTCCTTTGAAATGTATGATGGTTAAAACTCCCAGAGCAATTAGAATAACTACATAAGGCTCCAGAACGAGTGTTAATACAAATAATAGTATGGTGATAAAGCCAGTCCAAACATACCAGGATGGCAAACCTTCTCTATATAATACAACAATGAAAATACTGTAGATTAAGGCACTTCCCGGATCGGGTTGAGGCAAAATCAATAATACCGGTAAAAATACAATGGCCAGGGCCTGAATCTGTCGGTTGGTATCTTTCAGGTTGATTTGGGTATCACTTAAATATTTGGCCAATGCCAATGATGTAGCGGCTTTAGCAAATTCGGATGGTTGCAAAGTGAAGCTTCCTATGGCATACCAACATCTTTGTCCGGCAATAGTTTTTCCAAATAAAAATAAACCGGCTAAGGATAATAACGAGACTCCAAAAATAATAGTTGCGTATTTTTCATAGAATTTTCCGTCCACAAAAAGCACCACAAAAATTAGAGGGATAGTACATCCAATAAAGATTAATTGCTTTTGGTAGGTTCCTTCTGTTGATAGTAATGATGAAGAATAGATATTTAGCCACCCTAATATCACCAACGAAATGTAGATAAAAACGCTTATCCAGTCAATGTTATTTTTTACACTTTGATTTTTCATTTGAAATAATCTTTGTTAGTTCTTTTTAGTGGTGTCTGATACGGTCTTCTTTATTTCTGCTTTAGGTGTTACCGGCTTAGGGGTAATGATTTTAGCTTTTAAAAGAGAATCTTTTGGAGTAGATTCAATCGCGCTGGCTTCGTTCATACCACCTAATTTTGCATACTCACTTGCTAAGCTTTTGTTTAAGACCCGGGTTTCTAAATCGGTTCTTGTGATTTTATGTCTTAGATATTTTTCAATCATTAAACTGGCAATTGGACCTGCTACTGTTGCTCCGAATCCTCCATTTTCAATCATAATTGCGATTGCAATTTTTGGATTGTCTTTAGGTGCAAAAGCGACAAATATAGAGTGGTCTTTAAGCTGTGTTCTTTTTCCGTTAATTTTTGCAAAATTCTCTGCCGTACCCGTTTTTCCGCAAATATCAATACCCTCTACGCGAAGTGCGTAAGCCGTTCCTTTGTTGTAAACATCAAACAAACCGCTTATGACCGGTGGGAAATACTTTTGGTCAATTGTGGTAACGTGTTTGGTGGTGAATTTAGCGTCAATTTTCTTTCCTTCAATTTTTTTAATAATGTGAGGCGTGTAATAGTAGCCTTGATTGGCTACAGTTGCCATCATATTGGCTAGTTGAATAGGAGTCATTAAAACTTCTCCCTGACCAATAGAATTGGATACAATGGTTGTGCTTCTCCAGCCTCCGTTAGGATAAATTTTCTTATATGTTTTTGATGTCGGAATGTTTCCTCTTTTACCTGTTGGTAAATCATACCCCATAAATTGTCCCAATCCAAAACTTTTTACGTGGTCACTCCAAACGTCAACCGCTTTAGCAGGATTTGAATATTTGTTTATAGTTAACATGTAAGATTGTGCAAAATAGGTATTACAAGAATTGTAAATTCCGTTATGTAATTGATGAGGTCCAAAACCGTGACATTTCATAAAGCGACCTCTACCATAGCTAAATCCATGATGACACATAAAGGTAGTTTGTTCGTTGATAACGCCTTCCTGCAAAGCAACCAGACCTGTCAGGATTTTAAACGGAGAACCCGGAGGATACTCGGCCAAAAGCCCTCTGTCGTAGAGTGGTTTTGCGATTGAATCGTGATATAAAAGTGTATAGTTTTTAGAACGTTGTCTTCCAACTAAAATTCCGGGATCATAAGAAGGTGCAGTTACTAACGCCAGGATTTCCCCTGTTTTAGGCTCGATAGCGACAATTCCTCCTCTTTTATTGATCATTAACTCTTCTCCGTATTTCTGAAGCTCGGCATCAATTGTTAGATTGATATCTTCTCCGGCTACAGCAATAGTGTCGTACTTGCCATCTTTATAAGAGCCAATTTCTCTGTTGTATTTGTCTTTCTGGATGTATTTTACGCCTTTAATACCGCGTAGAATGTCTTCATAGCTTTCTTCAACGCCTTGACGTCCAATTAAATCCCCGCTATTGTAGTAAGGGTTTTTAGCAATCAAACGTTCGTTTACCTGAGTAATAAAACCAAAAATGTTTGCACCGTAATCTACTTCATAATCACGAAGAGAACGCTTTTGAAAATAGAAACCTTCATACTTTCGAATTTTTTCCTGAAAAGCTGCAAACTCATTCTTGTTCAATTGTGATAAAAATACCGAAGGAAGTCTTGGGCTGTATACTTTAGCTTTTGCAATTCTTTTGTCGTAATCTTCTTGAGTAATGTTCAATAAAGCACAGAATTCAGGGATATTAAGGTCTTCCTTAATTTCTCTTGGAATTACCATGATATCATAAGAAGCCTGATTTGCGACTAATAATTTTCCATGTCGGTCATAAATATAACCCCTTTCAGGATAGTCATATTTTTTCTTTATCGCATTATTTTCGGATTTTAACTTAAATGTATCATCAATAATTTGCAAATAAAAGATCCTGATCACTAGCAAAGATGCTGCAATAATAATTAAAGAGGGCAGCAGAACTTTTCTCATCGTTTATTAGGCTTAATAAGGTAAATTATGATAATTGAGGTGATTATTGTAAAGATAGAACTAAATAAAGTTCGGAGTAAAACATCCAAAATAAATTTAAATTGAAAAGCTTCTAGTATAAATAACACAATATGATGCAATACAACAGAAACCAGAATAAAAGAAAACCGTTCAGGGGTTAAGGAATCATTCAATTTAATGGTTTGATATTCGTAACTAAGCCCAAAAGAGAACTTAAAAATGTAAGGCCTGTAATAAGCAAGTACAAGACAAGCTGTTGCGTGAATCCCACCTGAATTACAAAACATGTCCATGATAATTCCAAGCAAAAAGCTCGATACTATCAAGCCGGTTCTGTTGCTATTAACAGGATACAGGATAATGTACAAGATGTATGGGAAGGGACTTATGTACCCTAAAAAATTCATATTATTGAAAATAACAACCTGAATTGCTAGTAACATAATAAATCGAAAAATATTGAGTAACAAAGCGCTATTCATTTTTTTCCTTGTTTTCTAAATTAATAAGTTCTTCTCTGTCCTTACTTTTGATGATATATACGTGTCCAAGATTGGTCATGTCGTTAAATAACTTAACTTTTATAACATAAAAACTTGAATTTTCCTTTTTGTATATATTTTCTACAGTACCAATATTAATTCCTTCCGGGAAAATTACAGATTGCCCTCCAGTTACGATGGTATCTCCTTTTCTTACAGAAGCTAATCTAGGAACATCTTCCAGTTGTACAAAGCCCGTGCTTTTTCCATCCCAGGTTAAAGAACCAAAGTGGTTTGTCTTTTTTAGTTTAGCATTTATCTGTGATTTCATATTCAAAATACTCACGACAGTTGCGTATCTTGGTGAAGTATTGTCTACAACCCCAATAATTCCTAAACTATTGATTACTCCCATATCTGGTTTAACACCATCATTTGATCCCGAATTTAGCGTGATGAAATTTTCGTGCGTGTTGTAGGAGTTGTGAATTACTTTTGAAACAATAATATCCGCAGGCTTAACTCCTTTTACGCTGTCTGCTAAAGGTAGTTTTGAGGTGTCTTGTTTATTGAATAATAGACTTTTTAATCTTGCGTTTTCAAGTACAAGTTCGTCATTTTCAGTTCTTAAGTTCAAATATTCGTTTACGTGATTGATTTTTTCATAAACACCTCCGGTTAAAAAATTAGCCGAACTGATTATTTTACTTCTGTGGTAGGAATGTGATTGAACTGAGAGCGCCAACGAAATACCTAAAAGCAGCAAAAACAGCAATCGATTACTGTTTCTTATAATGAAATTAAAAATTTGCTGCATTTCTTGTGTGGTTATTTTGTTTCAGGATATGCTTTTGGTTTCAAAATTTATTAGAGTTGAACGTTTAAATTCAACTCTAATAAAAATATATTGATTGTTATTTTGAATCTTATTTGATTAAGATACTTTTAAATTTCGCAATGTTTTTAAGTGCCATTCCGGTTCCGCGAACAACTGCTCTTAAAGGGTCTTCAGCAATGTAAACAGGTAAATCTGTCTTTTGCGAAATACGCTTATCAAGGCCTCTTAACATAGATCCACCACCAGCTAAGTAAATACCTGTATTGTAAATATCGGCTGCTAATTCAGGAGGAGTCTGAGATAATGTTTCCATTACCGCGTCTTCGATACGTTGAATTGATTTGTCAAGTGCTTTTGCAATTTCACGATAAGAAACATCTACTTGTTTAGGTTTACCTGTAAGTAAGTCTCTACCCTGAACTGACATATCTTCTGGAGGTCCGTCTAAATCTTCGATAGCGGCACCAATTTGAATTTTTATTTTTTCAGCAGTACTTTCTCCAACAAAAAGGTTGTGTTGTGTACGCATATAATAAACGATATCGTTTGTGAAAACGTCACCTGCAATTTTTACAGATTTGTCGCATACAATTCCGCCTAATGCAATAACTGCAATTTCGGTTGTTCCTCCTCCAATATCAACAATCATGTTTCCTTTTGGCTGCATGATATCGATACCAATACCAATTGCTGCTGCCATCGGCTCGTGAATTAAGTAAACTTCTTTTCCGTTTACTCTTTCACAAGATTCTTTTACAGCTCTCATCTCTACTTCGGTAATACCGGAAGGAATACAAACCACCATTCTTAAAGCTGGAGTAAACATTCTTTTTTTCAATGCAGGAATACTTTTGATGAACATATTGATCATCTTTTCTGAAGCATCAAAATCTGCAATTACACCATCTTTCAAAGGCCTTATGGTCTTGATGTTTTCATGCGTTTTACCTTGCATCATATTGGCTTCCTTACCAACAGCAATGATTTTGCCTGATATTCTATCACGTGCAACGATCGACGGACTATCAATAACAACTTTATCATTATGAATGATTAAAGTGTTTGCGGTACCAAGGTCTATCGCAATATCCTCGGTCATGAAATCAAAAAATCCCATAAGTTTTTTAGGGGTTTAAAATGTTATAAATTATTTTGAACAAAGTTAAACAAATTAATGTTTAAAATGACGTGTTCCCGTAAATACCATTGCAAGATTGTTTTCATTGCAATAATTTATGCTTAATTCGTCTTTTATTGAGCCTCCTGGCTGAATAACAGCAGTTATTCCTGCTTTTTTGGCTAATTCTACACAATCCGGAAACGGGAAAAATGCATCACTTGCCATTGAAGCACCGGTTAAATCAAATCCAAAAGCTTTTGCTTTGTCAACTGCTTGAACTAAAGCGTCTACTCTTGAAGTCTGACCTGTTCCTGACGAAATTAATGTTCCGTTTTTGGCAAATACGATTGTATTTGATTTGGTGTTTTTACAAATTTTTGAAGCAAATATTAAATCTTCTATCTCTTCAGCTGTAGGCTCAGTAATAGTAACGGTTTTTAAATGCTCTTTAGTATCTGTAATATTATTTCTGTCCTGAATTAACAAACCATTAAGACATGTTCTTACTTGTCTTGAAGGTAATTCAACTTCATTTTGAATTAATATGATTCTGTTTTTCTTTTCTTGTAAAACAGCAATTGCTTCGTCATCATAACTTGGAGCAATTACCACTTCGCAGAACAACTTGTTGATTTCCTGTGCTGTATCCAGGTCGATTTTAGTATTTGCAATCAAAACACCTCCAAAAGCCGATGTAGGATCACAAGCCAAAGCTGCTAGATAAGCCTCGCTGATTGTTTTTCTTGAGGCCAAACCACAAGCATTGTTGTGTTTTAAAATAGCAAATGTTGGTCCGTCAGTTTTAAACTCATTAATTAAGTTTACTGCGGCATCAACATCTAATAAGTTGTTGTATGATAATTCTTTTCCGTGAACTTTTTTGAACATAGCGTCAAAATCACCAAAGAAAAATCCTTTTTGATGAGGGTTTTCCCCGTATCTTAAAACCTGACCATCTGCAATACTTTCTTTGTAAATGGTTTCGTCAGTATTGAAATAGTTAAAAATAGCGCCATCGTAGTGAGATGAGACGTGGAACGCTTTTGTAGCAAGTAATCTTCTGTTTTCAAGAGTTGTTGCTCCATTTTGCTCTGTAATCAAATCTAAAAGCAGACTGTATTCGTTTACCGAAGCTACAATTACGGTGTCTTTGAAGTTTTTTGCACCGGCACGGATTAATGAAATTCCGCCAATGTCAATTTTTTCAATAATATCCTGCTCGCTTGCACCTGAAGCAACAGTTTTCTCAAACGGATACAAATCAACAATTACCAAATCAATTTGTGGAATATCAAATTCCTTCATTTGCTGAACATCACTTTCGTTATCCTGACGGTTTAAAATTCCACCAAAGATTTTCGGGTGAAGTGTTTTTACTCTTCCTCCAAGAATTTCAGGGAAAGAAGTGATATCTTCAACAGGAACAACAGGAATGCCAAGATTTTTTATAAAATCTTCGGTTCCTCCAGTCGAGTAAAGTGTTACGTTTTGTTCGTGTAATTTTCTAACGATTGGCTCTAAACCGTCTTTTGAAAAAACAGATATTAATGCCGATTGTATTGTTTTAGTTGTGCTCATCGTGTAGTTATGATTTTTGAGACTGCAAAAGTAGTTTTTTTAAACCTTATTTTAAAGAAAATTAATGTAACATTATGCTAAAAAAAACTACTGATGAGTAAGTTAACTTTTATTAGGTTTTTGATTTTAAATTATTGAATTTTACTTTATTGAAAAATACTACTATATGCTTGTTTATCTTAGATTATTAAAAGAAAGTTTGAGCTTTGCTGTTAATGCTTTGCGAAATAATAAACTACGAACTTTATTGTCTTTGTTGGGAGTAACAATTGGGATTTTTTCAATTATTGCTGTTTTGGCAGCAGTTGATTCTTTAGATCGTAAAATTTCTAAGGATTTAAGCAGCTTAGATAAAAATACGATTTATTTAGTGAAGATGTCTTTTGGCCCAACTGAAATTCCGCAATGGAAAAGAGATCAATTTCCAAATGTGAAATACGACGAGTACATAGGACTTAAAAATTCTCTTACGAATACTGATCAGGTTGCTTATCAGCTTTTTGTAAAAAGGGAAAGTTTAAAATACGATTCGAAGACAGTTAGCGATGTAAATATTGTTCCTTCGTCAAATGAAATGGTTGATATTGACGGATTGACTTTAGAAAAAGGAAGATTTTATACCGAATCTGAATCGAATTCCGGAGCTCCTGTTATTGTTTTGGGATACGAAATTGCTGAAGGACTTTTTGGTACAAGTGATCCTATTGGAAAAAATATTCGTTTGTACGGACAACGTTTTACCGTTATTGGTGTAATTGCAAAGCAAGGTGCGGGTTTTTTTGGAGAAAGCTATGATACCACCGTTTATTTACCGGCTAATTTTCTACGCCGAATGTATGGTGACAGTGATGCCATGACCCCCGTAATTGTTATAAAACCATCGAAAGGGGTAGATATGGATGCTTATAAAGCGCAGGTTGCGCAAAAATTAAGAGCAATGCGTGGAATGAAAGCCGGCGAAGCGGATAATTTTTTCATTAATGTACTTTCCGGTTTTACCGATTTTATAGATGGGATTTTGGGACAGATGAATGTTGTAGGATGGATTATCAGTGGATTTTCTCTTTTAGTTGGCGGTTTCGGAATTGCGAATATCATGTTTGTATCCGTAAAAGAAAGAACCCATTTAATTGGAATTCAGAAATCATTAGGAGCTAAAAATCGATTTATTCTATTTCAGTTTTTATTCGAAGCGGTTATTCTTTCTGTTATTGGCGGAATAATTGGCTTGCTGATGGTTTGGGGTATTGCCCTTATTTTGACAAAAGTACTTGACTTTGAGTTTGTTTTAAGCACAGGGAATATAATTTTAGGAACAGGACTGGCCGCAATTATCGGATTAATTTCCGGAATATTACCGGCTATCTCTGCCGCAAATTTAGATCCGGTTGAAGCGATTCGAACCGGGATGTAAGCGCACTACAGAAAAAAAAACATTTTTGGATCATTTTAATTTTGGTTTTGCTGTTGAATTTTATCGTAATTTTAATACCCTAATTTAAAAACGATAATATGATACCAGTAAAAGCTTATGCAGCCTATGATGCTGTAAATCCGTTAAAACCTTATACGTTTGAAAGAAAAGAAGTTGGTGCTCATCAGGTTCAGATCGAAATTTTATACAGTGGCGTTTGCCATTCTGATATTCATACTGCAAAAGGCGACTGGGGGCCTGTTGACTATCCTTTAGTTCCCGGTCATGAAATTGTTGGCCGAATTGTAGCTGTTGGAAGTGAAGTCTCTAAATTTAAAGTTGGAGAACTGGCTGGGGTAGGTTGTTTCGTAGATTCTTGTAGAGTTTGTCCAAGCTGTCAGTCGGGTGAAGAGCAATTTTGCGATGAAGGAATGACAGGAACTTATAACAGTGTCGAAAGAGGAACCAATATTCCAACCCGTGGAGGATACTCAAACAGTATTATTGTTGATGAGAGTTATACTCTCCATGTTTCTGAAAAACTGGATATTAAAGGAGTTGCTCCGTTACTCTGCGCAGGAATTACCACTTATTCTCCGTTACGATATTTAAAAGTAGGTAAAGGGCATAAAGTTGGAGTTTTAGGACTTGGTGGTTTAGGACATATGGCTGTAAAGTTTGCCGTTTCTTTTGGTGCCGAAGTTACAATGTTAAGTCACTCTCCTTCAAAAGAAGCTGATGCGAAGAAATTAGGAGCGCATAAATTTGCTTTAACCTCAAATACTGAAACAATGGAATCGTTAGCAAATAGTTTCGATTTTATTCTCAACACTGTTTCGGCAAAACACGATCATAATGCCTATCTGAATTTATTAACTACTAACGGAACCATGATTGTTGTTGGAGCTCCACCAGCACCCGCTGAAATTCCTGTTTTTACTTTAATCATGAAAAGAAGAAGTATTATTGGAAGCTTGATTGGAGGAATAAAAGAAACTCAGGAAATGTTAGATTACTGTGCTGAACATAATATTACTTCTGATGTTGAAATCATAGATATGGCGTACATTAATGAAGCTTACGACCGAATGAATAAAAGTGATGTGAAGTATCGTTTTGTAATTGACATGGCTTCCTTGAAGTAATTGAGGTTCTGAAGCACTAAGGTTCTGAGGGGCTAAGATCTTGAGTTTTTATTACACCGGATTTTTGATTTTGACTCTTAGGCTGCGGTATTTAATTGTCTTGGCATAACACCTCTTCGAAGCTTAATCACATAAAAATAAAGTCCGTAAAGCTTGTCTTAGAGCTTTGCGGACTTTTTAATTTTATTATGTGTGGGTTAGTTTAAGGTTTTTGGATGTATCAGTTGTTTACCTTTTTGTATTCTAAAGTCCCAAGTTGATCTTGGGTAATAACACGTTTCTGGCTGTCGAAGTATTCAATTTGAAATTTTACAGGTATTAAATTAACGGTAACGGTTAAGACATCATTTTTTTTAGAAAGTTTCCATTTGCCGTTGGTAGTTTTGTCTCCTACGATTCCTGTAAATTTTCCATCTTCATTGAAGACCTGAAACACCTGATCGCTTTTGAATTTCTCTTTTATATCTTTTTCTTTCCCGTTTTTAGTGAGTTTTACCAATTGCCATTTACCTACAAGTTCTTTCGAAGTTTGCGCCTGAATGGAGAGTGATGCTAACATGATAAGTGCTAGAAAAGCAATCTTTTTCATAAGGTTACGATTTTAAAGTTAGATTTTGAGGAATTAATATGTTTTTGAAAGAACTTATTTTTCTTTCAATATTTTTTCTAAATACTCAACTTTTTCTTTTTCTGCCTGAAGCATACGTTCGTAGAGTTCAATGACTTTATCTAATGGATTGAAATTGCAATAATTTGCATGAAACATTCCATTTGCTCCATTACAGCTGTTGTCGTAAAAATTATTGAAGTAACTAATCATATTTTCGTCTGTAAAGTTTTTTATAGCTTCAATACTTACACCAAGTGCTTTTGCTACTTCTGCAAGTTTTGCATCATCTATGGTTTCACTATTCTCTATTGCAGATACGGTCTGCTGAGATGTTCCTAAAGCCTGAGCCAAAGCTTCCTGCTTCATATCTCTTAGTTCACGAATACGACTAATTTTTCGTCCTATATGGTTGGGTTTTGTTGTTGTGCTCATAGTTCAAAGATATTTATATTGCTTTTAAAGAAAATGGTTTTGGTAGAAAACAAGTCAGTTTTTGTTAAATACATTTTCTGGTAGTTCGCTTGGGTACAAAACTGTTATTTGTGTATCAGAAACAAAAATACAATTTTTCAGACAAGTATTAATTAGTTGCTATTAAAATTGTTAGTTAAGAAAATTCAATAGGAATTAAATGTCGGTAGGCGGAATTTATCGCGTTGAAGTTAAGATTGAAGCCATACGCCGATAGAAATTCCATAGAAATGAAATCTCTCGGTAGCAACGGAATTTATTCCGTTAAGAATTAAGATTGAAATCGCAAACCGCGAAATATTCCGTAGGAATTAAATATCGGTAGAATTTATCGCGTTGAAGTTAGGATTGGGTTTACACATCGATAAAAATTCCGGAGGAATGATTTATTTTGTAGCAACGGAATTCATTCCGTTGAACATGATCAATTGCGAATCCGTGAGTTTCATAGGAACGGGATATCTTGTTGGTTATAAAAATAAAAAAATCCCAAGAAGCAATTTCTTGGGATTTCGTATAATTTAGAAGTTTAAAAACTATCTAATATCGTTATTCTGAATCAAATCGATATACAAGTTGATCTTGTCTTTTAATTCTTTTCTTGGCGTGATAAAGTCAAGGAAACCGTGCTCTAATAAGAACTCAGCAGTTTGAAAACCTTCCGGTAAATCTTTACCTGTTGTGTCACGAACTACACGTGGACCAGCGAAACCAATCAAAGCACCAGGCTCAGAGATGTTGATGTCTCCTAACATAGCGTATGATGCAGTTGTTCCTCCGGTTGTTGGATCTGTACAAAGTGAGATGTATGGTAGTTTAGCTTCTGCCAATTGCGCTAATTTCACAGATGTTTTTGCTAATTGCATTAAAGAATAAGCAGCTTCCATCATACGAGCTCCACCAGATTTAGAAATCATTACAAAAGGTAATTTGTTTTTGATCGCATGATCAATACCTCTGGCAATTTTTTCTCCTACAACAGCTCCCATAGATCCACCGATAAAGGCGAAATCCATACAGCAAATTACAAGTTCTTTTCCTTTAGATTTTCCCACTCCGGTACGCACAGCGTCCTTTAAGTGTGTTTTCTCCATTACATCTTTTAATCGTTCTGCATATTTTTTTGTATCCACAAAATGCAGAGGATCTTTAGAAGTCATGTTTTTATCTAATTCAACAAACTCATTATTGTCGAACAAAATTTCAAAATAGGTTGCGCTTCCAATTCGAACATGAAAATCATCTTCCGGGCTTACAAATAAGTTTCGGGCTAATTCGTCAGCGTCAATAATTTTTCCTGTAGGAGATTTGTACCACAATCCTTTCGGAACGTCCATCTTGTCTTCAGTAGCAGTTGTAATCCCTTTTTCCTGTCTTTTAAACCAAGCCATTTTTTTAGATTTTAGATCTTAGACTTTAGATTTTAGATTTTAGACTTCGAAAAATCTAAAATCTAAAATCAGAAATCTAAAATTTATAGTGTATTTACGTTATTCAAGTCTGCAAAAGCTTGTTCAAGTCTTGTATTGAATGTTACTTCGCTTTCACGTACCCATTTTCTTGGGTCGTAATATTTTTTGTTAGGAACATCAGCACCTTCTGGGTTACCAATTTGAGTTTTTAAATAGTCAATATTTTTAACCATATAATCACGAATTCCTTCTGTGTATGCAAATTGTAAATCGGTATCGATATTCATTTTGATTACTCCGTATCCAATTGCTTCTCTGATTTCTTCAAGTGTAGAACCTGAACCTCCGTGGAAAACGAAATCTACCGGATTATGACCAGTGTTGAATTTGTTTTGAACGAAATCCTGAGAATTTTTTAAGATTTTTGGAGTTAATTTTACGTTTCCTGGTTTGTAAACACCGTGAACGTTTCCAAAAGCAGCTGCAATTGTAAATTTAGGGCTTATTTTAGATAATTCTTCGTAAGCAAAAGCTACTTCTTCTGGCTGAGTGTATAATTTTGAACTGTCAACGTCAGAGTTGTCAACACCATCTTCTTCACCACCTGTAATACCAAGCTCGATTTCTAATGTCATTCCCATTTTGCTCATTCTCGCCAAGTACTCTTTACAGATTTCGATGTTTTCTTCGATTGGCTCTTCAGACAAATCGATCATATGAGAACTGTATAATGGTTTTCCTGTTTCTGCAAAATGTTTTTCAGAAGCATCTAATAAACCATCAATCCAAGGTAATAATTTTTTTGCGCAGTGGTCAGTATGAAGAATTACAGTTGCTCCGTAAGCTTCTGCTAAAGTATGAATGTGTTTTGCTCCGGCGATTCCACCAGCAATTGCTGCTTTTTCTCCTGCATTAGATAGTCCTTTTCCAGCGTTAAATTGTGCTCCTCCGTTTGAAAATTGGATAATAACCGGTGCGTTTAATTTTGCTGCAGTTTCAAGAACTCCATTGATTGTACTTGAACCAGTAACGTTTACTGCAGGTAAAGCAAATCCTTTCTCTTTCGCATAGTTAAAAATTTCCTGAACCTGATCTCCTGTAGCTACCCCCGGTTTAATATTGTGTGCCATTGTAATTTTTTTTAGTTGTTTTTAGTTTTTAGGTTGCAAAAATAAGAATTAATTAGCATTAGAATGGATAATTTATTCCAAAATTTAAAACCGAGTGCCCAAAATTGTATTCTTTAAACCAGCGATCTCCCTTCTCATGTGCTGGGTTATAGGTCTTAAAGCCCATATCCAAACGAATAACAAAAAAGCTCAAATCGTAACGTAAACCAAATCCTGTACCTAGTGCAATTTCAGCTAAATCGTTTACGCCAGAGAATTTTGCCTTCTCGTCAATCACATTATCGAGCACATTCCAGATATTTCCGGCGTCTGCGAAGATGGCTCCTTTGACACTTCCAAAAATTTTAAAACGAAGCTCGGCACTCATTGCTATTTTCATGTTGGCCTCGTTAAAATCATTTGCAGCATTAGTGCTTCCGGGACCCAAAGCATAGGGCTGCCATGCCCGGTTGTCGTTTGAACCTCCGGCATAATAACTTCGTGAAAATGGGATGTAGTTTGAATTTCCAAATGGAATCGCAATTCCAAAAAAGCTTCGTACTGCCAGTACTTTTTCTTTTCCAAAATCCCAGTGTTTGATATAATCAAATTCAGTTTTGATGTATTCTGAATATTCCAGATTAAAAATTTCATAATTGCCTTTGCCATTTTTTTGAAAGTTCCCAATGTTTGAAATAGCTGATAGCAAAGTACCGGCTGATTCTATTTTGGTTTTAAACTGATAGAATGTATTATCGGCAAGATCTTTTTTTGTGGTTTTGGTAAAAGTATAGCTTGTGGCCAGAATAAAATCATTCTCGGTTAGACGAACTCTTCTTTCTTCAATGCTTTTTACATCTTTATAGTCCTGATCAGGAAGGATTAAATTGGAGTTGGGGGACAATACATCATTGGTGAATCCGGCAGTTCCTTGAGGAATCGTAAGGTTTTGATCGTTCGGATTGTCAAAATAAGACTCGTTTTTGTTGTATTGTTTACCAATGTTATTAAGCTCTCTGTATGATGAAGTGTAAACGTTAAAATAGTTACCCGGATTTAAATTACGTACAAATTGTGCATTAAGCAATTCAAATTTTGCTGTATTTCCTCGTTTTGGAGACCAGTTATAAGCAATACCTCCGGTGAAATTTTCTTTGTCCAGACCAATGTTCCTTTGTTTGGAGAAACCTCCTGCAATACTGGTGGAAGGAATCATTCTTTTCGGAATAATTTTTTCAGTTCCAAAAGGCAATAAAATCCTTGGGAAATTTAGTTTTAAATCAACACCATACTCTGAAACGTTGAAGAAATTGTTGTTGGGATTTGCCATATCGCGCGATGAACCTAAATTCAAACGGGTAGAAATTTCTAAAGTTTCGGCCCTGTTAAAAACGTTTCGAATCGTTTCGGAGATACTGGCTCCGATACCAAAATCCTGAATGTTAGAATGCGTAACGTCAAAAGTGGCTCCGAAACTATATTTCTTTCTAGGCGTGAGGTAAACATTTGCAATTAAAGACTGTGCAGTCGAGTCACGTTTGTCAACTTCATATTGAATAGACGGATAGTTGAAAATTTTCAAATTGTTCAGATATCTTGAAGAAAGTGTGGTTCTGGTATCCGAGAAAGTACTTCCCTTACTGATAAAAACCGCATCGGTAATGGCGCGTGGTTTGTATTTTAGTTTTTTATAACTGTAAAGGTTAAAGTTGTTGTAACTGGTGCTATCTGTAATTTTATTTTTTGCATTTGCAGCAGAATAATCGGTGTAGATGTTTACATCGCTGATTTTGTATAATTTAAAAGGTTCTGTTCTGCTGGAATCTCTTTCCTGAATGTTGTTGTTGTTTACAATTAGCATTACATTGGCTTTGTCTTTTTTACCAATGGTATCAATGTCAAAAGTGACATAAGTAGGTTGAAAATAATAAGCGCCATGATTTCGGAAGTAGGTGGTAAGACGATTTTTTTCTTCTTCAAAATCACTGGTTTTGTATTGTTTTCCTGATTTTAAAGCTGAAGGATCGTTGTTGACTTTATATAATGAGTCCAAGGCGGGAGTCATTATTTTGGTTTTAATAGTATCTAAAGTATAAGCTGGACCGGTTTTGATATTGTAATTTATCTTGGCTTTCTTTCTTCCGACACTATCAATGGTATAATCTGTAGCAACTTTAAAATAACCATTGTTGAAATAATAATATTTTAAACGCAGGAGTGTTTTCTTTGTTTTTGAAGTGTCAATAATTACTGGCGCTTCACCAGTGCTTTTTAAAAATTCATGAATACCTTTGTACATGAAAGATTGTCCAAGGCGATCGACTTGTTTTGCTGATAAAAGTTTTGACTGGCGTTCGTATAAACCTGGATTGTTCTTGAATTTAGCCTGATATGTAGAATCCGGATTTAAATTTGCTAAGTTGTATAAATTCAAACGAAGACGATATCCTAATAGGGTACCATTTGGTTTTTGGTACATTTGATTAAAGGCAGTTTCGTCGTTAGTTGACTTACCATTTACAAGAATAGTATTTTTTACAAGAAGATTTTTTCCATCAGGAACTCTTTTTACAGCATCACAAGCGCAAATAAAAATTGCTATTAGGATAAATGCTATTATTTTTGTGGAATTCTTTTTCAAGTGTTCTTAAATATTTAATTCAAAAGTACATTATTTTATGGTTAGTAAAAACCAAATAAAACTTATCTCAGGTTTACATCAAAAAAAGCAACGTTTTGCAAATCAATTGTTTTTCGCCGAAGGAGTAAAAGTAATTCAAGAATTGTTGCAATCCAATTTTGAATTAGAGCATTTATACACGACTCTAAATGATTTTGAAGAGGTTCATTCTTCAAAGCGAACACTGATTTATGAGCAGGAACTTAAAAAAATAAGCGCTTTGTCTACTCCTAATTCCTGTTTGGCTGTCTTTAAAATCCCTGCCGAAAACGAAATAATCAATTCGGGCTTAATTTTGGCCTTAGATGATATTCGCGATCCCGGAAATTTAGGCACAATTTTGCGTCTTTGTGACTGGTTTGGGATCAAACAAATTGTTTGCTCTAAAGAAACCGTTGATATTTACAATCCAAAAGTGGTGCAGGCTACAATGGGTTCTATCACAAGAGTAAATGTTAATTATGTTGATCTCGAAACGTTTATAACTCAAACAGAATTAGCCGTATTTGGAACTTTTATGGATGGCGAAAACATCTATAAATCCAATTTGCCTCAAAATGGAATCATTATTATGGGTAATGAAGCCAATGGTATTTCGGAGCAAATTGAAAAAATGGTGACAAGCCGACTCACAATTCCAAGATTTGGGGAGCTTCAAAAAACCGAAAGTTTAAATGTAGCTACAGCAACAGCAATTATTCTTAGTGAGTTTAAACGAAATAGTTAAGTATTTGTTTTAATGAAAAGTGAAATTTATTAAAATAGCTCTTGATTTCATAGAATCGATATTGTCCGTCCATGGACTAGGTCCGTTTGCCGGATTATCACGAATAAGTTCATCGGATATACCAAACATTCCGCGTATTGAAGGAGAGAAGATGAAATATTCAGAGAAAATGTCGATTCCAAAACCCAGTTCGTAAGCAGCGGTCCATTGCTTAACTCTGAATTTTCCTTCAAAGTTATCGTCTTTTGATTTGGCGTTACTGGATAAATTAAGTGTCGAAGACATTCCGCCAACTAAATATGGACGTATATTTCCGGTACGCAAAGCAGAGAACTTTAAGAGTAAAGGAAAATGGATGTATGTACTGTTTACCTCTCTTAGATAGTCTTTCTGTAAAGGTAAATTTGGGTAGTGCAAGTCACGCTTTGTATAGTATAATCCCGGTTCAAAACGAAGATTGATGTATTCCTGCAGTCTTAAATCGGCTACAACACCAACATTAAAACCAGTAGTCTTTTTTACTTGAATATCTGGACCTGGAGCTTTGTAGTCAAACTTAAAATCGAAGCTGTTAAACCCAAGATAGTAGCCAAAATACAAGCGTTGTTTTTGCCAGTTTTCAAGATTAATAATAGGATCTTTGCTAAACATACTCTTAGCAAATTGCGAATATCCTTGTGTCGATAAGACTAATAAAAGTAAGACTACAGTTTTTTTCATACTATTTTTTAGATGCAGAATAAATGGTTGCAACGCCGAAAGTTTGAGGCATTGCTACAACATCTATAAACCCAATTTTTCTTAAAATATTGTTCAGAGCTTCTCCGTAAGGAAAAACTGCGGCAGATTCAGACAAATAGCCGTATGCTGAATTGTCTTTAGAAAACAGTTTTCCTATAATTGGAAGGATGTTTTTGCTGTAAAATTTATAACCTTGTTTGTAGGGTGTTTTGTCCGGAACCGAAGTTTCCAGAATTACAAAAACACCATTTGGTTTTAGAACTCTTAAGATTTCTGCAAAACCTTTTTCCAGATTTTCGAAATTTCGAACTCCAAATCCAACCGTTATAGCATCGAAATAATTATCGTCAAAAGGTATTTTTTCAGAATCTCCTAGAACTAAATCGATGGTATTGGATAATCCTTTTGCCTGAACTTTTTTCTTCCCTACTTCAAGCATTCCGGCAGAAATGTCCAATCCAATAATTTTTTCAGCATTTGTTTGCGACATTAAGATAGCTAAGTCACCTGTTCCGGTTGCTATGTCAAGAATGATTTTTGGTTTTGTATCCGAAACAATTTTGAGCACTTTTTTTCTCCATTTGGTGTCAATACCAAATGAGATCACACGATTTAAATTGTCATAGTTACCGGAGATGTTGTCAAACATTTGGGCAACCTGCTCTTTTTTACCTAAAGAAGAGTCTTTATATGGGGTTATTTTTTCAGACATTTTTTTTATTTACGCAAATATAATACAATCTGTCTTAACTGTAATTGGGTTTTTTATTTTGTGTCTTAATTGTTTTAAGAGTAGGTTTTTAATTGGTGCGGAATATCATATTTCTGACCATCACCAAAAATGGTTATTTTGAAAAAATCACCAAAAGTGGGTATTGTGGGGGGATGGATTTATGTGCACTTTTGCCTTAGTAATAATGATGAAGTTTTAAAGATTGATCTTTTAAAATGGCTCAAAGCAATGTGGGTATTGTTTTGCACTTGTACTTAACTTGTTCAGGAAAGAGGTTAAAAAAGTATTGTTCTTGGGGGTCAATACTCTATTTTTTAAAAGTGTGAAATACGTTCTTAGGATTAAATTTGTTTTTGGAAAAATTGTCTTTAATATCTTAGTGGTATTTGTTATTAAAGACGCCCGTGAGATAAAATCTCAATAAACAGTGTTATTCAATTATTTCAAATGTTATTTTTAATATTTGTTATTTTATTAAACTTATTTCCTGAATGAGCCCATTTAAAAGATTAATTATTTTTGAAAACATCCTCCATAAGAGGATGTTTTTTTTATTTCTTAATATAGGTTTCGTAGGTATAATCGTAAAGATGTTTTTCGTCTTTAAAGTTTTCTTCCGATTCTACAAGCTGCCAGTCGGCTTCGCTAATTTTAGGAAAGAAAGTGTCTGCGTCAAAAGTGTGATGTACTTTGGTAATTTCAATGATGTCTGTATATGGCAGGCCAAGGTTGTAAATTTCACCGCCTCCAATAATATAGGAGTCTTCATTTTCAGGGCAGATTGCTATTGCTTTTTCAATAGAGTCAACAACAACACAACCTTCCGGTTGATAATCGCTTTGGCGTGTTATTACAACATGAACTCGATTGGGTAAAGGTTTAGGGAAGCTTTCAAAAGTTTTTCTTCCCATTATAATGTGATGATTGGTAGTAAGAGATTTAAACCTTTTAAAATCATTTGGTAAATGCCAAACTAATTCATTGTTTTTTCCAAGTGCGTTATTTTCGGCAACAGCCGCTATCATTATAATCATGGCATTCTAAACTAAATTTTATTTTCAGAATCTTCATTTATTTTCGACTCTAACTGACTAATTCTTTTTTGTTGCAAGGCAACAAGTCGGTCAATTTGTTCTCTTTCCCATTTTTTGTTCATGAACCGGTCTGTAATATACACTTTGATGAAATGCAAAATAAAGACAAAGAACCAAATTGTTATGGCCCAAACGCACCAATTTTGTTCGCTGGTGGCTCCTAAATCGAAAAATCTATTGCCGATAAACAAAAATAAACTTCCTAAAAGAAAAAGTACAAAATGAAAATAAAGGATTTTCTTTTGTCTGATTCTTCTTCTGGCGTATTCGTATTGTTCGTGTACTTCCTTTTCCATAAGATATAAATGAGGTCATAAAGTTAGAATTTATTTTGTAATGACCCTATTTAGATTCGGGAATATTTCTGGCAAAGTAACTTAGAGCTTTGGAATCTAAAATTTTATGCGGATTTATTTATTGATATGGTTAAAAAAATATTGTGTTTTTGATATTATCACAAATCGCTTATAGGGGTGTCGGGAGTTCAGATGAATTTATGTAATTTAGTCTATGAATCTAAAAATTAAATAGTTATGTCTTTAAAGAAACAGTTTGTAAAAACAAAGCCGGTGTGTAAAGTTACTTTTACAGTCGATGCAAAAGATGCAAATTCGGCAGCAGTTGTTGGTGATTTTAACAATTGGAATCCCGAAGAAGGAACTTTAAGTAAGTTGAAAAACGGAACTTTTAAAGCAACTTATGACCTAGTGAAAGATGCCATTTACGAATTTAAGTACGTAATTGACGGAGTTTACGCGAACGATCCTGAGGCGGATTCGTATAAGTGGAATGATTTTGCCGGAAGTGAGAATAGCGTTCTGGTAGTATAAAAAAATCCGCTTAAAATTTTAAGCGGATTTTTTTATGTTTTATACAGCAACACTTCCTTTTATGCCGGCATGTGGCTCGTAATCTAAAAGTGTAAAGTCGTTGTAATCAAAATCGAATATATTTTTAATCTCCGGATTTAAAACCATTTTTGGTAAAGGTTTTGGCTCACGTGTTAATTGCAGTTCTAATTGCTCAAAATGATTGTTGTAAATGTGTGCGTCTCCAAAAGTGTGAATAAATTCTCCCGGTTCCAGATCGCAAACCTGTGCAATCATTAAGGTTAGCAGAGCATAAGAAGCAATATTAAAAGGAACTCCCAAAAATATGTCAGCACTTCGTTGGTACAGTTGACAAGAGAGTTTTCCTTTTGTCTCTCCTTTTTCAGTATCAGGACTTGTGACGTAAAATTGAAAAAAGGCATGACATGGAGGTAAAGCTGCTTTGTTATTGGCTACATTCTCTTCAAATGATTTTTTGGTATCCGGTAATACCGAAGGGTTCCATGCTGAAACTAGCATTCTTCGGCTATTTGGGTTCGTTTTTAGTTCTGTAATCAATTCAGAGATCTGATCAATTTCTTCGCTGTTCCAATTGCGCCATTGATGTCCGTAAACAGGGCCTAAATCGCCATTAGAATCTGCCCAGGCATCCCAGATTTTCACTCCATTTTCCTGAAGGTATTTTACATTCGTATCGCCTTTTAAGAACCAAAGCAGTTCGTATATGATCGATTTTAAATGTAGTTTTTTGGTTGTAACCATTGGGAAACCTTCACTTAAATCAAATCTCATCTGGTAGCCAAAAACACTTTTGGTTCCCGTTCCCGTTCTATCTCCTTTTTGACAGCCGTTATCTAAAACATGCTGTACTAAATCTAAGTATTGTTTCATGACGCTTTAAGCTTGAGGCTTTAAGCTTTAGGCTTTTCCCTAATGCTCTAAGCTTGTTTTTTATGTTTTTGCTTTAAGCTTATAGCCTAAAGCTTAAGGCTTACAGCCTTAAAATCATCTTTTCGAAATTTCGTCTCGAATTTTTGCTGCTTTTTCATAATCTTCCTGAGAAACGGCTTGATCTAAAAGTTCGTTTAGTTCCTGCAGGCTATGTTTGGCGTAAACATCTCCGGATTGATTGCTTTCTTCTTCGCGGCCAAAAGTCTCAGGGTTCGAGAGTACATCATCAATTTCCTGAGAACCCTGATCGGTTTCTGCAGTATTTGATTTTAAGTAAATTCCGGCTTTGTCTAAAATGTTTTTGTAAGTGAAAATTGGCGCGTTAAAACGTAAGGCTAATGCAATGGCATCAGAAGTTCTGGCATCGATAATTTCCTCGATTTTGTCTCTTTCGCAGATCAAACTCGAATAAAAAACGCCGTCAACAAGTTTGTGAATAATAACTTGTTTTACAACGATGTCAAATCTTTCAGCGAAGTTTTTGAACAAGTCGTGTGTTAACGGACGAGGGGGTTTAATTTCTTTTTCCAGGGCGATAGCAATAGATTGTGCTTCAAAAGCACCAATAACTATTGGCAATTTTCTTTCGCCATCAACTTCATTCAAAATTAAGGCATAAGCGCCATTTTGAGTTTGACTGTATGAAATTCCTTTTATAGATAATTTTACTAGACTCATATATGTGGGTAAAAAAGGGCAATTATTGCCTCATTTTAATACTTTTTTTGATTGAAAAATAAAGGTGCAATTTTAATCAAAAAATATGGAACAAAAAAGCTACCTAAAACAAAGATACGATTTATCTTGTTTTTAGGTAGCTATATTTTTATAGAGAATTTTTAAACTAAGAATGTTGTGCTTTAAAAGCTTTTAATTTCTCAATTAATTGCGGAACAATTTCGAAAGCATCACCAACTACTCCATAATCAGCTACTTTAAAGAAAGGAGCTTCAGGATCATTGTTGATTACAACTTTTACTTTTGAAGAGTTGATACCTGCAATGTGCTGAATTGCACCGGAAATTCCTATTGCAATATACAAGTTAGTGGCAACCGGTTTTCCTGTTTGTCCAACGTGTTCACTGTGAGGTCTCCATCCTAAGTCAGAAACCGGTTTAGAACATGCTGTTGCAGCACCTAATACTGCAGCAAGATCTTCAACTAAGCCCCAGTTTTCCGGACCTTTTAGTCCACGTCCTCCAGAAACTACAACGTCAGCATCAGCGATAGATACTTTTCCGCTTACTTTTTCTACAGATTCTACTTTTACTCCAAAATCATTGTCACCAATAGATGGATTGAAATCTTCTTCGGTAGCAGATCCTGCACTTTCGAAAATTCCGTAAGAGTTTTTAGCCAGACCAAGAACTTTTACATCTGTAGTGATTTCAGTAATATTGAATGCTTTATTAGAAAAAGCATTTCTTTTTACCTGAAAAGGAGAAGTGCTTACTGGTAATCCAACTACATTTGAGGCGAAACCGGCGTTTAAAGCTACTGCAACTAATGAAGAAAGGTAAATACTGTCTGTTGTAGAAGAAAGTAAAACTACTTTTGTAGCTTCTTTTTCAGCGGCTTGTTTGATAACATCAGCATAAGCTTTGGCAGTAAAACCAGCTAATTTGTCATTGGTTACTTTTAGTACTTTGTCTACTCCGTATTTCGATAATTCGCTTACATCACTGATGTTTACGGTTAAAGCGGTAACAGTTGTTCCTAAAGTTTCGGCTACTTTTTTAGCGTAAGAAGCCAGTTCGAAAGCAACTTTTTTGAATTTTCCTTCTGCAGATTCTGCATATATTAATATTGACATAATTTTTTGTTTAGAAGTTTAAAGTTTCAGATTTCAGGTTAGAGAACTGAAAACCGAGACTGAATACTGATTACTAGATAACTTTTGCTTCGTTGTGTAATAAATTGATTAACTCATCTAAATTATCAGGAGAAACTAATTTCACTGCTGATTTAGGAGCTGGTTTTTCAAATTTCACCGCTTTTGTATTTACAGGAGCATCAACTGGTTCAAGAATAGTTAAAGCTTTTGTTCTTGCAGTCATAATTCCTCTCATGTTTGGAATACGCAGGTCTTTTTCTTCAACAAGACCTTTTTGACCACCTATGATTAGAGGTAAAGTAGTGCTTACAGTTTCTTTTCCACCATCGATTTCGCGCACCGCTTTTACATTGTTGCCTTCAACAGTGATAGCAGTACAAGAGTTTAAAAAGTTAGAACCTAAGATTCCTGCGATCATTCCAGGGACCATTCCTCCGTTATAATCTAAAGATTCTTTTCCGGCAATTACTAAATCATAACCACCATTTTTAATTACTTCTGCCAATTGTTTAGCAACAAAAAAACCATCAGTTGGATTAGCGTTCACACGAATCGCTTCGTTTGCACCAATTGCCAAAGCTTTACGTAAAGTAGGCTCAGTGTCAGGTCCTCCAACATTTACAACCGTTACAGTTGCACCTTGTTGCTCCTGAAACCAGATTGCACGGGTAAGACCAAATTCGTCATTAGGATTAATTACATATTGAACACCATTGGTATCAAATTCTGAGTCACCATTGGAGAAGTTAATTTTTGAAGTAGTATCAGGCACGTGGCTGATGCAAACTAATATTTTCATAAGTATATATTTTGATAAATTATAAAATGCTTCTACAAATTTAGAAATTAAAATTGAAATAATATACTATGCGTGCATAATATTTTTTAAAAACTATTACGTTTTCGCAAATTGTGCAATTATGGAAGTCTTTCGGAGTCAACGAATATTGATAATACATTGATACCTGCTGATTCTTAAGGATTTTGCAAAGAGGGGTTTATGAGGACTGTTAAAATTTGCTTCGTTTTATACTATAATTTGAGTTGTTGCGTTAGAGAGGAAGAATTTTGCTGAATCAGAATCCAACAGAAAAAGTTTTTGGTGATAAAGTTGTAATTACATCGATTTCGTAAATATCACAATAAATTTTAAAAAGTTAAAAGCGCAAGACAGGAGGAAGTTCGTGTGATTTTAAATTCAATTTATGCTTTTAAGTTATTTAAAATATTTATTTTTGCTCTTCAGAAAATTCAACATACAATATAAATATGAGAACAATACAATTTAGAGAGGCCATTTGTGAAGCGATGAGCGAAGAAATGCGTCACGATGAATCCATATATTTAATGGGCGAAGAAGTTGCAGAATACAACGGGGCTTACAAAGCTTCAAAAGGAATGCTTGCTGAGTTTGGAGAAAAAAGAGTAATTGATACTCCAATTGCTGAGCTTGGTTTTACAGGGATTGCAGTAGGATCAGCGATGAACGGTTGTCGTCCTATTGTAGAGTACATGACTTTCAACTTCTGTTTAGTAGGTATTGATCAAATTATAAATAACGCTGCTAAAATGCGTCAAATGACAGGTGGACAATTTAATGTGCCTATCGTTTTTCGCGGACCAACTGCTTCTGCAGGTCAATTAGGAGCGACTCACTCGCAAGCTTTAGAAAACTGGTTTGCTAATACTCCGGGACTTAAGGTTGTTGTGCCTTCAACTCCTTATGATGCAAAAGGACTTTTGAAATCTGCTATTCGTGATAATGATCCTGTAATTTTTATGGAGTCTGAGCAAATGTATGGTGACAAAGGTGAGGTGCCGGATGGAGAATATACAATTCCGTTAGGAGTTGCCGATGTTAAACGTGAAGGAAAAGATGTTACAATTGTTTCTTTTGGAAAAATTATCAAAGAAGCTTTTATTGCTGCTGATGAATTAGCTAAAGAAGGAATTTCTTGTGAAATTATCGATTTAAGAACAGTTCGTCCAATGGATAAAGAAACTATTCTTACTTCTGTTAAAAAAACGAACCGTTTAGTAATCTTAGAAGAAGCTTGGCCATTTGCAAGTGTTTCATCTGAAATTACATACATCGTTCAGGAACAGGCTTTCGATTTTCTTGATGCGCCAATTCAACGTATTACAACAGCAGATACACCTGCGCCTTACTCTCCTGTTTTACTAAAAGACTGGTTGCCAAATGCAGCTGATGTAGTAAAAGCAGTAAAGAAAGTAATGTACAAATAGTAAATTAAACGATACTTATAAAACTTCATCAGTCATACTTATTATTGATGAAGTTTTTTTTTGCCAGATTATGAAAAGAATAATTTTACTTAGCTTGTTTTTTGTACTCGCAATGGCGGGCAGCGTTATTGCACAAACTAAAGTGAGTGGAATTGTTTTGGACAAATCTAATCAGCCCATTCCGTTTGCTAATGTTGTTTTTAAGGGATCAAATACTGGAATTGTTTCTAATGAAGATGGGCGTTTCTATCTGGAATCACCTAATACTTATACCACTTTATTAGTAAGTTCGGCAGGATTCTCAGATCGGGAAGTTACACTGGAAAAAGCCGTAAACTATGACTTTAAGATAGTTTTAAGTGAAGCTGAAGCATTGAATGAAGTCGTAATTTTTACCGGAAAAACCTCTAAGAAGAATAATCCGGCACTAGATATTTTGAGAAAAATCTGGGAACGCAAACGTAAAAACGGCTTGTACCAATTCAATCAGTATCAGATGCAAAAGTACGAAAAAGTCGAGTTTGATATGAACACGATTGATAGTGCTTTTATGAAGAATAAACTCTTCAAAGGAATGGAATTTGTATTCAAACATGTTGATACATCGGAGGTTACAGGGAAAACATATTTGCCGATTTTTATAAGCGAATCACTGTATGATGTTTACGGAGACAATAAACTAAAGAAAACAAAAGAGAACCTGACCGGAAATAAAACTTCTGGGTTTAACGGGAATCAGCAGATTTTATCTTTTGTGAAGGATCTTTACTCCGATTATAACATCTACGACAATCATCTTAAATTCTTCGACAAGAGCTTTACAAGTCCGCTTTCCAGAACAGGAATTGATGTTTACAATTACGTTTTAAAAGACAGTGCTTATGTCGATAAAAAATGGTGTTACAATATCGTTTTTTACCCAAGACGTAAAAACGAACTGACTTTTAAAGGAGATTTTTGGGTAAACGATACCACTTTTGCGATCAAAAAAATTAATATGGCCGTTACTAAAAGCGCCAATATTAACTGGGTAAAAGATATTTATATCGAACAGGAATTTGAGGTTGAGAATGATTCTGTATTTCTCTTAACCCGAGATTATATGATGTCTGATTTTGCCTTGAATAAAAAGGAAAAATCAAAAGGAGTCTATGGAAAACGAACGACTTTATATAAGGACCATAAATTCAATCTTCAAAAACCAGAAAGTTTTTACAAGCAGGAAGTCAATTTTATTGATAATGCCGTTTACAACAAATCGGATGAATTTTGGGATGAAAACCGTTTTGAAAAACTCAACAAAGACGAGCAGGGTATTTACAAGATGCTCGATACACTGCAAACGGTCAAAAGATTCAAACAACTTTATAGTTTAGTTTCTATTTTGGGTAGTGGTTACGTCGAGTTTAAGAATTTTGATTTTGGACCTATCTTCTCCACTTTCGGGTATAACGAAGTTGAAGGGTTACGATTGCGAGCAGGGGGGAGGACTTATTTTGGTCCTAATGATCCATGGCGTATACAAGCTTACACCGCATATGGTTTTGACGATAATAAATTCAAATACGGAGTTTCCGGAAAATGGATGGTGGACAAGAAAAACCGAATCATTATTTCTGGGGGAAACAGGCGTGACATCGAGCAAATTGGTGCCAGCTTAACGACTACAAATGATATTCTGGGACGAAGTTTTGCTTCCTCCGCATTATTTACCACGGGAAGTAATGGAAAATTGACCAACATTAATCTGAGCAATATTTCGCTTGAAATGGAGCCTATGAAGAATTTCGTTGTTCAGGCCGGTATTTCATACAGAACTTTAGAATCGGCTTCTCCGATCTTTAGTTTAGACTATTATACTACTTTGCCAACAGCAGCAAATCCGGCTGGTGTAATAGCAAACAAGGTAACACAGTCAGAAGCGAATATTCAGTTTGAGTTTATGCCTAATCGTAAGACAATCGGTTTTGGAGTAGAACGAAATATTGTTGACAGCCCGTTCAGTCATTTCTTTGTAAACTTTAGTTATGGTTTGAAAGGGGTTTTAAACAGCGATTTTGCTTATCAAAAAGTACAGCTGTTTTACAAGCAGCCTATTATTATAGGGCCATTAGGAAGATCGAATATTATCCTTGAAACTGGAAAAACCTTCGGTACCATCCCATTAGGATTGATGAGTGTAATTCCCGGAAATCAGACTTATTTTACCATCGAAAATACGTTTAGTAACTTAAATTTCTACGAGTTTATAACTGACCAGTATACCACTTTACAATGGAATCATGACTTTGGAGGAAGGCTGTTTGCAAGAATTCCGTTCATGAGAAAATTAAACTGGAGAGAATTTGTTGGGGTAAGAGCGGTACACGGAACTATTTCTAATGCTAACCGTGCCATTAATGCTTCAGGATTGCCTTATAATGCGCCGGAAAATGTATATTGGGAATACAATGCCGGGATTGGAAACATATTCAAAGTATTCCGTCTTGATTTTTCATGGAGAGGAAATTATATGAACATGCCAGATGCTACTAAATTTGCGATAAAAGGATCGTTTGGTTTTTATTTCTAAGAAGGTGTCACTAATTTTTAGTCATTTAGAATCAGTGAGTCAGTTTTTTTTAGCTGTAATAAAATTATGTTTTACGACTATATTTTGAGAAGATCCGTAGTCAGATAAAATATATGAAGTAATAAAACAGCTCAAATAACCTTATAGCAATTAATTCCAGGTACTTTGATAGGGGTCGTAATTACAGTGAGTATTAAATTTATAATTTGATTTTTCCGAATCAACTCTTTGAGGAATCCTTCCGTCTGGGCATACATAGCGAAATTCGCAGTCTTTACAAATTTCGATTTCATCTTTAGTGATGTTCCAAAAAGCGCTAAATTCTTCATTTGTAATTACTTTTTTTATGCTGCTTTTAATGATTTTTCCATAGGATTTAGGATCTGAAAAGTGTTTTTTGATGTTGCCAAAAGCATCAATAAAAACAGTTCGGTTAAACATCAGATTGTGATGTAGTGCTTCGTGGTAAATATCCATGTCTAAAACAAAATCAGATGCATGCTCGATAGAAATATTGTAAAATATTTTTTCGAGTGATTGTTTCTCGTAACAAAATTTTTCCTCGATTAATGAAGATTCGTTTTCTGTATTGCAATTATAAAAAATCACCTGTAAAATTCTTGGATTGTCTATTATAAGCGATTTTATTGAGGAAAGCTTTTCTTTGCAATACTCCAGATAAATGACGACATTTTTGATTTTAGATGTTTCTAAAAGAGCGTTAATTTTAATTAGATTATTAATCTCATTATTCTTCAAAATAAGCTTTAAGGTATTTACGCCTAATTCATTAATTTCATTTTTTATGAGAAAATCAAAAAAATCGAAAGAAGCATCTATTTCGCATCCAATCGTATCCAGAACATGAGGTTTTGTAAAATTGCGGTCTAATGAAGGGTAGTCTTCTGTGTTTTCGGATACAATTAGCAATTCATTCGATAAGAAATAGCGGATGTAATTTTTGAGTATCGCTTTGCTTTTTCTAAAATCAGTAAATAAACCATAAATGTTTTTTTCAGAATATTCTTCAATCAAATCTATTATTTGATTAGGAACCTTATGAAGTGTCTTTCTTTGAAAATCTATGATTAAGCCATTTTTGGCTCCTTTTACAGGAACACAACATTGGAATAATTTAAATTTTTTGTCGTTCATTTTTATTGATATGTAATGGTTTTGAAGTGGTTCTACAGCTTAACTTTGAGGTTTGGTAATACTCTGATGTAACATGTTGCTTTTTGGATACGGTTTCCTGTATTTCATAATCCTCTACTTCGGTGCATTCGAAAATAATAGGCAGCGGTATTTCCGGATCAGAAAGGAGATCTCTTACTTTCATTTAATTGGAATTTTGTATTAAATAATCGGCTACTTTTTGATGTAAATTATAGTTACAGGGTTTGCTTGTCATGCCAAATTGCCCAAAAGGATTTACCTCTAAAAAATAATATTCCCCGGTTTTTGACGATTTTATAATATCCAGAGAACCCGTATTTAAATTTATACTACTCATAAATTCGGTAATTTGATTTTCGATTGTTTTGGGTAATGTATAAGGTACAAATCTATTGGGGTTTTCAGAATCATAATTTCTGAAGTCAATTTTGGTTTTTTCATTGTTTTGCGAAAAAATGGCCATCGAATAACATTGTTTATCCAGATAAAAAGTTCTGATTTCTATTTCTTTGTCAATATATTCCTGAAATAGAGAAGGAGAGAATTTTGAAGGAAGTGTGTCTATTTTTTTTATGGTATGTGTAGCCAGAGTGAAAGTTTTATCACTATAGATCACTCCTCGGGCATCTCCTATTGATTTAGTAATTATAGATTGATTGTGGAGGTCATAGAACGCACTTAATTTTTGCTTGTCGGAGGTGATGAGGGTTTTGGGAGTGTTTAAGCCGCCTTTAGCTGCTTTATTCAAAATGTCAATCTTGGAAAAAGCAGGGCTATTTTTGCATAAAAACTTCTTGTTTTCCAATAATTTGAAAATCAATCTGGATAGGCTATTGAACTCGGAGTATAAATAGGCTATGAAGTCATTGTTTTTACCAATCTTTTTCTCGTAATCAATTAAAAAGCCAAATTTTCTATGCCATACTATTTTAATGTCTTTCAAGAAGATTTTTTGAGAATAATGTTCAAAATAGGTTTCATCAAGTTGATCCGGATTGTGATTAAAAATAGTAATGCCCTGCATTAAATCTTCATCATTCAATCTAAAAAATGGTGTTTTGTGCTGTATGAGCCAATCGATTACATGATTTGTGTCATAATCTGTTGGTGTGCTTAAAATTAAAATCATGATTGCTTGTTTGAAATAAAGAAATCTAACATCATCAATGATGTTAGATTTCTATAATCTACTTAACTTTTAAATATCATAATTTACTTCAGAAATTTTATGATCTTTGTAGATATATGTCCATCCAGGCTCATGTTCTTCTTTTATTGGAGTATAACCACCAACAATGTTTTTAGTTTCGATTTTTTCGCATTGAAAGTCTTCTAGGTTTTTCATAGTAATTTTGATGTTATAAGGTTTAATGATCTTCAATTTTTTTAAAGACATTTGAAGCTTATGTCTACTCTTGCGCAAGAATTTCTTTATATTTAATTTTTAAAATTGTCAGAATAAATAGGTTAGTGCAAACGTTTTTAAGGTTGCTTGATTTTGTAAATATATAAGATGTTGCTTATGTATTTGTGAATGATTTGTTAATATTGTAGTAATTGTGTTCTATATTGGTCAATTGTTTGAGGTCTTTATAGTTATTGGATTGCTTTTTAAGAAAGAGTAGTGTAAGAAATTAGCAGACTAATAAATTTGCTAGTAAAGGATCATTTGGTTTTTGTTTTTAGATAAATTGTCAGTTTTTTTCTTAATTTAGTTTCTATGAGTATAACTATAGAAAGTAAGAATCTAAATTGGACAAATAATCTTAGAGTTTTAGCCACCATCAGCGTGATCGTAGTACATGTAGCCTGTGATATTCTGTATCAATACGGTCATATATCCAATTTTACCTGGTGGACAGGTAATGTTTACGACGGTCTTGTCCGTTTTTGTGTACCGGTTTTTTTGATGCTTACCGGAGCATTAATGCTGAACAAAAAATACGAACTGAATGATTTCTTGAGAAAAAAGTTCTCGAGAATTATTTTACCTTTCTTATTCTGGAGCCTTTTTTATGTGCTGTTAACGGTCAGAAGTGAATTTTTGTTAGAATCTGAAAAAGCATTTGTCGATATTTTTAAGCATGCCTTTATACTTATTATCAGAGGGAGCTCCTTTCATTTATGGTACATTTATATGGTGATCGGGATTTATCTTTTTATCCCGATTCTCAGCAAGTGGATTCAGAATGCCAATGAAAAAGAGATATTGTATTTTCTGACCATTTGGATTTTTGCTTTAATGATCAATCAGCCCATTTTTTCTAAGTTCAGAATCAATGTTGATCTGACTTATTTTACGGGCTTTTTAGGATATCTGGTTCTGGGTTATTATTTGTCGGTCAAGTCATTCCAATATGATGCCCGAAGATTGAAACGGATTTCTGTACTCTTGTTTTCTTTTGGAGCCATTATTACCATTTTCGGAACTTATTTTCTGTCGATAGCAGAAGATCGTTTTAATGAATATTTTTATGGTTACTTGACTTTTAATGTGATGCTGGTCTCTATTGGATTGTTTATTTTCTTCAAAAATTCAAAAATTTCAAATCCAACTCTCATTCGGGTTGTTAATTTTATCAATAAATACAGCTACGGAATTTATCTGGTTCATATTTTGGTGCTTCGCTTTCTGGTCTTTTCAGGAATTGATTATGATTTTATAAATCCGATTTTGGCTATTCCGATTACTACTTTATTGTGTTTGTTTATATCTTCTTTTATTATTTACGGAGTGAATAAACTTCCATTTGGGGAGTACATTTCGGGATAATTATCGCAGTAATTTTGTTTAATTTTGAGTAATCTTAAAAAAAAGTTATGCAAGAAGCCATCGATTTTCTATCTGCAAAGAATCCGGTTTTTCTGGAAATTATCGAAAAATATGGACTGCCGCCAATTCCAAAGCGGCCGCAAGGTTTCGAGACCCTGGTATTGTTGATCCTGGAGCAACAAGTTTCAATCGATTCGGCGAAAGCTACATTTTTAAAAATAAAAGCTTATACCACCTGTAATCCCGAAACCATGGCGGTTTTATCGGACGAAGAGTTTCGCGCATTGGGTGTAAGCCGTCAAAAGACAAAATACATTAAAATATTGGCAGAAGCCGTTCTGAGTAAAGACCTTGACATTGAAAGTTTGGCTGTAAAATCGGCAAAAGAAGTTCGTGAAGAGCTTATTAAACTGAAAGGAATTGGAAATTGGACGATTGATATTTATCTGATGTTCTGTCTTCAGGAACCCGATTTGATTCCGTTGGGAGATATTGCGGTTGTCAACACTATTAAAGAGTTATTGGATATTCACGACAAAAAGGAAATGGAAATTCACTCGGAACAATGGAGTCCGTATCGGTCTTATGCCACCTATTTACTTTGGCATTATTATCTAAACAAAAGAAATAGAAAGATTACCTATTAACTCACTGTTTTTTAAAAGAAAAGTACATAGATAAATGCAGTTTTTTATTGTAAAAAGGGATTCTTTAGTTACTTTTGCAGTCGAAATTATAGAAACAATAAAAAACGAAAATGACCGCAGACAAACTAACAACTTTCGATGTGTTGATCGAAATACCAAGAGGAAGCAGAAATAAATACGAGTACGATTTTGAAATTAAAAGAATGCGTTTCGACAGAATGTTATTCTCTTCAATGATGTATCCGGCTGATTACGGATTTATTCCGGAAACTTTAGCTCTTGATGGTGACCCTCTTGATGTATTGGTTTTAGTAAATGAACCAACTTTTCCAGGATGTGTTATGGAAGTAAAGCCAATTGGAGTTTTCCACATGGCAGATGATAAAGGACCAGACGAAAAAATTATTTGTGTACCAGTTTCTGATCCAATCTGGAATTCATTAAATGATCTTTCTGATATCAACGGACACTTATTAAAAGAAATCGAGCATTTCTTCCAGGTATACAAAGATCTTGAAAACAAACAAGTAGATGTAGAAGGCTGGGGAGATGTAAACGAAGCATTTGCAATTATCGCTGAGTGTACAAAACGTTTTGATGATATTGAAAACAAACCGGAAGGATTATTTAGCATTAAATAATTTATAAGCCGCCCAATTATAAAAAAAGCAATACTACCGTCAGGAGTATTGCTTTTTTGTTTAAATTCGTTTGAGTTAGTTTATTGACTTTTAACTATTAACCAAAAAACCATTACTAGATTATGAATGCATTTATGATTTATTTGCCAATCGTTATGGCAATTTTAGGATTACTTTTCATGGGAATAAAAAGGGCTTGGGTTTTAAAACAAGATGCGGGCGACGGAAAGATGAAAGAGATTTCAGAACACATTTACGAGGGAGCCCTCGCCTTTTTAAAAGCAGAATATAAATTATTGACCATTTTTGTAATTATTGCCAGTATTGCATTGGCCGGAATTACTTTTATTCCGGGAGTTAAAACGCATTTATTAATAGTAGTCGCTTTTATATTTGGAGCCTTATTTTCAGCTTATGCCGGTAATATCGGGATGAAAATAGCGACAAAAACGAATGTTAGAACAACACAGGCTGCTCGTACGAGTTTACCACAGGCTTTGAAAGTTTCGTTTGGCGGAGGAACCGTAATGGGACTTGGCGTTGCAGGTTTAGCAGTGTTAGGACTTACTGGTTTCTTTATTATCTTCTTTAATATTTTATCAGGAGGCGTATGGAAAGATACCGAAACCATGACGGTTGTTCTGGAAACACTGGCAGGTTTTTCACTTGGTGCCGAATCTATTGCTTTGTTTGCCAGAGTAGGTGGTGGAATTTACACCAAAGCTGCCGATGTTGGTGCCGATTTGGTAGGTAAAGTAGAAGCCGGAATTCCGGAAGATGACCCTCGTAATCCAGCTACAATTGCCGATAACGTAGGAGATAACGTAGGAGACGTTGCCGGTATGGGAGCTGATTTATTTGGTTCGTATGTAGCAACAGTTCTGGCCGCAATGGTTTTAGGAAACTATGTGATTAAAGATATGGGAGGCAATATTCAGGATGCCTTTGGTGGAATCGGACCAATTTTACTTCCAATGGCAATTGCCGGTTTCGGAATTCTATTCTCGATTATTGGAACGACGCTGGTAAAAATATCCGATGATAATGCCAAAGAAGCACAGGTACAAAAAGCACTAAATATAGGAAATTGGGTTTCAATTGTTTTAACCGCAATTGCCTGCTTTTTTTTAGTACAACATATGCTGCCGGAAACCATGCAGATGAGCTTTTTTGGAGAAGGGGCTAAAGATATTTCATCAATGCGTGTTTTTTATGCCACATTGGTTGGATTAGTGGTTGGAGGAGCTATTTCATCAGTAACAGAATATTATACCGGATTAGGAACAAAACCGGTTATGGCAATTGTGCAAAAATCATCAACAGGAGCGGGAACAAATGTGATTGCAGGTTTGGCGACCGGAATGATTTCGACTTTCCCAACTGTTTTATTATTTGCGGCTGCTATCTGGATTTCTTATGCTTTAGCAGGATTTTATGGAGTTGCCTTGGCAGCTTCTGCAATGATGGCTACTACGGCCATGCAATTGGCAATCGATGCTTTCGGACCAATTTCAGATAACGCCGGAGGAATCGCTGAAATGAGTGAATTACCAAAAGAAGTTCGTACCCGAACAGATATTTTAGATTCAGTGGGTAATACTACCGCAGCAACCGGAAAAGGATTTGCTATTGCCTCAGCGGCTTTAACGTCTTTGGCTCTATTTGCAGCTTATGTAACTTTTACCGGAATTGACGGAATCAATATTTTCAAAGCACCAGTTTTGGCTATGTTGTTTGTAGGTGGAATGATCCCTGTAGTTTTCTCAGCATTGGCGATGAATTCTGTTGGAAAAGCAGCGATGGATATGGTATACGAAGTACGTCGTCAGTTTAAGGAGATTCCTGGAATTATGGAAGGAACAGGAAAACCTGAATATGGTAAATGTGTCGAAATTTCGACAAAGGCAGCTTTGCGCGAAATGATGCTTCCGGGAATTCTAACTATTGGTTTCCCGATTGCAATTGTATTATTAGGGAAACTAGTTTATGCAGACAACAATCAGCTAATAGCTGAAATGTTAGGAGGATATATGGCTGGAGTAACGGTGTCCGGAGTACTTTGGGCTGTTTTTCAAAACAATGCTGGTGGTGCCTGGGACAATGCTAAAAAATCATTTGAAGCCGGAGTGTTAATTAATGGTGAAATGACGTATAAAGGTTCTGATGCGCACAAAGCAGCAGTAACAGGAGATACAGTTGGAGACCCGTTTAAAGATACTTCAGGTCCTTCTATGAATATCTTGATTAAACTGACTTGTTTGATCGGCTTGGTAATTGCACCTATTTTAGGAGAAGGGCATTCGTCTTCAGGAATGACCGAAAAAGGTTCCTGTTGTAAAAAAATGGAAATCCACCTTGGAGGAGATTCTAAATGTGGAGATTTCTCGAAGATGAGTAAAGAAGAATGTGCTAAAATGTGTAAAGAAAAAGGATGTTCTGCCGAAGAAACAGCAAAATGTCTGGCACATTATGATGCTAACGGAAAATACGTTCACCAAAAAACAGATTGTTTTGATACTACAAAATATAGTAAAAAGAGAGTAGAAGTTAACTTGTCTACAGTTAATGGGGTCACAGTGGGAACTGTAACCAAAACCGAAAACGGTAAAACTACTACAGAAGTTTTTGAAGGAACAGAAGCCGAAGTAAAAGCAAAAATAGAAGCTGCGAAATAAGTATAATTATACCTCACAGGTTTTTAAAACCTGTGAGGTATAATTAGGTTTGGGAATCGGATAATGTATTTCTTCCTATTTTTCGATGAGTATTCCCGAAAAAAAGAGCCATCGGCTCGGCCTATTTTGTAGAACCGGATTTTAATCCGGTGTCGAAAAAAATACACACAAAACAAAGAGTCGTAGGTTCGAAACATATAAAAAACAAAAAATGCCTCTAAATATTTAGAGGCATTTCTATTGGTGTAAATTTGTGAAATTCGTGTTTCTAGAACAGTCCGTTCAACTCGGCATCAATTCTATTAATGATGTTTCCTAAGTCTTCGGGATTATCTACGAAATTAATATTGTCAACGTCAATAATTAATAATTTTCCTTTGGTATAGGTTTGCACCCATGCTTCGTATCTTTCATTCAAACGGCTTAGATAGTCGATTGAAATAGAATTTTCGTAATCACGTCCGCGTTTGTGAATTTGACCTACTAAGTTTGGAATAGAGCTTCTTAAGTAAATTAATAAATCAGGAGCTTTTACTAATGACTCCATTAATTCAAAAAGAGAGGTGTAATTTTCAAAGTCACGACTTGTCATTAATCCCATAGAATACAGATTGGGAGCAAAAATATGAGCGTCTTCATAAATCGTTCTGTCCTGAATAATTTTCTTTCCACTTTCGCGAATTTGTAATACCTGACGGAAACGACTGTTCAGGAAATAAATCTGAAGATTAAAAGACCAACGCTCCATCTGATGGTAAAAATCATCTAAATACGGATTATCAACTACATCTTCGTAATGGGGTTCCCATTTGAAATGTTTAGCCAACAATTTAGTTAAAGTAGTTTTTCCAGCTCCTATATTTCCTGCTATTGCTATGTGCATTACGGTGTTACGATTTTATAATTTGTGATTTCTTTAGCTGTAAAAATAGATAAAATTTGGTCTTTGTAGCAGAATTTGTCAAACGATTTTTCTAAAACTTCAATTTCAGAAAATGCATTTGAGTCCGGGGTAGTAATGTCTTTAAAATACAGCAAATTAGCTTTGCTAAAAATATACTGGTGATTGTTAACGATTTCTATAGCATCAAAATCGGGTACTTTTCCCAAAGCAGTGGTTTTTCCAAAAATAGTACATGAAAACCAATTGTTTTTTTTGTCGATCCAATAAAAAGTATTGAAATCAGTTTGGTAATATTTTATCGTTTCTGTTAAAGGTGTAGAAACAGTTTTGTATTCATTATTCAGATAATCAAAAAGGCCGATTTGCTGATTTAGAGTATTGTAAATCCATAACTGGTTTTGTGTTGACATTCCGATTGCGGAAACAATAATTGGTGTATTGTTCAGGGAAAAATTAATGTCTGTGATTTTATTCAGTTGATTGTCCAGTAAAACAGCTGTGTTGAAGTCTTCATAAAATAAAACTATTTTAAGCGGATTTTGTAAATCGACTTTCGTGATTGTTCCGAGAGAAACATTTTTATATTCAAAAACCTCTTTTCCTTTGGTTTTACTGAAGACATTATTTTTAATCTGATAGTAGTAGCCAAAAGAATCATAACCCAGAAACTGATCTGAAGTATTGGTAAAATGAGAAAGAGGCACCGTCTTTATTTTTTGACTTTGCGAAAAAACAGCTGAGAAAGAACAGACCACAAAAAGAAAAGATAAAAGAAATAAATGTGTCGCTCTGTTCATGATGTTTACGTTTCTAAAAGCCAAATTACGAAAAACTACAGTAGAAATGGCGCAAAACACCGAGATTTAGATTTTTGATACTTCAGAAATTATAATTGTCAGGCTAATAGACGATTTTGTCTATAAGATAGAGGAGTTGATATATTTAACTTTCTGTATTTTAAAATAAACAATACATTTGAATATAAGTTTGTTAGACTCTCTCACTTTTTAAAGAAAACACAATGAAAAAAGTAATCTATTATATGTCAATGCTGCTTGTAATCACACAGCTGCAGGCTCAGAAAGAATTTCAGGGAATGGCGGTTTACGAATCAAAAACACAGGCGCCAAAATTTGAAGGCATGAGTACGAACCGTGATATTACGCCCGAAATGCAAAAGAACATAGAAGAGCGAATGAAGAAAATGCTTGAAAAAACATTTATTCTGAATTTTGACAAATCGGCTTCTATTTATAAAGAAGAAGAAAAGCTCGACGCTCCGGGACAACAGGCAGGCGGAATGCGTGTCATGGTAAATTCGTTTATGGGTGGTGGTGGAACCTTTTATAAAGATGTAAAGGCTAAAACTTACACGGTAGATAAGGAATTTATGGGAAAAGAATTTCTTGTAATAGATTCCCTGCCTAAGCTAAATTGGAAAATGGAGGCTGAAACAAAACAAATAGGAGGGTATACCTGCTACAAAGCAACGGCAGTAAAAGAAGCCAGCAAAACCGATTTCAGGAATTTCAGACCTAAAAAAGAGGAGGAGAAAAAAGACGATAGCGGGAAGGCTTCGGGAGAAACGAAGACCAATTTTGCAGATAATTTCGAAATGCCCAAAGAGATTATTATAACTGCCTGGTACTCGCCGGAGATTCCGGTAAATCAGGGGCCTGAGAATTATTGGGGATTACCGGGGTTAATTTTGGAAGTAAATGACGGAAGAACTACTATTTTATGCTCTAAAATAGTATTGAATGCCAAAGATAAAACAGAGATAAAACCTTCTAAAAAAGGGAAAGTGATTTCTCAAAAGGACTATGACGAAACAGTCATTAAAAAAATGGAAGAATTGAGAGATATGAATCGTGGACGCGAAGGCGGTCCTGGCGGTGGCCCGGTATTGATAAGACGTTAATTTTTAACACATCACTTTTAGTTTTTTTCCAATGAAAAATATACTTGTCTTCGTTATTTTTTTAATGACGTCTCTTTGTGTTGCCCAAACTGTCCGTTTTGACGGTTTTATCCAGGATGAGAAAAAGAATCCGCTGGAAATGGCCAATGTAATGGCTGTTAACACCGTTACCAAAGCTATGGATTCTTACGGAATTACTAATGATAAAGGAAAGTTTCAATTGACATTGAAGCCAAACACCTCTTATTCAATTAAAATCAGTTATCTCGGTATGAAATCGAAAGAAATTGCGGTTTCGACTCAAAGCATCAATATCGCTCAGAATATTGTTATGGACGATGCCGGTATTGAGTTGGAGGGAGTTGAGATCGTCCGCGAAATGCCAGTGTCGATTAAAGGTGATACTATCGTTTACAATGCCGATTCGTTTAAATCCGGCACTGAAAAAAAACTGGAAGATGTACTGAAAAAACTGCCGGGTGTTGAGGTAAATGCCGATGGAGAAATCGAGGTTGAAGGGAAAAAAGTCAGCAAATTAATGGTTGAAGGAAAAGACTTTTTTGACGGAGACACCAAGCTTGGCGTTAAAAACATTCCGGCCGATGCTATTGATAAAATTCAGGTTTTAAGAAATTATAATGAAGTTAAGGCATTAAAAGGTTTAGAGAACGATCAGGACAATGTGGCGATGAATATTAAACTGAAAGAAGGTAAAAAAAACTTTTGGTTTGGTGATGTAACTGCCGGAACTGGAGTTGGAGAACTCGATAGCCGTTATATAATTAATCCTAAACTGTTTTATTACAGTCCGCAATACAGTATTAACTTAATCACCAATTTTAATAATATTGGCGAATTGCCACTTACAGCGCAGGACTACTTTAAGTTTACAGGCGGATTTAAAAACATGATGAAAAAGGGTGGAAGCAATTTTAATGTTTCTTCTAACGATTTGGGAATTTCGATTCTGAGAAACAATCGCGCTAAAGAGATTGAAACGAAATTCGGAGCCACAAACTTTGCCTACTCCATTACAAAAAAATGGAATATTAGCGGTTTCGGAATACTATCTACTTCAAAAACAGATCTGGAAACCAAATCGCAAACCACTATTTTAGATTCGGGAAACGAGCAAAAAAGAGATGAACTGACCCATCAGAAAAATAATTTAGGATTATTTAAACTCAGTTCAAGTTATAAACCCAACGACAAATTTCAGTTTGACTATGATATTCTCACGAAATTATCCAAGCAAAATGAAGATACCAATTTACTGCGGGAATCGGTTGTGAGTAATATTTCGGCTTTAGAGACTATTTTAACCAATAAAAAACAGGACCCGACCTCGGTAAATCAGGATCTAAGTTTGTATTATACCCAGAGCGATAAAAACATTTTTGCTTTTGAAATGCAGCATTTGTATCAGGATGAAAATCCATTTTACAATGCTAATTTGCGCACACAGCCTTTTGATCTGGCAGGCTATACTTTAGGGCAGGATAGAAACGACCTGAACCAGCAGCGATTTGTGAAAACAAATAAAGTAGATGCTAAATTGGATTATTACTATATGGTAACACCAAAAAGCAACATCAATATTACCCTTGGAAACACATTTTCGTATCAGGATTTTAATTCGCATATTTTTCAGATTCTGGACAATGGTACTAAAAATGATTTGAATGATTCGGAGAATAACAATCAGGTAAAGTACAATTTTAATGATGCGTTTCTGGGGTTTCACTACAAGATACTGGCTGGGAAATTTACCTTGACACCCGGGGTGAGTGTGCATACCTACAACATGAAAAATACCCAATCCGGAACAGATTATTCGCAAAACTTCGTCAAAGTATTGCCTGATTTTTTTGCCTTGTACCAAATCAAAAAATCAGAAACGCTGACCTATAATTTCTCTTTGTCGAACGATTTTACCGATATCAATCAATTGGCTTCGGGTTATGTTTTGTCCGATTACAGCAGTTTGTTTAGAGGAAATCGCTATCTCGAAAATGCCACTTCACAGGTACATTCGCTGCGTTATTTCAAATACAATATGTTTAATTTTGAGAACATTTTTGCCAACGCAACCTATACTAAAAAAGTAGATGCCATTAAAACCAAAGCCAATTTTGAAGGAATTAACCAGTCTTCGTCGCCCTATAATTCGAATCTGGCCGATGAAACTTTTACCGGAATGGGGAATTACGGACGTTCTTTCCTGAAAAATTATAAAGCTTCTGCCAATGCAACTTTCAATTGGTCAAAATTCAATAATATTCAGAACAATATTCTGGCAACAACGGAGAGTTTTAGTCAAAGCTATACCGTAAAAGCTTCAACAAATTATAAAAACTTTCCGAACATCGAATTTGGATATAATGCACTAATTAACAAATATAGCGGATCAACATTTTATACAGATAAGCCTTTTGCCAGATTGGATTATTACTTTCTGAAAAGTTTTTCGTTTGTTTCTGAATATGAGTTTTACCATTATTATAATGGCAATAAAACGGTGGATAACGAGTATGATTTCTTGAGCGCAAGCTTAATTTATCAAAAAAAGGACAGCAAATGGGAGTACAAAATAGCGGCGACTAACCTCTTAAATACAAAATATCTTAATGATGATAGCTTTTCGCAGTTTTCTACAAGAGTTTCGCAATACACGGTACAGCCTCGTTATATTATCTTTTCGATGAAATATAATTTATAGTATTTTAAGTACAAATGTTATATTTTTAGTACTCAATTTCAATTACAATAAGGTATCTTTGCGCGCGATATTAACAACCAAAATTTTAAACATGCGCAATTTTACATGGAGTTTTTTAATGTTTTTTTGTTTAGTTTTTACTTCTTTTTCTCAAACAAAAAGTATTGAAAAAGGAACTTATCTGTCGGCGAACAGAGGGCAAAAGATCAAATTAAATTTATTAGAGAATAATAAGTACGAATTAATATTGTATTCGGGAGATTACAGTATAAAGGGAGATTCATTATCTTTCTCTCAAGAGTTGAGCACTGAAGAAGGTTTCGATCTTGCTATGATAAAGGATAAGAATGCAAAAAAAGTTAAAGTTAAATTTATAGATCCTTCTTTTTATCCATTTTATATAGGAACACAAAAAGGAAGTGGGGCAATTCAATATCAAAAACTGTTAGATATTAAGAATGAAATAGATCCGGAATGGAGAGATGCGGATATAGAATTTAACATTGATAGAAGTGATTTTTTGTATTTAGTATTAGAAGGTTCTGAAACCGAAACTAAGCTTTATAAGTATGCTCTGCCGAAGGATGTTGCAGAAATAACAATTAAATACAATTCGGGTATTGAGAAGGACTTAAAGATTTCCGGTTTTTTGGATAAGAAAACAAATAAACTTCAGATTTCTGATAAAGGAGGGAAGAATCCGTTGTTTTTTGTAAATGAGAAAGAGCAGAAGCCTGAAAGTGAAGTAAGAGTTAGTGCTATTGAGAGTCAGAACATTCCTAATTGGACCTATCCAGGCAAAGAGTCGTTAGTTGATGAAAATTTTGGCAATGAAGCGGTTTCTACAGATAGTATAGCTGGTGTAGAGGAAAATGATTCTCCGAAGTTCGATTTTAAACTTAAAATCGAAAATAATTTAAAGGATGCTATTGCGGCAACTAAAAATTCAAAAACGAAATTTTTGGTTGTTTATTCAGACGATAAAAATCCTTCCGCAAAAGCCGATTTTGATCAATTTGTGAAAGATAGGGAAGCAGAAATTTCAACTAATATGTATGATGCCTATCATGCTGAATTTGATGTTTTTAATTATTATTTAGCGAGTACAGATGATAAAAACTGGCTTAAGAAAAATAAGTTTGCAGATACACGCAGTGTGATTGTTTTAAATAATGCCGGTGATGTTCTGACCAGTGTGAAATCTACTTTAGAGGAGGAGAAAGGAGTATTTAATTTTTATAACGGATTTCCAAAAAAGCTTGAGAAAGCAAATGCTTTCTATATTTTTAATAAGGTTATCAGAAATAAAAAAGCGACAGATGCTGATCTGATTGCGGCCTTTAACCAAGCAGCCATTTTAGGGGATTATGAGACAGGTTCCGAAACAGAAAATGGAGTAATTTCGACAGGTTTTAAACTGGGTAAGTTTACTTTTGAAAAAAAGAATGTTTTGCAAATTTGGAAAAAAGTAATTGAAAACCATCAAAAAGATACAAAACCGAATATGCTTTTGGTTGAAACGATCCTTAAAGAAATTAATAATCAGGGGTTTTATAAGTTGTTTTTTAATGAAGACAGAGTGTTTAATACTACTGATTTTCTTGCGATTGATTATTTAATTAAGCATTATGATGCGATTGAAGCAACCAAAGGCGAAGAAAAAACAACTATACCGGTGGATTTTTCTTTAGTAGATCAAATTTCCAACGCTTTGTATACGAATGGTAACGGTTTAGGGGATGAAATTCCTGGTAAAACAAATAAAAATCAGACAATTAAGAGTTATAAAAAGTTAATCGAATCAGGCAAGGGTAGCTTATTTCTTTATAAAAACTATTTTGCTATTCTGGAAGATGAGCCTGCATATCCGAAAGAATTTAATGGTTTCTTTAATGAATATTTATCGTTAGAAAAAGGCAATCCGTTTGAAAGATTAGACGAATTGTACAATGCACTAGATTCTTCTGGTGAATTTTCTTTTGAAGGATGGAATTCTTTGAAAGCATATTTTTCTGATCTGTGCAATTCAGCAGCCTGGGAAGTTGTTTCAAAACAGGACAATGTTGATTTTGTAAAAAATGCAATTAATTGGTCTGAATACAGTCTGATTGTAACTAAAAACAATCCTTATTATTTAGATACATTAGCACAGCTGTATTATAAAAACGGGCAAAAAGAAAAAGCAATCCAAACTCAGGAAAAAGCATTGCAGTACTCCGGGACAGTTCAGGATGAAGAAACAGTAAGCGAGATGAAAGAAGTCTTAGAAAAAATGCAAAACGGAACGTACTAAAATAGGAGTCTTTCGTAAAGTAATACCCCGACAGTTTTCGGTAAACTGTCGGGTTTATTTTTACTGATTTTTGATCTTCACCAGGACCTTTATGTTGTAATAATTTAATGTTTTCTTTTTGTTTTTCAGTGAGCCGCTCGCATTAAGATAAGTAATTAAAATTTTATAATGATCCGTTTCAACTTCCTGATTAATTTTTTTATTCGAATTGTGATTTGGACTGAACTTCGGATTTGCATTCACAAAATCAATAATTTTTAAAGGAATATTATCCTGATTGATCTTTAAGTTGAGGCCGTAATCTTCAGTTGTGGAGGTAATCGAATAACTCTTGTTGTTAATTTTGATGCAGTCGGTACACTCGAAAGAGTCATTATTGGAAAGGGTGAAAGCCATATCATAACCATGAATATTCTCCACCGTACTTAAGTCGTAGTTGGAATAATAAAATTGTTCACTTTTGTTTTCTTCGCGGGCATAGCTGGATTCATATTCATAGCCTAAAGCTTCCATGATTTCATAATCGCTTGGGTCTTTCTCTTTTTTAAGCAGTGCTTCCAGCTTGGTTTTGGCATAAGGGACCATAATTTCGATACCATAATTATCCGTTAGAAAAGACACAATACTGCTTAGCTCCTGTTGTTGTTTGAAATTTAGTTTTTTGTCGTCTGTTCTCTGCATATAAGTTTCAAATCGAGTCAGCTGACTGTATTTCGAAATCGAATTGGCGCCTTGTGGTCCGGCTATAGAAAACAAACCTGCAAGGCATAAACTTATTGGAATGAACTTTATTTTAGGATGTTTCTGAAAGAGAAAATAGGCCACAACAATTGATAACCATACCGACATTAACAGCACATAATAGCGTTCATGTGTAAATCCGTAAAGATCTATTCGGTATAAAATAGCCCAAAAAAGTAATCCCAATAGCGGAATCAACAGAAAGTAAAACCAACGATTGAAAGTTCGCATCCAAAGATTACCGGTTTCTGTCGCAATAGGATGAACCAATAAAAAGGAAAGGATTCCGAAAATTGCAAACACCAGAACGAGATAAGAAACCCAGCCGACTGGCAGTGAAAGGGTTATTATAATTTTTGCTTCATAACAGATTAGAATAACCAGATAAAGACTTATCAAAGGCAATAGTACAAACTGAGTAAAGTTTTTAAGTCCTTTAGGATAATTCAAAACCAATGGAGCTTGAGGGCTATTAGTCTCGGGAACTCCGCTCAAAAAGAAAGTCGTATTGAAAATCCCGGCAATAATAAAAAAGACATGCAGATAAATATGATCGTAAAAATCAACATTAAAAAGCTTGTCGACGGCCAAAATTGCCAAGGCCAAACCTGAATAAAGCACGATGCTGTACAAACCGGCCGTTAGAATTCTAAGGAAAAGCTGTTTGTTGAATTCCCAAAATTCATCCTGATTATAAGTTCTGGGCAGAAAACCCGCAAATGAAACTAACAAATGGAATACAATATTCAGGACAAAAAACTGCTGTATTTCTACATCCGTTGTGTATTTATGAAAACTATTCACAAACAGAAAAACCAGACTCCCTAAAACGATACTGACTGTAAAGCGCAGTATGTTATTTTTTTTAGAAGCGAGGAAAAATAAGCTGATGGAGAGAAATAAAACCAGACACAATGAACAGCTCATTAAAACTTTTTCGTAAAACTCTTTGTTGGAATTATTGTAACGCACTTCATTAAGAATGATGGCAAATATAGTTCCTGAAATGGCGGTGATTATTTCTAACGGAAATCGAAGAACCGTTTTTAGCGTTGCGTTTAGAACATTTTGTAAGGATGGTAGTTTGCTCATTTTTTATCAGATATTTTGTACAAAGTAAGGTGAATTGTAAGAGATAAACAAATAAAAATGACAATGCTAAAAAAAGGATGCCGGCATTTTGCTGATTTTGTATTTCAGCAATGTTTCAGAGCCTGAGAAGTGTTTTTTTCTCTTTAAATCACTAAGTTTGGAATACTAAATTTAAAACGTATGAAAAATAAAATGATCCTCGTTTTAATGGCTTACGGAGGAGTAGTTTTTTCGCAGGCGATTAAAAAACCTTTAGTTTCAGCAATTACAGATAAAGACCTCAAAACCGATATGTACCAAATGGCTGGTGATCACTTTAATGGTCGTGAAGCAGGAACTTTAGATGAATTAAAAGTATCAATGTGGTTGGCTAATAAAGCCAAAGAAGCAGGAATGGCTCCTGCAGGTGATGATGGAACCTATTTTCAGTTTTTTGATTTGTACAGGCATCAGGTGACTCCGAATACAAAATTTAAAATTGGACAAAAAGAATACAAGTTGTGGAAAGATGTTTTAGTAGCGGAAACCACGAACATTAAACTAGATGCACCATTGCTTTATTTGGGTGCGGCTACAAAAGAAGAAATTGAAAAAGCCGATATCAAAGGGAAAGCAGTTGTATTATTAGCATCCAAAGAAGGAATCGCAGACGATATTTCGCTTTTTGACAGACGTTATCCGGGTCTGGTTCGAAACAAATATTACGATCTTGTAGTCAAAAAGGGAGCAACAGCCCTTATTATGGTCGCCGATGAATTGGCAGAGCAAAGCTGGTCTCAGGTGGAACCGCAAATGACAAGAGGGATTTATGGAATTGAAGGTTTCCGTGATAAAATTGGAGGTACAATGCCCGTTTTTTGGGTGCACAACGACCAATTGGAATATTTAAAAAGTACCAAAGATTTTTTGTCGACAGAAGTAATTTCAGAAACGTATAAATATCCTTCAGTGAATGTTGTTGGTAAAATTGAAGGAACTGATCCAAAATTAAAAAATGAATATGTTCTTTTTAGCGGACATCAGGATCACGATGGAGTAAGACAAAAGTACGGACAGGATTCTATTTACAACGGAGCCGATGATAATGCGAGTACTTGTGTTGCCATGCTGGCCATTGCAAGAGCCTATAAAAAGCAGCCTGGAAAAAGAACTTCCCTGTTTGTTTTCCATGGTTCAGAAGAGCGTGGTTTGTTAGGTTCAAGATGGTATGCCTCGCATCCTACCGTTCCAGAGAAAGACATTGTAGCGGTATTAAACGGAGATATGATTGGAAGAAACAATGTCAATCAGGCGGCTCTTTTAGGGTCCAGTTCTCCCCACGAAAATTCTTCAGATTTAGTTGCTATTGCTAAAAAAGCAAACGATGAAGGGCCTAAATTTGATTTAGACAAACTTTGGGACAGACCGGAACATCCGGAGTATTTTTATTTTCGCTCTGATCATTTGCCTTATGCCAGAAAAGGAATTCCGTCTGTTTTTTATACCAGTGTTTTACACAGTCAGTATCATACACCGATGGACGAGTCTGAAAACATTGACTTCGTGAAACTGCACAAAATGACCGAATGGATCTACCGTACAGGCTGGATTTTATCGAATGATGCAGGTCGTCCTAAGACCTTGCCAAACGTACAATTAGAGCGTTAGAAAATAGTGGTTTGTGTTGAATTTTAGACGCTGATGACGCAGATTTACTTCGTAAAAACGCTGAAAAAAAACAGATTGAATTAGATTACTATCGATTTATGGAATGTAAAAGCTTTCAGGGATTTTTAGCAACTAATAAATCAGGAAAAAAATTCTGTTTTTATCCGTGCTTTCGCGATAGCGAATCTGTTTCATCCGCGTTGAAATAACGCACAGATTTAAACATTAGAAAACGACCATATTCAATTAAAAAAGAGGCTGTCTAAAATGAATAGACAGCCTCTTTTTGTTTAGATCTGAGTTATTAGCCTTTTTTACTTCGATAGAGTTGTTGTTGTTAGTATTGTTTTATTTATTTGAATCAGAATAACTTCGAATAACTTTTCGTACACTTTTAGAAAAATCACCGATTCTTGGAAAATTTTCTGTAAAATCGCGTTTCTTTAAAACTTCTTTGGCTATTTCTGCCGAGATAAATTTTTTGGGAACATACATCAATTCATAAGGATGATGTTTTAAAAATGCATCAGCAATGGCTTGTGTATATTTTTCTTTAGGTATATCTGAACCAGATATACCCGTATATTTTTGGACAATTTCAGACAACAGTAATTTTTCATCCCAAAACACAGCCCAGCAAGCATCTGCTAATCTTGGGTGATTGATATGTTCCCTAAAATTCGTACTATGCTTACGGGCTAATTGAGCAAATATATCAGGATCGATACTGTTTTTAGCATGATTAAATACATGCTCATTAATGTATTTTCCGGAAATTCGATCAATAGCCATAGGGTTAATATCTATCGCTTTGCAGATCATTTCGGAACTGTAGTATAGTGATGGGATATAATGGCTTTTTTGATAGCTATAGGCCAAAGCTGTTAAATACATGTGTTCATCACGATATTGGTCCGGAACATTCTCAATAGAATGGGTTTTGTGCTGAACGGCTTTTAGGCATAAATTGTAATTTAATAAATGTTTGGGCAGTTTATTTAGTTCAGAGGTAACGGTAACCGCCCAATCACACAATTCCTGATCCCATAGCCCAGCAGGAATATATTTAGGATCAAGAAAATCACCTTTGGATTTAAGCAGCAGCTCTTTGGTAATACATTTTTTAGGAACATAATTAAGGCTACAGATGCTGTGTTCTAATAAAGCTTCGATAAGCTCATTAGTTTCAAGCAGGTCTTTTGGGAAATACTTCGCAATACTTACAATATAACCAGAGCGAATCATTTTTATAGCATTGATACAAAAGTCTAAAGTTCTGTATTCCTTAGGAACTTTATTAAACTCTTCATATCCTTCTCTTTTTAAATAATCTAACCAATACGCACCATCCTGAACAATTTCGGTTACTTCAATGTTCTCATCTGTCCAGTTTACTTTAGTTGGAGCTTTATAAAAGAAATCGGAACTGTTATTTATGTCATAATCTGCTTCAAACCTTTTATTTGTTTTTTTAGCCAGGTCATGGTATTTTTTTGCATTCTGTGCATCACCAAAATGATGAAATACCAAGCCCATCAGCCAATTTGAGGAACTATGGTCATGCATTATATCAAGCGCTGTTTCTAAGTCAGATTTTGCTTTGTTCCAATCTCCTTTGAGGAGATAAGCTTCTGCGCGTACGCGATACGAAAAATGCAGTTTATCTTCTTCATTATAATAATCATAAGCATCTTTATTTTTATCACGATCTGTCTTTTTATCGCCTATTGAAAAGTCAGCCCATTTTACCGCTTCATCTAATTGGCGAAGACGTATTCTTGCCAGGGCAGTAAAATCGGCAGCTTGATTACTTAAATTTTTAAATTTATCAGGAAAGAGATTGGCTGCAGTATCTAAATAAGGGATTGCCTGCTCGTAAGCTCCAGTATTAAAAAGGAGTATTCCTGCCCTGAAGTATGGATCATAATAGGCGGGTGATAATGCTAATTGTTGTTTGCGTATAGCAAAAGCTTCTTTAGAGCGTTGTAAACGGGTATACTCTTTGGCTTGTTCCTCAAGAAGTAAGGAATCAGGATTAAAGCCCTCGATAAAGATGCTTTCGTCTTTTTGCAGTGTTTGAGATATCATGTCAAAATTCCATATTGGAGAATCATCGACAGCGCCATAGTAAATCGGATATAATAATTCGGGCTTTAGGACAAAAATTTCACTATGCCAGAAAAAACAAGGGTTTTTAAAAGCCATTTTTTGATAATCTGAGCCGTCGCAGAGGATAAAAACAATGGCGTCACGATTTAATTTAATATTAGATAAATCGTAAAACCACGAAAAGACATATGGGGTTTCAATCTTTAATTTAGAGGTGGTCCACAATACTTCATGGTCTTCGGCTAAAAAAGAAACAAAATAACGGGCTGTTATTTTTCCTTTCACTCTTAAAGATGCAGTATTAGCAAGAGAGTCGCAATAAAGGTTACCAGTAACCCATAAATTATTACAGCCGGTATGAAAATGTCCTTCAAGGGTAAGATTACCTTTTACTGCAATGTTAAAATGATAATCTTTTTCTTTTAAGGTTTTAAGCTGATTTTCAGAAAGAGTGACATCGCCGTCAAAATACAGCATGTCTGGATTCTCTGTGTCATCTTCATCTTCGTCTTCATCATAAATATAAAATCGGGATGGTGGTGGAAGTTTGCCTATCTTTTTTTCTATCTCACTTGCAGCGAGAATCTGGTACGAAGGTAATTCTTCTTTTTTCATATTATATGAATTTTGTTGTTCATTATCTTCGTTTATAAGTCAAAGATTAGTAAAGCTTTATTAAGAAACTTTGTTTTTTTCTTACAGAAGAAGCGTAAATTTAATTTCTTATTATAGATGATTTTGTGAGAATTAAATAAGTGGTACAAATGATGGAATAAATGGTCGAACAACGAAACAACTGGTTATAATCAATTGAAGGAAGCGATAGAAAATATGTGTTTGTGTTGAATTTTAGTCGCTGATGATGCAGATTTACTTCGTAAAAACGCGGATCAAAACGGATTTACTATTTGAAAACTATCGAATTAGCTGAAAATACCAAAAGGCTTTCTAAAATTTTAGAAAGCCTTTTTTTGTTATGTCTATTTTCGGATTGGATTATAATTCAAATTGTATACCTACTTTTTTGAATTTTCTTCCAGTAAAGAAGTCAAGAAAAAATCCGTTTTCATCCGCGTTTTTACGAAGTAAATCCGTTTCATCTGCGTTGAATTAAAATATTGATTTTGTCGAATGATACAGCTCGTCAGATATTAAAATAAAAAAACCGATTTCTAAAAATAGAAACCGGTTTCTCTTATGCTTAAGACAAATAGTTGTCTAATAATTTAAGATCTATAATCCGAAAGCAGCTTTTACCTGATCAACGAAATCAAGTTTTTCCCAAGTAAACAATTCCACAGTAACTGTTTTTTCGTTTCCGCCCGGAGCAGAGAAAGTTTTAGTTACAGTTTCTGGTTTACGTCCCATGTGTCCGTAAGCCGCAGTTTCGCTATAAATAGGGTTTCTTAATTTCAAACGTTGTTCGATAAAGTAAGGACGCATATCAAAAATAGCTTCCACTTTTTTAGCGATTTCACCGTTAGTTAAGTTTACTTTAGAAGTTCCGTAAGTATCAATAAAAATACCCATTGGCTCAGCAACACCAATTGCATAAGAAACCTGTACTAAAATCTCGTCAGCAACACCTGCTGCTACTAAGTTTTTAGCGATATGACGTGTTGCATAAGCAGCACTTCTGTCTACTTTACTTGGATCTTTTCCTGAGAATGCACCACCACCGTGAGCACCTTTTCCACCGTAAGTATCCACGATAATTTTTCTTCCTGTTAAACCAGTATCTCCGTGAGGTCCTCCAATAACGAATTTTCCTGTTGGATTAATGTGGTAGTTGATTTTATCATTGAATAAGTGCGCGTGCGCTGGATTTTTAGCAATGATTCTTGGAATCAAAATTTCGATAATATCTTTTTTGATCTTAGCAAGCATGGTAGCTTCTTCGTCAAAATCATCGTGTTGAGTTGAGATTACAATCGCATCAATACGAGTTGGTTTATTATCGTCACTATATTCTAAAGTTACCTGTGATTTAGCATCAGGGCGTAAATAAGTGATTTCCTTATTTTCTCGTCTTAAGATAGCTAACTCTTGTAATAATTTATGAGACAAATCAAGTGCCAATGGCATGAAGTTTTCGGTTTCGTTTGTAGCGTAACCAAACATCATTCCTTGATCTCCAGCACCTTGCTCTTCTGGCTTAGCTCTGTCTACCCCTTGATTAATATCTGCTGATTGCTCATGAATTGCCGAAAGAATTCCACAAGAATTAGCCTCAAACATATATTCGCTTTTAGTATATCCAATTTTACGGATTACTTCGCGAGCAATTTGCTGCACATCAAGATAAGTATTCGATTTTACTTCACCAGCTAAAATTACCTGACCTGTAGTAACCAGAGTTTCACAAGCTACTTTTGAGTCAGCATCAAATGCCAAAAAGTTATCAATTAATGCATCCGAAATTTGATCTGCAACTTTGTCTGGATGCCCTTCACTAACAGATTCTGACGTAAATAAATAAGCCATAATAATTTATTAAATTAAAATTAAGCGAGAAAAAATAATTGCTAAAAAGGGCTAAAGGAGAATTTCTGCTTTAGCATTTTTTACTACCGAAATCTATGTTTCAGTACCCATAACGAACCGTTTCATTATGAAGAGGTTGCAATCAGTTCAAATTTTTCCTCTGTATTCGCGTGCAAAGGTATAAAACCATTTTGATTTGCAAATTAAACTTTTCATTTTTTTGATTTTAGAAGCAGAAATTTAACATATCATACTATTTTGATAGGGTAATAGAAATTATTTTGGTTTTTGTTTGGTCGATTAAAAAATAGTTCGCAAATTTGCCCCATCAAAATAAAACAAAAAATGAAATTAACGATTTGCAATATGTCATGTATGATGCCGGAGCCTTCCGCAGAGACACTGTTGTAGTTTTTTTAAAGAAATATACATATAGAACCTCTGCCGCTCGCAGGGGTTTTTTTGTTCCAAAAAGAAACCGGATTGTAAATCACTTTTTAAGTCAGAAAACAATATAAAACCAGAAAAAAGTAATGAAAAAGAATGTAGTAGTAGCTTTAAGTCTTTTGACCTTTTCGGGCATTTATGCGCAGGAGAATAAAAAAGAACAGGACAGTTTAAAAAATAATGAATTGACCGAAGTGACCATTGTAGGGTCACGCAGCAAAAACAGAGTAAAAACAGATGTACCGGTTCCGGTTGACGTTTTTAATATTTCAGAAATAACAAAAGGAGCACCACAAACCAGTGTAACCCAAATTTTAAATTATGTGGCACCTTCTTTTACCAGTAATGCAACTTCCACCGCAGATGCAACAGACCATGTTGACCCTGCGCAGCTAAGAGGTTTAGGGCCGGATCAGGTTTTGATTTTGGTAAATGGGAAACGAAGACATACAAGTTCGTTAGTCAACATTAACGGTTCACCGGGAAGAGGGTCTGTAGGAACAGATTTAAATGCCATACCTTCATTTGCTATTGAAAGAATCGAGGTTTTGCGTGATGGTGCAGCGGCTCAGTATGGTTCGGATGCGATTGCGGGAGTTATTAATATCGTATTGAAAAAGAATGCCAATTATCTTTCAGGAGATATACAATATGGTACCAACTTATCTTCGGGATCGAATAATTTTAAAGGAGGAGCTGATGGTCAGAATTTACAAGTTGATTTAAATTACGGAACCTCTTTGGGTAAAGCAGGGAGTTTCCTTAATGTTACCGGTAGCGCTGTGACCAGACAGGCAACAAGCCGCGCAGGAATTAGAAGCAACGCAATTTTTAATGCCTACAATGCTGTCGAGAACAGAGCAGCTCAGAACGGTGTGAACATTAATTCATTTTTCAGTAATATTAATAATACCCCAAATTCAGCGCAAATTTTGAATTCGCTGAAACAGTATGCACCACAGGTGGGTTACTTTACACCGGCACAGCAAAATGCAATTGCTTCGGCAGGTACTATTGCGCAAATGCAAACTGCTTTGAATTTTGATGTAACCAACAATGAGTTGGCGTACAGAGGTCAGGAAAGAAGCGACTATAATATGAGTGTAGGTCAGTCTGAATTAGCATCTGGACAATTATATTACAATACAAAGTATCCGTTAACAGAAACAACATCTCTATATTCATTTGGAGGTTTGTCTTATAGAAATGGTAGATCGTATGCTTTTAACAGACTTCCAAACGGTTCAGGAACTTTTACGCAGGTGTATCAAAACGGATTTTTACCAGAAATAGAATCTTCGATCTTAGACGCTTCTGCGGCGGTTGGAGCTACTACAGAATTATTTGGTTTTGATACAGATATCAGTACAAACCTTGGAACAAACTCTTTTAAATATGATGTGAACAATACTATTAATGCTACTTTGGGGACAAATTCGGCTTCAAGTTTTTATGCCGGTAAAGTTTCGTTTTTGCAAAGTACAACCAACTTGGATTTAAGTAAAAAGTACGATGTTTTAAATGGACTAAACGTTGCCTTTGGTGGAGAATTCAGATATGAAAAGTATCAGATTCAACAAGGAGAAGAAGCTTCTTACGGACTGTATGATACCAACGGAAATTTGGTTCCGGGAATTTTACCAAGCAATTCACCTTTAATAGTAACCGACTTTTTTGGGAATAAGCGTGGAGCCGGAGCACAAGGATTTTCGGGGTTTCAGCCTTCAGATGCTAAAGTTAAAGACAGAAAAAGTGGCGCAGCTTATGTAGATTTAGAATTAAATGCAACAGAAAACTGGCTTCTAAACGGAGCAGCGCGTTACGAGAACTATTCTGATTTTGGAAGTACAGTTACCTTTAAACTGGCGTCTCTTTTGAAATTAACAGACAATATCAACTGGAGGATTTCAGGACAAACAGGTTTTAGAGCCCCTTCCTTACAGCAAAAATATTTCGAAAGCAGTTCAACTCAGTTCATAAACGGTTCTCCTTATCAGGTGGGTTACTTTACAAACGATTCACAAGCGGCCAAAAGTATTGGAGTTGAAAACTTAAAAGCGGAGAGATCAAAAAGTATCAGTACTGGATTTACATTCAAAATTCCTGAAGCAAACATTACCATTGCAACAGATGCTTATTTTACCAGAATCGATGACAGAGTGGTGCTTACAGGACAGTATGCCAGGCCAACAGATGCACAGATAAATGGAGTAACATCACCGGAGCAAAAAGATGCTCTAACCTTATTTCAACAGGCATTTGACTTAAAAGGTGTGGAAAGAGCTTCGTTCTGGACAAACGGAATCAACTCCGAGACCAAAGGTATTGATGTTGTAATTTCGCATAAATACAATGTTATTCCGGATTTCACGATCAGAAATGATTTTGCATTGAGCTACAATACAACCAAAAGAGTTGGAGAATTAAATGTTCCTCAATCCATTATCAATGCAGGTGGAGAGCCTTTTAAATATTCATTCTTTCCGGAGTCAAGCCGAATTTATTTAGAAGAAGCCATTCCAAAATTGAAAGCCAATTTGATGACTACGTTTAGTATCAAAAAACTGGACATTTATTTGAGAAACAGTTATTTCGGAGCGGTGACAGACCCGGGAGCGACTGATGTAAATTTAGACGGATCCTCTTCTGTTTACGAACATCCTGAATACAGCGCTAAGCTGGTTACCGATTTGTCTTTTGGATATCAGATTAACGAGAAATTCAGATTCACAGTTGGTTTTAATAATATAGGTGATGTTTATCCGGACCGTAACAATCCTGCAACACCTGCCTTTACTAATACAACGCCAACATTGTCGCCTGCGCCAAGTACAGATTTAAGCAACGCCAATCAGTTTGCTTATTCCAGAGCAGTATCACAATTTGGATTGAACGGGAGATTTGGTTTTGCCAGATTGAGCTTTAAATTCTAAATAACATAATATTGGCCACAGTTTATAAGAGTTAAAATGATTGTAAGATGAATTCAAATCTGTTTAATCAATATAATCTGTGGTTTTTTTTTCAGCGTAAGGCCAGTATTCACAAGGGGTAATAAAATTTTTACATTAAATATTACTATTTAATTTGGTAGTTCAGAAAATACTTATTACATTTACTCTATAGAATTAGTCGAATTAAAAAAAGACAATAATTTTAAATCAAATAGAAATGAAAACAATAGCAAATAGTATGATGATGTGTTGTGAGATGATGCAAATGTGCATCCCAAATTGCTATTACCAAAAGTGAAAGAGTGAATCTTTGTTATAGTTAGAACTATAAGCCCTTTTGGTCGCCATCCGAAAGGGCTTTTTTTAATTCTGAAACTAAAACGAATGTCATGAAAACACTACATATTATATTAAGAGAGATTTTATACCGATTGAAAACAGATTTTAAACGATTTGCAGGTATAGTTAAGAACAAAAGAGAGAATGCAGTTAAAATAAAAGGAGAGTTGTATTCGAGTGAATCAAACTCCCTGCTCTTTCAAATGTATTTACACGAAGAAGAAGATCTTTTTATATGAGATAAAAAACGACTTAAGAAATCAATAATAAACCAAAAGCTATTAACAATATCTAAAACTAAGAAATCATGAGCACACAAAAATTTGCCACAAACGCACTACACGCAGGACACGATGTTACTAAAAATGCAGGAACCAGAGCAGTTCCAATTTATCAGACATCATCGTATGTTTTTAACAACTCAGATCACGCAGCCAATTTGTTTGGTCTTGCTGAAGCTGGATTTATTTACACCCGATTAAATAACCCTACAAATGATGTTTTGGAACAACGTCTTGCGGCACTTGAAGGTGGAATTGGGGCAGTAGTTACAGCCTCAGGAGCCTCTGCAATTTCCACATCTTTATTAACTTTACTAAAAGCAGGAGATCATATTGTGGCTTCTAATAGTTTGTACGGAGGAACGTATAATTTATTGAGTGTAACTTTACCGCGTTTAGGGATCACAACTACCTTTGTAGATCCTTCAAAACCCGAAAATTTCACTAAAGCTGCCAAAGAAAACACACGGGCATTTTTTGTTGAATCTTTAGGAAACCCAAAATTAGATGTGCTTGATCTGAAAGCGATTGCAGTGGAGGCTAAAAAATTTAAAGTTCCTTTTATTGTAGACAATACAGTAGCTACTCCTTATTTATTAAATCCGATTGCTTACGGAGCAGACATTGTCATTCACTCCCTTACCAAATATATTTCAGGAAACGGAACCTCATTAGGAGGAGCCATTATCGACGCCGGAACGTTTGACTGGGCGAATGGTAAATTTCCTGAGTTCACAGAACCTTCACCGGGATATCATGGCTTAGTGTATCACGAAGCTTTAGGAAATGCCGCTTTCATTGCTAAAGCGAGAATCGAAGGATTACGTGATTTTGGAGCAGCTTTGAGTCCGTTTAATGCTTTCCAGATCATTCAGGGATTAGAGACTTTACCAATTCGAATTCAAAAACACAGCGAAAATGCTTTGGCTTTGGCTTCCTGGTTAGAAAAACAGGAAGAAGTAGCCTGGGTGAACTATCCGGGCTTAAAAAACAATAAATATTATGACCTGTCACAGCAGTACTTACCAAAAGGGCAAAGTGGTGTCGTTACCTTTGGATTAAAAGGAGGTTTTGAAGCAGCCAAAAAAGTGGTAGATGAAACCAAACTTTTCTCGCTTCTGGCCAACATTGGTGATACAAAGTCATTAATCATTCATCCGGCAAGTACAACGCACCAGCAATTGTCTGATGCCGAACAATTAGAAACGGGAGTTTCAAAAGATCTGGTTCGACTTTCCGTTGGATTGGAAGATATAGAAGATTTAATTGCTGACTTGCAAACTGTTTTTGCAAGCGTGACCGAGTCACAATACAGCATTAATAAAAACTAGGTTTTTTTGTTTTTTGTTTGAAAAATTGCCTTTAGCAGCGTGATTTCTGCTAGAGGTGATTTTTTATAAAAAGCAAATCAGTATAAAAGTTTTAAACCTTATAGGTGTTGAGGTTTAATGTAGAGTGCTACAGTGTACTTAAAATAGTTATAAGGTTTAAAAAATTAAAAAGTAAAATTATGTCAAAGCTTAAAATAAATATCATCCTTTTTGGAATTGGAAATATAGGGAGTACTTTGATCAATCAAATTATTGAAAGTCAGGAGTTTTTTCTCAAAAGTAAGAATATCGATTTTCACTTTCCGATTATCACCAATTCAACTGTAGCTTTTTTCGAGAAAGAAGGTGTAGGATATGCTTGGGAAACCAATTTTCTGGAATTGGCTGTTCCTTTTAAGGTTCAGGATATTATTGAATTTGCCAAAGAAAATGAATTTGAAAATTTAATCGCTGTAGATGCTACGGCGAGCGATGAGTTAATACATCATTATAATACATTGATCGAAAACGGATTTAATATTGTAGCGGTAAATAAAAAAGCCAACACATTGCCGATTGATTTATACAAAGAGATTAGGTCAAACCTTAAAAAGTACGACAAAGAGTTTTTGTATGAAACCTCAGTAGATACCGGATTCCCGGTTTTACAAACTTTGAGAGACTTGTATTATTCAGGCGAAAAAATCACAAAGATTCGTGGTGTTTTTTCAGATAATCTGAGTTATGTTTTTAATCGCTTTGCTGCCGAAGAAACAACCTTCTCTTCTTTATTAAAAGATGCGAGTTTACTCGGTTTAATGCGTTCCACCTTTAAAGAAGATTTATCCGGAAATGATACAGCCAGAAAATTGCTGATTCTCACGAGAGAAATTGGAAAAGATTTTGAGCTGTCAGATATAAAAATTAATTCCCTTATTAATGAAGAGCATCTGGAGCAAAACGGCATTCTGAATAAAGAAGCGCTCGACAGATCGTTTAAAATTGCTAAGATTAGTCAGGCAGATGATCATGTACTGCGATACGTGGGAGAATTTGATGTTGTAAAAAACACATTAGAAGTCAAACTGGTTTCAGAACCCATTACTTCAGCAATAGGTCAGTTGAAAGGATCAGATACCATTTTCGAAATTTATACACAATCGTATGCAGCTGTTCCAATTGTGATTCAAAGTGCTTCGGCCTGTAAGCAAGCCATTTCAAGGGGTGTAATTACAGATATTTTAAAAGTAGCCGAAAAGATCAAAAATAAAGAAGCAGTCTGGTTGTAAGTGGTTTCGAAATACTAGTAAGTTGTTCTTTGATATAATGAAACAGGAAAGTTTTTAAGTTATTTTTTGTAAGATTTATCTTTTAAATATTGGTATGTTAATTTTGTAAGATGTTTTTTAACCTAAAAAGGCCGCTTTTTAACGTTTTTTGGGATTAATTTATTGAGTCTCACTTGCATAATTGATAAAATATTCGCAAATTTGTAAGACTTCAAAACTAAAGAAGAAATAATTTAGTATTCTGAATGAAAGTTACATCGATTGAGGCAAAAGTTTTGTACTCTGTTGATTAAAAGAAGAGTAAATTAGAAATATTTCTAAAGTTTAAAGAAGTTTATTAAAATAGAAAAAATGCAAGAATTTTTTAAAATAGTAATTAAGTCCCAGATGAATAAGTCCCTACAGATGAACAAGATGTTTAACGTCGCACGTATTTGTGTATGCGTCTGTTGATACTAAAAGTATATATAAGTTGTAAAAAACTTGAACCCTTTTGGTATTAAAAACCCAAAAGGGTTTTTTTATTCCATTTGATTACGATAACAAAGAAATAAACATAAAATAAAGATAATAACACGCAAACTAACATAAACTTAAATGTCATGAGCACAATAAACTACCTAACAAAGACTTTTTCAACATTGAAAAACATTAGAGCTAAAAGAAACAATGCACCGCCAACAAATGAATTGACCGATTCAAGATTCGGGGTGACTGAAACAAATAAAAAAGCGGAGAAGAAAAATCCGGATTCATTATTATTTTTGATGTATTCAAAAGAGAATGAAACGCTTTTTATTTAAATCTAAAAGCATCATAAAATAGAGGGAAACCTGCTTAATTTTACTGGGCAAATTGTTCGGTAATTTTTTGCGTACACTAGTTTTTGTTTGAATTATGTTTAAGAAATTGAGGAATCAGTTTCGATAAAATTTGTTTGTTTGAGAAATTAGTAGTTAATTTGCACCTTTAAGTTCAAAAACGTATTGAAATGTTATAAAGAAAGGACGAGGGATTAGACCCGATGAATCCTTAGCAACCCTTCGTTAATTCGAAGAAGGTGCTGCATTCTACCACGCCCAAACGTGGAAAGATAACAACAAGAAATTTTCTGGTTTCACTCTAGACTTTCTTTCTAATATTTCCACATACAAATCAAAATTAAAAAGATTTGAAATTGGAAAATATACCAAGTCCCATTATAATTCAGGAATTCATCACCGAAAGTGGTGTGTCCTACTCATCATTACCTTTAAGTTTTACACTTTCCGGTTTACCATTGTATAGTGCGCCTATTGTTCTCGTTAACCATGCTTTGACAGGGAATGCTGAGGTTACCGGAGCAAACGGCTGGTGGAATGACCTTATTGGGGAAGAGAAAACAATCGATACCCATAAATTTACCGTACTGGCTTTTAATGTGCCCGGAAACGGAAATGATTCCTTTATCATCGAAAACTATCAGGATTTCACTACCAGAGATATTGCCCGCATTTTTATTAAAGGTCTGGAGCTTTTAAATATTCACCAACTACATACCATTATCGGAGGTTCTGTTGGTGGTGGCATCGCCTGGGAAATTCTTGCATTAGAACCCCATATTACTCAAAACCTGATTCCCATTGCAACAGATTGGAAGTCGACCGACTGGATGATCGCCAATTGCTATTTACAAGAGCAAATTTTGAACAATTCTTCAAAACCTATCGAAGATGCCAGAATTCATGCTATGTTGTGTTACAGGTCTCCTGAATCATTCAAAGAGAAATTTCAACGTACCATCAATGCCAACCGTCCTGTTTTTAATATAGAAAGCTGGCTGGCGCATCATGGTGAAAAACTACAGAAAAGATATCAATTGGCTTCGTATAAATTGATGAACCAATTGCTTAAAACCATAGACATCACCAGAAACAGAGAGGATTTTGAGACTTTGTTATCTAAAACAGACGCTGCGATTCACATTATCGGAATCAATTCGGATTTGTTTTTTATACCCAAAGAAAATCGGGAAACTTTTAAGGAATTAAAAAAGTTCAAAGACAATGTTTCTTACAGCGAAATAGATTCGGTTCACGGACATGACGCTTTTTTAATCGAGTACAAACAATTAGATCATTTACTTGCCGATATTTTTAAGGCAGAAACAATAGAAAAATAAAATGAAAATATTAAAATTTGGCGGTAAATCGTTATCAAACGGAGAAGGACTTAATAAAGTAGTTTCAATTATTACGGATAAAGTACAGCAGAATGAAAAAATAGCTGTTGTGGTTTCGGCCCGCGGAAATGCAACAGACGAGTTGGAATACATTTTAAAAATTGCTGCGAAAAATGGGGATTATAAACCATTATTTGAGAATTTTAAAGCGTATCAGATTTCAGATTATCCTCAGGTTGATTTGTCGGAAGAATTTAATGTACTCGATAAACTTTTTGAAGGAGTAAGTCTTATTGGGGATTACAGCAATAAAATTAAAGATCAGATTTTATCAAAAGGAGAATTACTTTCGGCTAAATTGCTGACTGCCATTTTAATTGGAAAAGGAGTTCCTGCAAATTTTGTAGATTCAAGAGAATTGTTGAAAACCGATTCTAAATTTGGTGATGCACAGCCTTTGGAACAGCTTTCTAAGAAAAATGTGATCAATTATTTTAAAGAACACAACGGTTCAACGGTTAACATCGTGACCGGTTTTATTGGATCTAACAATAACAACGATACAACAACTTTAGGAAGAAACGGGAGTAATTATACCGCATCGCTAATTGCGAATTATCTAAATGCCGAAGAATTGCAAAACTTTACGCATGTTGACGGAATTTACACAGCAAATCCTGATCTGGTTGCCGATGCTAAAAAGATCGAATTCCTGTCGTTTAATGAGGCGAATGAATTAGCCAATTTTGGCGCTACCATTTTACATGCGAAAACAATCATTCCATTACTGGAAAAAAATATCCCGCTTCGTATTTTAAACACCTTTAATCATGAAAATCGCGGGACTTTGATTACTTCAGACTCTGCTAAAGAAGGAATTAAAACACTCTCTGTTTTAGAGAATGTATCTTTGGTGAATCTGGAAGGCCGCGGCTTACTTGGGAAAGCAGGTGTAGATGCCCGAATTTTTAAAGTAATGGGCGATCACAACATCAGTGTGAGTATTATTTCGCAAGGTTCTTCAGAGCGAGGCATTGGTCTTGTGGTGGCGACCGACAAAGCTACATTGGCGATGGTTGAATTAGAAAAAGAATTCGAAAATGACTTCTATTCTAAAGATGTAAATCAAATTACGGTAACCGATAATGTTTCGGTAATTTCGATTATCGGTCAGGATTTGAGTACTTTTCATAAACCATACACAGCATTAATCAAAAATAAAATTGTTCCGATTTTGTTCAATAATACCGTTACGGGTAAAAACGTGAGTTTGGTTGTTAAAAAATCAGAACTACATAAAGCCTTAAACGTAATTCACGGTGAGATTTTCGGAGTTTCCAAAAAAATCAATATTGCCATTATTGGTCATGGATTAGTGGGAGGAACCTTAATCAATCAGATTTTAGAATCGACTGACGCTATCGAAAAACGAAAAGATGTGAGACTGAATGTTTTTGCAATCGCCAATTCCAAAAAAGTACTTTTAGATAAAAACGGAGTAAGTTCGAACTGGAAAACAGACATTGAAAAGGAAGGACTTGCCTATACCATTCAGGATATTATTGCTTATGCGAATCAACATCATTTAGAAAACCTGATTGCGATTGATAATACAGCCAGTGCAAAATTTGTTGAGAATTATATTCCGTTGGTGGAGAGTAGTTTCGATCTTATCTCTTCTAACAAAGTAGCCAATACACTGAGTTATGGTTTTTATAAAGAATTGAGAAAATCTTTAGCCGAAAATCAGAAGAATTATTTATACGAAACCAATGTTGGTGCAGGATTGCCATTAATTGATACGATTAAATTATTGCACCTTTCAGGAGAAAACATCACAAAGATAAAAGGAGTATTTTCCGGTACATTGAGTTATTTATTCAATAATTTTTCGGCAAAAGACGTTCCGTTTAGTGAGATTTTACAGGAAGCGATTGATAACGGATACACAGAACCGGATCCTCGTGAGGATTTATGCGGAAATGATGTGGGAAGAAAATTATTGATCTTGGCAAGAGAATTGGACTTGCAGAACGAGTTTGAAGAAATCTCAATTCAGAATTTAATTCCGGAGCATTTGCGTGAAGGTAACGTTGGAGATTTCTTAACGAAATTGAAAGAGTTCGATCCGATTTATGAAAAAATAAAAGCCGATCAAAAACCGAATCACGTGTTAAGATATATTGGTGAATTGTCTGGAGACTTGCAAAACGATAAAGGAATCTTAGAAGTAAAACTAGTTTCGGTACCTTCTGACACTGCCTTAGGCGGATTAAAAGGATCTGATTCTTTCTTTGAGATTTATACAGAGTCTTACGGAGACCGTCCAATCGTAATCCAGGGAGCCGGTGCAGGTTCTGCGGTAACAGCGAGAGGAGTGTTTGGTGATATTTTGAGATTATCAGATAAAGGGTAAGGAATTTGAGATTGAAGATTTGAGATTGCAGATTTATAGGTCCAGTTTGTCATTTCGACCGAAGGGAGAAATCACACAAGGAACTCCGCAACGAAACATTTTAATCTTTGTCAACAATCTAATGTGATTTACTTCGTCTGTTCGCTATCGCTCGAGTCTCCTTACGTCGAAGTGACAAGATTATAAAGAATAAAAAACAAAAAAAAATAACAACACAATGAAAGTAACCTTAAACAGAGTAAACGATGCGTTTCATTTTAAACTCAAAAATGAACGTGGTCATGTAGTTGACGTTGACAGCAGAGCCGAATTTGGCGGAAGCGATTTAGGTGCAAGCCCAATGGAACTTGTATTAATGGGTGTCGCGGGATGCAGTGCCATTGATATGATTTCGATCTTAAAAAAACAACGTCAGGAGATCACTTCTTTTAATGCTGAGGTAGAAGGAGAGCGTGTACAGGTTGGTGAAGCGAAGCCTTTTAAAGAAATCAATGTGGTTTTTTATTTAGAAGGAGATGTTAACCCTGAAAAAGCACAACGGGCAGCCCAGCTTTCCTTTGAGAAATATTGCTCGGTTTCTAAAACAATTGAGCCTACCGCTACCGTAAAATATAAGGTAGTCCTGAACAACGAAGAATTAAAGTAATTGGATAATTGGATAATTAGTCAATTTGAGAATTTGAGATTTTTTTGACCACTTTTATACAATGAAAATTCACATTAAACTTCTGGCGAAACGCTGTGTTTTGTTTTGCGAATCTTTGTGAAATTTTATAAAAGAAGCGAATTTGTGCTAATCAGTGTAATTCGTGTTTTAGTCAATTTGAGAATTAGATAATTTTTTGATTTTTAATCACACCATGAAAATTCACATTAAATTCTAGGTGATGCACTGCATTTTGCTTTGTGAATCTTTGTGAAATTTTATAAAAAAGCGAATTTGTGCTAATTAGTGCAATTTGTGTTAAACAAAAATAAAAAAATGAACACAGAAGAATTTGGTTTTGAAACCCAAGCCATCAGAACACAATTAGAAAGAAGTCAGTATTTAGAGCATTCGGTGCCATTATACTTATCGTCAAGTTTTGTATTTGAAGATGCCGAAGACATGAGAGCTTCTTTTACTGAAGAAAAAGAAAGAAATATTTACAGCCGTTTTAGCAATCCGAACACAACAGAATTTGTTGATAAAATCTGTAAAATGGAAGGTGCCGAAGCGGGTTATGCTTTTGCAACCGGAATGGCAGCAGTATATTCTACTTTTGCAGCGTTATTAAATTCAGGAGATCATATCGTGTCAGCGAGCAGTGTTTTTGGTTCGACACACGCTTTATTTATGACTTATTTTCCGAAATGGAACATCGAAACCTCTTATTTTGATATTACTAAGCCGGAAACAATCGAAGGATTCATTAAACCAAATACAAAAATTTTATACGCAGAGTCGCCTACAAATCCGGGTGTTGATGTAATCGATTTACAATTGTTGGGAGATCTTGCTAAAAAACACAATCTGATTTTAATTATCGATAACTGTTTTGCGACACCTTATCTTCAGCAGCCTATAAAATTTGGAGCGCATTTAGTTGTGCATTCAGCAACTAAATTGATCGATGGTCAGGGTAGAGTTTTAGGAGGAGTTACGGTTGGAAGTGAAGATTTAATCAGACAAATTTATTTGTTCTCCAGAAATACAGGTCCTGCTTTGTCTCCGTTTAATGCATGGGTTTTGTCAAAAAGCTTAGAGACATTGGCAATTCGTGTTGAAAAACACTGTGAAAATGCTTTAAAAGTAGCGGAGTTTTTAGAAGGACACCCAAATGTAAAAAGCATCAAATATCCGTTCCTGAAATCACATCCGCAATATGAGATTGCCAAAAAGCAAATGAAATTGGGGGGGAATATTATTGCCTTTGAAATTAAAGGCGGAATTGAAGCCGGAAGAAAATTTTTAGATAAAATAAAACTGTGTTCCCTATCGGCAAATATTGGCGATACGAGATCGATTGTGACGCATCCTGCTTCAACAACACATAGTAAGTTGTCTGAAGAAGATCAGCTAGCGGTTGGAATAACTCAGGGATTAGTGCGTGTTTCAGTTGGTTTGGAAACGGTCGAAGATGTAATTGCCGATTTAAAACAGGCGCTTTCTTAAAATAATTTTAGATTTCTGATTTTAGATTTGAACCAGGAATTGATTTTAAATAAATAACGATTTTTGACTCATAATAAATGCAGTTGAAAATCGTTTTTTATTTGGCTTTGTTTAAACTATATCAATTTAGTAGAATTTAAAATTTGGTTCTATTACTATTCTCATTTAAAAAGTTTATTTTTGTGGCAGAAAAACAAGACGATTGTTGTTTTAGGTCAGAGGCCTAAAATTGGCAATAGCGATTAAAATATATAAAAAGTGCTTTCAAAGAAAACAAAATACGGAATTAAAGCTTTAACTTATTTGGCCAGACGTGAAAATAATGAGCCGGTACAAATTGCAGAAATTGCGAAAAGTGAACATATTTCAATTAAGTTTTTAGAAAGTATTTTGCTGCTGCTTAGAAACTCAGGTTTTTTAGGAGCTAAAAAAGGAAAGGGTGGTGGTTACTATCTGATAAAAGACCCCAAAGACATCAGTATGGCTAAAGTCTATCGTATTCTGGAAGGACCTATTGCATTGCTGCCTTGTGCAAGTCATAACTTTTATGAAAGGTGCGACGATTGTGATGATGAATCAACCTGTGCTGCACGAAGATTAATGACTGAGGTTAGAGATAATACCCTAAAAATTCTTGAAAGTAACTCGTTGGCGGATATTGCATTTTAATTAGATCTTTCATTCAGAATTCATATAAAAGACCATTTCATTAAAAATATTGAAATGGTCTTTTTATTTTAGGTTCAGATTCTATTTTTGAAAGCCTGTAATTAATTTAAAAGATCAATTTATAACCGGCCAGGAAAAGCATCACTGCAATGGCATTTCTAAGAAATAAATCAGGTACTTTACCGCTAAGCATACTTCCGATAAAAATTCCCGGGAGTGATCCTAGTAATAATTGTCCCAATAAAATAAGATCTAAATTTCCCATTGAGGCATGTCCGATTCCGGCAACCAGTGTTAGAGGTACTGCGTGTGCGATTTCGGTACCAACCAAACGTGGAGTGGGTAAGAGCGGATATAAGAAAAACAAAGTAACGGTACCTAATGCACCAGCTCCAATTGATGTCAAGGTTACGGTTGCTCCCAGTAAAATTCCAATTCCAACAGTGAGCATATTTTGCGTATGACTTTCGCTGTGAAACTTATCTCCCGCATGTTTTTGTGAAAATACCAATAGTTTTTTCTTGAATAGAATGGCAATAGAAGTAAATAGTAGTGCCCATCCTAAACTGTATTTGATGACGGCATTTATGGTAGTAATGTCAGTTTTGATGCTATTCAGGATCCATAAAGTCAGTAAAGCGGCAGGAACGCTACCCAGAGTGAGCCAGCCAGTAATAGACCAATTGATATTGCCTTTTTTATGATGTACAAAAACACCTCCCATTTTGGTAAAAGCGGCATATAATAAATCGGTACCAACCGCTGTTGTTGGAGGGATGCCAAACCATAATAAAATTGGAGTCATCAAAGAGCCGCCTCCAACACCCGTTAAACCCACGACAAAACCTACAACTAAACCTGCAATTACAAGACCTATTTGAAAATCCATGAATAAAAATTTGAGGTAAAAATAACAACATTTTTATAATTATCCTATAGATATGGTAGACTTTAAAAAGTGTATTTCAAGAATAATAAAATTTTTAGCGATATAGTACTGAAAAACAGTATAATAAGTTTTTTTACTTGTAAGGATGATTTGTTAATACCTTTGTGAGGTCCTCTCAATTGACCTTATGCTAAATAGCTTTATAAAAATATTAAATATTGTTTTGATATTTAGAAATAAGTAGTAATTTTGCCATTCAATCTACTAGCCCGATAGGGTAATGGATTTTTAAAATAAAACAAACCATTAGAATGGAAAAAGAGCTAAAAATAAATACTGTAGAAGTTAAGTCTGATGCTGCAATAAAAGAAAGATTGTGGGTTTTAGTACCGGCCATTTTGCTTATAGGTTTGTTGACAACGTTGATTTACAATCACCATGCGGAATTTTCATGGAATGCGTTTATTGATGGTTTCAATCAGGAGTTTTTAGTGTTTTTTGCCATTGGAGTTTTTGCACAATTGGTTGACGGGACTTTAGGAATGGGTTATGGGGCAACTTCTACATCCTTTTTATTAGCGTACGGAGTTCCGCCAGTGATTAGCAGTACTGCGGTTCACGTGTCTGAAATGTTTACTACGGGAGCATCGGCACTTTCTCATCACCGATTTGGAAATATCAATAAAAAACTGGTCAAACATTTATTGATTCCGGGAGTTTTAGGTTCAATAATGGGAGCATATTTATTGTCGGATGTTATTAATGGTGATATTATAAAGCCTTTTATTGCAGTTTATATGATTGTTCTGGCGATTATAATTATTCGAAAAGCTTTAGTTAAAAAGATCATTAAAAAGAAAACTAAAAAATTAGGATTTCTGGCCATTTTTGGAGGTTTTATGGATTCAGTTGGAGGCGGAGGCTGGGGGCCTATTGTGACTTCAACATTATTAGGAAGAGGAAGAAATCCAAGATATACTATAGGTTCTGTAAATGCAGCTGAATTTGCAATTTCGTTCGCAAGTGGTATAACCTTCATGCTTTTTGGAGGAATCCACGGTTGGCAGGTTATTATAGGTTTGATTCTGGGAGGTGTAATCGCAGCGCCATTAGGAGCTTATCTTTTAAATAAAATCAGAAGAAAGCCAATGATGATTGCAGTTGGGATTTTAATAATACTATTGAGTTTAAAAACATTATCTAAATTATTGTAATATTTTTTAGAAGGAAAGAAAGAGAATATGAGTGCGACTATTATACAATCATTATTAGATAAAACGAAAGACTTTTCACTGGATGAAACCTTAGTTTTCTTAGCAGGTGAATATCCCGGAAAAGTGATTTTTTCTACATCTTTTGGACAGGAAGATCAGGTTATCACTGATTTTATTGCAAAAAGTAATCAGGATATAACCATTTTTACATTAGATACCGGAAGGTTATTTCAGGAAACGTATGATGTTTTTCATAAAACATTAAAAAAGTACAAAAAGCCGATCGAGGTTTATTTTCCAGAAGCAGCAGCAGTAGAGAATTTACTAAAACATAAAGGTCCAAACAGCTTTTATGATTCAGTTGAGAACAGAAAAGAATGCTGTTTCATTCGAAAAGTAGTTCCGCTACGAAAAGCGTTGGCAGGAAATTCGGTTTGGATTACAGGTCTAAGAGCAGAGCAATCCGAGAATAGAAACGATCTGCAATTGTTTGAGTACGATGGAGGCTTTGAGATTATAAAGTTCAATCCATTACTAAAATGGACTTTAGAAGAGGTTGAGGTTTATTTATCAGAAAACAATGTTCCTCAAAATGCTTTACACAAACAAGGTTTCGTAAGCATTGGTTGCGCGCCTTGTACCAGAGCAATTTTCCCGGGTGAAGATATCAGAGCCGGAAGATGGTGGTGGGAATCAAGTCATAAAGAATGTGGTTTGCATAGCGCTAAGAAAGATTAGAGAGGATAGAAACAGGAGTATAGAGTAAAGAATAACAGTAGAAAGTTTTAGGAAACTCACAATAAACACAACCTGAAACTTTAAACTTGAAACAAAAAAACAAAATGAGTTCAGTATTAAAAACAAACGCTTTAGAGAGCGAAGCAATATATATTTTCAGAGAAGTAATTTCACAGTTCGATAAACCGGTTTTGCTTTTTTCTGGAGGAAAAGATTCGATAACATTAGTGCGTTTGGCACAAAAAGCATTTTTCCCGGCAAAAATTCCGTTTCCTCTTTTGCATGTTGATACCGGACATAATTTTCCGGAAACTATTGCTTTCAGAGACAAATTGGTAGAAGAATTAGGATTGGAATTAATCGTACGTAATGTTCAGGATGCTATTGATGAAGGAAAAGTGGTTGAAGAAACGGGTAAATATTCCAGTAGAAACAGTTTACAAACGACCACACTTTTAGATGCAATTGAAGAATTTAAGTTTGATGCCTGTATCGGAGGAGCGCGTCGTGATGAAGAGAAGGCAAGAGCAAAAGAGCGTATTTTTTCAGTTCGTGACGATTTTGGTCAATGGGATGAAAAAAACCAACGTCCGGAATTATTTGACATTTTGAACGGAAAAATAGAGAATGGTCAAAACGTTCGTGTTTTCCCAATTTCAAATTGGACAGAATTAGATGTATGGAGTTATATCGAGAAAGAACATATCGAAATTCCATCTATTTATTTCTCACATAAAAGAAAAGTTTTTTTGAGAGACGGTTTGATCTGGTCACATTCTCCTTTTGTGTACCAGGAAGAAGACGAACAAATCGAAGAAAGAATTGTTCGCTTCAGAACCGTTGGAGATATGAGCTGTACAGCAGCTGTTGAATCTTATGCAGCAACCATCGAAGAAGTAGTAGGAGAAATCAGAAGCTCTACGATTTCTGAAAGAGGAGCCAGAATTGACGACAAACGTTCTGAAGCTGCAATGGAAAAGAGAAAACAACAAGGATATTTTTAATTGATAATTGATAATTAAAAAGTAGAATCAAGAAAACAAAAAACATACAGATTTATAAGTTTCGAGAGAACATGAAACCTGAAACTTTAAACCTGAAACAATATATAAGATGGAAGTTTTAAAAATAGCAACAGCAGGAAGTGTAGATGACGGGAAAAGTACTTTGATCGGAAGATTACTGTACGATACAAAATCATTGACTACAGATAAAATCGAAGCGATCGAGAAAAGCAGCAAGCAAAAAGGATACGATTATCTTGATTTTTCACTGGCAACTGACGGATTAGTGGCGGAGAGAGAACAAGGAATCACAATTGATGTGGCGCACATTTATTTCTCGACTGCAAAGAAAAGTTACATTATTGCCGATACTCCGGGGCACGTAGAATATACCAGAAACATGGTAACAGGAGCTTCGACTTCTCAAGTGTCGATCATCTTAATTGATGCCAGAAAAGGAGTAATCGAGCAAACATACCGTCATTTTTTCATCAATAATTTATTGAGAGTAAAAGAGGTAATTGTTGCGATCAACAAAATGGATTTAGTGGATTATTCAGAGGAAGTTTTCAATAAAATCAAAGCCGATTTCCAGGCTTTAAATGCTAAGAGTACTTTCAAAGAACAAAACGTAAGTTACATTCCGCTTAGTGCCATCAACGGAGGGAATGTTGTGGACAAATCAGAAAACATGAAGTGGTACGATGGACAAACGGTGTTGGAGCATTTAGAAGGGTTACATTCTTCAGATGTTTTTGAAGCAGGAAAAGCACGTTTCCCCGTTCAGACAGTAATTCGTCCAAAAACAGAAGAATACCATGATTTTAGAGGTTATGCCGGGAAATTATACGGAAACTCAATAAAAGTAGGAGACGCTGTTACGGTACTTCCATCATTGACAGAATCAAAAGTTTCAAAAATTCATTTTTTCGACAAACAATTTGATGAAGCCGTTGCAGGCTCTTCGATCACCATCGAATTAGAAAATGATATCAATGTGACAAGAGGTGATATGATTGTAAAATCGTCAGAACTTCCAAAAATTGAAAAAGAAATCACTACAACAGTATGCTGGATGGACAGTAAAAAACTGGTTCCGGGGACAAAATATATCGTTCAGCACAACACCAATTCGGTTTTGGCAAAAGTAGAAAGTATTAAAAATACCATCTCAACGGATTATTCCGGAACAAAAGAAGCTTCACAATTAGCCATCAACGAAATTGGAGAAGTAAACATCAAATTAAGCAAGCCTTTATATTTTGATGCCTACAACGATAATAAATCAAACGGCGCATTTATCTTAATTGATACCGCAACAAATACAACGGCAGGAGTAGGATTTATTAGGTAAACCTGCTGTAAGCAATTTTACCGCTGTAAGCAATAAGCTTTAGGCTGTAAGCTTTTAGCAAAAAACGTATAAAAAGGTATGCAAGAAGCCTACAGCTTATTGCTTAAAGCCTAAAGCATTAAAAAAACACAAAGTTTAAAAAGCTTATAGCCTACAGCTTAAAGCCTAAAGCGAAAAAAAATGGAAAGTTTTAGAACAGAAATAGAAAATCCGGTAGTTCAGAAAGAGATTATCGATTTAGAAAAAAAGATTCATTTGTTCCGTGGAGGAAAAATTGATGATGAACGTTTTCGTAGTCTTCGTTTAGCGCGTGGAATTTACGGGCAGCGTCAGGAAGGTGTTCAAATGATTCGTATTAAATTGCCTTATGGTAAAGTAACAAGCGAACAATTGATCCGTATTACAAAAGTTTCTGATGAATATTCTACAGGACGTTTGCATATTACGACGCGTCAGGATATTCAGATTCACTATGTAAGTCTGGACAGAACTCCCGAGCTTTGGGCAAATTTGGCTAAAGACGATGTTACTTTACGTGAAGCTTGCGGTAATACCGTTAGAAACATTACCGGAAGCGAATTAGCAGGTGTAGATGTTAACGAACCGTTTGACGTTTCGCCTTACGCACACGGACTTTTTCAATATCTGTTAAGAAACCCAATCTGTCAGGAAATGGGGCGTAAGTTCAAAATTTCGTTCTCTTCTTCAGACGAAGATACTGCTTTGAGTTATTTGCATGATTTAGGATTTATTCCAAAAATTGTTAATGGCGAGCGTGGTTTCAAAATTATGTTTGGTGGAGGATTAGGTTCTCAGCCAGCCCATGCCGAATTGCTTTCAGAGTTTGTACCGGCGAATCAGATTATTCCAACGGCAGAAGGCATTATTCGTATTTTTGACAGATACGGTGAGCGTGCAAAAAGAATGAAAGCCCGTATGAAATTTTTAATCAAAGAAATGGGAAGAGATGTTTTCCTTGATTTGGTTGAAAAAGAGAAAAAAGCAATCGCTTTTGAAACCTACGAAATTGATACAACTGCTTTTGACGGACCAATTCCGGAACCTTTATTGGAAGTTCCGCAAGTTACAATTGAAGATACGGAAGCTTATGAAGCCTGGAAAAAATCAAATGTAATCGCTCAGAAACAGGCAGGTTATTATGCTATAGGAATCAAAGTTTTATTAGGAGATTTTTACACCGATAAAGCCAGATTATTAGCTGATTTAATTAAAAACTACGCCGCAAATGAACTTCGTTTTTCATTGCGTCAAAATATTGTAATACGTCATGTGAAAGAAGAGAACTTACCTTTCTTCTATCAGGAATTAGCTAAGTTGAATTTTGTTCATCTGGGATATAATTCAACGGCAGATATTACAGCATGTCCGGGTACAGATACTTGCAATTTGGGGATTGCAAGTAGTACCGGAATTGCAGAAGAATTAGAGAAAGTATTAAGTGCTGAATATCCTCAGTATTTAAACAACCGCGAAATTGAAATTAAAATTAGTGGTTGTATGAATGCTTGCGGACAGCACAATATGTCAGCGATTGGATTTCAGGGAATGTCAATCAATTCAGGGAAACTGGTAGCTCCGGCTTTACAGGTTTTATTAGGCGGAGGCAGATTAGGAAATGGAGCAGGACGTTTTGCCGATAAAGTAATCAAAATTCCAAGCCGAAGAGGACCGGATGCTTTGCGTACCATTTTAAATGATTTTAATGCGAATGCAAATGGACAAAAATTTCTGAATTACTATGATGAAAAAGGTGAGAAATATTTCTATGAAATTTTAAAGCCTTTATCAGACGTAACGAACTTAACCGAAGCTGATTTTGTAGATTGGGGTAATGCTGACAATTACGTAAAAGCTGTTGGAGTTGGAGAATGTGCCGGAGTAGTGATTGATTTGGTGGCGACTTTATTGTTGGAAGCCAAAGATAAACTGACTTTTGCTCAGGAATCTTTTGACGAAAATAAATGGTCGGATGCTATTTACCATGCATACGCCGGATTTGTAAACGGCGCAAAAGCGTTGCTGCTTTCTGAAAACGAAAAAACAAACAATCATGCAGGAATCGTTGATTTATTTGATACCGTTTTCATTGCAGCCGGTAAAATTGAACTGGCAACATCATTTAGAGAATTAGTGTATCAAATCAATGCAATACAACCCTCTGAAGCTTTTGCAAAACAATACATTCAGGAAGGAATTGCATTTTTTGATACGATAGAAAAATATAGAGCTCAAGAATTAGAAAATGCTTAATATCAAACCAAAAGTAACTTTAGTTGGTGCGGGTCCCGGCGATCCGGATTTGCTTACGCTCAAAGCCGTAAAAGCACTTGCTGAAGCGAATGTGGTTTTGTACGATGCATTGGCTAATGAGGAAATATTAGCGCACGCTCCCAAAAATGCGATTCGAATTTTTGTGGGAAAAAAAATAGGGAATCATGCTTATACACAGGATCAGATCAATCAATTGATTGTTGATAATGCATTAACGTACGGAAATGTAGTGCGTTTAAAAGGTGGTGACCCGTTTATTTTTGGACGCGGAAGTGAAGAAATTGAATTTATAGAAAGTTTTGGAATAGAGACATTTGTAGTTCCCGGAATATCTTCGGTAGTGGCAGTTCCGGCGAGTCAGGGAATATCAATCACTAAAAGAGGAGTTTCCGAAAGTTTTTGGGCCATAACAGGTACAACTTCTGACAGGAAATTGTCGTCGGATGTTGCTTTGGCTGCACAATCGTCAGCAACAGTCGTAATTTTGATGGGAATGCACAAATTGCCTCAGATTATTGATTTATTTCAGAAAGAAAGCAAAGGAAATTTACCCGTAGCGATTATTCAAAACGGAACGTTGGCCGATGAAAAAGTAGGTGTAGGAACGGTAGATTCGATTTTAGAAATTGTAAAGGAGAAGAAACTAAGCTCACCAGCAATTATCGTTCTTGGAGAGGTTGTTCGCGAAAGCAACAAACTAAAAGGGTTTTATGAAGAGTTCCTCCCAAATGAAATGATTCGTTAATAATTGTTTCATCAGGTACAACCAATTTTGTAGCTTCAGGTTTTAATCCGATGTTTGCATGATAAATTGTTCTGAACGAACTTTATATCGGTAATAAAAATTAAAATGGAACAAAACGAATTATATCCCGTATTCCTAAAACTTCACAATCTAAATGTTCTGATTGTTGGCGGAGGAAATGTAGGATTAGAAAAACTCTCTTTTTTGTTAAAGTCGAGCCCTAATGCAAATGTTGAGGTAGTAGCGCCAAATTTTCATTTAGAAATAAAGATTTTGGCTGAGAAACATCCTTCGATTACATTGACAAAATCGAAGTTCAAAAAGAAAATGCTCAAAAAACGCCATATGGTAATTGCCTGTACCGATGATTTAAAAGTCAATAAAAAGGTATACGAATTATCCCGAAAGCGTTATTTGATTTGTAATATAGCCGATACACCGGATTTGTGTGATTATTATTTGGGAGGAATTGTAACCAAAGGCAATGTGAAAATTGCCATTTCGACCAACGGAAAATCGCCAACAACAGCCAAAAGACTTCGTGAGTTTTTTGAAGAGGTAATTCCCGAGGATATCAATAAAATGGTCGAAAACCTTAATGAATATCGAAAGACATTAAAAGGTAATTTTGAAGAGAAGGTTAAAAAAATGAACGAAATAACCGCTTCATTAAAAAATAAAGAGTAAAAAATTCCGCAAAGAAATCAATGACAAAAATCATTGAAAATAGAATAAATTATTCGTTCCTTTGCATTATTAAGAATGATTATAAACAACAACATAATGATTAAAACAGATATACTTATAATTGGAGCAGGCCCAACAGGTTTATTTGCCGTTTTCGAGGCAGGATTATTAAAATTAAAATGTCATATTTTAGATGCTTTACCACAAGCAGGAGGTCAACTTTCAGAATTGTATCCAAAAAAGCCTATTTATGATATTCCTGGATTCCCGGAAGTATTAGCTGGAGATTTAATTGATGGATTGCAAGAGCAAATCAAACAATTTGAACCTGGTTTTACTTTAGGAGAGCGTGCAGAAACGATTGACAAACAAGAAGACGGAAGTTTTATTGTAACCTCGAATAAAGGGACTAAATTTCACGCATCGGTTATTGCTATCGCCGGAGGTTTGGGAAGTTTTGAACCACGTAAGCCACTTATCGAAGATATTGAGTTTTATGAAGATAAAGGAGTAAAATACTTCATCAAAAATCCGGAGAAATTCAGAGACAAAAGAGTGGTAATCGCCGGAGGAGGAGATTCAGCATTAGACTGGAGTATCTTTTTGGCGAATGTAGCTTCAGAAGTTACTTTGATTCACCGTAGAAACGAATTCAGAGGAGCTTTAGATTCTGTAGAAAAAGTACAAGAACTAAAAACTGCTGGAAAAATTAAATTAATTACACCGGCAGAAGTAATCGGAATCAATGGTGCTGAGCATATTGAATCATTAGATATCGAAGAAAACGGGGCACACCGTAAAATCGAAACGGACTATTTTATTCCGCTTTTCGGGCTAACGCCAAAGTTAGGACCAATCGGAGATTGGGGATTAGAAATCGAGAAAAATGCTATTAAAGTAAATAATGCATTAGATTATCAAACCAATATTCCGGGAATCTTTGCCATTGGAGACGTAAATACTTATCCTGGAAAATTAAAACTGATTCTTTGTGGATTCCACGAAGCAACTTTAATGTGCCAGGCCGCATACCAAATTATCAATCCAGGTAAAAAATATGTTTTAAAGTATACAACAGTTTCTGGAGTAGATGGTTTCGACGGAACTCGTAAAGAAGCTCCAAAAGCAGTTGTTAAAGCGATAGTTTAGTTTTGAGGGGCTGAGGCTCTAAGATACTAAGGTGCTAAGATTTTTAATATAGTAAAGCTCAAACTTTTAGTTTGGGCTTTATTTTTTTTAAATATACAAAACATAGCCGGTGGTTTCAACCACTGGAACACAATGCATGAACACAACGCATTGATATAAAAACAATTTATCACCATCGTGTCCCACGGTTGAAACCGTGGGCTATATTTGAAAAATAATAGCCCAAACTTAAACTTAGAAACTCAGTATCTTAGAGTTTTAGTCTCTCAGCGCCTTAAAAAGGACCTTAGCCCCTCAGAAACTTAAAAAAAACTTGCAATTGTTAAGCTTATGTCTTTACTTTGCACTGTTCTTAAAATTATTGAAAGTTATCACGAAAGGCGGAGGGAAAGACCCAATGAAACCTTAGCAACCCTTTATCATAAAGAAGGTGCTACATTCTACTTAATACAAATTCATTGTATTTAAGATAGATAACACAAATACATTACTCGTATTTCTCAAACTTTTCCTGACAACCTTACAATATTATTTTACTGAATTCAGTATCATGAGCGAATTATTGGCGCATTTTTGCCGTCAATCGTTCCCGCTTTTCGTTGCAATCTTTTATCCGCCGCGGCGGACAAAAGGATTTCCACTTCAATCGGGGCTAAAGAGCCATCAATAGTGAATTTTTGGAATTAATGTGAATCAAAATAACGTGTCCTAACAGGTTTCAAAAACCTGTCAGGTATGATCAAGTAAGTAAAAAAACTTAGCATCTTAGCGCCTTAGCGTCTTAGTAGCTAAAAGATAAAAAGTAATGGCAATAACAATTCAGGAAGCAATAAAAAAAAATATCCTAATCCTTGACGGGGCAATGGGAACGATGCTGCAACGCTATAATTTCTCTGAAGAAGATTTTAGAGGAGAGCGTTTCAAAGATTTCCCTCATCCCTTAAAAGGAAACAACGATTTACTATCCATAACACAACCACAAGCAATCCGCGATGTTCACGCTGCTTATTATGAAGCAGGTGCAGACATTGTAGAAACCAATACTTTTTCAGGAACTACGATCGGTATGGCCGACTATTTCCTGGAAGATTTGGTTTATGAATTGAACTACGAATCGGCTAAAATTGCCCGTGAAGTAGCAGATGAGTTTACAGCTAAAAATCCGGACAAACCACGTTTTGTTGCTGGTTCAATCGGACCAACAAACAGAACGGCAAGTATGTCACCGGATGTAAATGATCCTGGATACAGAGCTGTAACATTTGATGATTTGCGAATTGCCTATAAACAGCAGGCAGAAGCATTAATGGATGGTGGATGTGATCTATTATTAGTAGAAACGATTTTCGACACCTTAAATGCCAAAGCGGCACTTTTTGCGATTGAAGAAGTAAAAGAAGAGCGCAATCTGGATATTCCAATCATGGTTTCGGGAACCATCACGGATGCTTCAGGAAGAACACTTTCAGGGCAAACGGTGGAGGCATTCCTGATTTCGGTATCTCATATTCCGTTATTAAGCGTAGGTTTCAATTGTGCATTAGGAGCCGATTTGTTGAAACCGTATTTGAAAACATTATCACAACATACGCAGTTTAATGTTTCGGCACATCCAAATGCAGGTTTGCCAAACGCTTTCGGGCAATACGACGAAACCCCAGAGCAGACTCAAGCCTTAATCAAAGAATATTTAGACGATAATTTAATCAATATTATTGGAGGTTGTTGCGGAACAACTCCGGATCATATTCGATTAATTGCTGAGGTAGCGAAGGATTATAAACCGAGAGTGGCACCTGTTCTTACGTAATATAATTTTATTGATTTCGGGAATGGATTAAAATCCATCCCTGCAAAATAGCCCGAGCCTAAGACTCTTAAAAAGTTCCGTAGGAACGATATATTTTGTAGTAACGGAATTTATTCCGTTGAAAAAAATGAGTGATAAGTAAGAGTTCCATAGAAACGAAACATTATATGTGTTGCAGTTGTAACATACAATATGTAGAAGAGCCAAAATGGAAATAAATGTTCCGATAGGAACAACATATCGGTAAACGAATATACCTACAAGGTTTTAAAAACCTTGCAAAAAGAAAATAGAATAAAAAACTTAGACTCTAAGCATCTTAGGATCTCAGTAACTTAAATAAAATGGCAGAAAATAGAAGAGACCTTGTATTAGCAGGATTAGAACCGTTAATTATTACACCTACCAGTGTTTTTGTAAACATTGGGGAACGTACGAATGTAACGGGTTCCAGAAAATTCCTTCGCTTAATCAAGGAAGAGAAATATGATGAGGCACTTGATATTGCAAGACAACAGGTAGAAGGAGGAGCACAAATCATCGATATTAATATGGATGAAGGAATGCTTGATGGAGTTCAGGCAATGACTAAATTTTTGAATTTAATTGCATCAGAACCGGACATTTCGAGAGTACCTATTATGATCGACAGTTCGAAATGGGAAATCATAGAGGCGGGTCTTAAAGTAGTACAGGGGAAAAGCGTTGTAAACTCGATTTCGTTAAAAGAAGGAGAAGAAGCCTTTATTCATCATGCTAAATTAATCAAGCGCTACGGAGCGGCAGCTATAATCATGGCTTTTGACGAAGTGGGTCAGGCTGATAATTATGAGCGAAGAGTTGAAATTTGTCAGCGTTCCTATGATATATTAGTCAACAAAGTTGATTTTCCTCCACAGGATATCATTTTTGATTTGAATATTTTCCCGGTTGCAACCGGAATGGAAGAACACCGTTTGAATGCTCTGGATTTCTTCAGGGGAACAAAATGGGTTCGTGATAACTTACCACATGCACATATTAGTGGGGGAGTAAGTAACGTTTCGTTTTCTTTTAGAGGAAATGACACCGTTCGTGAAGCGATGCACTCGGTATTTTTGTACCATGCAATCAAGAACGGAATGACTATGGGAATCGTGAATCCGGAAATGCTTTCGATTTACGATGACATTCCAAAAGATTTACTGGAACATGTTGAGGACGTAATTCTGGACAGACGTGACGATGCAACCGAACGGCTTTTAGATTTTGCAGAGAATGTAAAAGGAGAAGTAAAATCAGATGAAAAAGCAATTCAGGAATGGCGTTTGGGAACCGTTCAGGAACGTATTACGCACTCACTGGTTAAAGGAGTTGATGCTTTTATTGAAGAAGATGTGGAAGAAGCACGTTTGGCTGCTACAAAACCAATTGAAGTTATCGAAATCAATTTGATGACCGGAATGAATGTCGTGGGAGATTTGTTCGGAAGCGGAAAAATGTTCCTGCCACAGGTAGTAAAATCGGCACGTGTAATGAAAAAAGCCGTAGCGTATTTATTGCCTTACATTGAAGCCAGTAAACAGGCTGGAGACAAACAAGGAAACGGAAAAATCCTGATGGCTACTGTAAAAGGAGACGTTCACGACATTGGTAAAAACATTGTTTCGGTGGTTTTGGCCTGTAACAATTACGAGATTGTAGATCTTGGCGTAATGGTGCCTCCGGAAAAAATTATTGCAGCTGCTATAGAACACAATGTAGATATTATTGGATTAAGCGGATTGATTACGCCTTCGCTTGACGAAATGGTGTATCTGGCCAAAGAACTAGACAAACAAGGAATTAAAATTCCGATTATGATTGGTGGAGCAACCACTTCGCGCGCGCATACAGCCGTGAAAATTGCGCCTCAATATAGAGAAACTGTAATTCACGTAAACGATGCTTCGAGAGCCGTTACTGTTGCAGGAAATTTATTAGATCATAATCGTAAAATATATGCAAGCGATATTCGTGCAGAGTATGATTCTTTTAGAGAAACATTTTTGAATCGTTCGAGAGATAAGAATTTCTTAAGCATTGAAGACGCGCGTAAAAACAAATTACAATTGGATTGGGAAAATTTCAATCCGGTGAAGCCAAATATAATTGGAGAGCAGATTGTTGAAGTCGATTTGGACGTTTTGGTTCCGTATATCGACTGGACACCGTTTTTCAGAACCTGGGAATTGTTTGGAAAATACCCGGCAATATTAACAGATGAGGTTGTAGGGAAAGAAGCGACTTCTGTTTATGCGGATGCACAGGCAATGCTGAAAGTAATTTTGGAAGAGAAAAAACTATCTGCGAAAGGTATTTACGGAATCTTTCCAGCCAATCAGATCAACGATGATGATATTGAATTGACGGATGAAAACGGAAAGCCGCTGCAGACATTTTTGACCTTACGTCAGCAATCACAAAAAACAAAAGGGGCGCCCAATATTGCATTAGCTGATTTTATCGCTCCGAAAGAAAGCGGGAAAGTTGATTATATGGGAGCATTCTGCGTAACAACTGGTTTTGGTGTTGACGAATGGGCAGCTGAATTTGAGAAGGACCTGGACGATTATAATTCGATTATGGTAAAAGCATTAGCGGATCGTTTTGCCGAGGCTTTCGCTGAATATCTTCATGAAAAAATACGTAAAGAAATCTGGGGATATTCATCAGAAGAGAGCTTAACTAACGAAGAAATGATTTCTGAAGAGTACAAAGGAATCCGTCCTGCTCCGGGTTATCCGGCATGTCCTGACCATTTGGAGAAACCAACAATCTGGAAACTTTTAAATGTAGAAAAAGAAATAGGCGTAACATTAACCGAAAGCATGGCGATGTGGCCGGCTTCATCCGTTTCAGGATACTATTTTGGAAATCCGGAAAGTAAATATTTCGGACTTGGGAAAATAAAAGAGGATCAGGTAGTTGACTATGCCAAACGACGCAGTGTTTCAACCGACTATGCAATGAAATGGTTGAACCCTAATATAGCGGATTAATTTGGTTGATGGTTGTTGGTTTTTGGTTGATAGATTTTAACTCAAAGTGCCATCAACCAACAATTATTAACGAAAAACTAAAATGGAATACAGTGAATTGGAAGTTTGGTTGGAAGCTAGGAAATTGGTGAATTTGTTATATGATTCTTCTAAACTGTTTCCAAAAGAAGAATTATTTGGATTGACAAATCAAATGAGAAGAGCTGCGATTTCAATACCTTCAAATATTGCTGAAGGTTGTGGACGTCAGACATCTAAAGATACAATACATTTTCTTCATATTTCAAGAGGATCATTATATGAGTTGGAAACACAATATTATTTAGCACTTGATCAAAATTACATAGATAAAAATAATTTCAATATTGCTTTTGAACAGATTCAAACATGTAAAAAACTATTGAATGGGTTTATTAACTATTATAAAAAATTAATATAGTTGACGGTTGTTATTTTCACCTGCAAAATAAACTATCAACCATCAACCAAAAACTATCAACTATAAAGAATGAAAGTAACAGAACATATAGAAAACGCGAAAGGAAATACATTATTCTCGTTTGAACTTATTCCACCTCAAAAGGGAAAAAGCATTCAGGAATTATATGACAACATCGATCCTTTGATGGAATTTAAACCTCCATTTATCGATGTAACCACTTCGCGCGAAGAGTATATCTATATTGATAAAGGCAACGGACTTTTAGACAAAAAATTAACACGTATGCGTCCGGGAACACTTGGAATTTGTGCTTCTATCAAACATAAATATAATGTAGATACCGTGCCGCATTTGCTTTGTGGCGGTTTCACACAGGAAGAAACCGAATACATGCTGGTAGACTGTCAGTATTTAGGAATCAATAACGTAATGGCACTTCGTGGTGACGCCATGAAAGACGAACAGTCTTTTGTGCCAAAAGCCGGAGGAAATAGGTTTGCGATTGATCTGGTTCGTCAAATCAACGACTTAAACCGCGGAAAATATCTGCATGAAGTGATGGATGCTGATAATAAGGCTGATTTTTGTATTGGTGTTGCGGGTTATCCGGAGAAACATTTAGAATCCCCTTCTTTACAATCTGATTTAAAAAGATTGAAAGAAAAAGTAGATGCAGGAGCCGATTATGTTGTGACACAAATGTTTTTTGACAATGCGAAATACTTTACTTTTGTTGAAAAGGCAAGAGAAATTGGCATCACAATTCCAATTATTCCAGGAATTAAGCCAATTGCGGTTCAAAGACATTTACAGATTTTGCCTCAGATTTTTAGAATCGACCTTCCTGAGGATTTAATTGATGCTGTGGATAAATGTAAAAATAATGCCGAAATCAAGCAAGTCGGAATCGAGTGGGCCATTCAGCAATCATTAGAATTAAAAGCTGCCGGAGTCCCTGTTTTACATTATTATTCAATGGGGAAATCAGAGAATATCCGCCAGATTGCAAGGCAGATTTTTTAAGAGTTTCAGCATAAAGTTTATCGTTTCGACCAAAGGGAGAAATCACAATCACTCGAGTCTCCCTTCGGTTGAAAAGACAAAATTTTACCGATAATTACTTTTTAGGACTAATTTTGAATTTATTTTAAAGACGATGAAAAAAGAAGAATTACAGGCAATAGCCTCTCAGCTAAAGCATCCTACAGGAGAAAAAGGAATAGAAATGGCGAATATGATGCATGAAATCAACATCAATATGACGCGCCATTCCGTTCAAAATCTGCACGTAATATCGGGAAATACAATTTTAGAATTAGGCCACGGAAATGCCGGACATTTAGAGTATGTACTAGAGCAAGCTCAGGATCTGACTTACTACGGACTTGAAATGTCGGAGTTAATGTGTCAGGAAGCACAACAAATTAATGTCGCTTTTGTAGCTAAAAAACAGGCTCACTTTTCTCTTTATAACGGAACCGATATTCCATTTGAAGAAGCCTCTTTTGATAAAATATTCACGGTAAACACCATTTACTTTTGGCAGGAACCGGAGAAGTTACTCTCAGAAATTTACAGAGTTTTAAAACCGGAGGGGACTTTTTGCATCACCTTTGCTGAAGAAAGTTTTATGAAACAGCTTCCTTTTACTCAGTTCGAATTCAATCTTTACAGTACTGAAAAAGCGGAAAGTTTGATTGAGAAAACAGCTTTCCAAGTCGTGCATAAAGAAACGCTGACTGAAAGTGTAAAAAGTAAACTGGGCGAATGGGTAGACAGAGCTTTTACAACTTTGGTATTAGGAAAACGTTGATCTGCTGATCTTCATCACCGTTTTTTTTTAAAATATTTTTATAGATTCGGGAGTAATTTGGCTCCTTGGAATTAAAAAATTGTACAGTTAATTTTAGTACTCCTTTTTTGAGTAATTTAATTGACTTTATTTTATGTTGCTATTTCTGAATGTAATCCTTTAAAATTATGGAGATTAAAAAGATCGATTTTCTAAAAAGTTACAGCAGTATTCTATTGCTTTTAGGTGGAATCCTGCTTGGAAGTATTTTGGGATTGGTTTTCAAGGAAAAAGTTGAGGTCATAAAACCATTGGGAGATATTTTCCTCAACCTGCTCTTTACGGCGATTATCCCTTTAATTTTCTTTACCATTGCGTCTTCAATTGCCAGTTTGGAAAGAACAGAGAAATTGGGTAAATTGTTTGTAATCATGGTTTTGGTTTTTTTAAGCACCGTTTTAATTTCGGCAATCGTAATGATTTTGGCAGTATATCTTTTTCCAATTCATCAGAATATTATAGTGTCTAAAGTCCCGATAGAAAACATCCAATCAGGAAGCATTGGTGAGCAAATAGCACAGCTGGTTACCGTAAATGATTTCTTTGAATTGCTGTCCCGAAAAAGTATGCTGGCACTTATTATTTTTTCTTTTTTAATTGGTTTTGCGAGTCTGCAATCCGGAGAAAAAGGTAGCGCTTTCAGAAGTTTTTTGGATTCAGGTAACGAAGTCATGAAGCAGCTTTTGAACCTCATTATGAAATTGGCTCCAATTGGTTTGGGGGCTTATTTTGCCTATCAGGTTGGAGTTTTTGGCCCGCAATTGTTTGGCGTTTATGCCAAGCCTTTGGGTGTTTATTATGCGGCCTGCATCTTCTATTTCTTTGTGTTTTTTAGTTTGTACGCCTTAGTGGCCGGAGGGAAAAGTGCTTTTGTGGTATTTTGGAGCAATAACATTACGCCGGCTTTAACGGCGGTTGGAACCTGTAGCAGTATTGCCACCATTCCTGCGAATCTGGAAGCCGCTGAGAAGATGAACATTCCTAAGCACGTTCGCAATTTGGTCATTCCGCTTGGAGCGCCCTTGCATAAAGACGGTTCGAGTATGTCTTCTATCCTTAAAATAACCGTTCTTTTTGCCATGTTTGGAAAAGATTTTACGGCACCTTCGACCATACTTTTAGCGCTTGGAATTACCGTAATCGTTTCAATTGTAGAAGGAGGAATTCCAAATGGAGGTTATATCGGAGAAGTTCTGGCCATCACAGTTTACGGACTGCCAATGGAACAAGCCCTGCCAGTTGCCATGATTTTAGGAACTCTGGTCGACCCGATAGCGACTTTGCTAAATGTCAATGGCGATCTCATTTGTTCGATGGTCGTCTCGAGGTTTTCCGAAAAAACGAAGTGGTAGCGGGCTTTCTTCATAACAAAAAAAGGACTTGACATATAGGAGAATCGATTTTAGGATGTGAAATGTGAAATGTAAGATGTGAAAAGAATGTTTAGAAGAAACATATTTTTTTCATGCCGTTTCTGTGTTTTATTAAAAGTGAAACGTCTTTTTTCGGCTGGAAAAATCTATGTTCCTATGTGTTAAAATAAATTATACCCAACGAATTAACTTAAATACTAAAATCAGCGTTAATCTGCTTAACCTGTAAAATCCGTGTGGCAATTTTTAGTAGCAGGGAAGTTTTACAGCTAGGCGTAAAAAAGTAGTTTACAATGAATTCAATACTTCAAAATGATCTCAATGATCTTGAAAACATCCTGGAGAAAACAAAACAGTACGGAATAGCGTTTTTGGACAATCTTGAAAACATTTCCACTTCCAGTAAGAAAACAATTGATCCAACCCGAAAACTAAACGAGACAGGTTTAGGATCCTTAGCAGCTTTAGAAGAGTTTAATCAAAGACTGGCACCCTTGATGGTAGCTTCACCGGGTCCAAGATATTTAGGTTTTGTAACCGGAGGATCTACACCGGCGGCTATTGTGGGAGATTGGCTGTCGACAGTCTATGATCAGAATACGCAGGCGGTAAAAGGCCAGGGAGGGACTTCGGCTTTAATCGAGTTCGAGACTATCCATTTATTGCGACAGTTGTTGGAGTTGCCGGAATCATTTTTAGGAGGATTTGTTACAGGAGCGACAATGTCCAATTTTACCTGTTTGGGTGTGGCAAGACAATGGCTGGGAGCGCAGTTGGGGAAAGACTTTGCTAAAAATGGAATTTCGGAGCCCATAAATATCTTAACTGCGACACCTCATTCTTCATCCATAAAAACATTATCGATGCTGGGGATTGGAAGTAACAATTATACGGTGCTTAAAACCGCAGAAGGTAATAGAGAAGCTATTGATATCGACGACCTGCAGAAGAATATAGAAAGTTTAAATGGAGAGCCATTTATCCTGATTTCGAGCGCGGGAACAGTGAATACAGCCGATTTTGATGATTTTGTGGCTATTGCCAAACTTAGAGAAAAATACAATTTCTGGTGGCATATTGATGCTGCTTTTGGTGGATTTGCTGCGGTTTCTGAAAAATTCAGACATCTTGTGGAAGGATGGGATGGAGCAGACAGTATTACAATTGATTGCCATAAATGGTTAAACGTACCTTATGAAAGCGCTTTTTATTTAATTAAAAAAGAGCATATTGGACTGCAAATCGAAACGTTTCAGAATTCTAATGCCCCTTATTTAGGAAACCCGTTAGAGAATTTTAACTACCTGAACGTATTGCCCGAAAATTCACGCCGATTAAGAGCATTACCGGTTTGGTTCTCTTTACTGGCTTACGGAAAAGAAGGATTTAAAGACATCATAGAGAAAAGTACGGCATTGGCACTGCATTTTGCAAACGCCCTTATCGAAGATGAGAACTTCGAACTGTTGGCTCCAATCCGACTGAATAATGTTTGTTTTACGCTAAGAGGAGAGGACAATCGGGAACATGTAAGTAAATTTTTGACGCATTTAAATGATACCGGAAAAGTATTTATGACACCAACGGTTTACCAAAACCGTAAAGGAATCAGAGCTTCTTTTGTCAATTGGCGTACCACCGAAAATGACATTAGAATCATTATGGAAGAAATAAAAAACACCATTTCAGAGTTGGATATTTAATCCGGTTAACTGAATTTTTGAAGGCCCGATTGCATTGCGATCGGGCTTTTTTTTGTTCTTTTTTGGGATTTTAAAGAAGTGAGTGCTGAAATTTTTAACTTTTACGCGATAAAATATTAATGAAATATTAAGGTAAATTTAATTATTCTTTAAGAATGTACTTGTTCGTTATTTATTCTTAGGTTTAAAAGTTAATTATTATTCTTATTTAGAATAATTAAAAATAGTTTGGAAAAACCCTTTTGAGAGCCTAATTTTGTTGCTAATTTAATTTTCAAACCAAAATTTAACGGATGCAAATAAGTAGATTAATGCTCTTGATCGTCATTTCTTTCACTTCACTTCAGGGGTACTCGCAAAAGAACAAAGTAAATTTAACCGGAGTTATTATGACTCATTTGGGGAAAACTGCCGAAGGAGTTTCGGTTGCTTTAAAAGGAACGGAATACAGAACCCTAACCAACAATAAAGGAGAATATAAAATTAGTGCCGAATCGGGAGATTATATTTTGCTCGTTACTCATGTAGGGTATAAAACAACCGAATCGGCAATTTTTTTGAAGCAGGGAGGAAAACCAACTCAAAATATTACTATGGAAGAAGATATGGCTACTTTAAATGAAGTTGCCGTGACAGGAAAGTCCAAAGTCCAAAGAGCACGTGAGCAGGCTTACAATATTACTGCCATAGATTTAAAGAAAACCTATAATACGTCTGCTGATTTGAATCAGGTTTTGAATAAAACAACTGGAGTTCGCATTCGTGAATATGGAGGATTGGGATCGGCATTTAATTTTTCGCTGAATGGTTTCTCCGGCAATCAGGTTAGATTCTTTCTAGACGGAGTGCCTATGGACAGCTATGGTTCAGCACTTACACTGAATAACATTCCGGTAAATATGGCCGAACGAATTGATGTTTACAAAGGAGTCGTTCCTATAGAATTGGGAGCAGATGCGCTGGGTGGTGCTGTGAATATTGTTACCAACAAAAATGTAAACCGCTACATCGATGCTTCTTACAGTTATGGTTCGTTTAACACCCATAGAGCCGCAATAAATACCAGATTCTCGGGCAGAGATGGTTTTATCGCCAACATTAACGCTTTTGCAAATTATGCCGACAACGATTATAAAGTAGATGTAAGCGTGGTGGATAAAAACACCTCGAAATTTTTGCCGGAACAAAAATACAAGCACTTTCATGATGCTTATAAATCCGGGACTATAATGGCCGAAGCCGGGTTTAAAAACAAAAGTTTTGCCGATTATCTGCTTGTTGGTTTTGCGGTAGCCGGTAACAAAAAGGAAATTCAACAGGGAAGAACAATGCAAAAAGTCGTAGGGCAGGCCTTTACAGATAGTCAAAGTTTCATTACCTCTCTGAAATTCAAAAAAAGTGATCTTTTTACCAAGGGATTGTCTTTGAGTGTTAACAGTACTTATGCTTTAGTCAATAACCGTTCTGTAGATACTTCTTCCAGAGTATACGACTGGACAGGCAATTATGTGTACCGACAATTTGCCGGATCCAATGATAAGGGGGAGCTAGGAAATAAAACCCTGTACGTTTATGATGAGACCAATTCGCAGGTTACAACAAATCTAAAATACCAGTTAAATGACCAGCATTCTTTGGCGGTTAACTACTCTTACTTAGGATACAAACGTAAAGAAACAAATGAATACTTAAGAGTTGTTGAACTGGGGGAACCCACTATTGATAAAAACATACTGGGACTGAGTTACAATTTTAGTGGTCTCGATAACCGATTGGCAATTTCGGGTTTTGGAAAAATGTTTGATTTGGCCACTCAAATGATTGCTAACAATGTAACGCAATCTTCATCGTCGACCAATTATGGTTATGGTGCAACTTCAGCCTACCATTTGTCCGAACAATTTCAAATTAAAGGGTCTTATGAGCATGCTTATCGTTTGCCATCGGCTACAGAAATGCTGGGTGACGGGTTGACCATAAACAGTAACATCGGATTAAAACCGGAAAGTAGTGACAATGCCAATCTGGGGCTGGCTTTTAATACACAGAACAGCAAAAATCACTTTAATGCCGAAACGAGTATCATTTACAGAGAAGCAAAAGATTTTATCAGAGAAAGACAAGAGGGTGACAAAACCGTTTATGAAAACCTTCAAAACGTACAAGTAACAGGTGTTGACGGTGTTTTGAGATACGGGTACAAAGACTTCGTAAATTTTGAGGTGAACGGAACCTATCAAAAAAGCCTCAATAAAAACAGATTCAAAACGGGAACGACCAGCCCCGATGCCTTGTATAATGCACAATTGCCCAACGTTCCAATCTTCTACGGAAACGCTGATCTGACGTTTAATTTTAAAAATATCAAATATCAGGACGATAAACTTTCTTTAAACGTAAGTGCCAATTATATCGATGCTTTTTACCTAACATGGCCGGTATTAGGAAGTTTGGAAACTAAAAAAGCAATTCCGGAGCAATTTACACAAAATGCTATGGTGGCTTATTCTTTCCTGCACGGCAAGTACAATCTGGCTTTCGAGTGTCGAAATATTACCGATATAAAGGTGTACGACTACTTTAAGGTTCAAAAACCGGGACGCGCTTTTTCAGTGAAGTTCAGATACTTTCTGCAGTAATTCAATTTTAATAATAACCCTTAATAATTATAATCATGTTTGTAAACAAATTCGCAAAATGCTTTGCATTGGCTTTTCTGTCATTATCTACCTTTTCATGCAGCAGTGATGATTCGTCTAAAGATGAAACACCAGCTGTAAATGGAACTAAATATGTTGCATCATACTGGTTGGCCGATTATACGCAGTATATATTGGATTTTAATTCTATAGATCAGTTAATGACCGGAGAAATTAGTGCAAAAGGAGTTGGAATCGAGCAGGAAGGAAGCTGTTTTCCGGTGAGTAATACCTTTTTTGCTCTAAGTACAGGTGATGAAGGCTCAGTATCGTTTCGTTTAAACAATACAGGAAAATTAGCAGCAGGAGATAAACTTTCTTTCGAGTCTTCTTATGCAGTTGGTTATACCGACGATAAAAAAATGATCAATATTGGTGCAACCTGGGACGGTAGTTCATCCGATTATGAATTGATGATTTACAACCCCGCTACTGTTTCTATCGATGGACGTAAGTTTAACGATTTTAGCGTTAATCCGGCAAACAAAAAAATATTGTACTGGCCAACAGGAGCTGCAGTTTCAGGAGATAAACTTTTCGTTCCGGTTTATACGAAAGATGTTAGTGACGGAAGCAATAAAGTATTGTCATCTGATGCTACGGTAAGAGTTTACAAATACCCTTCTTTAGAATATGTAAGTACCATAAAAGATGCAAGAACAACCGCAATTGGACTTTACTATACCAATACCGGAATTGTTCAGACAGAATCCGGAGATGTTTATACGTTCTCTTCAAATGCCCGTGCCGGAGGGTATCCTGTTACAGGTGTTTCTTCAGGAGTTTTACGTATTAGAAAAGGGGATGCTAAGTTTGATCCAGGTTACTTTTTTGATCTTCAGTCTAGTACGCTAAAAGGAAAAGTGCTTGCTGCGTATCCTTTAGGAGGAGAGAAAGTTTTCATTTCCTATATTCCTACCGAAGTTGATGCTGCCAATTCTGTGTACAGTTTCCTTAACACAAAAACAATTTTCAAGTCGGCAATACTTGATTTATCTGCCAAAACAATTTTAGCCGTTACCGGATTGCCTGATCATGGAGGAGATGAATTCTTCGGATTGGGAAGTATGTTTGTGGAAAACGGAAAAGCCTACAAAAGTTTTGTAACAGGAGAACAGGCTCGTGTATACCAAATTGACATTGCAACCGGTGCTGCAAAAGCCGGAGCACTTATTAAAGAAGGTCTTTACTTGCCTTCAATTGGTAAACTTACCTACTAAATTAATGCCCCTTTAAACGGTTTGAGGATTTATAAACAATCCTCAAACCGTTTTGTTTATAAATCCTGTCCTAGTTTCTAATTATTATTGTAATGAATATTTTTAAAAGTCGTACCGGCAAGCCGCCCAATAAAGGAAAATCACGTTTTAGTAAAATCAATGCCTGGCTGCACTTATGGCTGGGACTTGCTTCAGGAATAATTGTATTTATCATGGCAATTACGGGTTGTATATTGGTTTTTGAGCATGAAATCAAACAGCTTACCTCGCCCTGGCTCAACGTTGAGGCGCAAAGTCCGGAGCGATTGTTGCCTCCTTCCCAAATTTATGCAGCTGTTCAAAAAGTATTGCCCAACAAAGAAATCCATGGGGTCTGGTATAATGGTTTAGACAAATCAGTTAAGGTCGATATCGAATCGGATTCGTTGATTTATGTGAATCCTTATAATGGCAAAATTACCGGAATGGTAGATCATGAAGATTTTTTTCATATTATCGATGAAGGACATCGAAATCTTTGGCTGGAACGGGATATTGGGGCACAGATAACGGCCTGGGCAACCTTTATCTTTTTCTTTTTACTGATAAGCGGACTTATATTATGGTTTCCGAAAAAATGGAACAAAACAACCCTTAATAGCAGTTTTAAAGTAAAGTGGGACGCTAAGTTTAAACGTCTTAACTATGATTTGCACAATGTAATGGGGTTTTATGTACTCATTCTGGCCTTGCTAATCTCGTTTACCGGATTGTTAATGAGTTTTCATTGGTTAAGAGAAAGTACTTACTGGATTAGTGGTGGATGGGAAGAAGTAAAAGAACAAACCGTTTCGGTTGCAAAGCCTCTGTCTAAGCCCCAATTGGACAAGCTGGCCGCTGCCGATTTTATTTGGAAAAAGGTTCGGACAGAAATTGCCCAGGAAAATAAAGAAGCGGTCATCATTCATTTTCCCGATGATCCTAAAGATGATTTTTACGCCTGTACGGACATGTACAAAGGCATTTGGAGAGATTTGTATTTTGACTCCAAAACGCTTGAATTACTTCCAAAATCAGAAAAATATATTGGTAATGAACGTTTTTCGGATTGGTTGATGCGATCGAATTACAGTCTTCATATTGGTGCAATAGGAGGATTGTCGACCAAGATCATTTATTTCACTGCCAGTTTAATCTGTGCGAGTTTGCCCGTTACCGGATTTTATATTTGGTGGGGAAGAAAGAAAAAACAAAAATCAAAAGGGTAAATCCGTTTGATTCTAATTGTTTAATGTTGGTTAGTTTCCTTAAAGTCTTTTGTGTGAAGTAAGATTCCTCAAAAGACTTTTTTTTTGCTTTGTGGGACTTCGACTTCGCTCAGTCTGACAAAGTTCTTAATATCATTTTCAAGGTCTTTTTACTTGTGGCAGTGTGCTACAGGATAAATAATCTCAACAAGATGATAAGTGCCAGAAAATTAAACTTTGCGTCTCTGCGTCTTTGCGAGCAAAAAATACTATGCCTGCTTTGCGGTTGACCCCGCAACCTCAAGACTTTTTTACTTGCGGCAGTATGCTGCAGGATAAATAATCTCAACAAGATATTAAGTGTCAGAAAATTAAACTCTGCGTCTTTGCGTCTTTGCGAGCAAAAATACTATACTTGCTTGCTTTACGGTTAACCCCACAAACAAAAAGAGCCTGCTAACTACAACAGGCTCTTTCATTCAAAAAAAAAACAAAAACAAGGAAACTAAAGATCCAAAATATTATATTCTGTACGTAAAGGCTATAGTAGCAATACGGTTGTCGAGATCGTATCTTTTATTGATGCTCGTTTGCGCTATAACCGAATTGATGTGAAAATTATTAGTATTAAAAATGTCTGTAATATTAAGTTTGATATTTCCTTTTTTAGCCAGCACCTGTTTTGAGATACCAATACTAAAATCAAAAAAAGCATCTCTTTCATAAATCCCAAGATTAGATTTTGACTGGTATTGTGCGTTGGCTTCGGCTTTCAAGCTTTCGGTAATCGTAAACGAGTTCTGAACACTTAGGTTTAAAGTAACAATTGGATCAATTTTATCCGTATTTACCACATTCCCCATAAATCTATTCTCGAAAATATTGAAAAGAGTATTCACTGACCACCATTTGTAAATTTCGGCTGTATTGGTAATATTTACACCATAATTGTACGATTTGTCCACGTTTATTTGGGATGTCACAGTAGTATTATTGGCAGGATTATAATCGTAAACCTCTGTAAAAACATCTTTGGTTTTACTGAAATACAGCGAAGCCATAAAAGCACTTTTCCAGGCATATCCAATTTCTGTAGAATGTGTAATCTCCGGAACCAAATTCGGATTCCCCTGTGAATAGTTGAATGAATCATCGTAAAAACGAAACGGATTAAGATCAAACTGACTCGGTCTGTTGATTCTTTTACTGTAGGAGGCGTGCAAGGAATGGTCGTTGCTTAGCTCATATTTCAAAGAAACACTTGGGAACCATTTTAAATAATCGTCTTTGTGCGCTTCATTTAAGGTCTTCTGTAAAATATTTATGGCAGTATATTCCGTTCTTAAACCTCCCTGAATATTGAAATTCTCCAATTGGTATTTATAATTGGCGTAAGCGGCATAAATTTGCTCTTTGTACTCAAAATGATTAGTAGAGTTAAGGTCAACGATCCACTGATTGTTGTTGTAATATTCATAAACCGATGGGTTGTCATTGTTTTTCACACTGGCTTTAACTCCCCATTCGATCGATTGTTTTTCCTTTAGCGGATTGACGAAATCAATTTTTCCTGTAAAAACACGCAATTGCGACGGAATAAAGCCTCTACGATCATTCACAGCTATAGCTGCGGGATTTGTATTTTTGGCACTCTGAAACTGATTCGATCTGAACTTTGATGTCTCATACTCAAAATCAAACGACATGTTTTTTCCTTCGGTATTAAATTTATGAACTCCTGAAAAGCCATACGTATAATCATTCCACTTTTCTTTACTGTCGTTGAAGGTTATAGCATCAAATTGTACCTGATTTGAAGTATTTAGCAATGTATTTCTACCGTTAGCGATGTTCTCGTAACGCCCCAGTTTGGCATCAATATAAACTTCTAAATTCGTTTTAGGAGAAACTTCGTAGGTAGTTCCAATTTTAAAATTATTAGAAGTCAGTGGTTCATCTGTAAACGAGGTCTGATGGTTTTTTGTTGAAATAGTTTGACGGGTGTTGTCTGTGTATTGAATCTGATCAAATTCTTTGCGTTCTTCCTCACCTCTGAAAGTGTAGCTGTAATTTCCGTAAACGCCAAACTTATCTTTGTTGTAACTCAGGTTTACGCCTGAATTTGTTCTGTTTTTACGGCCTCTTCCATAGTTGGTAAATGCCGTTCCTTTAAGTCCGCCCACATTAGGTTTTTTAAGAATAATATTAATGATTCCGGCCTTTCCGGTGGCATCGTATTTTGAAGAAGGATTGGTGATCACCTCAATTTGTTTGATATTGGATGAGGTTGTAGACTTTAGGTAATTCGCTAGTTCCTTTTGCGAAAGTTGCGTTAATTTACCATTAATCATTACCCCGACACCTTGTTGTCCACGAATGGATAACTCTCCGTCCTGTGATACCACAACACCGGGAGCGCGTGATAAGACGTCTAAAGCGGTACCGCCTTCAGAAACAATGCTATTTTCGACATTAAAAACCAATCGATCTGATTTTTGAGTATATAAAACCTTCTTTTTTGTAATTACAATTTCATCCAATGCATTGATCGAGGTTTCGACGATGCTGTCTCTTCCTTTTTCTGTCTGCGAGTATCCGTAGACCGAAAATGCGAGTACAATAGATGTTATAATATGCTTCATGATGTTTGTAATGTTTTTTGCAATGGGGATTTAAAGTAATTTGGTAATCTGGACGGATAAGCAGTAGCCAATATTTTTTGCCAGATGCGCTTTACTGTAAAACGAGTTGTTCGAGTTTGTCAGAAAGCATGTTTTGAAGAAGTGACAAGCGGTTTGATAACTTGTAAATTGTGGTTTTTATTGGAAGGATTGTGGAAAACATAGGAGTGATATTTGATTTCAGTTGTCAAATATAATACTATTTATATTAAGTCTAAATAAATATAGTTAAAATTTACGACAAATATTTTAACTGCTTAGTTTTTAAGGTTTTTTATTTTTGATAAAAAGCGTAAAATAGAAAAGAATAAAGGTGATTTACTGAAGAAGTCAATAAAAGTAGGGCTTCATGGCTTTTTAGAAAAGTGTGGAGAGACAGTATAAAAAAGAAAACCAATTTATTCTAAAGTAGAATAAATTGGTTTTTATCTTTAAAATGAAGCTGAGAGCGGAAGGTTTATTTTGTAATTTCTCTAAAAACGGCTTCCAGATTTTTATTCTTCTGATTTAGTTGTAGTGTTTTTAAACCATTTTCGTTGGCAAAATCAAAAATAGCGGGGCGCATGTCTTTTTCGGAAACAAAAGTCAGCTCCCAGGTCATATCGTGAGTGTTTTTATAAGCAGTAATATTTTCAAGTTTTGCTAAAAGCTGTTCTTCGATTTGATAATCAAATTCAACTTCAATCACTTGCGCTTTATCTTCAGAAACCAGGTGGTCTAATTTTTTATCGGCAACAATTTGTCCTTTGTCAATAATTATGACACGATCGCAAATGGCTTCTACCTCTTGCATAATATGAGTAGACAAAAAAACGGTTTTATTTTTCCCTACATTTTTAATTACATTTCGAATTTCCATCAACTGATTGGGGTCCAGTCCAGTAGTAGGTTCGTCCAGAATTAAAACTTCCGGATCGTGCAGTAAAGCGTTGGCAAGGCCCACACGCTGGCGGTATCCTTTAGACAATTGCCCTATCTTTTTATGACTTTCACCTGACAGTCCTGTCAGTTGAATGACTTCTTCAATTCTTGATTTTGGAACTTGATAAACATTGGCATTAAAAGCCAAATATTCACGAACATACAAATCTAAATACAATGGATTGTGTTCCGGTAAATAGCCAATAGAACGTTGAACTGCTTTCGCATCCGTCATGACATCGTGACCGTTTACAAGGGCTGAGCCATTATCTGCCAACAAATAGGTGGTCAAAATTTTCATTAAAGTAGATTTTCCTGCTCCGTTTGGACCAAGAAATCCGACGATTTCTCCTTTTTCAATAGAGAATGAAATTCCGTTTAACGCTTTTTGAGTTCCGTAACTTTTTGATATGTTGTTTACTGCTATCGACATGACTTTTTATTTGCTACAAAAGTAAACAGAAATACGCTCGATTGCTACATTTTTGTCTTTTAAAGAAATCATAAAAAAAACATAAAAGCCAGTCGTTGCGGCATCGTTCTTGTTAAAGGGATATCAAATTTAAAATAATTTATAATGAAAAAAATGTTGGTGGTTCTTGCATTAGCTATGGTTAGCTTTGCAAACGCACAAAAAGGAACAATCTTAGTTGGTGGTGGTATTGGTTACAAGTCTCAAACCAAAACTTTAGGAAACAATGAGGTTAAAACGAATGAATTTGATTTTTCTCCAAAAGTAGGTTACCAATTTCACGACAACTGGACTGTAGGGGGTGAGGCTTCTTTTGGTTCAAGCAAAACGGAGCAAGGAGTAAACGAAGTGAAACACAACACTACTAAATTAGGTGCGTTTTTACGTTACACTATGCCATTGAACCAAACTTTCGCTTTCTTCGCTGAATTGGGAACTGGTTTTCAAAGTGCAAAAGACAAAACGTACACAGGGTCACTTACTTCAACTGCTAAAGCAGATGGTATGTACATTGGTATAACACCAGCTCTTTTCATCGATATGAAAAAAGGTTTTGGTTTAAACTTTAATATCGGTGGTTTAGGTTACAACACCTTAAACTATGATAACAACGGACCAGAAGTTAAAAACTTCGATTTTAATTTTGGTAGAACATTTAACATTGGAGTTTCTAAAAACTTCTAGTCTTAAATACTATTCAATTTCAGAAAAGCATCCGCCGCGGCGGATGCTTTTTTTTTAACCTTGAAATAAATGTTCTTATTTCTGTTTAATGACATTGTTGAAAATTTCATTTATTTTAGAAGAAAAACTGCATTCATTAATAGAATTTGGAACTATTAAAACATAATAAAAAAGTTCATCAAACACTAAATTAATTTCTTGAGGATTAAAATCTCTAACACCATCAAATTCAAATAAAGATGCTACTCCATTTAAATTAGTAACTTTAGCCTGAACGGAGAAACAACCCTCAGTATTAATATCGTTATTATATCCATTACTCATGTGTAAATCATAGATCTCTTTGTTTTTGAAAAAAAACAAGGATTCTTCATTCTCCCATATCGAATATTCGTAAAGAAAATTAATTTTAGAAGCTTCAGTTTTTAGAAGCTCGAATAAAATTTTTATAGGCTTATTAGAGTAAAAATAATAATATGTACCTGTCCATTCC
>NZ_CADCST010000085.1 GCF_902804485.1 Flavobacterium collinsii | reverse complement strand
TTTTATGTCTACAATTATGACAACAGAGGTCGTATAAAAGAGGAGTTAGAATATGTCTTAAATCCATCAGATACAATCCCACTTAAAAGATACAATCCTAAAGATTTTGATATCAAGATATCTTTTTTTTATAATGAAAAAGATCAGGTAGTAAATCAAAAAATTGTTTCTGGTCCAATGAATGAAGGACAAATAAAATCTGTAGTTTTTGATGCATTAAATACCGAGTATGGATTTTGTAATGATTTGCAATTGAAATATAAATATGACGATCAGGGGCGTATGACACAAGCATTGTTCTATGGAGAAGGGCAAACTATATCCAGGGAAGATTATGTCTATCATCCAACTAAAGATTATGTAGAAACAGTGAAATATTATGTTACCGGACCAGGAGAAATATCCAATCCCACCAAAAATTTTATCAAGATTTATAATGAGCAAGGTGATGTAGTGGAAAAAGAATTTATCCTTGACTTCCCTGAACAAACTCTAGATGTAAAAAAGTTTTACTACACCTACGAATACGACAGCCACAACAACTGGATAAAATGCAATATGTTTCTTGAAGGAACACCGAGTGGTGAGCCCACTTTGGTTGCCGAAAGAAAAATCGAATATTACAACTAATCTTTTACAAGATACTATCCCAATACTGCGCTTTATTTTAAGCGCAGTAAAAGGTAGTTTTCCTTAACTTAAAGCACAGACAGTTTTTCTGACGTCATCTTTCCGTAAGCGCATTAAATTTGAGATTCATATCTCTAACTCTTTAAAAAAGCGCTCAATTCGAGCTCGCAATCTCAATTTCTAAATATTGAGAAATTTCCCTTTTCTTTTCATTCAAAGACTAGCTTTTTCACCTTGCAAAAGGCATGGTTGTTCACTTTCTGTACAACTCTGTTAAGTACTACAATACAAGTGTTCAACAACCTTGCAATCGTTTTTTAAAGCACTTTTTTTTGTAAATCTTTGCAATATCAAAAAGAAACAAACAGCTAATTAAGAGCATCATGCATCAAAAAATCTACTTCAACATGAAGTAGTAAAACAAATTCAAAAATACTTTTCAAAACCTTTCCTGTCCTCTCTTTCACGAGAGGAATACAGCATACTTATGTCTTTTTCAAAAGACATATTTTGAATCGTAATCTACAAACCACTAACAAAGAAATAAATTTAAAAATATGTCAAATCAAATAATGCACCCGTCATTAAGCCAATTATTACCATTGGACAAGATTCCAAATGAGCTAGAGGCAATTAGAGATGCACTTGCCAGTCTTTTTGATTCTGTATTTGTAAAAAATCTTATTGCCAGTCAAAGCTATGATAATTCCTCTGGCTTTTATAGCATGACATTAACCACGTACAATTCTCTAGGAATTGATATTCCTATAGCACAGGATTTAAAGTTAGTTTTGAATCCAACTGTCGATGGCAACACTGAAATTCCAATCAGTTTTGATTATTCCTGGATTATTCTAAAATATATCAATGATTTCAACTTTGAATCATTTGACAATACTGTTGAATCTGTTTTGCGCATTCTTTTTGAATTGGCAGAAATAAACGAAAAAACATTTTTAAATGAACTTATCAATACATTTTATCCAGGTGCAAATGCACTGATTGATTTTGTTAATCAGTTCAATAGTGTACATACAGGTGCTTTAGCCACTTTAAATGACAGCAATGCATCTTTTGACAATCAGATAGAGCACTTATCACAGCAAATTGGAAGTTTAGACATTGACTTGCTAAAATTTGCTTACGATAATCTTTTAAATGTAGGGAATGAAGGATTAGATCGTTTAAAGAAATTATTTGCACGCTATTTCGACAATATCGAAAAAAATATCAAAGAGGCTTTAACACTTCAGTTTAGAATGGCTATTAACGAAATTAGCGTTGGCCTTCAATTTCCTCATAAATGGTTACAGCCCGTTTACACAGGTACCGAAAATGTTACCGGAATAGCTCTGGATGAGCCATTACCGGAAAACTATTTTAGTTATTTAAAGTTTGATGTTGGAAGCTTAGAATATTCATCTAATCGCGGATTTATCTTTAATAATATTTCCAGCTTTAGCTTAAACCGATCTATGATTGGAAACACTGGATTAATTGCAGAGTTTTCGGGATTAAAAATAGATTTAAGCAGAGATAAAAATATTCCTGAAGCAGATGCTGACGGAAGAGGAGCTGCATTCAGAGGAGTGTATGCTGAAAAAGCAACAATTAAATTACCTGGAAAATGGTTCAAAAAAGAAAATGATGCTTCACTGCAAATTACTGGAAAACAATTATTAATTGGTACTGAAGGCGGAATCTCCGGAACCATTGGATTAGAATCCTTAGTTGCAACAAACCCTGTTCTTGAAAAAGATTATATGTGGTTCAAATTAGCGAACAGTTTCAAAGTTGGTTTTAATAAGTTTGATATTTCTTTTAAGCAAAACAGAGTTGTTTCTTCTAACATAAAGGGCGCGTTAGAAATTAATAAATTAAAATATCCTAAAGATCATCCATTAGAAGATAAACCTTTTCGTGTTGACATTGAAGGACACTTATACGACGACGGAGATTTTAACTTAACCGCCTCTTTTGATAAAGCGAGCGAACCTAAAGCCAATTTATTTGGCTTGGTAAACTTTGATTTTCATAGTTTCGAACTAGGAAAACAAGATGACGATTATTACGTAGGAACTTCCTGTTATGTTTCATTCCCACAGGGTACATTAATGAACAAACTGGCAAAAGGCCAGGGCTTTGATGTAGAGAAACTTCGTATTTACAGTGATGGAAATATTGAAGTCGAAGGCGGTTCGATTCCGATTCCGATTAGTTTGTCTGTAAATCTTGGACCGGTTCAGATGGCGGTGAGCAATATCAACTTTGGTTCAACTCAAATTAACGAGCGTAAATATAATTTCTGGGGATTTGATGGTGCTATCAGTGTCAATCCATTAGGATTAGATGCTCGTGGTGAAGGTATTAAATATTATTATTCTACAGATAATATAGATGGCGACGCTGACAAAAAGCCCGTTTCTTTCATCAGGATTCAGACTATCGAAGTTGATTTGATGATTCCGGGAACGGCTTCGGAGGAATCTGCTATGGCTATCATTCACGGTATGATTTCGCTTCCGCAGCCAGGAGAATCACAAGAATTCATGGGAGAGGTTTCTTTAAAATTACCAAAGCCTAAAATTTCAGGAAGTGTCGGAATGCGTTTTGCTCCAAAATACCCTGCTTTCTTAGTTGATGCAAGTATTGAATTACCAACAGGAATTCCTCTTGGATTTATTTCGATTACCGGTTTTAGAGGTTTACTAGGATTTAGATACGTAGCAACCAAAAAAGCTGCCGGATTAAAAACGGATAATTCCTGGTACGAGTTCTATAAACATCCAAAAGCGGGTATCAACATTAGAAAATTCAGCGGTCCACCGGATTCTTTACAATATGATTCACCATTTTCAATCGGAGCTGGAGCAACATTTGAAACAACAGGCGGAAGTATCCTGACACTTCGTGCAATGCTATTGCTGTCCCTGCCTACCTTATTTTATATCGAAGCAGGATTAAATGTTCTTGGTGACCGACTTGGTCCTATTGAAAAAGATCAGTCTACTCCTCCATTCTTTGCCATGGTTGCCTTTGGAGATAACTCTTTGGAAATGGCTGCAGGAGCTGATTTTCAAATGCCTAAGCAAGGTGGAGAAATCATTCAGTTACACGCTTTATTAGAGGCTGGTTTTTTCTTTAAAAACCAAAAACCATGGTACATCAACTTAGGATCTAAAAAAGATCCGATCACGGCCAGAATACTAACCTTGTTTACAGCAAAAGCATTTTTAATGTTGTCTGCCCAGGGGATTGAAGCGGGTGCCAGATTAGACTTTAAACTCGAGAAAAGCTTTGGTCCTGCAAAAGTTAAATTATGGGCCTACTTAGAAATGGGCGGGAAAATTTCATTCAAACGTCCTCAAATGGGTGGTTATATTGCTGCCGGTGGAGGAATTCAGATTAAAATCTGGATCATCAATGTTGAAATTGTTTTAGATACTATATTCTCTGTAGAGTCATTCAAACCATTCCTGATTTATGCGAAACTGGAATTAAGTGTACGTGTCAAAATTGCTTTTGTAAGAGTTCGTAAGACATTCTTAATTGAGCTTCAGTGGGATATTAACCGAATTGTTGACCGTACGCCCTATAGTCCACTTCCGATGGGAACTCATGGAGACGTTAATGATAACAGAACTGCCGATTCTGTAAAAGGAGTTCACATGCTTACCAATGAAGCTTTCTTATTGAATTATTTTGATAGTATGCCTGCTCCGGGTTCAATTTCTAAAATAATTCCATTAGATACCTACATTGATATCAAACTGGCTAAAGGAGTGTTGCCAAATGATAGTCTTTCTAAAATAATTGGAGGATATACAGCTGACGCAAAAAACTATACCGATTTAATGCCTCCTGAAGCGACATCGAAATCAGGTAGAAAACTTCGTCAGGTAAAACATCAATATTCGATTGAATCGATTGAATTGAGCTCTGCAAATGGAAATTCCTGGGTGCCTTATCATCCTTTTAAAGCTGTTGTTGATTCAGATTCCAGAGGACTTGTAGAGAATTTACCCTGGGCACAATGGCAAAAAGTAGTTGATCAATATGATAGTATTCGTGTTTTGGCAACTAATCCATTTTCATATCTAAGTGCAGGAGAACCAGGCTGGCATGTTCCGGAACAATTCGGAATCACTCCTTCTAAATTGTTCTGTGTATCCGATAAAATTGAGGCCGAGACTGTCAATTTCTTAAACAAAAGAATTGGAAAACGCTATTATGTACCAACTCAATACGAAGCAGACAAGATTAATGGATTGTACTTTAAACTTGTTGGTGAAGTTCCTGAAATTGTAGATGGCGAACTTATTGATGGGGATTTTATGAGTATTTCTGCAGAAAGCAACCCTTTTCGTTTTAGAAGATCTCTTTCGTTCAAAAATTATAACAAACTGGAAATTGTTTTCCCTGAATCCGCAATTGAGCCAAGCCTAAAACTTACAACTCATGCTAAACAGGTAAAAATAAGTGCCTATACTTCTGTTTTTAAAGATGGGGACAAGTTACCTGATTATAAAATAATTCAGATAAGTAAAACTGTCGGCGGAGCAGTTTCAAATGAATTGACCTATACTAAAGCTGAATTGCAAGCGGCTATAACTTTATATGATAGCCAAAGCGACGTTTCATTAAAAAATAAAATCGATAAGATTATAATTAGTCCTGTTGCTGCGAGAGCTGATGCCATTTTAGATGTGAGAAATAAAATTGCAGCCTTATTTAGTCAGTCATACGCTTCAAAGGATGGTGAGTTTATTATGACTGAACCTAGTAATTTAGAAGAATACAATAAATTGTTATTGCAATTGGCTCAATTAAAAACTGATGCCGGTAATGATAATCCGACTGGAGCTCCTACCCCATTGACGTTTACACGTTTCTATGGATACAGAGGAAATGCAATTTATGCCTTTGACAAAATTTTAAAATACGAGGACACTTATTTAATTTCATTTCATCCAACTCCAAGCACTACTGTAATTGCACAAATTGATGCTAAAGGACATCTGTTAAGAGAACGCAGGTTGAATGGCTTAGTGACATCAATGCAGGTTGTAAATAATAATCTATTAATTACTCAGGCTTTAGATGCTAATCAGTGCAAAGGAATTGGTGAGGCAATTATTGATGATACTTTTATCGTAGGTTGTGTGGCTCCTGCCAAAGCAACTGCAATTATTGAGCTTGATTCTGAATTAAACAAAACCTTCGGAACACAGTATATCAATACTTATTCTACAGGTTTCAACAAATTACTACCACTACAGAATAACGAATTGCTTTGGATTAATGCATTGGAAAATGGAACTCAAATTAACTGGATTAATGGTACTGACCGTTCTTTTGTTCATCGCATAAAGATTGACGAAGTAGCTTATAAAGTTCTTCAGCATGATAATACCGATTTTAGCCTGATTACAAAAAACAAAAAAATCATCCGTATTCGTATTGACCTAAGTACAAAAGCAATTGAAATTAAGGATACCAAATTAGTTTCTGAACCGTCAATTTCTGAGATTACAGATGCAGTACTTGCAAATGGTAAAGTTCTGCTTACTGTTAAACTGGCAAACGGACAATTCGGATTGGCTCAAATTGATGGAACTACTATTACTGTTGTTAAAAACGATGTGATTTTTGATTCTGCAATTCATTTGACTAATAATACTCTGGCTGACAATTCGATTATTGCATACAATCAAAAATATCTGTTTGTGTTTAATACTTCATTCGAACTTACAAGACTTATTGAAAGAGGAAGTGCAGACGATAAAGCGACTATTGTTAACATTCAAAACGAACCATCAGCGAATGAAATTCTAATGCTTTCTTCTAAACCAAATGAAAAAGGAATTTATTTTTCACTATTTAATGATCAATTCGCTAATTGCTCTTTACATCCAAAAACGACTGTTTCGGTTGTGTCGTCTACATCTACTTTAACAGGTTCAACTGCAAATCTGGCCGAATTAGACAGCGTAGTTCAATCGGAGTACCTAAAAACGGTCAAGTCTTCAAGATTATTAAGGATTAACGCTGTTGTATGTTCAGCAGGAGGAAATCCAGATGAGGACAATGAAGCAGATTACACTACTTATATTCAACAAATCGGATGGCTAACGAAAGAAAGCGCTGAGCATAATCTAACTATTCCTGGTAGTGAAGCTGTTGCTGAAAACAATAAAGCAATGGGGGCTGCGATTCAAAATACGGTTCAGCCTATCTGGAGACCAAATTCAACTTACTGCTTAAAATTTACTTTAACAGATAAAGTAGACAATAATCCTCCAGTTAAGTTCGATTATTATTACGGATTTAAAACATTAGGTCCTGTTGGTCACTTCCCTGTTCCTGATGAAAAACTTGCTGTTGGTCAAAAACCTTCGGTTAAAAATGAATTGACCGAGTTGTCAAAATCGCCACTGACTTCGTTAAGACAGTATTTAGATTACAACCGTTCTTATCCAAATGCTGATGGAAGTTTGTTATTATCTAAACCTTCATTCTACGGAAATGAGCAGTGTAAAGTCTCAATGTTCTTCAAAAATCCTTATGTATACCATATGCTTACCGATTGGGAAGATTACGGAGCAGGCAGACCAAAAATTAAAGGTGTGATGAATTTGATTATTAAAGATCCTTTAAATGACGTTCTTATTCCGTATCCATTACCAACAACAGTAACTAGTTATCCAAAAGCAGAAGAAAGCAATACAAAATGGGTTGACGATAATGATCCTAGAATTCCTTTAAATATTGAAATGCTACAAAACATGATTAAAGGAAGTAGGCCTGAATTGAGATGTTCAATTCAGATTGGAGACATCATTAAGCCAAAATCCTATGGATACGAGGTAAAACTAACCGATTTAAAACCTTCAAAACTATATACCATTTTAGTGAAAAACTATTTTGATGAAAATCAAGATAATACTCCAACTGACAAAGAAAATGTATTGGTACATCAATTTGGATTCCAAACCTCCCGATACAGAGACTTTGCTGAACAGGTGAATAGTTATAAACTAAGTGAAGAGCCAGTGCGTAAGGCATTATTTGATATTCCGCTAAGTTTAAGTGAAGACCAGATCACTTCTTTAAACAATGTAATTCTTGGCGTGAACGATCCGTTAAGCAATGCTTTTGCTTTGAAATATCAGCATTTATTTGATCGCGCTATAGAGGGAATTTTAAAAATATCTCCCTTAGATCCTGCTCAGTCTACGGAGGTTAACCGAATTATCAATACTAAAACTAATGAAGTTGTAGCGCTTTTAGTTCGTAACCCTGAACCGTTTAATATTCCTAAAATTCCGTTAGACGAAATTAAGAATACTGTTGCAGTAATCGACAATGCTGGTATGGCTAATACAAACTACAAAGTATTGTATTCTAAAGATTATGCTCAGATGTTAATCATGAATGACAATAAAAAAATTACTGAAAACAGTTTAAAACTGAAATTTGAATACAGAATGTGGAATAACAACGGAAGCACTGGACAACATGCCACCGCATTAACAGTTCGTGTTGGTGAACCGGTAATCTTAACTGTAGAAAATATAAACCTTTAAAAAACAATAAAAAATGAGTTCTATAAATCTTCAAGAAAGCCAATCCTCAGGTTGCGAAAAACACATCGCTATCGTTGTCGATGAGTCGGGTTCGATAAATGGTACTGAAATGCAGCAGATACGTGATGGGCTGGCTTCATTTATCAATTCTCAGACTCAGAGCAAAATTACGCTTTCATTAATCAGAATGTCAGAAAGTGACCATAATTCAAGATTAGAGCATATTCTTCAAGAAACAATTTCGGATTCTTCCAGTATTTTTTTGCGTTGGACTTACCGCTTGGGTACAAGATCTTCCGATCCGCAATCTGATTATTGGGCGTCTGGCTTAGAGGTTGTAAATAACTTAACTGTAATTCCGGACATTGTTGTGATTGTGGCCGACGGTTTACAGGTAAATGATCATAATTTACTAAAAAACTTATATCAGGATCTAAATGACAAATCACATATTTTTGTTTACGGTGTAACCAGCACCATAAACAATACTTCGGAACTGATAACTCCAATCACTTCTTTTTTAGGGAAACCGCCTGTCGTAAAAAGCAATGGTCTGTCTATGCTAAATACAGATTATATCAGAGTTCCTGACTTTAGTACTTTAGGAGCGGAATTAAATCAGTTAAGTATTGATTTATCAAACGCTCAGATTGGGTGTTTGCCAAATGTGAGTATTACTCAAAATAAATTAGTTTATCCTGTCTTAAGGAAAGGTCTTGCGGTTAATCAAAATGCTGGTTTTTTAACCCTCAGAAATAAAAGCCGTGTTCCTCTTACCCTACCCGCAGGGACAAGAATTCATAATGAGAGCAGCTTAAAGGGACTTGTTTTTACACTTGAAAATACAGTTATCATTCCTGCTCTTGCAAATGTAGAAGCTGCAATTCGTATAGAGGGAACACCTGCTGCTTTAGGCAACTATAGTGCTAAGATTTTTCTACCGAATGTCAGCAACCTTAAAGGATTTCAAATCAGTTTTAATGTAACTAAAGAAATTTATGTTGTTGACCTTAATTCAGCTAAAACTGCTTTACAATCTACCAGTTTACAAATCGCAGCGGCAGGGTCAAAAGGTATTGACAGTACAGGAGGAATTCATTTGAGATGGCTCTTAGCTGGAGAATTAGGGACAAATCATCTTCCAAAAGGAGATTTATATACCGGAGCTAATTCTCATTCTAATTTTAACAAACCTGACGATTTTGTAAAAGTATATAGAGCTGCTTATACCAAAGTTGCCCATAAATTAGACTTAAGGGAGAAACCACAATCAGTAGATCGTCAAAAGGCGTTATGGATTTATAAAACGGCAAATCTGCAAAGATCTATCTATGTTCACTTTAAAAACAAAGCAAAATATTTGCAAACAAGAGCGAGTATTAATCCAATGGAAGATCCATCCGGTTTTATTCGGGCTTACGGTAATGAAATTATCGAAATTGAAAACAAAAGTGAATTATATTTTGCTGCAGAACTTAAATTTAGCGCTGCAGCTAACTCAGGCAGTGTTAAATTAGAAACATTGTCTGTTGCCGAAAACACCATTGTGGCATCAAAAAGGGTTACGAATCGTAAGACCTACTCGTCAGCTCAGATAAATACAATACGTGTGGTTGCTGAGAATGGAAGAAGCATTCGATTTAAAGCAAACGACTGTCTGTTAAACGAAATCAATTTTGAATTTTATGGCGATTTTATTCAACATGCAAATACCAATGGGGTTTGGGATCTAAAAGGAAAATATGCTTTGACTCTTGACGATAATAAAGCATTTGAACAATTAGAGCCAAAATTAAATGCTGTTCACGGAAAATGGTTAAAATTCAATGATGATGAATATGTAAACGTAAACAATTATAAGGATAAATGGAAGCGTGTAACCAATCAGGATGATAAAAACATTAAGCAAGTTGTTAAAAGTTATATTGACTTAAGCTTTGATGGTACAAATCCAACTGCACAGGAAACGATTAAGTTCAAAGATAATATTCCAGTCAATGATCCTCAACCAGGAGAAGAAGCAAAATTTGCTGAAAATTCAACACAGATATCAAATCTGGATTTATTAAACATTGCTGCAAATGACTACCATATTGCCCGAATGTTAGGTTTAGGATGCATTGATATTGATGAAACTGTTCTTTCAGGAGAATACATCTATTTAACAGAATACATAACGTTTAAGAACTTAGAAGGAGGTTTAAATACAAAAGAAGTGCGACACCTTTCTATGAGTATTCCTACTTCTGTAAACACAGAACGTTTATCACTTCCTGTACAATTAAGTAGTTTTTTACCAGGTCTTAACGCAGGTTCTGATGAAGATGAACAAACTTCAAAAATTACTGATCCTGATGGATATAGTTTTGATGGTAAGAAAAGATATGTAAGTTTGTTTATGAGTGACATCAAAGATTACAGTGTAAATACTGCTTTCTTTAACTCTACAGAAGAATACGACGGAAGCTCTTTTACATTCCCTATTTACGTCGGGGTAGATTATAAAATTAAAGGTGATGCCAATTGGCAAAAACCGGAATTATCATCGGACACAGCATATTCTAATATCAAAAAAGATAGGATTACTCCAGGTTCTTTTGAGCCGGCTCCGATTATTATTCCGGATTCAGGGAAATCATTTTTAAATGTTCGTCAGGAAAAAACGGGCTTACAGACCTATGTTTATCAAGGATATGGAATTAACATCTTCTCAAGAGCAACATCCGGAAGCCAATTAGAAATCACTTCTCATATCAAACCAAAAAATACCTTAATGCCCCCAACCGGTATTAATTCCTTATTGATTACAGAAGAAAATCCATTGATGTTTACCTCTATGAGCGAACAGCTTAAATTGAAAACACTTTTAGACGATAAACTCATAAAAGACAAAACTTATATTAGACTCCTTTTCGAATATTACGCTACCCAGGAATTATTAAACTATACTATTCCTGATGGAGTAAGTAAGGAGGATGCCTTACTTGTGGATAAAATTTTTCCGGATAATGAAGAACTGTTTGCCGACTATTTTAAACTTTATTTCAGGGATAGTCTTCCTCAAATTGAGCATGCCAAAATTGATGATATTTCAAACAGCCTTACAAATGAACTTACTTCAATTATTAGAATTAAGGAATACAAAATCCTTAGTAGCGGTGAAGAAATTAAGATTAACTTAACTGATGCTAATAAAGACAGATTTATTGGAGGTATCTTAACGATTGGGGAACAAAATTATATCATTCAGAATATTAATGTTTTTACTACTGGTGAAAAATTTAGTTATGCCAATATCGAAGTACTAAAAAAGGAAGTGACTGACCGTCTTATTTCAGATGGCGATGCTACAATCAATTCTGAACAAATTAAGGATATTAAAAAACCGATAAACGAATTATGTTCTTTAGTTGAGAATATGCTGACACCAGAAAACTGGAACCAGCCAAGTCCAATTGGTTTTAAGGTTCAGTTACCTGAAGCTTTAAAAGCTGTTCACAGAGAAATTGTGCAGCAAAAAGACAGTCAGGGCAATGATTCTTTACAAATAGAAAAAACACGAGGAATATGGAATAAAAATGTCATTATCGAAAAAGTTCTGGAAGATGCTTTTCAGGTAGATCAAAAAGGAGAATATGTATTAGATTCAAAAGGAAATCCGATTCCTTTACCTACAACTGAGCAAAAACATTTTGGTTTATACAAACTTACTTTTAGAGGACTAAAATTAGGGCAGCATCCTCAATTCAATCAAAACAATGGAAATTCTGTTGAATGGATGACTGGTACTGTTCGTTTATTTACTAAAAGTTGTTTTACTGGATCCAATCCTATTCCCGTAAAATCACGAAAAGATTTTAAAGTCGTTCGTGCGGATAATATTGGAACAAATCAAGATTTAATATTAACTATTAATGACCCTCATTTTAAAATTAAAAAAGACGGCACTCAGGAAATGGATCCGGCTTATGATCACATTATCATTGAAAAAAATGAAGAGCAGAAACCAAAAGAACAGGAAGTAAATTATTATCCAAATTACAAAGTATATCTTTTTGCAGATCCTACAAACGGAATCACGTCAGCAAAAATTCAGCCAAGAGCAGGAGAAAACACACATTATTCAATTTTTGGAATTAGCAGTCATTCCAATTTATATGACTTTGATTCTAAAATTAGTGTACCAAATCCAATGTATGCGGTTAGGATTGAAAAACCTGTTAAACCTGAAGATGTTAAAGGACCACTTTATGCTACAAGACCCGATTTTTTTAACAGATCGACCTACACCTTTACAAGCAGATACACACGCAAACCATACGGAATGCTGCATTACAGGGCAAACGATGATGCTTTATTAAATGCTTTATATGAGACCACAACGATTAAAAAAATTCGCGAGAATCTAAGCAAACTTGGCGGAAACAATGAAACTTATTTTACGAACAGATGGGAGAATTTCTTAAATTTTAACGGGCTTCAAAAAGCAGCGAATTATGCAATTTATCCTCCTGAAAATGTTTCTGCAAAAAATTACCGCTTCCCGGTTCCTGACAGTGTCCTGTTAAAAAATGAAATTAATGAATTCATCAAATGGCATAATACCACACAAAAACAAAATGTTTCGGAGATAGGGGCTTTAACTGCACTCAATCAAATTATTATACCTAAGAGTGCAGGGATAGAAAAAGATCTGCTAGCAATTCACTTTATTGAGCAGGCCATTCATGCCGTTTTTGTACCGCTCACTGAAGTACCTGTGATTTATGAATACATTAAAGACAATAGTTATGTTCCTGTCAATAAAAAACAAACCATTAAAGACAAAAATGGAAATATTCTAAAATACCCTAATCCGGATCTGGACATTGCTCCAATGATGAGAATCACAAAACCTGAAGAATTCAGAACACAATTTACTGATTTTAATCTGGATGGTAATTCACAAAACATTTATTTCTATGGCGTTCGTGAAATGGATATTAAAATGAATTTCAGCGAGTTTAGTACTTTCCTGGGGCCGGTGAAACTAGTGCCTTCAAATCCGCCACAGACACCGGAAATCAAACGAATTATGCCAGTTTTAGAAAATCCGATTTTGGGAATCAAACCTACTGTTCAAATAGAATTAAACTCTTATAAACCGGAGTACAACATCAGAAAAATAAATATCTACCGTGCAAAAAACATGCTTGATGCACAATCGATCAGAACGATGACTGCTGTGAAAGAAATTTTGATTGATGAGAATACTTTATCTGCTGATTTTAATGGTGTCTGGACAGTTTATGATGAATTTGAAGACTTAGAAAGTGTTCCTTATGGTGATGGTCTTTTTTACAGAGTTACTGTTTCCAGAGAAATTGAATATGCTGACCCAAGTTCGACTGAACTTAATCCAATCATCAATATCGATTATACACCATCGCAGCCATCAAAAATTACTGCCACCGTAATTGCTGATAGTGTTGCTCCAAAATCTCCAGTTTTAAAAGCTTCCGGCATTCCAACAGGAGCAAATGAATCTGTATTAAAACCAATTGTTTTCAGTTGGGAAAAAACAGTCCATAATGGTAAATATCATTTGTATAAAATGAATAATCAAGGAAACTGGGATAAACTTCAGGAGAAAATCTCTAATGAAAAAATCGTGACATTGCCTTTACTGGAAACCAAACTGGGAACAGATCAATTGACTATTAAAAATAATGATGGCGAAAAAATTTACCATCATTTCAAAGTACTTGCAGAAAACTCTTCAGGTATGTACAGCAATGAAGAAAAAATTCTAACACTTTAATTTTTCAATGAATCCCAATGAAAATTTTTCATTGGGATTAAAAATCAAGCTAATCAAAAATAATATTTACAGAAAGAAAATAAATTTCAAATAACATGGCAACAGACAGAACTAACATTGGCTACAAATTCGAGAACGGCGATATTCCGTCACAGGGAGACTTCCAAGAGGTTTTTAACAGTTTCGTTCATAAAGACGAAGACAAGGCCAATTTTCAAATGGTCGAAACAGGGACCGATGATCAACATTATGTAACACCTGCCCTTTTACGTACAGGTTTACAAAATATTGGAATCATCACGGGGAATAGTTTCATGCCTTTAAAAGAGTATTTCAATAACTTTATTGGCACTAGTTTAGAACTAAAAAAACCGCCTGTCAATTTTAGTGTCAAAGTATTTAAAAACGGACAGTTATTACTGGAAGGAAAAGATTATACTATAAATTACGACACTGCAGCGATCACTTTTGCAGCAAACATTGACAATAGAAATATTGAAGTAGATTATTGGTATAAAAATTTAAGTCCAAATCCGGGTGGAGGTTCCGGCCAGCAAATTGACTTCACCAGCTTTTTACATACCACAGGGAATGAAACCAAAAATGGCATCTTAACTTTTAACAACACTACTCCAACTTCAACGAGCGGAATCGTATTAACCAACAGCGGAGCCGATACCGGTGCAAAAGTACTGGATGTAACTGTAAGCGGAGCTGGAAGCGGTGTGTCTATTCAAAATACAGCAGCAGGGACTGGTATTAAATTATCCAATACCGGGACTGGAACCGGTGTACATATAAACTCCTCAACCTCAGCAACCGGTGATCCTTTAAAAGTAACTAAAGATAATGTTATTAAAGCCAAAATCGATTCAGAGGGAATTGTAACCGCTAAAAGATTTGTTAGTGAAGAAGGGACAAATACTAAATTTGTTAAAGGAGATGGTTCTCTTGATCCTACAACTTATGCAGATGATACTAAAGTACTTCATAGACTTGGTAATGAATCTAAAGACGGAGAATTAAAATTAACGCATGATACATCAGCGGATACTGTTTTAACCATTACTAAAAACAATAGTGCTAACTGCTTAAAATTGGTTCAGAACTCCAGCTCTAATGCAACTACTTCAACTATTGATACCAGCACTGATCATGTTAATAGAAAAGCAATCAGTATTCGAAAAAAAGACGTAGAAAAAGCGTTCATTACGCACGACGGGAATGTATCCGGAACCTCTTTTACTACATTAAACGAAAAAGCTGATATCACAGATGGCTTTTTAACTCTGGCCGGTTCTGCTCCTTCTGATCCTGCTCCAACGGCAACGACAGGGCATGCAAAATTATATGCCAAAACAGCCGGTACTACTGATTTGTACGTAATGGGCAGTGATGGTGTGGAGAAGAAGATTGGTGGTGAAGTTGATTTGTCAGGCAAAGAAAATACTATTACTCCTGGTAATAATACTCAATACTTTAGAGGTGATAAAACCTGGCAGACTCTTGATAAAACGGCTGTTGGTCTTTCTAACGTTGACAATACTAGCGATTTGAATAAACCTGTCTCTACCGCTACTCAAACGGCTTTAAATGCTAAACAAGCAACATTAGTTTCAGGTACAAATATTAAAACCGTTAATGGAATTTCTGTATTGGGATCTGGAGATATTTCCATTCCTGGTGGAGGTCTTACAATTAGTGGATCCAGTGGTCGGGTAGCTAAGTTTAATCGATCAGGTAATAATGTCACAGACTCAAATATTACTGATAATGGTTCTCTAGTTACTTTTAGCACACCTGTCTCAATTGACAGTGGTACAGATGGAAATAGTGGGCTAACATTAAGTAAACTTACTTCATCACCAGTGGCTGTAGTATCCACATTTGCTACAGCGGTAGGTACAGTTGGAAAAGGTATAAGTTTGATATTTAAAGATGGAAATTATTATTCAGCAAATCAGGACGGGAATATCTACAAGACATCTAAGTCAACAGGCACTACTACTATTTTCTCTACAATAGGTGGTAATCTAATGTATTTATGTTTAGCAAATGATGGCAATATTTACGTTACCAGACTTGACGGAAAGATATACAGAGTTGATCCTAGTGGAACAGCCACCCTAATTAAAGCAGGACTGGCTCCAAATCTTTATGGTATAGTACAAGGAGTAGATAGCAATTTATATGCAGTTGAACTACATGGCACTATCTATAAACTGACTCTATCAGGTGATCTAACAACCCTAACAACAGTTGCTAATGCGTATGACATTTGTAACGGTATTGATGGTAACTTATATGTAATGAATACAAATTCAGGAGGCATTTTATATAAAATCACCTTAGCTGGAATAGTTACCACATTTGCAACTAACGTTTATGGAGATTCTGGATTTACATTTCCTATAGCTAAATTATCTGATGGATCTTTTGTAACCAATACAAACAATAAGGTTGTAAAGATAAGTAATACTGGAGTTGTTACCACTATTTCTGCTGCAGGGTTGAACTATTCAAATACTATAGTAGTAGATTCAGATGATACTTTTTACTCACTTAGTCAAACTGGTAATATCCAAAAAACATCATTACGATCTTCAAAAGTACTTAAAACGGATAGTACCGGATTAGTGGTAAAATCAACTTACTTAGAAGATGTTCAATATTTGAAACCTTCTGATGTTGATTTATCAAATCTTGTAATTAAAAATAATCTTAAAACCATAAATGGCGTATCCCTTCTTGGATCTGGTGATATTGTTACAACATCAACAGCCGTAGAACCAACACAAATTACCATTACAACAAGTACAAGTGTTACAACTGATACGCAGGATGCCAATGGCAAAAAACAACTTGGTAAAAACGTCATCATTAATAATGGAACAAGCGCAATAAACATTACAGTAAATGCCGGTACGGACTTTAATGCCTCATACTTAAAACATGGTACTGGTACAATAACATTTGTACAAGCAGCAGGTAGAACATTAGTTCAGGTTAATGCAACTGCAGCACTAAACGGAGCTCCTGGCAGCACTGCCACAATTTCGAGTATTGGTACCACAGATTATTTAAGAATTTCAAACGTATAATTATGAATCCATTATTATTTTATGAATATGGGTTAAGCAAACCCGTTGGTCTTCCATTTATTTCTACTTGGAAAACTGATAATGTCTCCACAGGTTCCAGTAACGCATCCCAAATAAAACTGCCTTTGATTAGCTCTGGTACTTATTCTTTTAATGTCGATTGGGGTGATGGTATGTCAAATTCCATAACTTCATATGATCAAGTTGAAATTATGCATACATACGCTACTTCTGGTACTTACACGATTACGATCACAGGAACTTGTAAAGGCTGGAAATTTAATAATACGGGAGATAAATTAAAAATATTAACCATTTCTAAATGGGGAACATTAAAACTAGGCAAAAATGAAGGAGGTTATTTTAATGGATGTGCAAATCTTACTTTATCATCAGTTGAAGACATATTAGATTTAAGTGAAACCACCTCGTTATCTAATGCATTCAGTTCCTGCACAATACTTTCAACTATAAATAGAGCAAATGAATGGAATGTTAGTACAGTTACTGATATGAGTTCTTTGTTTTACAGTGCAAAAGCATTTAATCAAGACATCTCAAACTGGGATACTAGCTCTGTTACCAATATGAGTGGCATGTTTTTACTTGCGTTCGTATTCAATCAACCTATTGGAAACTGGAATACTAGTAAAGTTACAAATATGATAGAAATGTTTCATACTAATGGTGAGTTCAATCAGCCTATCGGAAATTGGAATACTAGTAATGTTACAAATATGAGTGGTATGTTTGGCTCTTCATATGTAAATTTTACAAAATTCAACCAGGATATTGGATCATGGGACACTAGTAATGTTACAGATATGTCAAGAATGTTTTATCAAGCATTTTCATTCAATAGCCCTATTGGAAATTGGAATACAAGTAAGGTTACGACAATGTATAGCATGTTTGAAAATGCCAATGTATTCAATCAAGCTATAGGAAATTGGGATACCAGTAAAGTTACTAATATGAGATTTATGTTCTACTCGGCATATGCATTTAATAAACCTATAGGAACCTGGAATACATCTTCAATTACTAACATGAGTTATATGTTCACAAATGCTAAAGTCTTTAATCAACCTATTGGAACTTGGGACACATCTAAAGTTACTGATATGACAGCTATGTTTAGTCAGGCATCTGCATTTAATCAACCTATCGGAGATTGGAATACAGGAGCATTAACTAATATATATCAAATGTTCTCTAATTCACGTACATTCAACCAGCCTATTGGAAACTGGGACACAAGCAAAATTACTAATATGGCACGTGTATTTAGTTCCAACAGCAATTTTAATCAAAATATCGGTTCTTGGAATATATCGAATGTCACTAATTTTTCAGATTTTATGTATGGTAAAGATACTACAACTTTATCTTCCACAAATTTAGATGCCATTTACAACGGATGGAGTTCCAGACCAGTAAAACCTTCAATATCAATTACATTTGGAGCTGCTAAGTACACGTCAGCTAGTGCAGCTGCCCGAGCAATTCTTACAGGAACTCCAAACACTTGGAGAATTATAGATGGAGGAATCGTAGCATAACATTCATATTTCTAACAATTTTAATAAAAACAAAAATCTAAGTAATAAAAAATGGAAAACGTAACAATCAATAAAGAAGAAGCAAAAACAATCAACGCAGAACAATTAAAGAAACTACAAGATTTTAATGTCTTTATGGATAAGGCGAGATTGTCGTTGGGAGAACTGTCTATTCAGTATGAATTTCAAAAAGCAGATATTTTAAGTCAGATTGCCGTTCAGCAGCAAAACTTCAACGAACTGGAAAAAGCAATTAAAGCCGAATACGGAGACATCCGTGTGAACATTGAAACCGGTGAAATTGTAAAACAAGAACAGGAATAGTTCTTGAAAATAACTTTAGAACAGTTAACAGGAACCACAAATTTATCAGCCTGCCTGGCGTGGTTCCTCTTAACTTTTATAGGTACTTTTACGGCGGTCCTAATTCGGGCAAAGTTGAAGTACAACTATAGCGATAGAACTCCCTATCGCTGGTCTTGGTCATTATTGTTTCTGGACAATCTCCTTAATTTAATTATTGGCTTTTTCATCTCCTTGACTTTTTTTAGGTTTTCAAACCTATTCTTAAAAACAGAATCCATTATCTGGCTTGCCGCTTTGTTTGGTTTTCTCAGTAATGAATTGGCCTTTCTATTGGTGAAGTTCAGTTTTGCAAATAGAAAATAATTTAAATAAGTACTTCAAAAAGGTATAAGCAACAAATTATCTACAAAAACCAATTTGGCTTTTACCTTCCCAAAATTAGCTTTTTGCTGAACAAATCTTCGGTATGGGCTAAGACAAATCATAATCAATTATAAATAAACTATGGAATATTACAATACAGCCAGGTCTTTGACTGCGGCAAAAAATGATTGCGCTGCCGGAGTCATGGGAACTTCCGTCGAACTTACTGCAAATGCCAATCGGTTTGTATCAACTATAAGTGTCGAAGATGCCAATGCAAAGGCAGATGCATGGCTTGCGGCAAATGTGCAGGCTTATGCCAACAATGCGGGTTCCTGCAGAAAGACAGTCTGGAGAGGAGTAAAACCTTCCTGTGTTATTGAGCCTACCGTAACACTTTCTCCATTTAACTACATGATTGTTAGATACAAATGGGCATTAGGGGCTGGACAGGATTTCGATACTTATACAGGAATCATCAACTCGGGAACTTCTCTGGACGACAAATGGATGGGCTGGAACCACGGATTTAATAATGAGATTCCCGTTAATGCTAATGCTGCCAATTCCTACATTATGTGGGCCGGTGATAATAGACAGACAAATGGTGTAGAAAGCTGTCTGGTAAATTTCAGTAAAATCACAACAGACTATCCTACTTTGAATACCGTTCAGATAAGAATGGCGGGATCATGGTATACTGCTGTCGGAACAGGAAATATCGATGTTGAAATCGTAACCTATATCGGTGGAAAAATGGAAAAATCAGGGTACGACATTATTAACGTTGGCGGGACTCTGGTTGACAAAAAAAACTTCTCTAAAAAAGTGCCCGTACAAGGTCAGAATCTGCATAGAAATATTGAAGCAGTTACTAACCTCGGGTACATTACTTACATCAAAGATTCGTCTACAGGACAAATCGTAATTAAATATTAAAAAACAAAAATATGGGAAATACAGGATATAAATCTTTTGCAGAACTCGAATTGTATTACGATGACGGAACTCCCACAGGACGGCCAACAAAACCAAATGTAGTTACAGATCCGGATTACATTGCTCCCGTTTTGGATACGACGACCTGCGTACCCAGCACAAGATATTATAGTGAGGAAAGAAAGTTAAGCGCACAGAGAAACAACTGTGAAAGAGGATACAGCGGAAGTACTGCTGTATATACTTCTTATCCAAATCAGTTTTTCTCTACCATAAGTCTTGCCGACGCTAATGCCCAAGCAGATGCATGGTTAGCAGCAAACGTACAAACGTATGCCAATAATGTAGGAACATGCGAAATTACCTATGTACCTCCGACTGGAGGTGGCGGCAGTGGCGGATGTCTTGTTGAAGGTACCCTTATCACATTACCTGATGGTTCAAGAAAACGTATTGAAGAACTTACACTGGACCAACTATTACTTTCTGCCGAAATTGAAACACTCAACGATACCAATAATGCTGAAGAATTGTACAAATGGTCTTGCGGCTATTTATCTGAAAACCGAATTACTTCTCCAATAACAAAACTTACGCACAAAGTTGCTTATAAAACTATTATCGTTAATGACGGTTTATTTGAGGCTACCCCTACTCACCTGCAATTAGTTCAGCGCGATGGCTATTGGAAATTTATTCCTTTAGGAGATATTCTTGTTGGAGATCATTTATACACAATAGACAGAGAAATTATACCGGTCACTGCTGTAACAATTAACTTGGAAAAACGAAACATCTACCCGATGACGTTGAATCCATTTCACACCTTTTTTGCAAATGGAATTTTAACCCATAACTACAAACAAGCAATGTAAACTGATTTTTAAAACAGAAAATCAACTTGACAAACAAAAATAGTTTCTCTTTTTAAAAACTTTACATCACTTTAATCCAAATTCCACAAAAAAAATATTCTTTTTTATTGACGATCAAAAAATCTTTAGAAGAAAAAAACAATAGGGAATTTGGATTTACGTGTTGTATGATTTTCAAGAAAAAACTTCAAATAGTTTATAATCTAAAAACAACAACAGATGGACACTAATCATAACAGAATAAAAATGGCAGATTTAGAAAAAAATCTGCCCAATAAATTTTTAACTACAAACAGCAAAGGGGAACTAGAATTTAATGACATCAGCACTATTCAGGTAGAAGGTTACAATGCGCTTGATTATGTTGCTCCGGGAAAAGTTCTGGATGCAAGACAAGGAAAAATTTTAAAGAATTTAATCGATGATGTAAACCTTTTGGTTGCTTCTGACAATATCGGTCTTAATACAATTCAAAAAATAGCCGATGCCATCGAAACAGGGCGTATTCAGCTAAATAAAGTACTACTATCAGTTGCTTCTGATAATGTCAATCTTAATACGCTTCAGAAAATAGCGGATGCGATTGAAGCAGGACAAGCTTATTTAAATACACTATTAGTAAATGATTTAAGTACTGGTGGTACCGCAAAAGCATTAACTGCTGAAATGGGGAAGGTTCTACAAAATAACAAAGTAGAGAAAATTGCTGGTAAAAGTTTACTTTCTGATACCGAAATTGCGCGACTTGCAACATTATCTAATTATACGCATCCAGCTAATCATCCACCAGAAATTATTTCACAGAATAGTAATAATAGATTTGTAACGGATACTGAAAAAGCAAACTGGAACTCAAAAGCAGATTTGCTATCGCCTTCATTTACAGGAGTACCGACAGCTCCAACCGCCGCCTCAGGATCAAGAACAACACAATTAGCAACAAATGCTTTTGTAGCGAACGCTGTTTTAGCGCTTTCTAATGATACCATTTCTATATATGGCAATCAGAAAAAAACTGGAGTTCTTTCCTTTGATAATGGTGCTAGTCAAGGTTTATCTCAAGGTATACGAACAAATTCCGGAATGAATGCATTTAGCGTGGGAGCCATCTTCGACGCTGCAGGTGGTACAGCAGTTTCATCTACTATTGCTTATGGAGCAATCGGATATAAAATAGACACAGAAGGAACTAATGGTATATTGATAAATTTAAAAGCACCATATATAAATCAAACGGGAATTAAGGTAAATGGTACTCCTGAATCTACTGCTATTCTTTATAGAGGTCAAAACAATGGAGTCGATACTTATACTGTCAATAAAACCGGAGACATCATCGCCAATACATTTACCGGGGGAGCAACCTTAAACGGAGTTCCCACAGCTCCAACTGCAGCACCGGGAACAAATACCACCCAAATTGCCACTACTGCTTTTGTTCAAAGTTTTACCAGACCCTATAAAGTATATACCGCTTTGTTAAGTCAGTCTGGTACAAATCCTCCCGTTGCAACTGTATTAGAAAATACTTTAGGTGGTCTACCTGTTTGGAGCAGAGCTGGTTTAGGCAGTTACTCCTGCACGCTAACGGGAACTTTCGCATCAAACAAAACAGTCGTTTTTGTCACTCGAACAGGAAATGTTAATACTTTATCAGCTTCACAAAATACAGCAGATAGCGTTTCATTAAGCTGTTATAATTCAGGAGGAAGTTCAGCTGAAATGAACTTAAATTTAGTATCATTTGAAATCAGGGTTTACAATTAAAAACACAACTAACATACAGTATATCATTTTTTTTTTAAACCCTACCACCTCAAACAACGTTCAAAATAATTTATAATCGTACCCCAATCTTGATGAACAAAAATAACTCCTCCTTTTAAAAACTTTCAAGTATTCAATCCAAATTCTACAGAATAATTATTTTTTAAAATTAATGATTCAAAAATCTTTAGTCAATAGAAATAATGTAGAACTTGGATTTACTTGTATATAATTTCCAAGAAAAATTTCAAATAATTTATAGTTACCCAAAAACAAAAAATGAACACTAATCATAACAGAATAAAAGTAGCAGATTTAGAAAAAAATCTGCCTAATAAAATTTTAACGACAAACAGCAATGGTGAATTAGAATTTAGCGATGTAAACAATATAAAAACAGACAATTACAACTCCCTTGATTATATTGTTCCAGGTAAAGCTCTGGATGCAAGACAAGGAAAAATTCTTAAAGATTTAATCAATGAGGTAAATGGACTTCTTATTTCTGACCATATCGATTTAAATACACTTCAAAAATTAGGTGATGCAATTGAGGTGGTCCGCAATTCTTTAAGTACAATATTAGTAAACGATTTAACTTCCGGAGGTACTGCAAAAGCGCTAACTGCCGAAATGGGTAAAAGCTTACAAAACAATAAAGTTGATAAAATTGCAGGCAAAGGTTTACTTTCTGATAGCGAAATTGCCCGTCTGGGAACACTTTCAAATTATGTGCATCCTGAAAGTCATCCTGCCAATATCATTACTCAGGATCCTGCTAACAGATTTGTGTCAGATACAGAAAAAAATTCATGGAATTCTAAGCAGTCCCCTTTGGGTTATACTCCTGAAAATACATCTAACAAAAACACTGTTAACGGCTATGCCGGTTTAGGTCCAGACGGAAAATTAATTTCGTCGCAGCTTCCTGCTATTACTATAAATGATACTTTTGTTGTAGCATCACAAGCAGCAATGTTAGCTTTAACTGCAGAAACTGGTGATATTGCGGTAAGAACCGATTTGAATAAATCTTTCATCCTGAAAGGCTCAAATTCAACTGTTTTAAATAACTGGCAGGAATTATTAACTCCTACCAGTGAAGTAACAAAGGTTTTCGGAAGAAATGGTGCTATTACTTCACAAGCTGGCGATTACAATGCAGATCAAATTACTGAAACTACATCAAGAAAGTTTCAAACTGCAAGTCAGCAGGTTTTTAATGATGCTACAAGTTCAATTCAGACACAATTAAACTCCAAAGCTTCTACAACAGGTTCGGGAGCCGCTGGTACATGGGGAATTAATATAACAGGGAGTTCTGGTTCTTTAAATAATGGATCTACTAATATTACTTTACAGGACGGATGGGCCAGAAATCAAACACAATATGGTTACATCGATTTTGGCCCTGCAAATAGTAATCATGGACACATTTACACTGACAGACCAAATTTTTATTTTAACAAAGAGCTATTGGTTCTAGGAAATACTGTTTGGCATTCAGGGAATGACAGTTCATTACTAAAGGGTTCCCCAAACAGCAGTACTCCAATTAATTCAAACTTTGCAATTGGAACTAATTCAGGTCGGAATTTCATACAATCCCATAATGGAAATCCTCTTGATATTAATCCATTAGGAAATCCCGTCACGATAAATGGTAACACAGCATTGCATGTTGGAAATTTCAATCCAAATAATGTAGTCCAGGGCAAGAATGCAAGAGGCCGTTCAATATCAAAAAACAATGAAAATGCAAATACTTCAGACGAAGCAAATCCATCCGGTTTCTTTTACGGAAATACCGTTACCGGAATGCCGAATAACGATTGGTGGAATTGGATTAACATCGCAGGCTGCGACTGGTCAGGTACTGATGGTTATGGCTTTCAAATTGCTAACTCTTTTTGGAATGGTAATTTATTGAGCAGAAATATGACCTCTGGCTCCTGGTCAGGTTGGAGGACTATTATGGATACTGAAAACTTTACTAATTATGCAGCTAAACTAAATGGCTCTAATGCCTCAGGAAATTGGCCAATAAGTGTGACCGGTAATTCGACTGGTTTTCCTTTTCAACCAGGAAACCAAATAAATACTTTGACAGGTAATATTTCGACAATTATCAGGGAAGAACAGCCATCATCCGGATATTACTATACCTCAACATTGCATATGGGTTCAGGTGATGGTAGACAACAGCTGACTATTGCCAGAGATGGTAGCGGCATGAAATTTCGAGGTAGTACTACTCATAATAGTGCTACAGACTGGACATCATGGAAAACTGTGTTAACAGATATTAATTATTCTGCATATTCGGCTTTCTCTGGCGCAATTACAGGTTCTTCTTTAACCGTTACTGGAGATGTTACTGCTTTTTCGGATGCCAGAGTTAAAAAAAACATCAGACCTATTGAAAATGTAATTGAGCGAATTCAGGCTTCAAGAGGGATCATGTATGATAGAATAGATAATGATCAAAAAGACAATATTGGATTTATTGCTCAGGAACTTGAAGAAACTTTTCCTGAATTGGTAATTACACGTGAAGATGGTACAAAAGCTGTTAAATATCAAAATGCAGTTGCTGTACTATTCGAAGCGGTCAAAAAACAACAGATACAAATTGAGGGTCAAGATAAAAAAATGAAACTTATTCTTAAACATTTAAACTTAAAATTATAATGGCACTCTCAACAGCCGGCACTCTTTCAATGGGAGACATAAATGTAGAATTAGGTCGTTCCAGAACAACATCTATATCTTTAGATGCAGCCGAAAATGGTAGTTATGCTACTATTAATCAAAATAGTAATTCGAAACCCTCCAGTTCAAATCCAGCCACAATTAGCGAATGGCGTGGCTATAATCATACAGCAGTTTCTTCTGGAGGTGGATCTAGCGGAGGTGGAACCGTTAATACCGGTGTAATATGGAATAATACAGGGCGTACAATCAGCGCAACATATATGGCGATTAAAGCAAATGGTACTAATATTGTTTATATTACCTTACCTACATTAGCCCATGGGGATAGTTTTAAATTTAGTACTTCATATACTAATTTAATATTCTCGAATGGCACATTTGTTATGGATTTATATACACCCACCGTAGGACTAAATTCATCAAACTATTTTTACATGACTGCCGGATCAAATAGTACAAATGGGTACTTTTCAAATACGGGAAGTAGTTTAAGAGCCACTGTTACCTCATCTGGGCCGCAATACAGTATCATTATATATATAAAATAAACAGATGAAAGTAATTTACAGTTACTGGGAAACCGGTAGTGGATTAAAGAAGCCTGGTAACTGGTTTAACTCGAGATTTATGCTATCATCCATGGTAGCATCTGTTCTCAATAGCTATAAACATTATGGCAGAGTTGAAATGGTCACAGATAGTACCAGTAAGGTATGGATAGAAAAATTAGGACTACCATTCGAATCCATTAAAACTGATCTTGATGAATTGGACCGGTATGATAAAAACTCATGGGCATTAGGAAAAATCAAAGCGTACAGTATTCAGAAAGAACCTTTTTTACATATTGATTTAGACGTCATTTTGTTCGAGCCTTTTTCTAAAGAACTCATTATTAACGAGCTTTATGTTCAAAACATTGAACCATTTTATATAGATTCCTACCATAAAACCTATATGCCTTACATTGAATTACTAGAAAATCTTGGAACAGATTTACCACTTGGATTCTCTGATAAAAAACATGCCGTAAATCTTGGAATTTATGGTTGTAACAATCTTGAATTTAATAAATTATTCTGTGATTCTGTATTTACTTTTATGGATCGTAACGAAAAAAAACTCAAATCTCTTGTACCGCTTCATAAATTATGCGTTATCTGGGAACAATACTTTTGGGCCGTTATTGCGGATAAATTAAAAATAACCGTAGGTACAATAATAGATCCTTACTACAAATTAGCAACAGAAAACGGATATATGCATTTATTAATTGATAAATACAAGGAAGAAGTAGCTCATAATTTTAATGAGTATGTAAAAAACATATATCCAGCTTATTATCAATCAATAGATACGATTTTAAAATTAAAACATACATAGTAGAAATCTATTCAAATTAGCACCTACATAGCTCTTGATTTACAAATCAATAAAGTCCACTTTAGAAAGTAGAAGTCTTAATTTACGGACTTTTATTAATCAAAAAAAACACTTCGCACCTATCAATTCTATAATCTTATCATAAATTGCTATATTCTGATGAACTCCTGATAAATCTCTCAATCCCCGCTATGTAAGCAAAAAACAGGAATTACAAATAAGATTATTGATACTGGAACTTCCGTTTACAATACCTTTTTCGATACTTCCGATAATTAGAGGTAATCTTCCCGTTTATTAATCCACGGTAATGATCACTAATATTTCCAGCTTCATATGTATAAATTCCATTACCTGCCTGAGTAGTTTATCAAAATCCAGCATTTCCATAACCTTATATTCTACATTATTCCAGAGAGATGAAAACTTCGTTTAATCCAATGGTAGTGTAAAGTATGACAATGTAATGTAGAACATAAATGTGTTTTACTTTAATAATTTAATGTATAAAACATCATGACAGACTTATTAGTAAAAATCGATACTAAAATTGAAGAACAACAAAAAATTAATAATAGTCTTAATGAAAAAGCAAACAATATTATTGAACATTTTAACTTAAAAAAATAATGGAACTACCTCTAAACGGACCTATAACAATGAACCAAATTAACAGTGCATTTGACAAGCCTTCTGGTTCTACAATTTCTTTATATAGTGCATCAACGGGTGGTCTTGGTGCTATAAATACCGATTCACCTTACAGGCCCGATGGATCAGCGCCACATGCAATGTCAGAATTCCGAGGCTACAATACTGCGGCAATTCCTCCTTCTATAGTCATAACCGGGTTTAGTGGAGGATACCTATATTTCACGATCAGTGGAACTGGATATAATCCTTCAACTCTAACCATTAGCACGAGGACTGGCACTGCAGGTGGCCCCGCGACAAATAGCCACGGTTCATCTACTTCTCCTAGATTTGTTGGAATTCCATCAACCGATAGTTGGTACCAAATATTAGATCTATCCATTCGAGGTCTTTTTTCAAATACTTTTTTTGTAAGCGGTCTAGATACAACAGCACCTAGCGTCCCAACTGGATTAACTTGTGGATCCGGAGCGGGTAACCCTCAAACTTCAATAGCTATAGAATGGAATACTTCAACAGATAATGTTGCGGTAGCAGGGTATCAACTGCAAAGAAGAGTAAATTCTACCGGAACCTGGTCAACAAGATATACTGGAACCAATTATTATTATCAGGATACTGGTACTCGTAATACATATTATAATTATCAAGTCCGTGCATTTGACGCTGCAGGAAATTATTCAAATTTCTCTGCAATTGCGGGTTGGCAAACTGAAGGAGGTATCTCGTGTTTTGTTGAAGGGACTTTAATTACATTATCAGATGGTACTCAAAAAGCAATTGAAGCATTAACTGTAAATGAGTTATTACTTTCCGCTCAAATTGATACTTTAAAAGATACGAATGATACTGATAAATTATATAAATGGTCTTCCGATGATCTGACAGAGAATCGAATTACATCACCCATAACTCATATAGAACCAAAAATTGCACAGAAAATTGTCGTTATTAATGATGGATTATTAGAGGCAACGCCATATCACTCACAATTGATTCAACGTGATAGTATTTGGAAGTTCATTCCGATAGGTAATGTCATAGTAGGGGATAATTTATATGGAATTAACAAAGAGATTATACCAGTAACCTCTGTACATATCCATTTAGAAAAAAGAATTATCTACCCTCTGTCAATGAGTCCTTCTCATACTTATTTCGCGAACGGGGTGTTAACTCATAATATAAAACCTGCAGATCCAAAATGAATTATATAATTAATCGTGATGATCTAAACAATATAAAAATAACAGTTAGTAAAAAGATCTTAACTGGAACGCTAATTGGTATTTGGCTCACTAACAAACCCACGAGTAAAAACTCCAGGTATTTATTCCAAGAACAGATGGTTAAAGCATGGTGGGAAACAGATGATCTAGGAAGATACTGTAATCATTCTTTCACCCCCAATACCACTGTAATTTTTCAGAGAAATAAATTAATCCTGAAAGCGAACAGACAACTTAATTATGGGGAAGAGATATTGGTTGATTACAGAAAAAGCACAATTCACATAGGATATATCCCAAAAATATCTTTTTAAACGTTAAAAAAGCAAAACAAATGAATACCAATCACAACAGAATAAAAGTAGCAGATTTAGAAAAAAATGTTCCTGAAAAAATCCTGACTACTAATAATGATGGAGAGTTAGAATTTACTGACATCAGTACTCTTAAAATAAATAGTTACAATGCCCTTGATTACAATGTGGAAGGAAAAGCACTAGATGCCAGACAAGGTAAAATTTTAAAAGATTTGATTGATAGTATTAATAGATTATTAGTCTCTGATCATGTTAATTTAAAAAACATACAGGAATTAGCTGATGCTATTGAGACAATCCAAAATTCACTGAATAACATTTTAGTAAATGACCTTACTTCCGGAGGATCGACAAAGGCTTTAACAGCCGAAATGGGGAAAAATTTGCAAAATAATAAAGTTGATAAAATTAATGGAAAAAGCTTGCTCTCTGATACAGAAATTGCACGTCTTGGAACACTTTCTAACTATGAGCACCCTGAAAATCACCCTGCTACCATCATTTTACAAGACCCAAATAATCGACTTGTAAGTGATACAGAAAAAGCCATCTGGAATGCTAAACAATCTTCTTTAGGCTTTACTCCTGAAAACGTGTCTAATAAAAATAGTGCTAATGGATATGCAGGACTTGGTGTTGATGGAAAGTTAATTGCGTCTCAACTTCCTTCTATTACAGTAAACGACACATTTGTAATTGCTTCGCAAGCAGCAATGTTATCGTTAAAAGCAGAAACAGGGGACATTGCTGTTAGAACGGATTTAAGTAAATCTTTTATTCTTAAAGGTTTAAATTCGGCTACTTTAGCTGATTGGCAGGAATTGCTAACTCCTACTAGTGCCGTGACAACAGTATTTGGTCGTAACGGAGCCATAACTTCTCAAACAGGTGATTACTCCGCTGATCAAATTGCAGAAACAACGAGCAGAAAATTTCAATCAGCAAATCAACAGCTGTTTAATGATGCTACAAGTTCAATTCAAACACAATTAAATTCTAAAGCTTCTGCTACAGGTTCTGGTGCATCTGGAACTTGGCCTATTAATGTAACTGGAAATGCAAATACCACAGGAGGTCTGGCCGTTCACTCTTCAACAAATAACGAGCCGAATAAAATTGTCAGAACCGATAGTAATGGTTACATCCAGGCTGGGTGGATTAATACAATTTCTGGCGATAATGGAACAAATGCAATTAGTAAAATTTATGCATCAGACGATCAATATTTAAGATATTATACTCCGGCAAATTTTATAAACACTTTAGGATTGGCAACAAAATCCGCCACAATTCCATCAAACATCTATAACGGAACCCCTGTTGCAACTTATTTTATTACTAACGGAGCTGTAAGTGGCTTAAAAGTAAAATTACCATTCGCTTCAAACTCAGGCAAAATGGTTTCATTTACCGTTCGACTGTATCAATCATACGAAGCATATGATATTCAGTTTTCAGGTTATTTATATGAAACCATTAACAGTTGGTATTCTCCGAAAGCCGTTATGATATGTGGTACTAATCCGATAAATGTAATCATGGGTACAGATTCAGACGGAAAGGCCTATGTTTGGCTGGCAGGAGGAAATTATTCAGGCGCAGCAGTCTTAGACGTAGTAGGTGGATATAACACCGCCGATTGGAATAATGGATGGGCAATAACAAATGATTCATCAGTCCCTAATCAGACATTAAATACTACTGTTTACCCTGCAATAAACACAAATAGTTACAAATATTACTCAGCATTTTCTGGAATTGTCAGCTCAGGAAATGGTTTTCAAACTGCTAATTATGCTACTAATTTAAGAAATAGAATTTGGTCATTCGGAGATGCTGATCAATATGGCTTAAGCTACTTTCAGGGGACTTCCGGTCAATACGGTACCGACTCTATTGGAATACATTTTGGCAATGCTACAAATGCTGCATCAAAATTTATTTTTGCTAGTAATGGCGATTTAAAGACAACAGGATTAACAAGCAGTACGGCTTTTGGAGTTACACAAACAGATGGCTCTGGTCAAGGCCTCTCTCTATATGCTGGTGCTGTAAATGGTAAACCAGCGTATGGCTTAATGTTTGCGACAACTTCCAATTACGGTGGGTACGGGGCTGTTAATGGAGATTGGGCAACCTATCTTACAATGGATGGAGCTACAAATCGAGGATGGATATTCCGCTCCATTAATACAAATGTCGCAAGTATTAGTGCAACTGGTGCATTTACAGGATCAAACTTTATTGGACCATTATCTGGAAACGCCAGCACATCAACTTTATCTAGCCAACTAAATTGGACCAATTACGGAAGTGGTCATACCATTTTCGATGCATCATCATCATTATCACCTTCAGGTACATCTGTAAACAATGCAAATTCTCAAATTGCCTGGACCGCTACTTATCCTTCACTTATGGGATGGAATGGATCAAATACGTTTGGAGTAAGAGTCGATTCTTCTAGAATTTCTGATAGATCAACACGGGCAAATGGCAATTTCTACATTGATGATAATTATGGAAACGGAATCGTTGGGGTATATTCCTCAACAAGATATCAAGGGATTTATGCTATGGGAGATGCCTATAAGTTAGCGACAGATGGTTCAACTACAAATGATTGTTATGGACTAGCCTGGACACACCCTAATGTTGGTGGTCAATCAAAGGCGGGATTAAGTCATCAGCTATTGGTAATGGAGGCTGGAACTACAAAAACGGCAATTGGTACCGGAATTTGGACTTCAGGATCTGTTACGGGATCCCGATTTGCTGCTGGATTTGATGCCGGTGTCGCAAACTCATTTTCTTGTGATGGCTGGTTTAGATCTGGAGGCTCTTCGGGCTGGTACAATTCTTCTTATGGAGGAGGAATTTGGATGCAAAACACTACAAATGTAGAAATTTATGGAAATAAACAACTTTTAGTTAATAACAATATAACAGCTACCGGAGACGTAATAGCATATTATTCTGATGAGAGACTAAAAACAAGAAAAGGCAATATCATCAATGCTATTGATAAAATTAAGACATTAAACGGTTTTTATTACAAAAACAATAGTTTAGCAAAAAGTTTTGGTTATAAATGTACCGATTTGCAAATCGGACTCTCTGCCCAAGAAGTAAAAGAAATTTTACCTGAAGTCGTCACTATGGCGCCTTTTGACAGAGAAATCACAGAAAATGGAACTGAAATTTCTAAATCTGGCGAAAACTATTTAACTGTTAATTATGCTAAAATTGTGCCTTTACTGGTTGAAGCAATAAAAGAACAGCAATCTCAGATAGATTTTTTATTAACAAAAATAGGCAAATAAGTCGTTCGACAATAATCTCGTCGAGTTCACAAAAAAGAGGCTATCCGAAAAGTATGAACTTCCTCTTATTATGTTATTGTTTTAAATTTTTACTTTAGTTCGACGCGGATAAAACAGATTTACTTCGTAAAAACGCTGATCAAAACAGATTTTCTAATGTATAGAATCCGTTTTGATCAGCGTCTTCGCGATAGCGAATCCGTAAAATCAGCGTTGAATTAAGACGTGTAATTTTTGCCAACCAAATAAACTTCTTTTAGATTATAATTCAATCTAAATTATTTATAAAAACAAGGCTGTCCTTACTTTTTGGACAGCCTCTTTTTTTATACCGGTTTGTTTTATTATAATCAGTTATGATTAAAAATCAAACAAACTGTAACGACCTAAAGATGTTTTATAACATAGTCGATAATATCTTTGATTATTTCGTCTACTGCATTTGCTTCAGGGTTAAATGTACTTCCGTCAAAATATCGGGCATCAGTACCATTTCCAGTAGGAGAACGATGATGTACATCAATAGAATCTCTCCAAAAATTAGCATGATTTTTCCATTCTTCCCTATTTACCAAAGCTGGTTCTGTGAACCACAGATTCCATGACAACGTATTTCCCGGCTGAAGCATATTCCCTGAGCCAAGATTAAAAGCTTTCATTATTAATTGATTGAAACCATCCACTACTTTATCTTTGGTCAACTTAATATCTCCAATTTCAACTGCAAGGTAGGCCGTGGCAAATGCTTTATCATTATGTAACGCAAACGGAGGGTTTTCGAATTCAGGATTTAATCCGTGTATTACTTTAAAAATTGGCTGATCAGGATTATTCTGCTCATGTGTAGTAACTCTTATTGCATTCTCTTTATTCAACGGGAATTTTGGAAAACTATATTCCAATAGAGGCCAAATTTCTTTTATCTTATCCCCTTGCTGTTCATTTGGTGTCAACCAAATTTTACCTTCAACAGTCATGTCTATTGCGACCTCTTTTGTCACTTCATTAACCCAACCTCTTTGACCGGTAACCGTAACCTCTACATTTATACAAATTTCATCTTTAAGCCACACTCCTTGTTGAGGGCAGATAACAGAATATACTCTTCCTTCATCCGTATAACCGGCTCTCGAAATATAAGGTGCAAATTGCTGATAACACCTTTTCGGATTGACACTGCCTTTTTGCGTTTCCCAACTAAACTCCGGCCACTTTACACCAAGCTGACGTTGTAAAAAATTAATATTATCCATATTACCTAACATCGGTAAAGAGGAAAGATCCCTGGTTGGATACAACATAGGGGAACCCGCTGGTGGAAATCCACCAACCCATCCGAGTGGAATGGGTGTGTTTTCATTGTTTTGCATAATTGTTGACTATTTAGGTTTAAGTAATAAATCTAACCCAAAATAAAATCTCGCATCCACGTATAATTACCTGTTTTTAAAAAGAAATGTAATATTTAAGCTATAAAAAAAGTTATGAGTTAAGTACTTTGAAAAGCAAACTCTTTCTAAAACAACTTTAACAAAACTCCGAGCTTCTCTTACTAAACTGACGAATTCTAACAAAGAAAAACAAGACCCCAAAAAAAATAAGCCGTATTGTTTTTCATATATCTATATTATTATTTTTACACAGATTACTGAATCAGTATTATTTAGGTAAATGCATTTTTTGAATAAATAAGATTACAAGAAACTGGCTTCTATCAATTTCCTTACTATCCTCTTCCTTTTGTCTGGCACAGACTTCAATACGATCCAATAAAAAAAAGCTACAACTGAAACCACCACTATCAAAAATACAGTAGAAACGGCAGCAACCAAAATGACAGAAAAGCCTTTAAGTCATTCTATTTCAATAGGAATCCTTTATCACGGAAAAGAGTTTATTTGTCATTATGGGGAACTAGAAAAAGGAAAAAATAATGCTCCCAACAATGAAACAATCTATGAAATTACTTCATTAAGTAAAACTTTTACAAGAACACTGGCAGCAAAAACGGTCATTGATAAAAAACTAAATGTTGATGATAAAGTTCAGAAATATTTGATGAAATACTAAAAGACTAAAAACTGCTTACTATAAAAAAGCTCAAAATTATTGATACTAAAAAAGCCCTTCAAAGTGGAGTTTTCTCCATCGAAAGGCTTTTTGTTTATAGAAACTAATTCAACTATAATTCGGTAATTTCAAGGACAACGCTTGTTTCAACTTTAGAAGAGGAAACTCGTAATCCCACATTCATTAAATAATCTCCTGTGAAAGATTCTCCGGATTCTTCCAAAGATTTCTTTCCTTCGGGCATTAGATTGATTTCTTCTACTCTGTAGGTTTTATTTGGATCTAAACCTTGCAAACGAACAGAATTGTATTGTGGATCGTAAAGCGGATGAAGTGTATACGAAAACAATACGGCCTTGCTTTTTGACTCGTTTACATACATTAATACGGCACGGCTTTCGTCATAAGGAGAAATGATTCTATACAAATCACCATGCCAAATTACGGGGCTCAGTCGTTTATAATTGGCCACTGCATCCTGACAGTATTTCAATTCTTTTTCTTTAAGTTCTTTCACATTAATATCAAAGCCCAGCTTGCCCATCATCGCCACATCGGTCTTGAATTTAATCGATTGATTTCCCCATGATGTTACGTGATTACAAATCGAGAAAGCCGGAAAAAACTGTGAATAGCCCCATTGTATAAATACTCTATTGAAAGGATCGGTATTGTCACTTGCCCAAAACTCCGTAAAATACTTCAACAATCCGTAATCGGTTCTGCCGCCACCTCCGGCGCAAAGCATCATTGGTAAATTTGGATATTTCGTTTTAATTCGGTCCAAAACTTTATACAAGCCCTGGGTATATTCAATAAACAAATGCGACTGCTGGTTTTTTAAATAGGTGGAATAAGCATTGGTCATCATTCGGTTACAATCCCATTTAAAAAAAGCTACTCCCGAATTGGTCTGCATAATATCATCTACCGTCTTGAATACAAAGTCCTGTACTTGCGGATTGCATAAATCTAAAACCAACTGGGTACGGTAATAACTTTCAGGTCTGTTGGGCAATTTTAGTACCCAATCCGGATGTTTTTCATACAATTCACTCTTCGGATTAACCATTTCGGGCTCTATCCAGATTCCGAATTTAACTCCTGTTTTTTCTGCTTCCTGCATCAGGAAACCTATACCGTTTGGCAATTTTGTTTTGGTAGCCTGCCAATCTCCAAGGCCTGATTTGTCGCCACTTCTCGGATATTTATTCCCAAACCAGCCATCATCCAACAGGAACATATCAACTCCTAAAGTTTTGGAATCAGCAAACATGTCCGTTAATTTCTTTTCGTCAAAATTGAAAAAAGTAGTTTCCCAATTGTTCAATAAGGTCAGACGTGATTTTTCACCATCTTTTACGCCATATTTTTTAGCCCATGAATGCAGATTTCTACTCGCCTGCCCTTTTCCTTTATTCGAGAAAGTATATATAAAAGAAGGCGTTGTAAATATTTTTCCTGGTTGAAGACTGTATTCAGAAGCAAATGGATTAATCCCCGAACTAATTCGAAGCGAATTCTTATTATCCAATTCAAAAGCAAACTTAAAATTTCCTGACCAGGCAATTGTACCGGCTACAAGTTCACCCGAATTTTCATTGGCTTTAGCATTAAGAGACAAAAAGAAAACCGGTGTTTGGTACATATTCGTACGAACTCCTAATTTGGAATCAATCACTTTTGTACCACTCGTTAATTCACTTTCCTGCATTCGAACCTCTTTAGCCCAGTCTCCATGAAATTGAGTCAACCAATATTGATCGGCATCAAAATGCAGCATCGATGACGCATAATTATACAACATAACCGCCTTTTTTTCGTGATGCACAATTTCCGTCCACTGTTCAATTGTATTTTCATTGTAAAATGCTTTATAATGCAGTGTGACTTCCACAGGATAAACAGGATCTTTAAGTTTTATAATCGTTTCGGTAGTATTGGCATCTATTTTTTGCGAACTATGACTTACATAATTTAATTCTAAAGAAGGATTTCCATCATTATGAGTCATTCTAATTGCCGGCTCAAACAAGTTTTCTGTTCCAAAAGTTGGATAGGCCTGATGCCTTAAATTAACCAAGGGGTTCCCGTCGTTTATAACAAATGACTTTGTATTCTCTTTTGAAACTGCGGCATATCCTAAGTTATCTTTGAGTTTCGTTCCTAAATAAGACTGATAAAGCAAGCCATTCTTTCCTACTTTTAAGATCAAAGCCGTATTTTGAGTTTCGATCTGAATTTGTCCATCTTGCGCATTAGCTTTACTAAACAAGATTGTAAGAGCTAATAGAAATAGTAGTTTTTTCATAAAATTTGTTTGGTAATAGTAAGTGGTTCTTTCTTTATATATGGTTTGCAAAATTCTTTAGTAGTAACACCGTTTCACTGCTTTACATCCTGAAATCCCAATTGCATCATAGTGTTCTTTTAATTACGCTAATCATTGATTAAAAATGAGTTCCAAAAGTATAATAATCACATGTTTCCCCATACCAGTACCTACCAGTTTATTTTGGTGCATTGTAAAAAGTAGTTTATTCAAATCGTATTAAATTCTTAATTCTAATACTATATTATCCACTTTTGACCCTCAAAAAGGTTAATCTTACCAGTAAAGCAAAAAATCTAATGCAATATCATTTTATAGTTTTCGAAAAGAAAATAAACTTTTTTAACCTTCAAAATTACTCTTTCACAAATCCGGAAAAGGGCTTTATAACAAGAGCATTTTAATATTTCATAAGATATTACCAGCTTTTTAATTTATCCTGAAAACCACCTCTTTTTTCTTGTTGCAGGACAATCCAGTCACCACAGGAGCAATAAAAACAGGAAAATTCCTCGATTACAAATGATTTTACGTTTTGTGCTTTATATTCATATATTATCCACTTTACTTTTCATATTAATTTATTTTTAAACTATTTTTTAAACATATCGTAAAAAAACTGGTGGGTACTGGTATGTAAGAGTGTCGAACATTTATACTTTTGGTTTTCACATTGATCTCTTTTTCAAACACAAACAATCAAGTACTCCACGCATCTTATTTGTTTTAAAAAGAAAAAAAAGCGATTCAATAGGACAAATTAGAGAGTTCATTACTAACCAAAACCACTAAGAAAACCATGAAATTATTAACCAAAGACAAGCCAAAACACGATTGGCTTACTACTGAGATCTGGAAGGTTACCAAACTAACATCGGGATTTCTATTCGCTATGACCATACAGGTTTCTACCGCAGCGGAATCTAAAGACATCAAACTTTCTTCGAAGTTTATCAACGCTCCACTTATCGAGTGCAATTCAACCAGCAGGAAATTAGCTATTGACAGACTAAGTACAACAAAAAGTTCCGCCCTTTTATTCACAGAACAAAAAACAATCAAAGGGAAAGTAACCGGTACAAAAGGAGAACCACTTCCGGGGGTTAACATTCTGATAAAAGGAACAAAAATTGCCGTGACTACAGACTTCGACGGTAACTTTTCAATAGACGTTCCGGATTCCGGTAGCATACTGGTTATTTCATTTACCGGTTTTGTAACCAAAGAAGTTACCGCTGGGAATGCCTCAAATATCCAGCTTGAAGAGCAAAATCAAACCTTAAATGAAGTGGTTGTTGTGGGATATGGAACTCAGAAAAAAGGTTCTACAACCGGAGCAATTGCCTCTATAAAAGGCTCGGCCCTGACACAAAATGCTTCAGCAAACGTTTCAAACGGTCTTGCCGGACGTGTGTCGGGAGTAATTGCCAACAATCGTTCGGGAAGACCCGGTGATGACAGTTCCAGCCTTTTGATTCGAGGATTTAATTCCTTTGGAGGAGGTACCAGCCCACTGGTAGTTGTAGATGGTATTCCGGATCGCGATCTGAACAGAATCAATCCCGATGATATTGAATCGGTTACTATTTTGAAAGATGCATCGGCTGCAATCTATGGAGTTCGTTCTGCCAATGGAGTAATCCTTGTTACCACCAAAAGAGGTAAAGTTGGAAAACCAACGATTAAAATTGATGGTTCTTATGGTATTCAGCAATTAACAAGAATGGACCAAAGGGTTAATTCCTGGCAATACATGACGTATTACAACGAACTGAATGCCAACAAAGGAACAACACTTCCTTATACGCAATCTGATATCGACAAATACAAAGCGGGCAACGATCCTAATTACACAAGTACAAACTGGTTAAAAGAAGTGTACCGAAAAGATGCTCCACAGGCTAACGTTTCTCTTTCTGTAAATGGCGGTAATGAACAGGTAAAGTATTTCTTTTCCGGTCAGTATTTAAATCAGGAAAGTAACCTTAGAAACAGTGACGAAAGATACAGACAGTTTAACTTAAGATCGAATATTGATGTTAATATCTCTTCCAATTTAAAAGTTAACCTGGATATTGCAACCCGCAAAGAGGATCGAAATTACCCGGCAGTCAGTATTGGAAGCATCATGCACGAAACGGTAAGTATGTACCCTTTTATTCCGGCTTACTGGAAAAATGGTTTGCCATCTTCAGGAATTGCAAACGGAAGAAATCCAATCTTAATGTCTTCTTCGGCGGCTGGTTATGACAAAGTGGCAAACTTAATTGTAAATCCAAAAATAGGGTTCGACCTAAAACTGCCTAAGATTACAGAAGGGCTTTCTTTGAACGGTTATGCAGCATTTGATTACAATGTTCGCAGTCAGAAAAAGTTCACCAAACCATGGGATGCTTATTCTTATGATAAGACAAATGATAGTTACAATAACGTAAAAAACAGTACGAGTATAACGAGTGTATTGCAAAACGAGCAAATTACGAATCAAAATACTTACTTCTTAAAATTAGCTTACGATCGTAAATTCAACAAACATGGTTTTAATGCTTTTGTGGGATACGAACAAACTACTACTGACAAAACTGAAACAATCGCCTATAGAAGAGATCTGTTAAGTGATCAGCTAGATCAAATTTTTACCGGAGGGACAAAAGGACAAAATGCTACCGGAAGTGCTTATCAGGACGGAAGACAAAGTTACCTGGGTCGTATTGCTTATAATTATGATAATAAATATTTTGCCGAAGTTTCCTCCCGTTACAACGGATCTTTCAACTTTCCGTCAGCAACTCGTTGGGGATTATTCCCTGCCATTTCAGCAGGTTGGAAAATATCTGAAGAGCCCTTTTTCAAAAACAATATCAAAGCAATCGATCAGCTTAAATTGCGAGCATCCTGGGGAAAAATGGGTAATGACGATTTAGGCGAATGGATTAACGGTGTATTTTATCCAAACCAATATCTTTTCTTAACTAGATATCAGTTAACTACAAATCAGCAGAATTACAGTTACTTTGGTTCAGATTATACCTTAAACAAGAGTATCTATCTTTCGGCTACACCAAACCCTAATATTACGTGGGAAGTACAACACTCTACAAACGTTGGACTTGACTTTGGATTCTTAAACAACAAATTAACCGCCACTTTTGACTATTTCAGCAACAAAAGATCTGATATTTTAACGGCCAGAAATGCGTCTGTGCCTCTATACACCGGATTGGCACTTCCGAAAGAGAACATTGGAGAAACGGTTAACAGAGGTGTTGACTGGTCTTTAAATTATGCAGATACAAGTAATCCATTCAAATACAGTGTTGGTTTTAATCTTACTTATGCACAAAGTGAAGTGCTGTTTCGTGACGAGGCTTCGAACATTCCTGAATGGCAAAAATCAACCGGAAAAGCAATCGATTCCTGGTTAGTTTACCAAACAAACGGAATTTATCGCACTCAGGCAGATGTGGACAATTCTGCTCATTTTGAAGGTGCAAAACCGGGGGATATTTGGGTAAAAGATACAGATGGTGATGGTAATATCACATCTAATGATAAAGTTAGAATTCCACAATCGGCTACGCCAAAAATTGCCTATGGTATTCCGATGAGAGCTGAGTACAAAGGTTTTTCTATCGACTTACTTTGGACAGGGCAATCAAAGGCCAAACAAATGATTCTTCCGCAAGGACAAGGAGCGATCGTAGCACCGCCAACATGGTTGTACAACGACAGGTATACAGCAGACAATCCAAATTCTAAATATCCTGTAGCCTTTAACGATTCTGATAACAGAAATAATATTCCGGCCGATTTTTGGTTGAGAGATGCCTCTTTCTTTAGATTAAAATCATTAGAAGTATCCTATGTTTTACCGGAAAAATCCCTTTCCAGATTTGGAGTACTGAACATGAGAATTTACGCTGGAGGAACTAATTTGTTTTCTATCGATCATATGAAACAATACAACTTAGATCCTGAAACCAACAATACAACAGGAGTAAATTATCCGCAAACCCGAATCTACAGATTGGGTGTAACTATTGAACTATAATGTTGCCACAAAAAAAATCTGACATGAAAAATTATAAAAATAATAACCAAATCAATATAAAAAAGAAGGTGCTTATTCTTGCCTCTTTTATTATCGCAATCACCTCTTTTACATCCTGTAGCGAAGATCCGCTGGACAAAGTTCCTTTGGATTCGTATACAGATGCAACAGTTTGGAATGATCTGAAACTTGCTGAAGCTTTTGCAAACAATCTGTACAATGTTTTACCGAGCACGCAACACAATTGGAACAACAAAACAAACCGCAGCTGGATTTTGTCTACTGCCTGTGACGAAGCTTTTAATAATTTTAACGATTATGACATCTGGACTGTAAATTCAGGAGCGCTGACACCCGATAATGCAAGTGATTTTGATATCTGGAAACCTACCTACGCTACAATTCAAAACTGTAACATCTTTTTGTCCCGAATTGATAACGTTCCGGGAGACGAAGCCGCACGCAACAGATTAAAAGGTGAAGTGATTTTTTTAAGAGCTTATGCTTATTTTAAACTAACAAGTGATTACGGCGGAGTTCCGCTGATTACAACTCCTTTTGATTTAAACAGTAATTTTAAAGTAGATCGTAGTACGTATGAGCAATGTGTTGATTTTGTCGTTACCGAGTTAGACAAATCTGCTGAATTATTGCCATTAGCGACTTCCAGTCTTGGAAGAATTACCAAAGGTGCCGCACTTGCAATTAAATCAAGAGTATTACTTTATGCTGCGAGTCCTCAATGGAATACTACTAACGATATTTCTAAATGGAAAAAAGCATCAGACGCAGCAAAAGCTGTTATTGACTTAAACATCTATCAACTTTATGATAAAAAGTATGAAGATCTTTTTACTACAAACAATTCAGAGATTATCTGCTCCCGTTTGTCCAGTAAAGACCCACAATGGAGCGCTTTTAATGGTGTAGAAATGTTTAATTCTCCAAGTGGTTTTCACGGTTGGGCCAATTTTGCGCCAAGTCAGAGTCATATCGACGCTTACGGAACTGCCGACGGAAAAGATATTACTGATCCAACATCTGGTTATAATCCACAAAAACCTTATGTAAACAGAGATCCCCGTTTTTACAAAAACATTGTGTACGACGGACGTGCTTATGGAAAACCTGAATTTTTTAAAGATCGTTATGATGCAGGAAGTTCCAATAAAGCAGAGTTTTATGAAGGCGGATTAGATTCTCCTCAAGGTTGGGATACCTGGAATGCCAGCAAAACACGTTACACCTTTCGCAAATACTGTGACACAACATACAATTACAATAGCGAAACACAAACCAACAAAGCCTGGATTATTTCCCGCTTAGGCGAAATTTACCTGAACTACGCCGAGGCACAATTCAAACTGGGCAATGAAGGTACGGCAATTCAATATTTAAATGCGATTAGACAACGTGCCGGAATAACAAATCCGCTGACAGGTCTAACCGGTATAGCTTTAGAGAACAAAATCCGCAATGAAAGACAGGTTGAATTATGTCTGGAAGGATTTCGCTATTATGATGTTCGCCGTTGGAAAATTGCCGAGCAAACGGAAAATAAACCTTTAATGGGAGTCGTAATTACCAAAAATGGAGATGGGTCAAAAACCTATACCTATACTAAAGTGCAGGATCGTTTTTTTAAACCTCAGCATTACTTATTACCAATTCCGAGGGATGAAACGAACCGAACCAATCTAACTCAGAATCCAGGTTATAATTAGAATTTAGGATCACAACACTCCCTAAAGTATAATTTATAAGAATTTAATTATCAGTCTCATGGTTTATAGTCGATCGAAAAAACTGGTAATTCTGCAAACCCACTCTGAAAATTGTGTGGGTTTGCTTTTAAAATTTTACTCCTAATGGTAAAAATCAATTCCAATAAAAAATAGCTACATGAAGAGTCGATTTATAATTATAGTTGCAAATTGCTGTCTCTTTTTTACTGCATTTGGCCAAAACACTACAACTTTCAAATCATCAGATCCTGCTATAGAGCTTGCTTTTAACCGTGCAAAAACGATGGCTCTAAGCTACAAAGGGAACTCAAATGATCCGGTTGGACCCTGGTATGAAGCAGCACTTCCGTCCCGATCCGCTTATTGTATGCGGGATGTAGCGCACCAAAGTATTGGTGCGGAGATACTCGGATTACATAAAGAAAACAAAAACATGCTTTCGCTCTTTGCCAAAAACATTTCAGAAAGTAAAGACTGGTGTTCGTACTGGGAAATCAATAAATATGGGAAACCGGCACCGGAGGATTACAGAAACGACAAAGAATTCTGGTATAATTTAAACAGCAATTTTGATGTAATGTTTGCCTGTTGGAGATTGTATTTATGGACAGGAGACGAAAGCTATATCAAAAATCCTGAATTTGAAAACTTCTTCGAAAAATCAGCCACCCTCTATATTGAACGCTGGGTACTCGATGCGGACTCGTTACTAACAAGACCAGAATTCCCAAACGCTACTCTACCGTTTAACATAAAAGACGATTTCCATAAATGCCGTGGACTTGCCTCCTACTCTGAAGGAATTCCGGGTTTAAAAATGGGTGTAGATTTAGTTGCGGCAATTTACCGTGGCCTGCTCACCTACTCTGCTATTTTAAAACAAAAAGGAGAAGATGAGAAAGCAATTTTTTTTGAAAAAAAAGCCGCAAAATACAAGCAACAAATCGAACAGACCTGGTGGGACAATACCAACTCAACCTATAATGTTATTTATACCAGTAACGGAAATTTTAGTAAAGACGGCGGTGAACTCTTTCTCTTATGGTTTGATGCTTTAACGGACGCTGCCCGAACTAAAAAAACAATCGAACACCTTATTTCCCAAAAAACCAATGTCGAAAATTTATCTTATCTCCCTTATCTACTATACAAATATGGTTTTGGAGATAAAGCTTACGAATATATTTTACACTTAACGAATCCCACTACAGAAAGAAGAGAATATCCTGAAGTTTCGTATGGTGTAATCGAAGGCATTGTACATGGTTATATGGGAATAGAACCTGATGCAACCACAAAAACAATAACGACTTTATACCATGGTAAAAACAATACCACAACTGAATTAGATAACTTACCCATTTTAAATACACTACTATCTGTAAAACAGGAAAGCAAGAAAACGACGCTACATAACAAGGGAAATAGCACAATTCAATCCCGAATTATGTTCTCCGGAAATTATGAAACCATACTTCTGAACAATAAAAAAATTACCGCCAGCCACAAAAAAGATGATAACGGAAATTCCTATACATTTGTTGATGTCCCGCTACATTCCGGACAAATAGCAACTGCATCTTTAAAATAATAATAAAACAACTAAAAAATTTATCTAATAAACAACACAAACAAATACTACTAATACGATAAATAATAAGCTGCTGGCGGTAATTACTTTTTAAAACACATAGAAACATAGATTTTAACACCTGAAAAAGACGTTTCACTTAATTAAAAATACAGATAGATTAACTATGTGAAAGAAATGTATTTATTTAGATACTCTTCTAATTAAAAATAAATACTATGTTTCTGTGTGTTTAAATTAAATTTTACATCATATAAAAACAATACAAGAACAAACCGTAATTTTAAAAATAAACTTAATGAAGAGATCCTTTCAAAAAAGACAAAAACACATTCTATTTGCCATTGTCGCTTTTTGTTCCATAGTGGGAAAAACATTTTCGCAGGATGATCGTCGTTGGCAAATCAACCAGGATGGTACTATTTCCTGGCAAATAAATAATAATATTCCGCATGATGATCATATCGAAATGAGCGGTAAGAAAGTTTCCTGCGTGCTAAGATACGGTGTTGCTGCTGACGGTTCGTTCCATGCTACCCGCAGTTTGGTCTGGCCAATGCTCAGAACAATTCCTAATAATACCCATGCCAGTTTAACGCGCCAGTTTGCGCAAGATGGTTTTAATCTGGTAACCGTGAATTATAAACCTATTACGGCAGAAAAAGTGGTTTCGCTAAGCCTTGACGGAACATTGCTTGTTAAGAGTAAAGCCGGTAATACACTGGAATTAACCAGACAATTTTTCCCTTCAACCACTTTGGCAGGTTATTGTGAAATTTATACCCTAAAAAACATCTCTGAGAAAAACTGTGTTGTAGAAATTCCAAAATCGAATGCAATTTATACCACAGATCCAACAAAGGGAACAGAAGGAAGTTATAAGTTGCATGTCGATCTTTTTAATTCAGGAAACTATACTCTTAAAACAAATGAAACCATTAGTTTTTCTGTTTTCTACTCCGGTGTTAAAGCAAATGAACAAGTTCCTGTTGCTAATATTGATGAAGAAAAAAACAAACGCATTCAATTTACGAATGAAATATGGAGTAAACTGATCTTAGAAACACCCGATCAGGTTTTGAATACAGAATTTGCTTTTGCTAAAATCAGAGCTTCCGAGAGTATTTTTGAGACCAAAGGCGGTCCTATGCACGGTCCGGGAGGGGAATCTTATTATGCGGCCATTTGGGCAAATGATCAGGCAGAATATATCGGTCCCTTCTTTCCTTTTTTAGGATATGATTATGGGAACCAGGCCTCACTAAATGCTTATCTGCAATTTGCAAAATTCATGAACAAAGAATACAAACCTATTCCGAGTTCGATTGTTGCCGAAGGAACTGATATTTGGGCTGGAGCCGGTGATCGTGGCGACGGAGCTATGATAGCCTACGGAGCTGCACGCTATGCTCTTTCGAGAGGAAATACAGATGAAGCCAAACAATTATGGCCTTTGATTGAATGGTGTCTTGAATATTGTCATAGAAAACTAAATACTGATGGCGTAGTCACTTCAGATTCTGATGAGCTCGAGGGGCGTCTACCTGCCGGAAAAGCCAATCTCAACACCTCATCTTTGTATTATGATGCTTTAAATTCTGCCGTTTATCTGGGTAAGGCTTTAGGAAAAAACGAAGCGCAACTGAAAACCTACAAAGCAGAGGCTGAAAAATTAAAAGCAGCTATTGAGAAATATTTTGGAGCTAAAGTCGAAGGTTTTGAAACCTACAAATACTACAAAGAGAATGATGTTTTAAGAGCCTGGATCTGTACACCGCTCACAATGGGTATGTACGATAGAAAAAGCGGAACTATAAACGCCCTATTCTCTCCTCGATTATGGACCAAAGATGTCCTTGCCAGCGTAGCCGGTGATAAAATCTTCTGGGATCGTTCGACTTTGTATGCCCTAAGAGGCGTTCTCGCCGCTGGTGAAACAGACAAAGCACTGGATTTTCTGCATTACTATTCGAACCGTCGTTTATTAGGAGATCATGTTCCCTACCCTGTAGAAGCCTATCCCGAAGGTGATCAGCGTCATCTTTCGGCAGAAAGCGGTTTATATTGCCGAATTTTTACCGAAGGGTTATTTGGTATCCGACCTACTGATTTACACCGTTTCGACCTCACCCCACGTCTTCCGAAATCCTGGTCTGTTGTGAAAATGCGCCATATTAACGCATTCGAAAAAGATTTCGATATTACGGTGGAGAGAGCGGATAAAAAACTTAAAATAACAATCTCCGAAGGCAAAAAAATTATTACCAAAAAAATTATTGAAGACGGAAGCACAATAAACATCAGCCTTCAATAAAGTAGACCCAAAATTAAAAACGAGTTCTTTTTTACTAAAACTTTGATGTACCGATCAGATTTCAACTGCTGGTTTTTAGTCCTAACTATTGTTTTGCTATTTAATGTCAGGTATTCATTCTGCCTGAATTGCAAAACACTAATTAGAATTGGTACATCAAAGTATATGAGCATCAAAAGAGCCCCCCCCTACCATCTTGTGTTTTTTTCTAAAATATTTACAAAAAAATTAACAAGCTAAGCCAGTAAATAAAAATATCTTTGTCGTCGACTATGACAAAAAAGTTCTACATACTGCTATTCGTTACGCTTGGTTTCCTGATGGGACCAACGTTTACTTATGCGCATGGAACAAAAAAAGAAATGTCATGTTGCAAAAAAGAATCTGCTGCAAAAGATTGTTGCAGCAAAAAAGATACGAAAGACAAAAAACATGGCTGCGATAAGAGCTGTATGGGGAATTCCTGTACACCAACCAGTAGCTGTGGATTCTCGCCAATGGCAATCTTTCATGTAGAAAACCATTCTCTTTTTGGTTTTTCTGAAAAAAAACAAACTTACTTTTATTCAGAAATCTTTATTTCTTCAGATTTCCGTTCTATCTGGCTTCCACCTAAAATAAGCTAGATTCCTTTCGTGACAGCCCAAGGTCTGTCTTATCCAAAAGGCTTTTCTAAGGCCTAAATTCAAAACTATTTTTTAATCTTAATCTGTATCAGAAATAGCTGTATTTGCTATCGTTTCTGCTATGCTTTAGGATTAATTCATCCAAAAAAAATTACATACAATGAACTCAATAACAAAATTATTGATGGCAATGTCTCTATTGCTATCAGTTACTTTCGCCAGCGCTCAAATTAAAAATAAAACCACTGAAAAAGTAAAAGTAAACGGTAACTGCAGCATGTGCAAAAAAGTGATCGAAACTGCCGCAAACGTTAATAAAGAAGCTAAAGTAAACTGGAACGAAGACACCAAAATTGCTACTATTACTTACGATGCTCAAAAAACGAATCTTGATGCCATTCTAAAACGCATCGCTGATGCGGGATACGATAATGAAAAATTTAAGGCTCCAAATGCGGTTTATGACGAACTACACGGATGTTGCCAATACGATAGAGAGGCAAGTGATAAAAAACAAAACAATTCATCATCACATCATTAAAAACCGATTTGTTCGTAATGCAGGTTCTTAAAACCTCATTACGAACAACTATTAAAAAAAATATCATGTTCAAAATAAAAAATATAATCACCTTATTCACGCTTATTGCAACTGTTTCTATAACAAATGCACAAATAAAAGTAGGAGATCATTTTCCGGATGTTCAGCTTCAAAACAACAAGAATGCTGTAGTTAAACTAAATTCTTTTAAAGGCAAAACAGTCTTAGTAGACTTCTGGGCTTCGTGGTGCGCTCCTTGTCGACTGGCTAATAAAAATTTGGTTAAAATGTACAATCAGTACAAAGGTCAAAATTTTGAAATCGTAGGAATATCGATAGACAACGACAAAACAAAATGGTTAAAGGCCATTGAAAAAGATAAAATGAAGCACCAGCAATTAATTGACCCAAAAGGTTTTGATGCCAAAACGGCTGTCACTTTTGGAGTTGATGCTCTGCCTTCTACTTTTCTTTTTGATGCGTCAGGAAAACTGATTGCCATCAATCCAACAGAAGCTCAAATAATTGCTCAAATCAAAAAAAACAACAAATAAAATGAAAACCTTACATATAAAATTCATAGCCCTTACACTTATTTTCTTATTAGCAGGTGTAAAATCGTATTCTCAAATTACAAAAGCCGAAATAATGGCTACAGGATTAACCTGTTCTATGTGTTCGAATGCTATAAACAAACAATTAAAATCTTTTACAGAAGTAGATAGTATTAGTACTGATTTAAACACCAATACATTTACCGTTTATTTCAAAAAAGACAGTTCATTAGAGCCTAAAGTTTTGAAAAAAGCAGTTGAAAAAGCAGGTTTCTTTGTGGGTTCAATGGTTTTAACAGCAAAGTTTCATGTAGATAAAATTGAGGACAATACAACGCTGAAAGTCGATGATGCCACTTATACTTTTATCGATATAAAAAAACCTGTAGCACATGCAGAAGGAAAGTACAGGGTTTTAGACAAAGGTTTTGTGACTCAAAAAGAGTATAAAAAACTCCTTAAATCGTACTCGAAATATCCTGATTACGCTACAGAAAATGAGAATGATTATTATTTAAAAGCCCTATAAAAATGAAATATCTGTCAATAATCTTCTTATTCCTTGTTTCGTACCAAATAGATGCACAAGAATTATTTGTAGTAACCGAACCCGCCAGTAATGCTCCAGCGGGTTCTATCGGAGTTCGTGTTGGACAATCCTTAATGGAAAAGAAACTTGAAAGCGGTTCCATGTACAATTTAACCCCGGAGGTTACCTGGGGAATAAATAAAAACTTAATGGTTCGTACCTCAGCTTTTTTAAGCAATCAGGATAACGGACTGGGATTAAAAGGTGGTGGTTTCTATGCAAAATACAGATTCTTTTCTGTAGACGATTTACAAAGTCATTTTAGGATGGCTGCCTTTGGGCGATACAGTTACAATAACTCCTATTTTAATCAGGAAGCGATAGACTTAGCCAACGGAAATTCGGGATACGAAGCCGGTTTGGTAGCCACTCAGTTAATTCATAAAGTAGCCCTAAGTTCTTCCGTAAGTTATGTGCGTGCCCTTAACAATGCCGATTACAGTTTTCCGGATGCACTGGGTAAAAATGCCATAAACTATACGTTCTCTGTAGGTAAATTGATGCATCCTAAAAAATACACCAGTTACAAACAGACCAATATTAATGCAATGCTGGAATTTACCGGACAAACCATTACTGAAAATGGCAGATCGTACCTGGATGTAGTTCCATCGATTCAGTTTATAATCAACAGTCAGGCAAGAATTGACTTAGCTTACAAAAAAGAATTGTACAGCTCTATGCAGCGTATGGCAACCGATGGTGTTTTCCTGAAGCTTGAATATACTTTTTTCAATGTAACAAAGTAAACAAATCCTATCATCACCGGAACAAATCGTTCTGATTAAACCTATAAAATGAAGAAAATACTTTATCTATTATTTCTGTTTTTGGCTTTAGCCAAAGTACAGGCACAGATTATAAATCCTGTGAAATGGAAAGCTTCGATCGAGAAAAAATCCAATTCCGAATATCAGTTTTCTTTTAAAGGAGCTATTGAAAAAGATTGGCATGTATACTCACAATTCACTCCTGAAGATGGCCCTCTTCCGGCCGAATTCCTTTTTCATGATATAAAAAACAATTATGAACTCGTTGGAAAAGCAACTGAGAGCGAAACTAAACGAGAGTTCAATGAGATCTTTGGTGTAGATGAAATTTTCTTTTCGGACAAAGTTGTTTTTACCCAATTAATCAAACAGACCAATCTGAAAAAAGAAGTCATACAAGTAGAGCTTTCTTATCAGGTATGTAAAGAGAATTGTATTAGCGAAACCAAGTACTTTGAATTCAATCTCAAAACGCTTGAAGCAAAAGAAATACAGGCTGCCGATATTACAAACGAAAAAACTGAGAAAACAACAGTAAATCCCACCATAGAAAAACAAACGGAATCTGAAAAAACGGATTCCAGTTTGTACATGATTTTCATTATTGCGTTCTTATCCGGTTTTGCCGCACTGCTTACCCCTTGTGTGTTTCCTATGATTCCCATGACAGTGAGTTTCTTTACCAAACAAAGTAAAACGAAAGCTAAGGGAATTAAAAATGCTATTATTTACGGAATTTCAATCATCCTTATTTATGTATTTCTAGGAACTGTAATTACGCTAATTTTTGGTGCCGATGCCCTAAACGCTTTGTCGACCAACGTATGGTTTAATATTATCTTTTTTGTCTTACTTGTCGTATTCGCTTCTTCTTTTTTAGGCGCTTTCGAAATCATGTTGCCCAATTCGTGGGCCAATAAAGTAGATCAGCAGGCAGATAAAGGCGGGATCATTGGAATCGTATTTATGGCATTGGCTCTGGCAATTGTTTCTTTTTCCTGCACGGGACCAATTATAGGAACTCTATTGGTCGAAGCAGCTTCTAAAGGTGGAATTGCACCAATTGTGGGAATGTTAGGTTTCTCATCGGCTTTGGCATTACCTTTTATGCTTTTTGCCATGTTCCCGGGCTGGTTAAATACATTGCCAAAATCTGGTGGCTGGCTCAATACCGTAAAAGTGTTTCTAGGCTTTCTGGAATTGGCTTTGGCATTTAAATTTTTATCTAATGCCGATTTAGTGCTACAGCTGCACTGGTTTGAAAGAGAAATCTTCCTGGCCATTTGGATCGCTATATTTGGTACGCTGGCTTTCTATTTATTTGGAAAAATAACCTTGCCACATGATTCTCCTACATCATCCATTTCGGTAGGCCGTTTAGGTGTTGGATTAATCGTATTGACATTTACCATTTATCTGATTCCAGGATTGTGGGGTGCTCCTTTGAAATTAATTAGTGGTTTCCCTCCTCCAATGACTTATAGCGAATCTCCGTATGGCGTGGGTGGGGCTGGAAAAAACACCTCATCAGCTGAAAAAGTATTACCAGACGGAGCTCATAAAGGTCCTCATAACATCACAGCTTTCACGGATTATGAAAAAGGGCTGGCCTACGCCAAAAGTGTAAACAAACCTATCCTTTTAGATTTTACGGGATTTGCCTGTGTGAATTGCCGAAAAATGGAAGATTATGTATGGTCTGATCCTCGTATTTTGTCCATCTTAAACAATGAAGTCGTCCTAATTTCTTTATATGTTGACGACAAAAGAGAATTACCTCTTGAAGAACAATATGTATCTAAAGAAACCGGCAAAAAGATTACAACGATAGGAAATAAATGGAGTGATTTTCAAATTACACGCTACAAAGCAAATGCACAGCCTTACTATATTTTATTAGATACGAATGAGCAAAAGCTGAGCAAACCTGCAGGATATACTCCTGACATTACTGAATATGAGCAATGGCTGAAATCCGGTATTGCTAAATTTCAAAAATAAAAGTACCATTTTTTTACATCTGTGCATTTTTTAAACGTTGTGCACAATCGTGGTATGGTTAAGACCACAACAAAGGGAGATATTCAGGTATCTCCCTTTTTTTATTATTACAGATCATCAAACTCTGAAACAGAAATTTTATTACAATTTCCCTCGCGAAGCTATAGTGCACGAACACATTTTAAAATCATAATTATTAAGTTTTTATGCTTCAATATTAATATTATTTTCGATAATTTAGCTTTGATGCAGATTCATAAATTAACAGTTTTGATAAACTCTAAGGATTCCTGTTATTCCCTTTTATCTCTGTCAAAAGAACAAATTTTTAACTTCTAAAAAATAAGCATGGAACAAAGGCATATCAGAAATAGACTTTATATTAGCCCGGAAGAACAGGAATTAATAAAAAACACTCCGATATTATTAGGCGGAGCAGGTATAGGAAGCGCTATTGCTGAATGTTTATTGCGATTAGGTTTTGAAACCCTGACCATTATCGATGGTGATGTTGTCGAATTGTCCAATTTAAACCGACAAAATTATACCGAAAACAATATTGCACAACCCAAAGTAGAGGCACTTAAAGAACGATTATTGTCGATCAACAGTCAGGCAAAGATCACAATACACAATTGTTTTTTAACCCCCGAGAATGTTGGAGATTATATAACCGATCATAAAATTGCGATCAACGCACTGGATTTTACTTCTGATGTTCCGCTTATATTCGATTCAATTTGTCAGCAAAAAAACATTCCGGTTTTACATCCTTATAACCTCGGATGGGGCGCATTGGTGTTAGTCATTTCCGATGATGAAGGTTTAGAAGTTTTAAAAAAGCCAAATGAAAAATTTAGCGAAGTGAATGTGGTCGACTATGTTTTAGAATATATGAGGTACTGGGAAAATCCGCAAAAGTGGCTCGAAGAAATACTGGACAAATACAAAAAGGAAAACAAAAATCTGTCTCCGCCGCAACTCCCTATTGCATCCTGGCTAGTTGCAGGAATGTGCACCCACATTGCATTTGACATCGCCACTAACACTCCCGTAAAAACATTCCCGGAGTTTTACTTGACGAGTCTCAAGTAGAAAATTTTAAAATTTTTCTACTTGAATTTTCTCTCTATTATCATATCAAAAACCCCTCCTACAAAACCGTAAGAGGGGCTATATCTATATATTTTACATTTTACATCTCACATTTCACACCCTACTTCTTAATAAATTTCTGAACATAGTTTGCTTTATCAGTCACTATATTGATGATGTACATTCCATTGGTAAAATCACTAACGTTAATCTGATTGTTATTGAATTGAGTGTTAACTGATTTACCCGAAATATCATAGACTGTTACTTTTAACACTTCGTCTTCCGTTCTAATGTTCAATACATCTGAAACCGGGTTTGGATAAACTGCCAGTTCTAATTTCGTGAATTCACCGGTTCCTAAAGTGCTTGTTGTATTTACGATAATTGATTTTTCAACCAGTTTCCCATTTGAATTAAAACGTATGACAACTATCGCATTCCCTAAAGCTTTTGGTGTCAAAACCAATTCATCATTCACATTTATGATTGCCGAAACGATTTCCGTATCGCTAACTGACTTTATTGATTTTACAATTGCTGACGACAAATTATCGGCATCCGAAACAATGTTTTTTAAATCGATTACGGCTGGTTCTTTTATGGACACCTCCGAAGGCAAAGTGGTACTCACTACCGGTGCTGTTTTATCCGGAAAAACAGTAATTGCTGGAAACCAATAATAATCATCTAAAACTTTTGTCTGGGTTAAGCTCCCTGTAGTATCAAAAGTATGAATCCAGTTTTTCTGATAATGTGCCCCAAATCCGTTTTCTGTAGTAGTGAGGATCAACTCATCTGAAATCGGATCGATACGTAAGGCCGCACCATAAGGAATCTGCTTAAAAGCATCTGTTTGCCCCGGAATTGTTGCAAAATTCTCATTAAAGCTTTTTGAAGCAATGTCAAATTTTACAATTTTTGTTCCTGATGTAAAAGAGCTTACAGCGTTTATCCAATACAAAGCATTCTCCTGAGTACTATAAGTAAAACTCCCTGCGTTCCAGGCTCCCCAAGAACCTAAGTATTTGGTTGTTGGAATTGCATATTCCGTTACCGTAAAACTTGTAGCATTAATATTGATTAATTTCTGATCCTGAATTCCCCATACACTTCCGTCTTTGGCCTGAGCTATAGAGTGAAATTTCCCTGTAATCGTCTTAACCAAAGTATTATTGTTTGGATCAATTACCAGAACTCCTCCATTTTGCGAAACGACAAATACGTACTGAGAGGTACGAATCATATTGCCTATTTGTCCAACACTACTTGTTCCGGCTATTACAGCTCCTACTTTTAAGTTGGCAATATCAAAAAGAAAGATCCCTTTTGAAGTACCAATATATCCTGTGTTTTCATTAACCCCTACAAAGTAACGCCCGTCTCCTCCACCGATATTAGCAAATCCGGCAATTTTCTTCATGTTTTGTGCATTAGCAACCACTAATCTGCCACCGGGACTGAAATTTTGATCTCCTCCACTTGCTGCCTGTTTTGAAACAAAATAAATTTTATCTCCGTAAATTGTTCCATAACAAGTGGTAACACCAAAAGTTTCATTATTATTTGCAGTACTATAAATTCGATAATTAATGCTTCCATCTTTATTGATAAAATTCGCGGAACCATTAGTATGACCAAACCAGTCTTCATTTACTACAAAATAACCGTTGGTAAAATCGGTTGCCTCTACATAAGGTGTAACCGGGGTAAAAGTTCCCGCTATAGGCTGTACAATCTTAGATGGTGCATAATTCCAGACATACCAGGAGCCATTTTCTAAAACACGACTGGATGCCCCTGTGCTTACAGCACCAAAATCAGGGTCGGCAGCATTTTTCGTCCAATACGACCATTCTCCATTTGTATATCCGGCCTGCCAGTGGTCATTAGCATCTATGGCCGTATAGTTGTCAAAATCATAAGTAGCTGTATTCACAAAACCATTTGTTGGATAAAGAGGATAAGTATAATCTGTGCCTTTATAAAGTCCTATCGTTTTAATTCCATTCAGATCAAAACCCAATCCTCCTGTCAAAGATCCGGTTTGTGTTCCTTTATACAACAGAGCAAAAAAACGACGATCTGTTTTTAATATGGCTTTTAGCATGTCTTCACCTGTCGCATTACCATCCCATCTGAATCCCCAGATTAGGGCATCGGAATTTTTTCCATCATTCCACTGCACTACAAATGCTGCTTTATTAGAACCGGTACCTACCCAATACTGTATATCGCCAAAAGTTGTCGCACTTTTACCAGTCCTGTCTTTTGCTGCTGCATTTTGTTTACCATCCTCAACCGCTCTGCTCTCCATTATCATCTGTCCCTGTATAGAACATGCAAAAAGTAACATCAATAACAACAAGTAATTTTTCTTCATATTATATTTAATTTAAAAATTCTATTATTTAAGGTACAGGTCAAAAGCTCCGGCCACATCTGTAGAAACTTCTCCCAGCCAGCCAGCTTCCTGATTGATTGCGGTATGTATTTTAACAAAGTCGATTCCGGGAAGTTTTACATATTTTCCGTTTTTGTCTACAGCCCATGAAATATCAATATTAGACCCTTCATCGCCATTTGGTGCATTATCAGCATAACCAAAATCAAAACCTTTGCCTACCCAATAACTTCCTGTACCACTTTGATCGTAATAATTGTCTTTAATTTTGGTTCCTTTGAGCGTATAGGAAGCCTCTGTAATCCATAGTGGGTAATAGCTTTGTTCATGAAATCCATTTTTAGTTTTGTATCCTGAACTTCCCTGATTGTCTTCCCATTTAATGTACTGTACATCCGTTTGCCAAAAGTCCTGACCTGCTACGGGCTGTTTGTTAGGATCCGGTTTCAAATAGGTGATACTGTAATTCTTCACAGTCGTATTTTTAAAATACTCACTTCCGGCTATTTCGTACCATTCGTCTTCATCGGGTTTTCCATTTTTATTTTTATCGTAAGCCACCTGAATAATTCCGGGTTCGCAAGATCCTGAACGCCCTTCAGCAGCATCGTTAGCCCAAAAAGCATTTCCCAGAACTTTGAAATCGCGGCCATTCATATTTGGAATCGTATGGTCGAAACCAAATACAACATAACCTCCAAACCCTCCTAAAGAAATCATTGATGCGTTTGAACCTACAAGTGATTTCTTAGCGGCATTAATCAGATTACTTTCGGTATTTCCGGTTGCATACAGCGGAAGTTCGTTAGTAAACTGACCTACTCCGGGACGAAAATCGAACACATTAGAAATGTACTTGCTATAATTCCCGGTCTCTTTTGTTACATTGATAGAAGATTGATATGTTTTTACAACTCCATTGGTCTCCACCTTTAAGGTTAAGGGATAGTTCTTTAAATACGGACTAATAAAATCCAGCTGAAGGCTTTCTGAAATTACCGAATCTTTAATGCTCCAGGTTAATTTTGAATTAACGGGCATTTTCAAATCAATATTCAGCACTTTAAAACGGTCAATGGTATAGGACTCTTTTAATGCTTCTCCCTGATTTTGATTTCCAGAATCATCTTCCCGATCAGTTCCGCAGGAAATAAATCCCAGTAGGAGGGTTAATACTAGCGTACTCTTTAAAAGTGCAAAAGGGACTCTTTTCATATTTTTTTATTTTTATTCTTTAATGACACATGATTGCTGAGGTACAACAAAATAAATTTCCAGTGAGCGTAACATCTAATTCTTCACTCTTCACTCTTCACTCTTCACTCTTCACTTTTTAGTTATAAAAGCAATATGAGCAGGAATATTTCCGGCTGTAGTCTTCCATTTTAATTTTCCTTCAGGAGTAAAACAGTAGATATAACCTGTTACCACATAATTTTGGGCATCGGTGACATATACTTCTTTTGTTTCGGGATTTACCTGCAAGCCATAAGGAATCATGATCTGTTTGTCGGTACCATCCGTAATGATTTTATTATTTATGACTTTTTTGGTCTTTGTATCTAATATTCCATAGGAAACTTTATTGCTATTGGTGAGATAACTCCATGAAACACTGTAGTAATAAAGCAAATCATCGACGAGACATGTTGCCGAAACCGGAATATCAAGCTGCATTTTCTTCTCGTCTGTTTTTGTATCGATCACAAAAAGATTAGAAGGAGTGTTGTAATAATCGCCTCTGGAACTTACGTAGATATCTCCCCTGCTGTCTACCTGCATGCTGTGGAGATTGATCCCCACATCTATTTTTTTTATTTCGGTAAAAGTTTCAAGATCGATTACCGATACAGTTCTGTCATAATTAGGCACTCGGTAACCTCCTGAATTGGCTACATACAATTTTCCGTTATGTACCACCATTTGTTCCGGCTGATAACCAACGGTCACTTTGCGTTTTATTTCTAATGAAGTCGTATCTATTTCTGCTACAAATCCAATTTCGGCATTTGGATCAATGGCAACGGGACCTGAATACGAACTTACGTAGGCTTTGTTTTTGTAAAAAGCAACATACCTGCAATTCGGAATGTCTATTTTTTTGATTCGTTTTGCGGACCATTTGTCGATTACCTCCACCTTATTGGAACAGTTGATAACCGCATACACTTTATTCCCGTAAATTTTTATATCGTTTCCCACATCGCCCAGTTCTTTTACCACTGTGGGATTGCGTTCGGAGTAAATATCGGTAGTATAATTTCCGGTTCTGTAATTGAACACATCAATACTGGCACGGTTCATTCCCATATTACCTTCGTTCAAAAGATAGAATCCTTCAATGTTGCCATCCCCTCTCGGTGCTGCAACACTTTTATCCGAAGACGGAAAAACAGTTTCTTCTTCTCTACAGGAAACCAAAAGAAGGGCAACAAATAAACTAAGCAGGAATCGGGTACTTCTCTTTTTCATAGTGCAATACTGATTATAAATTTTAAAGTACGGCCCGGCATCGGATAGTTATAAATCACTTCGTACTGCTGATTTAGGGCATTGTTCAATTCGATTGTTCCTTTTACTTTATACTGATGAAAGGAGAACATTTTCTGAACCGCCAAATCATGTGTGTACCAAGGCTCCACTTCATTAATTTTGATATTGTTTACATTTCCGTTGTAGCGTTTTCCTACATATATAAAGCTATAGTTAAAATTCCATGACTTATAATCTGCATTTAATATTCCGGATCCGCTGTGCCACGGTGTGTAAGGAATCTGATCTCCGTAAGAGGACAATTCCAAACCGGCAAACTTGGTGTAATCTCTGCTCTCTGAATACGTATAGGTTAAATGAGTAGCCAGATTTACTTTGCCGAAATGCATTTTCATATCCACAGCCGACTCTATTCCTTTTCCTTTAACCTGCCCGATATTGGTCATCATCCAACGGAATAAATTTCCGGTTGGAGCGGCAATTATTTTATCTTTTGTATTGGTATAATATCCATCAACCTGAAGAGAAAACTGATCCAGGAAACCTTTCTCCACCGGTATGTTGTAGGTAAATCCAACATCGTACTGATTCATGTATTCGGGTCTTAAGGTACTGGAACCGACCATCGTATAATACAAATCATTAAAAGTGGGCATTCGGAACATACGTTTCGCAAAAGCTCTTACATTAAAATCGTAGTCTTTAAAGGGTGTATAACCCAAAAATATGGCCGGAGTAAATTCTGTTTTATCGGGAGCTTTGGCATTGTAACGCACTTCTTCCTGCACGTGCGTTCCCACAACGCTGCCCAGAACTTTAAAGCCATTCAATCTGTAGGAACTTGCCAGCACAAACAAAGCGGTGTAGCGCTCCGGATAAGAGAACAGGGTCTTTATCCCTTTTCGGGTTGCATTAAGCCGGTTGTATTGAAAATCAGTCGACAACGAAACGTCCCAAGTGGGTAGAATCTTGTACAGATTGACTGCTGAGAAATAATATTCCTGCTGGTAATAACTATCGTCAGATTGAGCGCCTTCGGTAACCACTTCACCCAGTACACTGGTGGTGTCTCTGGCTACATAATGGGTATAATCATAGGCATATTTTGCCTTAGCCTGGAATTTATATCTTTCGCTAAGGTCTTTTATAAAAGTACCCTGTGCAAAAAAATTCTTGTCGTACTGTCTAAAACCATCCGAAAATTTGTTTTCTACAATAGCTCCCGGTGCTCCTCTTTCAGAACCGTAATAATATATTTTGGCATCCCAGGTACCGTTCTTCATTTTCCCGTACATACCAGACTCGAAACGGAATGCTTCTATATCACTATTGTGTCTCGTTGCTGAGGTATCGTAAGCCACAGTACCGTCGAGATTGTTTCTTTTGTATCTGAATTTGTATTCTCCGTTAGATTTTATGTATTCAGAACTGGCGCTCCAACTTACTTTATCACTTAATTTCTGCTCCAATCTAAAAGAAAGATCATTGTAATTGATAGACATGGTTTTATAACGCAGTAAGAAATTGGTCTTTTTGTTATTCTCAAAAACAGGCCGTTTGGTGCGCAAGTAAATAGTAGAAGCTGCTGCAAAGTCTTTAGCTGACTGAAATATTTCACTCTTCTGACCATTATACATGGTGAGCGATTCCATATCATCGAGGGAGTATTTTCCTAAATCCGTAACTCCGTTCTGTGCATTTCCTAACTGAATTCCGTCATAAAAAACACCCACGTGATGCGTTCCCATGTTACGTACATCCACCGTTTTAAGTCCGCCCAGACCACCATAGTCCTTGATTTGTACTCCGGCAAAATAACGAAGTGCATCGGCAACATTGTGGCTGGCCAAGTTTTCTAGCAATACTCCTGAGAGGCTTTGTACGGGAATCACTTCCTGATAAGGTTTTGCTTTTAACAGTACTTCTTTCAAAACCCTCAAACTGTCCTTAGTAGTCTGCGAGCGAAGTACGACGGGAGCTAACAATACGAAAAGAAATAAAAGTAATTTTCTGGTCTTACACATCACTGATTTAATTAAATAAACTTCGGAATGTGATCGTCAAAAAAGCAATAAGGCAGGATCCCATTAAAAAATAACAGGTCCGTTTATTGTTGTTCAACTTTATTCCACGAAAGTCTTAAACTATGTGATTCCGGCAGGTCTCCTGACTTGTTCCATCTTTAAACAGCCTTCTCATCCGCTGCGGCGGACAATGGCATTAGTAATGTTAAAGACTTTTACAGAACTTACAGTAGCGGGTCTGTTCAGGATTTACACCTGATTCCCTTTTAACTGTTTTCTCTAAAGAAAAAACAGACCTGAATCTGGGCGTAAAGATAGAATTATCTTTATAAAAACAAGAGTTAATTAATCCATATTACACTTTTGACAATGAATACGGTCAAATCTCATTCATTTATTAAAAGAATGCTATTTTTAACATTCTTCACTTTTCTAAACCTGACCGTAACAAAAAAACATTTTTGCGACCAATACTAAGTTCAGTTGGAATGCTTTTTTATAAACGTTGAAGAACTGAGACAAAATCATTCGAAACAGGATTTGATTTTATTAATAATGAAGTGAAACAGAAATATTAAAAGTAAATTAACAAATCCCGAGATTTTTGCGTCTTTATATTTGTTAAATTGCGCCCCTGTAAATGAAGATGCCCCTCGTACTACATATTCTTCGAAAAACTCTTGTAAAATGGACTGGAGAAAGGTTTTGGGCCGAAAGTCAAAATTAAAAGAACACTAAAAGAGAAACAAAAAATTCAATGAATACAACAAAGGCTTCCATTATTGCTATTGGAGGATATGTACCGGAAACGGTTTTAAGCAATACTGATTTAGAAAAAAGAATAAATACAACAGATGAGTGGATTACCTCTCGAACAGGCATAAAAGAAAGAAGAATATTGGATGACCCTACACTGGCAACCTCAGATATGGCTTCTTTCGCCATTAAAGATTTAATAAAAAATTATGATATAAATCCTCTGGATATTGATTGTCTTATACTCGCAACATCAACACCCGACCATATTCTTACTCCCGCTGCCAGTTTGGTATGCGAAAAAGCAGGACTGAAAAGCGCCTGGGGATTTGACCTTAACGCTGCCTGCAGTGGCTTTTTATATGCACTTTCGGTAGGCGCAAGCTTTATTGAAAGCGGCAGATACAAAAATGTTGTCGTAGTTGGTGCCGATAAAATGAGTTCGATCGTGAACTATGAAGACCGAAACAGCTGTATTTTATTTGGCGACGGCGCGGGTGCTGTACTTTTACAACCTACTACAGACGGTCGTGGTATTCATCAAAACATTTTCAGAACAGACGGAACAGGTGCTGAATTCCTTTCTGTACGTGCCGGAGGTTCTCTTTTGTCAACAACTGAAGAAACCATTCAAAACAAACAGCACTTTGTACATCAGGAAGGAAGAACTGTTTTTAAACATGCTGTGAGAAACATGAGCGGTACGTCTAAAGAACTAATGGAAAAAGCTTCATTGACTCCGGATATGATAGACTGGGTAATCCCACATCAGGCTAATTTAAGAATCATTCAGGCAGTAAGTGAAGAAATTGGTATTGGTATTGAGAAATTTAAAGTAAATATTCAAAAATACGGTAACACTACAGCAGCAACGATTCCGCTATGTCTTTGGGATTTCAAAAAAGATTTTAAAAAAGGAGATAACATTGTTATTACAGCTTTTGGAGCAGGATTCTCCTGGGGCAGTATGTACATCAAATGGTAAATATTATATAAAAAACATTACACTATATCCTTATGATGAGGTATCACCTGTCATAAGTTCAAAATCGATTTCAAACAAAAAACAATCAGTACAAAATATGTACTGATTGTTTTTTTTTATACTTATCCGAACATAAACCTGACTTCATAACTCCTCAGACAGTCACTAGAATAACTCGAAAATGTTTTTCGTTTCACTAAAGAATCCCTCCTGTACCCTCCTACCTGGCCCCTAACCTCTGTAATATACCCATACAATTTTAACTTCTTTGATTATAGTTCACACTGCAACCTCAAAAGACTTCGCCAAAAACAATCCTGTAGTGAAATGTTAAAATTCATCACATCTCCAAAAAATCACCGAAATCAGGTATTGCTATTCAGTTAAAATTAGGCTATTATTGCACTTGAATAAGTTTTAACTTACGAAAAAATTCAAAAACTATGTCAAGGAAAAACACCGATATGTACTTCACCAGCCTGGTAGCTGACTCGGCCAACCAGGCATTTTTTGCTGGTCATCTGTACATCGAAGGCAGCGAGCCGAGCATTACCCGCGTCATGATTTACCGCGACGCCCAGTGGTTTCACCTCTATGACCTCGACGAAATCGCCTACACTTGCGAAGGCCGTGCTCCCAGCCCCGGCAAGCCCCGAGGCGATTTGTGTTTCTTGGGGCGTCGCGGCCTGTTTCGCCAGAATTCTCGTGGACAACAGCCAATGGACAGCTACCTGAAACCCAAGGTGGGCTACTTTTACTGCCTCAAGGAAATTGCTGGCAGCCTGTACGCAACCGGTACCCAGAATCAACTGTTTCGCTACGACGGGAGTCAGTGGCACGAGCAGGACCAAGGTATTTTCGCGCCCCTTGTCGACCAGGTGAACCGTACCTTCAACGCCCTCGATGGTTTTGGCGCAGACGACATCTACGCAGTCGGCTTTCGTGGCCAGATTTGTCATTGGGATGGGCAGCATTGGCGCGAATTGCAATCGCCCACAAACCTACCACTCAATGCGGTACTTTGTGCCCCGGACGGCCAGGTGTACATCAGTGGCTCGGGTGGCACGCTGTTCCGCGGAAGTGCGGTCACCGGATGGCAAGACATTGGTGAAAACAGCTTGAGCGATCGGACTTTCGAGTCGCTGGCATATTTCCAAGAGCGCCTATACATTGCTGCTGGCCAGAAGCTGCTGACCTTCGATGGCGTGTTGTTGCAGGAGTGCCAGATTCCTATGACAGGTGAGACTCCGTATTTCGTCTCCCTGGACGCTGCACCCGACGCCCTGTGGACGGCCGGCAATGACTGTCTGCTGTGCTTTGATGGCAGCACCTGGGTTCGCCATGTCTGCCCCTGACAGCGGAACTGTCAAGGCGTCCAGATGAAGCTAATCAGTGTACCGGCATGACCACCGCTTATGCACAGGGGAGGTTGCAAGATGGCTATGAAACTTGCTCCATTTTAATCATTCCGGATCAAATAAATTAATATTCTCGCTGCGCAAAATGTAGCTGCTGTGCGAAGGTCTCCAACTTCGCTTGGACAAAGATAATCCCGGCTACCGCACGAATCCTTTCGTGTGGAAGTATGTAAGGTCTAGGTCTAGTTTTTATGCAGATTTAATAAATTAAAAATGAGTAGAAATTACAAATTTTATAATCCAGAAGGTCTATACTTCATAAGCTTTGCCGTTGTAGGCTGGCTAGATGTATTTACAAGAAACGAGTATAAGGATTTATTTTTAGAAAGTTTAGAATATTGTCAAAAAAACAAAGGTTTAGAAATTCATGCATGGTGCATTATGACTAGTCATGTGCATCTGGTTTTTAGAAGTGTAAAAGGTCAAAATCCAGAATTGTTGATAGGGGATTTAAAGAGATTCACCAGTCAGTCTATAGTAAAAAGCATACTAGAGAATCCAAGAGAAAGCAGAAAAGAATTCTTGCTGGACTTCTTCAAAAAAGAAGCAGAAAAAAGCTCTAATGTAAAGCACTATCAATTTTGGCGACACGATAACAAACCGATAGAACTTTGGAGCAACAATGTTATTCAACAAAAAATAGATTATATACACGCTAATCCTGTAGAAGAAGGATTAGTTTATAGAGCGGAAGATTATGTATATAGCAGTGCCATCGATTATTCAGGAGAAAAAGGACTTGTTGATGATGTGATTGTCTTTAGAAAGTTTGATATTTAAGTAGAAGCGTACCACACGAAAGGATTCGTGCGGTAGCGGGGGAAATATTCTAATCATTATATGTATTTTCAAGAAGTAGAGGGGGATCTAGATTTTGAAGGAAAGACTCTATCACCAAGCATTTCAAAAGAAAATATGATATTTACCATACAATTAAATAAAGATATTGAGAATCCTTCAATTATTAATGAAGCTGAAACTACCGGTCATGAAGTATTTCTACATTTGTTACAGGATTTAGACGATCTTGTATCAGCATTTAATAAGGGAGGACGAGGCGAGGCAGATATGGTTAATACACAGCAGTTTATGGACAATAAAGGCGGATATAAGGATCACCGGGCTGTAAAAGAAGATAAACAGGGTAGAGCAAAAAAATATTTTGAATATATTTCTCAACTAAAAACAGTTCTTAATCCATCTGAAGTTCAGAAATTAGTTAATAAAGAAGTCAAAAAAACGTATAAAGTAGGAGTGGAAGATACACCACCAAGAAAAAAGAAATAATAAAATGAATAAAATAGCTTTAAAATTTAGTTTTGTAATTATATTTCTGATTACATTTTCTTTTTTCTGTTGTAATAAAAATGTTAATACGATCGAAAAAGATGTGTATTATAAATTATATTCGAAAAATGACAGTCTGATTGGATATTCTATTAGGAAATATGAGTTTAAAAAAGATACAATTATTGAAAAATATCTAGCAATAAACTTAAAAGGGGAGAAAAATAATGCTTATATGAATGATTTTTATAAAAAAGGAGAAGATCTCTTTATTTTCTCTAATATAGAAAATGATAAAAGTAACTACTTGTATTTCTCTCCAACCTTAAGAGACACTTGTTATTTTGTGGATAGAAAGCTAGATAATTTTTATTTATGCACTAAAGGGAGGATAAATTTCAAGAAGTATAAAAATGTTTATAAGGTTTATTATGATGAAAGAGGTTATGACTCAAGGAAAGAAACCTTAATACTTGATAAAGATTATACTGTAATAGCTAGATTTGAAGATTGTTATGGTTATAAAAAAGAGATAATTATGGAGAATAATCAAATTAACAGGAATTTCAAACTTAAATTTCAAAAAGCAAAAGAGAAAATTTTGTGGTGGTAGAAAACCCCGATTACTCGGATATATCTCCCCTCGCTCCCGCACGAATCCGGTAGTGTTTCAGAGTTAGTGATATAAGATTTTTTATTTCTAACATATTGAAATAGAGTGAATATTAACTATAAATAATTTAAAGATGAGCAGTACTGCTCATCTTTTTTGTTTTAATACTGTCTTAAAAGAACTAAAATGAGTAAAAATGACACTTCGTGTTCCAGAGTTAGTGATGATATAAATTGACAGACCCAGTGGATCTGTTTGCTTTTAAAATCAATTACAACAAACAGCCGGGCAACTCGCAGGTTCAGGCCTTGTACAACGGAAATATTTCAGAAACCTATTGAAAGACCAATATTGATCTTACCAAGCCCTCGCTCCCGCACGAATCCTTTCGTGTGGTGGAAAGCACATCGACAAAGAATAAAGCAGAAAACCTCGCCAGCTGGCGAGGTTTTCTGTTTTTTAAGTTTGTGTAATTAAGCTTTTTTTTCTGTATAAATACCAAACTTAAAGTTGAATCAAAACCTAAAATGTTCCTGACATTTATGCAGAAAAAACAACTATAGCCCTTACGCTGATTGAGCAAATAAAAAATTTACCTAGTACGCTGGCAGGAGCGTCGGATTTGCCGAGAGGTCTTGAAAACCCAGTGCCCAAAGTGTATTTTTTATAAATTAATTGTTGAAGCTCTAAAATAGATTGAATAAACAACACATATTGAAAATACTGCTAAACCAACATATAACCCATTAAGAGAACCGTTACCTTTAATAATCCATAAACCTAAGAATAGAATTAATCCAATTATATTAAATAGAAAAGAAAGTAAATTAACCATTACTTTATGCACTATTTTACCAGATTTAGAATTATAAAATTTTATTATATCTCTTGATAGGTCTTTCCGATTTTGATAAAGGCCAAAAAAAATCATAGTTATAAGACTTAAATATTCCATAGTTTATTATTTGAGATTAATTATATAGTTTATTTTAGTGAAAATACATTTTTAGCGAAAGAGTTTTACTTCTATATTGATGAGAATATGGTAATATTTCTACAAACTATTTATCTTTTAGAAATTTTTCCAGATATTCCACTTTTTCCTTTTCAGCGTGAACCAAACGTTCGTAAAGTTTGATTTGTTGCTCATGGGCTTCAATCAATTTATCTAACGGATTAAATGTCCATCCATAATGTACCGCAGATGAATTATCCACGTGATAAGTATTACCGATAATATTTAGAACAGCTTCTTCTGAAAAATTCTTTATCGCTTCCACACTTACTCCCAAAGCTTTTGCGATCTAAATTAGTTTTTCTTCTTCTATCGTTCGCTGTTTCCATAATAGAAATAGCTTGTTGATTGGTTCCTAAAGCCTGCGCTAATGCTTATTGCTTCATGTCTTTCAGTTCACGAATACGGCTAATTTTTCGCCCTATGTGATTTGGTTTTGTTACTGTGCTCATAGCTCAAAGATAATAATTACGAATAAAAAAGTACATTTTATGTGAGATACATAATTTAGTCTTGTACCTTACAGATAAAATTAGCTTCTAATAAGGTATTGCTACTTTACCTGTCTGCTAAACAAAAATACAATTTTTCATACAATTACAACTATTACTCCAAATCTAATTCCGATCTGGAGTTCTCCTTCACTACTAATAAATGATGTTCCTATCCATTCCGGATCAAATAAATCAGAATTTCTTCTTCGAGCTCTTTTGTTAAATTCTCAGCTTCCAGTTTGCACTGAAAGAATTTTTTGAACTTTTTCCAGTATTTTTCCACCTTCAATTTACTATCACAGTGGTCATCACAAATTAATTTAAATCTGTCCTGCTATCATTTTCCCCTTAAAAAACACCCCTTCTCTTTTTGGTAGGCGGGCAACTGCTTCGGCTGAACAGCTTGCTTTTACCAAAATAAAGTGGGCATCATTCCCCGCTGCAGGCCATACGCGTACACCTGCATCGTTAAGCGGCAACACCTCGTTTGTAGTGGCAATATGCAAAGCACGGCTCAAATTGTACTCGTCAGTCCAGCCATAAAGCTGTGCGCATAATTTTGCTTTCTCCAGCATATCGCAGGTTCCAAAAGGCATCCAGTGGTCTACAATACTGTCAGTACCCGTCATCAGTTTCACGCCATACTTCTTTAAAGTCGGAATGGGCATGATGGTTTTTCCGATCGGCACTGTCGAAATAACTCCAATTCCAAGAGCTCCCATCTTTTCGGCTATTCCCTCCAAATCTTTCGGATCCATTCTGGCCAATGCAAAACCATGACTGATATAGGTTTTTCCTTGTAATTGTTTGTTCTCTTCGGTTCTTTTAATGATGTATTCTATAGCCGATTTCCCTGAAGGAGGCGATTCGTGCAAATGAATATCGATTCCTTTATTATTGTCTATTGCAATCTGAAACATGGTATCAAGCGATTTCTCCATATTTCCGTCAACCGTTGTAGGATCAAGTCCGCCAATAAAATCCACGCCCATTTTTGCGGCTTCTCTCAGTAAGGGTTCGGATTGTGAATATAAAATTCCATGCTGTGGAAAAGCCACAATCTCCCATCCAAAACTGTCTTTATTATTATCTAAAGCCTTCAACAAATGCTCCAGACTTCTTAATCCGCTTACAGGATCAATATTACACTGACAACGGGCAAAATAGCTCCCCTGACTTTTCATCAACTGAATAGCCTGCTCTGCTTTATATTGAGAATCAACAAGCAGTTCCGGAATTATTTTTTGCTCCAGCGTAATCATGTCTTTTACCGTAAATCCTTTTCTGGGAGCAGCATTCCATTTTCCACCGTAAAAGGTTTTATCGATATGTATGTGCATGTCACGCAATCCCGGAAGCATCAAAAGACCTTTGGCATCTACTTTTTTTAGTTTACCATCAGGTTTATCGGTTGTAATATTTTTAATTTTTCCATCCGCTATATGCACATTGTACAAATTGGTTTTGGTAGCAATTACTTCTTTTTTTTCATTGTACTCAAACCCATCTTCCAGTCTTACATTGGTTAAAATATATTCCTTCGCACCAGCGGTAATATACTCCGGTTCCTCAATTGAATGCGCCATTGCAGTACCGCCTATTCCGGAAAACAAGGCAGCTCCAGTTGCTGCAGCTCCCATTCTTAAAAACTGTTTTCGATTTATCGTATTGTCGCTCATTGGTTAATAGTGTGAATATTCCCGGGAAACTAATCCTCAAAAAATAATGGTGAACTGCAAAATTCACCTAATTTTTTAAAACTAAAACAGGAAGATTAATGATAAGAATGGTACAGATTATAATTTTCTTTAAAATCGGTTGGAGTTTTACCTATATATTTTTTGAATACTTTGGCAAAATAGCCATTATCATTAAACCCCAACTGGTAAGCAATCTCTTTTACAGATAAGTCAGTACTAATCAACAATCGTTTGGCTTCAAGAATGGTTCTTTCTTTAATAACATCACCAGCCGATTTGTTCAGGAATTTTTGGGAGAGAATATTCAGATAATTAGAGGTCACATTCAACTCTCCGGCGTAAAAATTCACGGAGAATTCTGTTGTAAAGTGATCTTCAATCAGTGTCTTGAACTTTTTTATAATTTTTTCTGATTTGGCCGCAACATCATGATCTGGAAATTGCAAAACGTACTCTTTTTGCAATACTTTAAACAGCAGATGCAATCTCAACAGCACTATTTCTTTGGTCAATAGATCGTCTTTAAGCAAATCTGATTCGATTTCTTCCAGCTGACTTTTGATTATCTGAAATCCATTCTTATCCAAGGAAAGACAGAAGGGTGAACTCTGTCCGAAAAAAGGTAGCTGCGACAAATTAGAAAAAACGGTCATAATCGCAGGCGAAATCATCAGCTGGAAACCATTCGTATTGACATCAAGCGACCAATTATGAACCTGTCCGGCTCCCACAAAATGAATCTGATAATCTTCTACCCTCGTTTGTTTAAAATCTACACTATGAAATCCGGAGCCGTTCTCTACTATAAAAACAAGGTAGAAATCGTGTTTATGAGGCTGCTCGAATTCGTTACGCCCTTTTACACTGTGCCGAAACAAGGTAATACCAAACGTTTGCTCGCCAAGTATATTTAAAACAGACAAAGTTGGAATTGCATTTTTACTCAAAGGAATCGACAGTGTTGGTTAGATCTTTTCAAAATTATGTAATTAATCCATTAGGTAACCTGTTGTGCTAAATTATTTGCTACTCATTCTTTTCTGTGATAATTGTTCTAACACATAGAAACACAGATCATGTAACTTAAAATAAGACGTTTCACTTTAAATAAAAGACATAGCTCTATGTGAAAGAAATGTATTTCTTTTTGACATTCTTTTTAAGCTATAAAAAACTATGTTTCTATGTGTTGAATCATTTTTTCACGCAGATTGCTCCACCTGTTCGCTATTCCCCGGGTTAGCAGATTTTTGCTAATCATTTTAATCCTCTAATCTGTGGCTATTACTTCAGCACCTATAAACTTATTTTTTATGGCTTTCACAAAATTCAAAATGACATTTTTACTCAGTCTCCTAAACTGAGCTGCTCGAAACCTTCATTAATTCTATAAAAACAGGCCGTTTACACAAATTTGAAAGTTTTATGATAAAAACTGAAAGACGATTTTGAATCTCAAATCTAACTTCGCTTCATCAAAGCATTAGAACAAACAGATTATAAATCTAAAAAGAGTAAACAATGAAAAAAAAACTTAGCCTATTAGTAGCAATCTCTGCTATTACCATAAACTCGTTTGCAAATCTCAAACAAGAAGATCCTTCTTTGGTTTGGTTTAAAAAAACAACCGAAACCATTCGCTTCCAATTAAACAAAGCGACACAGACTTACAAACCGGGAAAAAATCCGCGTTCTGTAAATCCCGACGGAACTGTGAGATTAGCCGGTTTAACAGACTGGACTACCGGTTTTTTTCCCGGAAGTTTGTGGTACGGCTACGAACTCACCGGAGATAAAGTTTTGGCTGAAGAGGCTCAAAAGTTTACGCTTGCTTTAGATTCCATCCGAAATATAAAAAACACACATGATGTAGGTTTTATGCTGTACTGTTCTTATGGAAATGCTTACAGAATTACCGGTGACAAGACTTACCTTCCGGCACTGGCTGACGGGGCAGCAAATCTTTATGCCCGTTTTAGTCCCACAGTAGGAGCCATTCGTTCTTGGGATTTCGAGTGGTTGCATTACCCTGTGATTATCGATAATATGATGAACCTTGAATATTTGTATTGGAGTGCCAGCGCCTTTAACAAACCGGAATACGCCACCGCAGCCAATACTCACGCGTTTACCACCATAAAAAACCATTTTAGAAAAGATTTCAGCTCTTACCATTTGGTTGATTATGATCCGAAAACAGGTAAGGTATTGCGTAAAGGAACACATCAGGGCGTTACTGATGATTCGGCTTGGGCACGAGGTCAAGCTTGGGGATTGTACGGATATACGATGTGTTATGCTAATACCAAAAACCCGAAATTTTTACAACAGGCCGAAAATATTGCCGCTTTCCTTATGAATCATCCGCGTATGCCAAAGGACAAAATACCAGTTTGGGATTTTGACGTACACAACGCACTGGACACTGCTGAGCTTGCTCCCAGAGACGCTTCGGCAGCAGCCGTAATCGCTTCAGCATTGCTTGATTTGAGTACTCAGGTTAAGGATGGAAAAAAATACGCCAACTATGCCGAAGAAATTTTAAAATCTTTATCGTCTGATGCTTACCTCGCAAAACCGGGTGAAAACAATTATTTTTTACTGAAACACAGCGTAGGTGCCTTTTTATACAATTCAGAAATTGACACGCCTCTCGATTATGCCGATTACTATTATCTAGAAGCTTTGAAAAGATACGCATCTCTTAAAAAAATAGAAATCTAAAAGTAAACAGTTTATGCAATACGCTGTCTGCGAAAAGAAATAAAACAGGAAGTTCTTTACTTTAGAAATTACAAAAAAATACGCGCCCGAACAATTAACAGTTTGCCGAAAAATACTCGTGGCAGTATTTTCTTAGCGTAATTCCTAACCTAATAACTTCACTACAAGCCCGCAAAACCTCCGATTCTAACCGTCGGAAGTTTTGCGGGTTAGTTGCTAAGAATACAATAAATTACTAACCACTAATCTATTAATAACCAATCTTATGCACAAAAAAGTACTTTTATCCATCGGGCTAATCGCCTTATTTTTTAACTTCTCGTACGCCCAGCTGAATGTTGTAAACGAGATCGCCGTCAAATATCGAAACTGGCTCACAGGGGAGAATCTCGATTACTCTAAAACAGAGGTCAACGAAAGATACAGCCGTTTTCTAAGCAATGGCATAGCCGCCAAAAACCTCTCGGCATATAACTTTGCTAATCCTGGCCCGGCATGGAATTTTACGATTAGTGCCGATCAGACAGCCTATCAGGTTTTGGTGGAACAAAAGCTAATCCGCTTAGTCTTTTTGTATCAGTTAAAAGGGTCGGCCAGCAGTCCTAATCCTGATTACCACAGCACTGCATTACGAGATTCAATTTTGGCACTTTTCAATTATATGAAAGCAAAAGGCATCAGCAGCACTACTGATTTTGCTTATCTCTCTATTCCCGCCACCGAAGAAGTCATTACCAGCGGTCACGGGATATGTTTGCGCTCCTCAGGATATGCAACTTCCGTTTTTTTGATGAAAGACGAATTGGTCGCTGCCGGAGAATTTACACATCATTTGGGGGCACTTAAAACCTTAACCGCTTTTATTTCCCCGGACTATCCGAATTTCAATTTTACTAATCCCGGTTTCAATTCTGACGTTATCCGTTCTTCCATTCAGCAACGATTTTGTTATGTACTCGCTCAGGACGATGCTTCAGGCACAAAAGTGACCGACATGGATTTCCTGAAACGATTTATCGATAACGCACTCAAAATAAGCAACGGCTGGAACGATTGTATTAAACCTGATTTTATTACTTATCATCACCGAGGTGCTTACTCGAACTCTTACGGAGTAGAAGCGCTGCAGCAATCTTCGATTATGAATATGATGCTGAAAAATACTTCTTATGAATTAAATACCGAAGCACAAAGCAATCTCAAAAATGCCATTTTAACCTACAGTAAATTCAGTAAAGGTTTTGAAATTCCTTTAGGTCTAGCCGGACGATTTCCTACCAACACTGACGCACTAAACGATTTGAGACCTGCCCTGGCTTTTTTATATGTAGCCGATCCTGTGGCAAATCTGGAAGCGGGAAGAGAATTTGTCAGACTCTGGGGACTCTCTGCAACTGCCAACATCGCATTACTGAGACAAAACGCCTTATCGATAACACTGGTTCACACGCCTGGCAGTTTAATGGATTTACTACAAACTTTAAATGCGGGAATTAGTCCGCTTCCTGAAATAACTCAAGGGCAATTTAATTTTCCTTTTGCCGGTTTGAGCGTTCACAAATACAACGGTTATCAGGCAAGCATCAAAGGAACAAGTAAGCACATCTGGCATTTCGAAGACTCGGCCACAGAGAACGTTTTTGGAAGATATACCTCCGCAGGCGCTATGGATTTACTGACCACCGGAGTTCCAGTGACCCGAATCTCAAACGGTTATTCCGAAAATGGCTGGGATTGGTCACATCTTCCGGGAACAACGGTTGCTTATCTTCCATTAAACATCCTTGAAACGGGTAATATGAGAGAGATGAACGGAAAATCATTTCTGGCAGTAGGCTCTTTAGATCATAATGGTGTTTTTGGTATGGATTACAAAGATTATAATTCGGCTACCGGAATGACGGCTTTGAAGTCTAACTTTTTCTTTAAAAATATGATTCTCTGCCTGGGTTCTAATATCAGAGATACTAACGGAACCTACCCTATTCATACTACTCTGTTTCAAACAGCACTTGCCAATACAACAACAGCAACTTATGTAAACGGTACGCCCACTACAGGCAATACTTATACACTTACCCAAACAGGAGCTTTTTGGGCGACAGATGCCGTGGGCAATGGGTATGTTGTTCCGGGCAATTCAAGTAATACCGATGCGATCACCATTAACCGATTGGAGCAAAACTCCCGCAACAACAGCAATACCGCTAATACTTCCGGTAATTTTATCACAGCCTTTATCAATCATGGTGCTGCGCCGGTTTCGGCTAAATTTCAATACGCGGTTGTACTACAGGGCGGACAGACCGCTACACAACAACTCGCTGCTAATTTTGCTTCCTACTTTAAAATTTACCATCAAAACAGTCAGGCACATATTGTGCAATACCTCCCGGACGGCATATTTGGTTATGTCATTTTTACTCCGAATATTGTATTTACTTATGATGCAGTGGTAAGTGTAAACAAACCGGCTGCTGTGATGACTCAAAAAACAGACAATGGGAACAAATTGAAAGTTAGCCTTACCAATCCAAATTTAGGGCTTTTGGCTTCCAATGAAACCTACACCTGGAGCCAGATTAGCAGCCAGAACTCCATTTTAAACAGAGTAGCACAAACAGATCCTGTAAAATTAACTCTTGCCGGCCAGTGGGAATTGGCCACACCAGCTTCAAATATAACCACCACTATCAATGGTGCTAATACAGAAGTTACTTTTGCTACCATTAACGGACTTACAATTCAAACCGAACTCGTGAAATCATCCACATTGGGCATCCATGATCCGGCGGGGCAAGCTTCTAGAGATTTAACCGTAATTGTTGCTCCCAACCCTTCCCAATCCGATTTTAAAATCAATGTTATAACTGAGCCCGGACAGACTATTTTTGTAAATGTGTTCGACACTTTAGGAAAACGTGTCAACACCCTAAAATCAAACTATGGACAAACTATTGTCGTAGGCAGTGACTGGAGTCCCGGAATATACTTTGCCGAAATACGTCAGGGTAAACAAAAGAAAACTGTTAAATTAATAAAACGATAAGCGCTCAACTAAATTTAAAAAAACAATAACTACATACTAATGAAAAACCTAAAAAAAACGATAACTATATTGCTGCTATTTACCACCGCTTATTTTACCCATGCACAGGAAAAACAGTTGACTAAAGAAAGTTTTGATGTTGTCAACCTTCACTATCCCGGTTTGGAGAATGTAAATCAGCTTTTTAATTCCGGTAAATATGATGAAGCTGCCAGAGCATTGCTCAATTATTACCGCGAGCGAAGAAACATTAAAAACCCTGATTTTAATGTGGGCGATGAAACCCGATTTAGAGGAAAAGATATCGGAAAAGCCAATCAGTTAAAAGCCGATAATGCTTTATTGCATCAATTCCAACCTCACAAAGGCTATGGCTATTTTGATTACGGAACAGATATTAACTGGGATTACTGGCCGGTAAAAGACAATGAAGTGCGCTGGCAGCTGCATCGTGTAACCTGGTGGCAGCCCATGGGAATGGCATACAGAAGCAGTGGAGATGAGAAATATGCCAAAGAATGGGTCTTTCAATTTCGCGATTGGGAGAAAAAAAACCCTTTAGGGCGTTCGAAAGAAAATGATCGATTTGCCTGGCGTCCGTTAGAAGTCTCAGAGCGCATACAGAGTCTTCCGGGAACCTTCAATTTATTTGTAGTTTCTCCAAATTTTACACCGGCCTTCTTAATGGAATTCCTAAACAGCTTCTCCAAACAAACTGCCTATATTCCTAAAAATTACAGTAAAGAAGGCAACCACTTGTTATTTGAAGCACAGCGTATACTAAGTGCAGGAGCTTTTTTTCCTGAACTCAAACTTGCAGAAGAATGGCGCAAAAGTGGTATCGAAATATTAAATCGCGAAATAAAATTACAGGTACTTCCTGACGGTGTACAATGGGAACTTTCACCCATTTATCATGTTGCCTGTATCGAGATCTTTTTAAAAGCTTACAACTCGGCTAAAATGGCGGGTGTCGCAAAAGAATTTCCTGAAACCTACAGCAAAACTATCGAGAAAATGATTGTCGCAACGGCCAATATCTCCTTTCCGGATTACAGTACGCCTATGTTTGGTGATTCGTGGACTTTTGATAAAAATGGCAGAATAAAACAATTTCTAAGCTGGTCAAAGATTTTTCCGGAAAACGCATTCTTCAAGTATTTGGGAACAGCTGGTGCCGAAGGACAGTTACCTAATTATAAATCTCATGCCTTATCAGATGGAGGTTTCTATACTTTTAGAAACGGATGGAATGATAAATCAACGGTCATGATTGTTAAGGCGGGGCCTCCAGCAGAATTCCACGCACAACCGGACAACGGTACATTTGAACTATGGGTAAACGGGCGCAATTTTACTCCAGATACAGGCTGCTACATTTATAGTGGCGATGTTGAGGTAACCAAAATGAGAAACTGGTATCGTCAAACCAAAGTACACAGCACATTGACTCTTGACAATCAGAATATGGTCATTACCAAAGCCAAAGAAAACAAATGGAGTACCTCTAAAGATTTAGACCTGTTAACTTATACCAATCCAAGTTATACCGACTTAGACCACCAGCGTACGGTTCTTTTTATAGATGAGAAATACTTTTTAATTCTTGACAAAGCAATTGGAAAAGCTACCGGAAACTTAGGTGTTCATTTTCAATTAAAAGAAGACAGCAAACCCGTTTTCAATAAGACAAACAATAGCGTTACGACCACTTACGAGGATGGTAACAATCTTTTGATACAATCCCTGAATACCGATAAAGTGACATTAAATGAAGAAGATGGCAAAGTTTCTTATCAGTATGCTAAAGAAATCACACGCCCCGCTTTTGTTTTCGAAAAGCCGAAAACCAATGCTGCAATACAAAATTTTATTACGGTAGTTTATCCGTATGATGGAAATAAAGCGCCGGAGATTAGTATTAAGATGAATAAAGCTAATGATTTCGAAAAAGGAATCCTTGATGTGAGTTTACAAATTAATGGCAAAAAAAGTGAAGTAAAAGCAAATCTGAATGACTAAGGAAATGTAATTTTTCTTGAGAATCGTATACTTTGTAAAGGCGTCTAAATTTAGACGCCTTTTTTTGCGATCACCGGATAATTCCTTCCGAATACCTTTATTTATGGAATCTTCCTTATTATTTCATCCAATATAATGCACCACCCCGATGGGGTTCTTAATGTGGTGGATACCGTTTTTTCTACAAATATGAAGTCCCTATGGGACTTTATGTTTATTTATTATGCAACGGATTAATATCCGTTGCTACAATGTTATTCGTTCCTTCCAAACTATTAAAAAAGAGCCTTTGGCTCGGTCAATTTTGCAGGGATGGATTTTAATCCATTTAACAAAAATTTCGCCCCCGACATTTGAATTCCGTAGGAACGACCCATATAAAAAAAACAATCCGCGCGTTTCTTTTCGGTATTATTGTAAACATATTGTTCCATCTATCCTAAAAAAAATAAAACCCCACAACACTTTTATCAGTTTTATCTGAAAAAGAGAAAACAAATTGCTTTCCTTTCCTCCTATATTCTGTAAAAATTACATCGTTTTCGTTAACCTCCTATGACATTTAATTTAACTTTTGCCCAACACAAATTATTTCAGAACAGCTCAATAAAAACAGCGCTCTCCTACCGAAAACAGAATCTCAAAAATACCACAAAACCTTGATTATACACGGATTTTAAAGAATTTTAAAAGCCTAATTAATCAAAATCAATAGCAATTTGGACATTTTCAAAACTGTCATCTATAGTCGATTTATATATTTGTTTTTATTAAATCAAAAAAAAACATGACCAATTCCAAAAAAATGAACCAGCAGCTACAAAATCTATTTTTAATTGTCAGGCGGAAAATTCCTCTGCGAATTTCACCAGTTAATAAATTGTTATAATTTTCGCTAATTAAAACAAAAAAGCGATTGGTTAAACAATAGTCCCAAACGGCAGTCGATCTCAAACTTATTACAACAGTAATTCGGAATTTGGGTCAAGCTATAATTAAGAAGATAAATGATTCAGAAGAGTAACTTCTAATTATGCAGCAAGACCAGATATCAACTTATATAACATCAATTTAGGAAGTAAGGTTACCCTTATTCCGGTTTAAAAAAAATTATGAAAAGGACACTATTTTTATTTTTGCTGCTTACCACCTGCAAAGTGATGTATGGGCAGGATATTATTACCGTAAAAGGTGTGGTAACCGATACTCAGAATATGCCTCTGCCAGGAGCAACTGTTTCTGAAAAAGGAACCAAAAATGCCACTGTTACTGCTATGGACGGTGATTATCAAATTAAGGTAAAATCAAATGCTGTTTTAGTATTTTCGTTCATAGGAACTAAATCTAAAGAAGAAGCTGTTAAAAACAGAACACTTATCAATACTAAATTACTCGATGACGCCAATAATCTGGATGAGGTAGTCGTAGTAGGTTACGGAACCAAAACACGAAAAAATCTTACTGGTGCAATATCCTCAGTAAAAGGAACCGAAATAGCAAAAATTCCGGTACAAGATGTTGCACAAGCAATGCAAGGTCGTATTGCCGGATTGCAGATCACGATGCCAGACGGAACTCCCGGGGCACAACCTACCTTACGAATTAGAGGAGGTACTTCGATCACGCAGAGCAATGAACCCTTATATGTAGTGGATGGAGTTGCACAAACTGGCGGTCTTGCCTTTTTAGACCCAATGGATATCGAATCTATCGATGTATTAAAGGATGCCTCCTCTACTTCAATTTATGGTGCACAAGGTGCCAATGGAGTAATTTTAGTAACTACGAAAAAATCTCCGGGCGGGAAACTAAAATTAAGCTATGATACCTATGCAGGAATAAAAACTATTGCAAAAACATTACCGGTATTGAATCCGTACCAATACACACAACTTGTTTATGAAAGCGCCACAGACGATACCAGAATGCAAAAATATCTAAGCACTTTTGGTACCTATGAGGAAATGGAAGGGCTTTACAAAAACAGACCAGGTATTAACTGGCAGGATGAAGTTTTTGGAAATACTGTTGTCAATCAATATCATAAAATAGGGATTAGCGGTGGTGAAAATGATACCAAATACAATGCTTTTTACTCCGTGAACAACGATCAGGGTATAATGTTAGGCAGTGAATCGGTAAAAAACATTGCAAAATTGCAGGTAACACAAGCCATAAGCAAAAGATTTACAGTTAATGCTATTGTCAATTATTCCAATCAAAAAATTACAGGATTGTCTACAGGTGATGGCGGAAATGCCCGATTAAGTATGCTGCAAACGCTATTACAGTATCGCCCTACGATTGGAAAAAATGGTACGGATGATGACCTTAAATATTTGCTGGTAGATCCGTTAGACAATCAAGCTTCGCCAGCCTTACAAAGTCCGCTTATTACGATTGAGAGCCAAAAAAGAGAAGCAGTAAACCGTTCTCTAAACATGAACTTGCAACTGTCCTATTACCTTACCCCTAAACTCGTTTACAGTGGATTAATCAGTTATACAGACAACAGCAATAAGAGCAAGTATTTTAATGGTGCCGATGGAATTCAGGCCATTAGATCCGGCGGGGCAAATGGAGGTATTACACATAATCTTTCAACTCGTTTAAATTACAACAACGTATTAACTTACAATAATACATTCAGTAAAAAACATAAACTTAGTGTTACTGCCGGTCAGGAGTATATTTATAATTATTCAGAAGGAATTACAGCGGCAGCATCAGCATTTCCTGATGTAAATTTAGGGTGGGACAAATTACAGCTGGGAACAATTGCAGCAATCCCAACTTCATTTGCTGAAGACGATAAACTATTATCCTTTTTCGGGAAAACCGATTACTCCTTCAAAAGCAGATACTTACTATCTGCCAGTATTCGTGCAGATGGTTCTTCTAAATTCGGAACTGAAAATCAATGGGGAGTTTTCCCTTCGGTTTCTGCCGCCTGGAGAGTTATTGAAGAAGATTTCATGAAAAACATTCCTGCATTTTCTGATTTAAAATTCCGTTTAAGTTATGGAGAAGCCGGAAATAACAGAATTGCAAATTATGCTGCTTTAGGTATTTTCAATTCAGGATCATATCCTTTAAATAATCAGGTAAATATCACCGCTTTTCAAAGTAATCTTCCAAACCCGTATTTGAAATGGGAATCTACTAAATCGACCAATATAGGTTTGGATTTAGGATTCTTTAAGCAACGTATTTCTCTTACTACAGAGCTGTATGAAAATCGCTCTAAAGATTTACTTTACAACACCCGGGTTCCTGCAAGTTCCGGATTTAAAAAACAATTCCAGAACATTGGCGCAACTTCAAACCGTGGTATAGAGTTTACCCTGAATACTATTAATGTTAAAAGCAACAATTTTAGCTGGAATACAACTTTTAATATTGCCTTTAACAAAACAAAAGTGCTAAGTTTAAGTGAAGGTGAAACCTCACTGATTACAAATAGTTATACCGATAAAAATGACTATATCCTAAAAGTGGGGCAGCCTGTTGGAGTAATGTATGGTTATATTAATGATGGTTTGTATCAGGTAAATGATTTTGATTACAACGCAACGGCCGGCACTTATGCTTTAAAAGCTGGTGTTGTAAGTGATAATCTTGCCGTACAGCCTGGTTTCATTAAATTTAAAGACATCAGCGGTCCAAATGGCACACCAGACGGTGTTATCAATGATCTTGACAGAACTGCCATAGGAGATGCGAATCCAAAATATACAGGAGGTTTAAACAATACTTTCAGCTACAAAGGGATTGACTTAAGTGTCTTTTTAGATTTTACAGTGGGCAACGATATTTATAATGCCAATGTACTTAACAATTCCAGACTTAATTTAGACAATCTAAATACACTTGCTATCTACGCCGACAGATGGACGACTATTAATGCTGCTGGACAACGTGTAACTGATCCTAATGAATTGGCTGCTTTAAATGTTGGTAAAACAAACCCTGCTTTTAACGGTAATACTACAGGCCGTTTGTACAGCAGTATTATTGAGGACGGTTCCTTTTTAAGAATCAACAATGTAAGTTTAGGTTATACACTGCCTAAAGCATGGTTGAAAAAATCGCACATCTCAAACCTGAGAATTTATTTTACCGCTTATAATTTATATGTATTTACCAAATATTCAGGATATGACCCGGAAGTGAGTGTACTCAATAATGCTATAACCAGAGGAGTAGACTTTAGTGCTTATCCAAGAAGCAAATCCTTTATTACCGGTTTAAATATATCATTATAATTTAAAGATTAGAAAAAATGAAAAACAAAATATTTTCCTCTGGAGCAATTATAGCAGCGAGTGTATCTTTTCTTTTACTGCCGCTTAATTCCTGTGAAAAAGAATTAGAGGTAACGCCTTATTCTTATTTTACAACAGCTAATTTCTTTAAAACTTCAAACGAAGCCAATATGGCGGTACTGGGAGTTTATGAAGCGATGTCGTCTTTTGACAGCTATGGCTGGAATATCCCTATACTTTTTGATACTGACACAGACATTCAGCAAATCAACGGTTTAAGTGCCGATGATTGGCGTATGATACCGCATTATCAAGGTATTTCGCAGACAAACGTTTTTTATGCAGTTTGGAGTAAATTGTATGAAGGTATCGACAGAGCCAATGTTGCCATTGAAAGAATCCCTAAAATGACTTTGTACACTGAAGGAACACAAAACCAGAAAGATGAATTAAATAAATTTATTGGTGAAGCTAAATTTTTGCGCGGCTTTTACTATTCAGAGTTAGTTCGTTTATGGGGCGATGTTCCCTTTAAAACAAAAAGCTCACAAGCTGGTGATGATTTAAAAGGTGCTCTGGTAGACCGAAAAGAAATCTACACTCAGATTATCAAGGACATGCAGGAAGCTGCCCTTTTATTGCCGGAGCAAATCCCTACAGACGAACGTGTCAACAAATGGGCTGCCAAAGCCATGCTGGCCAGAGTTGCCATGTTTGCCGGCGGATACTCCTTAGGTGCTGACGGAACTATGAGTCGACCTGCCAACTATAAAGACTATTATAAACTGGCACAACAACAAATCAATGAAGTATTAGCACAAAATCAGTATAAGTTAAATCCGTCTTATGCAAAGGTATTTAAAAACCAGTGTCAGCATATTTTAGAACCTACTGAAAACATTTTTCAAGTTGCCTTTTACAATCCTGCGGGATATAGAGAAAACTCCTCTAACATTGGTAATTTTAATGGTGTAACAACTGCAAATGGATTTTACTCTCCAACCAATTCAAGATGTGTTGTTCCAAAACCCTTTTATAATGGATTTAATGCCGCTGACCAGAGAAGAGATTTCTCGATTGCCATGTATACCCTTAATGCACTTGGAAATAAAGTCCCGCTTTTAACAACAAGACAAGACGAAAGCTGGACAGTTGGAAAATGGAGCCGTGAATTTCAAACCAATTCAGTTCAGGAAAAAGCATACAGCCACATTAACCATGTTATTATGCGCTACTCTGATCTGCTACTAATGTGTGCCGAAGTGGAAAACGAGCTAAATGATGGGCCAAATGCTATTGCCTACGATGCTATTAATCAGGTCCGAAGAAGAGGTTTTGGTGCCGATATTCAAGGAAGCCGTATTGCTATTGACTTAAAAACAAAAGGTAGCGGATATAGCTCTGCTCCAAATGTACTAATCCAAATTACAGGCGGTGGCGGTTCTGATGCTTCTGCGGCTGTTGTAACGCTGGCAAGCGGAGCAATCGGTACGATTGCAATGCTGCGTACCGGAGACGGCTATACTTCTGTGCCGAATGTAACCATTACAACTGTCGACGGAAAAGGTTCCGGTGCAACGGCTACAGCCCGAATTTTACCAAAACCAACAACTGATGAGATAAACTTACCAAAAGGTCTTGATAAAAATAGTTTTCTCAAAGCTGTACAGCAAGAAAGAGCCTGGGAACTTTCTTTTGAAGGAATGAGAAGAGCCGATCTGATTAGATGGGGAATTTTAGGAGATAAAATAACAGAGACCGCTAATGCGGTGAAACTTATTCGCTCCAATTATTTCTATCCTTCCGTAGGAAACTTTGTAACAGGAAAACATGAACTCTATCCTTATCCTCAAAATGAAACCGATGTAAATAAAAATATTACACGACAAAACCCTAAATATTAAACCGTTAAATATTTACAATTCATTACACGAGAAGGAATTCATATTCCCTTCGTAAAAAAACTTTTTAAAACATTAATGCAGGACCTCGTTCTGCATTAATTGTTTCGTCTGAATTGAAAACCTCATTTTTGATTTCATGTTACTTAAAACGTTGCGTGCAAATTTATCCTTAGATGTTAAAACAAACGCTTTAAGAGGGTAATTAAAATTACAATTATGATAAACTTATATAATGCCGAACTGCCATCATCTTATGCAGTTGGAATCGATGTTGGCGGTACTTCACTTAAATGCGGTCTTGTCGATAAAAAAGGAAAAATTTTACACTCTTTTTTAGTTCCCATACAAAATGCCGGAACACAGGAAGAAATTATACAGCTAATTGCAGACGCAATCAGGCAATGCACCTTGCAAGTAAAAAAAACAATTACTGGTGTAGGCATTGGTTTTCCGGGTCTTGTCGAAAATGGTGTAATCATTGGCGGTGCAGATAATTTACCCGGTTTCCAAAAACTACCATTGGCCAATATTTTAAAAGAACTAACCGGTCATCCTATCGTTATAGATAACGACGCCAACTTAATGGGACTTGGGGAGCTAACCTATGGTGCCGCAAAAGATTGTACCGATGCCGTTTTCCTAACCGTAGGTACAGGTATAGGCGGAGCGATTATGATCAATAAAAAACTTTACGGCGGCTTCAACAATCGCGGAGGTGAACTTGGACATATCATAATACAGCAAAATGGTCTGGCCTGCAATTGCGGCGGACGTGGCTGTCTGGAAGCTTATGCATCTGTTAGTGCTTTAATTGAAGATTATACATCTAAAAATAAACTTTCTTCCAAAGAAATTGATGGCCGATATATTATCGAAAAATATCGTATTGGAGAAGAACATGCCGTTTGTGCCATGGAACGTCATTTTGATTATTTAGCTGCAGGCATCGCTAGTTTTATAAACATCTGCAGTCCGCAAAAAGTAATTATAGGCGGAGGAATCAGTGAAGCGGGCACCTTTTATATCGATGAATTAAGACAACGAGTAAAATCCTTATCAATTCCGGCTGCCTCGGTTCACACACAGATTGTTTCGGCCGAATTAGGAAATAACGCAGGTATGTTGGGCTGCAGTGCAAATGTATTTCAGAAACTTAAAATACAGCATTATGAAACGAAATAATTTTCTTGTGGTAATGATTCTCATAATTTGGTTCGTAATCTCTTTTGTAACCAACATTTTAGGTCCATTAATGCCTATAATTATCCAAACGTACAAACTGAGCCTGACAATGGCTGCTTTTTTACCATTCTCGTTCTTTTTGGCTTACGGAATTATGTCGATTCCGGCCGGAATACTAATAGAAAAAATGGGAGAAAAAAAGGCAATGCTGCTTGCTTTTTCTTTAAACCTGGCAGGTTCACTGGCCTTTGCTATACATCCTCTTTATAGCACTGCATTAAGCTCTTTATTTGTAATTGGATTAGGCATGGCTATGTTGCAGGTTATTATTAACCCGCTAATGCGCACAGCAGGTGGCGAAGAGAACTTTGCTTTTTACTCCGTTATGGCACAGCTAACATTTGGATTAGCTTCTTTTATCAGTCCGTTTGTCTTTACCTCTCTCTTGCATCAAAACACTGCTTTTCTGACTTTTATCTCTGACAATCTTGTTCAAAATGATCTCAACTGGACGATCTTATACTGGTTGTTTACTTTGATTTTTATAATAATTCTTTTGGTAATCGCACCGCTGAAAATACCAATTGTAAAACGCAATGATGATGAAAAAACCGGAACTTTTCAAGTATATATAGATTTACTAAAGAAACGAGAAATCTGGCTTTTCTTTTTAGGAATTATCGCTTATGTAGGCACCGAGCAATCATTGGCTAACTGGATGTCTGAATTTTTAAGAAGCTATCATCGGGTTGATCCTGCTACCGGAGGTGCAAGTGCTGTTGCTTGGTTTTGGGGAGCCATGACTTTTGGTTGTTTGCTTGGACTTGCTGTTTTAAAACTATGGGATTCTAAAATAGTTTTAAAAACAGCCAGTATTTTCTCCATGATAGTCTTAATTGCCGCATTGTATGGCAATACAAAACTGGCCGTTGCGGCATTTATCACTTTAGGTTTTACCATTTCAGTTATGTTTTCAATTGTATTTTCGCTGGCACTAAATTCTACCCATAAGCATCATGGTTCATTTTCCGGAATTCTGTGTTCCGGTATTTTTGGCGGTGCACTGGTGCCTCTTATTATTGGTACTCTTGGTGATTGTATCGGACTGCGTTATGCCATGTCTTTTCTTTTTGTAACGCTGGGTTATATTTTATTTCTAGCGTACCGTGCAAAACCTATCATTACTAATAAAACGACCCTACTGAAAAATATTTTCAAAAGCGGAATATAAAACTAAAGTGCAAAGTCATTGTAAAATACCTTGTAGCCCTTGATTTTAATTAAAATTAATATCATTTTGTACAAAATCAAAACGATCATAAACCAAGGATACCTAAATTCGTTTTATCCTTCCGTGGATTTTAAATCATACAAAAAACAGCTATTAAATAAACCAGAGCATTATGATATTTAAAAAAACAATAGTACTGTTATCTATGGCAGCCTGGGTCACTGCTTCATCTGTGAGCAGGGCTCAAACCAGCGATCGTCCTAATATTTTAATTATAATGACCGATCAGCAAACTGCCGATGCGATGAGTATTGCAGGAAACAAAGATCTCCATACCCCAGCAATGGACAAACTCGCTCAAAACGGAGTCCGTTTTACCAAAGCCTATTGCGCTCAGCCTTTATGTTCCCCTTCGCGCACGGCCATCATGAGCGGGAAAATGCCTTTTGAAACCGGCTTTGTGGGCAACGCTCCTGAAAAAGACGGTCAATGGCCGGACGATTTACTAATGATGGGGAAAATTTTCCAAAACGGAGGATACAAAACCGGTTATGTAGGCAAATGGCACCTTCCGGTTCCCACTGCCAAAAAAAGCCAGCATGGTTTTGAATATATCGAAAACACCAATTTTCAGGATTACAACGATGCGGCGACACCTTCCTTTTGTGCCCGCTTCATTAAAGAAAACAAAAACACTCCTTTTCTCTTAGTTGCTTCTTTTTTAAATCCGCATGACATTTGCGAATGGGCCAGAGACGAAGATTTAAAAATGGATGTATTAGAAAAAGCACCTCCGCCAGCTCAGTGTCCGCCCTTACCCGCCAACTGGAAAATCCCGGATTATGAACCTAAAATTGTCCGCGAGCAGCAAAAAGTCAGTTTCAGAACCTATCCTACTGTAAACTGGAGTGCAGATCAATGGCGTCAGTACCGTTGGGCCTACAATCGTTTAGTTGAAAAAGTAGACGGTTACATTGAAATGGTACTCGCCTCTTTGAAAAAATACAACATCGAAAAAAACACGATTATCATTTTTACGGCAGATCATGGCGACGGATATGCCGGCCACAGTTGGAATCAGAAACAAATACTTTACGAAGAATCTGCTAAAATACCTTTTATCATTTCGAAAATAGGCGAATGGAAACCCCGTACCGATGATCTTCTGGTTTGTAACGGTATCGACATTATCCCAACCATTTGCGGCTTCACCGGAGTACCAAAACCAGCCTATTTAAAAGGAATTGACATCAGTAAAAAAATAGTCAATCCAACCCAAATCCTAAGGGATACTCTGGTTATCGAAACCGATTTTGCCGATAACGAAGAGCTCTTAAATATTAGCGGACGCGCTGTAATTTCTAAAGATTTTAAGTATATCGTTTACAATAAAGGCGATTTAAAAGAACAACTATTCAATCTAACCAATGATCCAGGAGAAATTACAAATCTAGCCGTTAATTCAGCTTATAAAAAACAGCTGAATGAAATGCGTCGTTATTTAAAACAATGGTGTAAAGAAAACGGAGATACTTTTCAATCTGGGTTGTAAACCAAAAACAAGATTATGTTGCATAAAAAAACATTTATGTTATTACTTTTTGTAATCACATTTCAAATATATGGTCAACAGCCAGCGACCATTAAATTAACAGCCGAAACACTGCATGGCCGATTTAGAGAATGGCCTTATCCTGCGAATGGAGTAACTATCAATACAAATGCACCTGCTTTGCTTTGGCCGGGAACAAATGGCGAGAAAAAAATTATGCTGCAAGGAGATATTGGAGACGATTTTACGATCGATCCAAAAATTCACCATGTGGTTTATAAAGTAATGCTGGCTTCTGATCCTGATTTTAAACAAAACTTAATCAGTAGCGAAGAGCAGGAATGGGCTATGTATCCGCTTCATCAGCCTTTAAAATCTGGTAAATGGTATTGGAAATATGCTTATCGCGAAAAAAGCGCACAAAACTGGGTTTGGTCACCTGCATACAACTTTGTTGTTAGTCCAGCAGCTGTAAACAATCCCGTTTCACCATCAGCTGCTACGGTTTTACAGCGTGTAAACGGACAGCATCCGAGGCTTTGGAATATGAACAAAATAGGGAACGATTTTTACTTAAAAAACCTATCTAATCCTGAAGCTAAAAAATTTATCGCTTACGCTGAAAAATTAATGCTGGAGCCGCTTCCCGAAGAAAAACCAAGACGTTACATCGATACAACTGGCAAATCTAAACTTCAGAAAAAAATCAATATTGAGGCCATGTATCACGGCTTTGGAGATATGGTGGGTAATCCTGTACGTAACCTTTGTATTGCGTATCAGTTAACCAAAGACAAAAGATTCATTTTGGATGCCAAACGCAGAGCCTTCAATATTGCCAACATGAATCCCGACGGTTTAGCAACCCGTGATGATTTTACAGGAGGAGCAATACTAGAAGCTGTTGCATGGTTTTATGATGCTGGTTTTGAATTTCTAACCTCTGACGAAAAAACATTTTTAAAATCTGTTATCAAATTACGCGGCGAGCGAATTTATCGTCATCTTCCAAATCGCTTCGAAATCAACATAAACGACAATCACATTTGGCAGATTACATTACGAAATCTGGCAATAGGCGCCGTAGCAACCGTTGACGAAGTGCCCGAAGCCAATAAATGGCTGACTTATATTTATGAAGTCTGGTCTGCCCGATTCCCTATTTTAAGTAATAATGACGGCGGATGGCATGAAGGCAGTGGCTATTTTAAAGTAAACTTTAGATCGTTTATTTATTTATCTCAATTATTAGGCGATTTGAGCGGTGTAGATTATTTTCAACTTCCCTGGATGCAAAACCTTCCCTATTTTCTGCTATACACACATCCATCTGCTGCATCATGTATGGCTATGGGCGACATGTGGGAAAAAGAACCTAATATTTCTAAAATAGACGCTTCGTTTGCTGATGCTCTTACGTATAGAATAAACAACCCTTTTCTTAATACTTATGTCGCGGCAATTAAAAAAGATTATCCTAACTACTTTACAGGAACAGATGATTTATTGCTTTATCGATTAATAAACTATAAATCAGAACGAAATCTCCCTGAATCGTCATTTAATGAACTTCCGAAATCACGTTGGTTTAAAGACGTAGGCATCGCTGCCATGCATGAAAATTTATCTGATACTTCTAAAAATTTAAGCAGTTATTTCTTTAGCTGTCCAATAGGTTCTTCTGGTCACGGTCATGCTTCACAGAATGCATTTACTATTAACTATAAAGGCAAAACAATTTTTGGAAGCACCGGCTATTACAGTAATTTTAGTGATCGTCACAACCTACTAGACTATCGCACTTCAAGAGCCTATTCAACTATTTTAGCAGATAGTTTGGGACAAAAAATTGGTGAAGACGGCTATGGCTGGACTCCTCGTTTTATCACAGGAAAACACCTTCAATATGTGTTGGGTGACGCTACAAAAGCTTACGGTCCTATCACTAATGAATTTTGGCTGGATCGTTTTCAAAAAATTAATGTCGTACCAAATGAAGCAAATGGATACGGACAACGAAATATTACACTTTATCGCAGACATTATTTGCAATTAGAAGAAGGTTATGTTGTGATTTACGACGAGCTGGAAGCTGAGAACCCGGTAAAATGGACTACCCAATTCCAGGTGCCTTATTACACAATCGAATCAAAAGAAACAGCCAACAGTAGACAGCAGAGTTTTACAGTAAAAACAGATGTAGGTTTAGTCAATACAAGTGTTTTTGCCCATAATGAACTTAAAATGCAGGTGCATGATAAATTTGCCGAAGCTGCCGTAAACTGGAACAAAGTCACTGGATCAGATGGAAAAATTTTCGAATATAAAAATCAGTGGCATGCCGGAATAACTTCTGTATCCAGTAAAAAAATGCGCTTTCTGACCATCATACAAATCGATGGCAAATCTAGAGATGTTATAAAATCTGCTGTATTCGAGAATGGAAACATTCAGCTGAATTTTGGCAATTGGCAACTGTCTGCACAATTAAATAGTGATGAAGCCCCGATGCTGGACATTAAAAATGAAAAATTAAATTCGGCTTTTAATTATGGTGCTTCTTCCATTAAATTAGGAAAGAAAACGTATGAGCATCAAACCAGCGGAAGCTCAATGCTAGTTGAGATAACCAATACTAAACCAACACGACAAGAAGTAATCGACGAGTTACCGGATGTTGCAAAATATGATTTAAAAAATAAGTAATGATTACTATGATAAAAAAAATAAGTTTTTCAATCTTACTGATTCTAAGTGGCAAATTATTTGCGCAACAACCTGCCGAAATTAAGCTCACTGCCGAAAAATTACATTCAAGAGTACGTGAATGGCCTTATCCTGTAAACGGAATTACGGTACCCACCAATGCTCCGGCCCTGCTCTGGCCAGGAACCAATGGAAAAAAAATGGTAACACCAATGGAAAGCGGAAGTGATATTCCCGAAGATCCAAATATTGGTAACGTCCGCTACAAAGTGATGCTGGCAAGCGATGAAAACTTCACTAAAAACCAATTTACCAGTGCCGAACAACGTTGGGCGGTTTATCCGTTGCATCAGGCTCTAAAAGCCGGAAGATGGTATTGGAAATACGGTTATGCCTTAAAAGGGAGCAATGAATGGAGCTGGTCTCCTGCTTACGATTTTGTGATCGATCCCAAATATGCTGCACAAAAAGTATCTCCTCCCATTAACGAAGTCCTTAAAAGAAATGAAGGAGCTCACCCTCTTTTATGGGATATGAACCGCATTGGCGAGACTTTTTACCGCAACAATCTGGACAATCCTGAAGCTAAAAAATTTATTGCTTTCGCAGAAAAATTAATGCTGGCCCCTCTTCCAACAGAAAAACCGCAAAGAGTAATTGATACTACGGGCAAAAATCCGTTGGAAAAGAAAATTATTGTAGAAAGAATGTATCACGGATTTGGGGATGCTGTTGGAAATCCGGTTCGTAATTTATGTATCGCCTATCAGCTCACCAAAGACAAACGTTTCATTTTAGATGCCAAACGCAGAGCCTTAAACCTTGCCAACATGAACCCTGACGGCTTAGCAACAGGTGACGATTTCACAAGTGGTGCCGTACTGGAAGCCCTGGGCTGGTTTTACGATACCGGTTATGATTTTTTAACGCCGCAGGAAAAAGAAATCTTTAAAAACATTATTACGCTCAGAGCCAAAAGAGTTTACGATCATTTACCAAATCGTTTTGAGCTGCATGTGAGCGACAATCACGTTTGGCAAATCACATTGCGCAACCTTGCCATAGCGACAGTAGCAGTAATAAACGATGTACCCGAAGCCAAAGAATGGCTCACCTATATGTACGAAGTCTGGTCGGCACGTTTTCCGGTATTGGGCACTACCGATGGTGGATGGCATGAAGGAAACGGTTATTTCAGAGTGAACTTTAAATCGATTATTTACCTGTCTCAAATGTTTGGTGACTTTAGCGGTGTTGATTATTTTAAATTACCGTGGATGCAAAATCTTCCCTACTACATGCTATACACACATCCAAACGGTGCGGCAAGCACTGCTATTGGCGACATGTGGGAAAACATTCCGTACATTGTAAAAGGTGAAGCCTGGTTTGCCGATGCTTTGACTTATCGAATGAATAATCCGTATCTAAACTGGTATGTTGACGAAATAAAAAGAGATTATCCGGCCTACTATCACGGCACCGATGATTTTTTATTCTTCAGGTTACTGAATTACAAACCAAATAGAGACTTACCTGCAACCTCTCCCGAAAAACTGCCTAAAACACGCAAATTTGCCGATGTGGGCGTTGTAGCCATGCACGAAGATCTGGCAAAAGCCAATAAAACTCTCAGCAGTTATTTATTCAGCAGCCCGTTTGGTTCTTCGGGACACGGTCACGCTTCGCAAAATGCTTTTACAATTAATTATAAAGGAAAAGTGCTCTTTGGCGGAACAGGATATTACAGTAATTTCAGCGACAAACACAATCTTTTACATTACAGATCCTCCAAAGCTTATAACACGATTTTAGCCGACAGTCTGAATCAAAAAATTGGAGAAGAAGGTTACGGATGGATTCCGAGAGCTATCTCAGGACAACACATCCAGTACGCTCTAGGAGATGCCAGCAATGCTTATGGCGACATTAAAAGTGATTTCTGGCTCAACAGGTTTAAACAAATTAATGTAGTACCCGGCAAAGCAAATGGTTACGGAGAATCCGGTGTAACCCTGTACCGCAGACATATGCTACAGCTAGAAGGCGGCTATATTGTTTTGTATGACGAACTGGAAGCCAAAAATCCTGTAAAATGGACCACTCAGTTTCATTGTCCGTACTATACCATTGAAGGACAAAATTCAGCGAATGCCAAACAGCAAAATTTCACAGTACAAACCGATTTAGGAAATGTAAACGCCAGTATTTTTGCAAACAGTCCACTAAAAATGACGGTACACAATAAATTTTACGAAGCGGCTGTCAACTGGAATAAAGTAACCAATGACGAAGGTGAAATCAAAGACTTTAAAAACCAATGGCATGCGGGAGTCACTTCTGAAGCCAAACAAAAATTCAGATACCTGACCATTATACAAGTAAAAGACGGCAAAACTGAAGTCATTAAAACAGGATCAGACAACAACGGTTTATCCCATTTTCAGGTTGGGGACTGGGACATTCAGGTACAATTAGACGGCGAAAAAACAGCTGCCTTACAAGTTGTCGGAAAAACTGTGAAATCATTATTTAGCTACGGAAGTTTACCCATTAAATTTGAAGGTAAAACATTTTCACCTAAAATTGAAGGAAGTTCTGTATTGCTGGAAATGAAAGGTACTAAAGTAGACAAACAGGAAGCTGTTGATGAATTACCGGATGTAGCCAAATACGACAAGAATTAAAAACAGAAAGGATGTTTGCTTTTTCTTTAAATTTAGGGTTAAATTACCAATAAACTATTAAACACAAAGGGCCATGCGAAAAAATGCTATTTTCTAAAAACACTCTGATTTCGAGTTTAAAAATCTATGTTTCTATGTGTTTATTTTTTTTCATGCAGATTCAACAGATTTAGAAGATTTTTTGATTCCTTTAACCAATGACTTTTATTTCAAACCAAAGATTTAAATAAAAGAAAATAAACACAAACAATTAAAATTGAAACTTTCATGAAGAAAACGATTGCCATAGCTGTGCTTTTCTATTTTATACTTTTTGCCGCTAAAAGTCAGGCTCAGGTACAGGATCGATACTTCCGTACGATTTCGGTTGATAAAGGCCTCTCACAAAGTTCTGTTTTTGCCATAGCACAGGATACGTTGGGTTTTATCTGGATTGGTACTCAGGACGGATTAAATCGTTATGACAGTAAAGGTTTTAAAGTTTATCGTCCTTTAAAAAATGCTAAAAATAGTTTACAGTCCTATTTCATCCGAAGTTTGTTTACCGATCATAAAGGGCAATTATGGATAGGCGGCAATCAGGGTTTAAGTGTTTATAATTATGATACAGACAACTTTACAAATTACCCGTTCCCAAAAAGTTTAGGTGAATGGTATATTTCATCTATTACAGAAGACAGCGAACATCGCATTTGGGCTTCCTCAATTACAGGAGAAATTTTTGTTCTTTCGCCAAAAGATGGAAAAATTACAACTATTAAATTCAAAGCCTCTTCCCACGAAATAAAAGAGATTGCTTATATCGGTTTTTGGCAGGAGCAGCTCATTTTAGGTACAGATGTGGGCCTTTTTCAATTAAATCCCAAAACACATGAGCTAAAAAAACTGAATTTAGGATTTAACAAACCTTACGTCAATAGTGTTTTTATAGATGGTAAGAACTTATGGGTTGCAACAGAAGGTTACGGAGTGATTTTGTATAAGGGTCAAAACCGGCAGACTTCTACTCTTCTGCACAGCTCATCATCAAACAGTATAGCGGATAATAACATTCGTTGCGTGGGCAAGGATACAGAAGGCAATATTTGGTTTGGTACTTTTAGAGGTCTTTCCATTTACAATCCAGCTGCAAATTCTTTTAAAAATTATTACCATCAAATTTCACAACCGTACACAATAGCACAAAATTCGGTGCGCTGTTTTTTGAAGGACAAGCAAAACGGAATCTGGCTCGGAACCTACTATGGCGGTATCAATTACTATCATAAAAATGATATAAAATTTAATATTTTAAGCCAAAACTCTGCAAAACCATCCTTAAACGATGAGGTTATTGGAGTAATCAAACAAGATTCTAAAGGAAATTTCTGGATAGGTACTAATGACAAAGGAATAAACTTATGGAACAAAAATGCCAACACCATTAGCTATTTTTCGAATAGCGAAAACAACCCAAACAGTTTAAGTTCGAACAATATCAAAGCCATTGCTTTTGATGATAATGGCAATGTACTTATTGGCACCCATAACGGAGGAATGAACTATCTTAATCCAAAATCGGGAACAGCACAGCGATTTCTTCATGATGAAAAAAATCCTAACAGTATTGCAGGAAATTTAGTCTACGCACTGCTTAAAGATTCTAAAGGCCGAATTTGGGTCGGCACAAGAACCGGTTTAGATCAGTTTCATCCCGAAACAAAAACTTTTACTCATATTCATCTGGACAAAGCGGGAAAGCGTTTAACATCAGACGCCATTACTTTTCTGTTTGAAGACAGTAAAAACCGAATCTGGATTGGAACTACTAACGGCGTGACACTCTTTTATCCGGACACCAATTTATTTGGCGCTATTGGCCACGGAAAATTAAGCGACGACATTGTCAACTGTATCACCGAAGATCCCAAACGCAGGATCTGGGTTGGTACCCGCGAAGGATTGCGTTTGTATGATGAAACTCAGGAATCTTTCAAAACCATTAAAGCCCGAAAAGATTTCGTTAAAGAAACCATTTACGGTATTATTCCGGACGATGAAGGAAGTTTATGGATTTCAACCAACAACGGATTAATCAAATTTAATCCGGACAATGGTTTCGTACAGACTTTTGACGAAAGTGACGGTTTACAAAACAAGCAGTTCAACGATTATGCCTTTTGCAAAGCCAAAGACGGTATGCTGCTTTTTGGCGGAATTAAGGGGCTCACCTATTTCTATCCGGCCATGGTAAAACAGCAGGCACTTCCGTTAAAATTAAGTTTTACCGCTTTAGAAGTATTAAATAAAACCGTTGCTGCCGGTGATGATACCGACATACTCGAAGAACATATTGACCAGAGCAACGAATTAGAAATTGGCCCTGAATACAAACAATTCAGTATCTTTTTTAATACGTTTAATTACATTTCTTCTAATCGAACTTATTATTACTACAAGTTGGAAGGAATCGATAAAGACTGGCAGCGAACAGACGAATTAAAAGTAAGCTATAGCAACCTGCCCGCAGGAAAATACAATTTCCAAATCAAAGCCATTGGACCCAACGGAGAAATGAGTGCGGTTCGAAACTTAAAAATCGCCATTCTTCCGCCCTGGTACAAAACCATCTGGTTTTCACTGTTGTTACTAACCATCATTGGTACTGCGGCTTATATTGGTTTTAAAATTATAAAAGAAAGAATAAAAGCCGTGCAGCAATTAAAACTGGAACGAATCGATAAAGAACGCGTAAACTACATCAATCAGGTAAAAATGGATTTCTTTACCAATGTTTCTCATGAATTAAGAACACCCTTAACCTTGATTTTAGCGCCTCTGGAAGAACTTTTAAAAATGCCGTTTGCCGATAAGATTTCCAAAAAGAAACATGAATTAATGTTTATCAATGCCAAAAGACTCTATAATTTGGTCGATCAGCTTTTTGAGTTTAGAAAAACCGAAATGGGTACCCGACAATTAAAAGTAGGCAAAGGCAATATAGTGAGCTTCACACAAGAGATTTTTGAATCGTTTAAACCGCTTTCCGAGAAAAACAGCATTCATTATACGTATCATTCCGAAGAACCGCAATTGTCGTTTTATTTTGATAAAGATGCAATGGAGAAAATCCTGTTCAATCTTTTATCCAATGCCTTTAAATATACTAAGACAGGACAAAGTATTGCGGTAATGTTATCGAAGAAAAATGATACGGTACAAATAAAAGTCACTGACACGGGGGTCGGAATTAGTGCGGAAGATTTATCGAAGGTTTTCGACCGTTTCTATCAGGTAAACAACCGCGAAATGAATTTGGGTTCCGGTGTTGGTTTGGCCTTTACCAAACGCCTGGTCGAATTGCATCATGGTGAAATTACAGCCGAAAGTAAAATGCAGGAAGGAAGCAGTTTTACCGTAACCATTCCGATTTCAGATGCCACCTACAAAAACGATCAGCACGTTGAAGCGTCCGCTTATGACTTGTCTATACTGTCGGATAATGACCTTGAAAATGAAGATTCTTTACTGCCTGAAGAAAATGAGATAATCGAAAGTAATCAACCCATTAAACTTCTAATTGTAGACGACAACAAGGAAATTTTAGATTATTTACACGACTATTTTAGTAAAATATACGACGTTACCGTGGCCTACAACGGGCAAATGGCGCTGGAACTTCTGGAACTTCAGCCTTTTGACCTGATCATCAGTGATGTCATGATGCCCGAGCTGGATGGTCTTCATTTTTGCAAACGCGTCAAACAAAACATCAATACATCGCACATTCCATTGATGCTTTTAACAGCAAGAACCGAAACCAGCCAACAATTAAAAGGGCTCGAGATGGGTGCCGACGATTATATTACAAAACCCTTTTCGACACCTTTACTGGCAGCGAAAATCACCAATCTGTTGCGCTCACGCAAAAGACTAAAAGAATATTACTCTGTTGGAAAAGAAATGGTTCCTGAAAATATTGCTTTTAATACGCTCGACGAGGAATTCTTAAAACAGGCCATTCGTATTGTCGAAGACCATTTAGCGAACTCTGAGTTTTCGGTGGATCAGTTTAGTAAAGAAATCGGAATGAGCCGATCGAATCTATATTTAAAACTAAAAGCCATTACCGGAGAATCTGCTATGGATTTTATAAAACGAATCCGATTTAAAAAAGCTGTTGAGCTGATGCAGAGCAAACGCTACACCATTGCGCAAATTACATACATGTGTGGCTTCAACTCCCCTTCTTATTTTTCTACCGCCTTTAAACAGCACTATGGCTGTATGCCGAGCGAGTATTTAGCCAAAATCGATCCTACACCAGAATAATTACAACAACACAAACGACTTTACCATGCCAAACGAAAAAAACAGTCGCACTAAAACCTGATCGCATTGCGTTAGATATCAGCTAAAATAAGGCCTTAAAAAAGGCTCAGCTCATTCCCGAATTTCAGTTTTGAAAATCATAATCCTATCCAGATGAAACATTCATTCTGGAACAGGAAGGCCCAAACTATGCCTTAATCGAACTGTTTTCTCGAGAAAAGCCAACCCAGAACAATGTTTAAAAATTAAAATACCCTTTATGAAAATAATGAAACGCCTCCTTGTACTGACTTTCGTTTTGCCTGTTACTATAATCGCACAAACAAAAGCAACGGCAATCCTTCACAATAGTTCAGCCTTAGATCGCAAAGAAACAGTTATAGCCATCCCTTGGAAATCGGTACTTTCCTCCTATCCGCAAATAGACACGGCCAATTTTGTCGTATTGAATACTCTCACCAAAAAACAAATTCCGTATCAGTTAGAACATCGCGGCAAAACTGCCATTCAAAATTTATTGGTACAAGTTGATCTAAAAGCAAAAGCATCTCTGAATCTTTCCATTCAAAAAGGAAAACCGGAACCTTTTGCTGTCAAAACATATGCCCGTTACGTCCCGGAACGTTTGGATGATTTTGCCTGGGAAAATGATAAAATTGCTTTCCGTGCCTACGGAAAGGCCCTTGAAAAAACAGAAGGAGATGCTTACGGTTATGATGTATGGGTGAAACGAACCGATAAATTAGTCCTAAACGATCGTTACAAACGCAACGACTATCACATCGACCATGGTGACGGATTAGACTATTATCACGTGGGACACACTTTAGGAGCAGGAAATATGGCACCTTATATAAAAGATACCATCCGATATTCGGGCAATTACCACCAATGGAAAATATTGGATAAAGGGCCTTTACGCACCACATTTCAGCTAACCTTTGATGCTTGGAATGCAGGCGGCATAAAAGTCAAAGCCACAAAAATCATTTCTATAGATGCCGGTTCACAACTCAACCGAATTGAGAATATTTATACGTTTGATGATAAAAATCCACTACCTGTCGTTGTCGGGATTATAAGACGGGAAAAAGCAGGTGTTCTTTCTTTAAACGAACAGCAAGGCGTAATGGGATATTGGGAACCTGCTTTTGACAAAGAAGGTACCACCGGAGTTGGTTCCATCTTAACAACTCCGGCAAATGCAATGTGGGTAAACAAAGAACAATTACTCACCCAAACCACTGTAAGAAATAATGAACCTCTTGTCTACTACACAGGAGCTGCCTGGGACAAGGCCGGGAAAATCACTTCGGCCAAACAATGGTTCAATTACCTCGACCATTTTAATGAAGAGCTGAAAAATCCTTTAACGGTCAGTGTAAAATAACAGTAAAACAACTTTGTGCCTATTTTTTTAACACACAGAAACATAGTTTACATCACGTATCAAAAACGTTTCACTCGAAATAAAACACAAAGAACTATGAGAAAGAAATGAGTTTCTCTCTAGTATTCTTTTAGTTCCAAAAAATCTATGTTTCTATGTGTTTAAATGAACATACAAGACGAAAACAAATTAAAATTACTAATAACCAAAAACAAACAAAAAATGTCAATTAACTTATTTGATTTAACGGGAAAAACAGCACTCATTACAGGAGGAGTTCATGGTTTAGGAATGGCAATGGCCAAAGGACTTGGACATGCAGGAGCAAAAATTGTTGTAAACGACCATTCCTCACAAGAAGCTGTTGATAATGCAATTGCTGAATACAAATCAGAAGGAATTGAGGCCTTTGGCTACCTATTTGATGTAACAAACGAAGCGGCCGTAATTGCAGCCATCAGTAAAATTGAGGCCGAAGTGGGTCCGATCGATATTTTAATCAATAATGCCGGAATTATCAAAAGAACTCCAATCATAGAAATGGAAGTTGCAGACTTTGAAGCAGTAATAAAAGTAGATCTCACCGGACCTTTTATTGTATCTAAAAATGTAGCAAAAGGAATGATTGCCCGTGGAGGAGGAAAAATCATCAACATGTGTTCGATGATGAGCGAACTGGGAAGAGACTCTGTAAGTGCCTACGCTTCTGCCAAAGGCGGACTAAAAATGCTAACCAAAAATATGGCTACCGAATGGGCAAAATTCAACATTCAGACTAACGGAATTGGCCCAGGCTATTTTGCCACAAGCCAGACAGCACCTATCAGAGTAAACGGACATCCGTTTAATGAATTTATTATGGGAAGAACTCCCGCAGGTCGTTGGGGAGATCCTGACGATTTACAAGGAGCTGCGATCTTTTTAAGTTCAAAAGCAAGTGATTTTGTAAACGGTCATATTGTGTATGTTGACGGTGGAATACTAGCGACAATAGGAAAACCTTCTAACGAAGAATAGTTATCTAAACCTTTTGAATACCATATTCTAAAAGGGCAAAAATAAATTAAAATGATAAAAAGCACCATAGATAAAGCAACGGGCTTCGAGAAACGATTTGAAAATATCAATACGGTTGTTTTCGAAAATTCAACCGAAGCCTCTAAAGCAGTAGCACAGCAAATCGCAGCGCTAATTCAATCGAAACAAAAAAGCAACGAATCCTGTGTATTAGGTTTAGCCACAGGTTCTTCTCCAAAAGGATTGTACGCTGAACTGGTTCGTTTGCACAAAGAAGAAGGTTTAAGTTTTAAAAACGTAATTACTTTCAATCTGGACGAATATTATCCGATGGAACCGGATTCCATCAACAGTTACGTTCGATTTATGAAAGAGTTGCTGTTGGATCAGGTGGATATTTTACCTGAAAACTACCATATCCCTGACGGAACATTATCCAAAGAAGAAATCGCGGATTACTGCTACAATTACGAAGCCAAAATCGAAGCTTTGGGCGGCATCGATCTGCAAATTCTCGGAATTGGCGGAAACGGTCATATTGGATTTAATGAATCCGGATCGTTACAAAACTCCAAAACACGTCTGGTAGCACTGGATCACATTACGAGAGTGGCGGCCAGTGGAGATTTTTCGGGTCTAAGCAACACGCCAAGAACGGCCATTACACTTGGAGTCAAAAAAATAATGGAAGCCAAACAGGTCATTTTAATGGCCTGGGGCGAAGGGAAATCCAATATCATTAAAAAATCGGTTGAAGAAGAAGTGACCAATCAAATTCCGGCCTCCTTTTTACAGGAACACAACAATGCCGTTTTTGTTCTGGACAAGGAAGCTTCCTCAAAACTAACCCGCATCAACAGACCCTGGCTGGTTGAAAAAATCGTCTGGACCGATAAACTAATCCGAAAAGCAGTTTTAGGATTGGCACTGGATTTAAAGAAACCAATTTTGATGCTTACCGATGCCGACTATATCGAGAACGGAATGAGCGACTTACTGGCCGATTCAGGTCCGGCATACGACATTAACATTAAGATATTCAACAAACTTCAAAATACAATTACAGGCTGGCCGGGAGGTAAACCAAATGCTGACGATACCCATCGCCCGGAAAGAGCAGAACCAGCCAGAAAAAAAGTTTTGATTTTTAGTCCGCATCCCGATGATGACATTATCAGTATGGGTGGAACTTTTATGCGCCTTCAGCAGCAAGGACACGAAGTACATGTTGCCTATCAAACCTCAGGTAACATTGCCGTTGCTGATGATGAAGCCCTTAGATTTGCCAGATTTGTTTGCGATTACAATGACAAGTTCGGAATAAAAAATACCGAAGCCGAAGACATCTACAAAAAGGCCTTAAACTTTTTAAAAAATAAAAAGGCAAGTGAAATAGATATTCCCGAAGTTCGATATTTAAAAGGCCTAATCCGAAAAGGAGAAGCACGCGCCACCAGCCATTTTGTAGGCTTGCCGGACGAACAGATTCATTTTATGGAACTTCCCTTTTACGAAACCGGAACGATTGAAAAAAAACCTTTAGGCAAGGAAGATATTCAACTGACTATAGATTTAATTGAAAAAATCAAACCACACCAAATCTATGCCGCGGGAGATTTAGCCGATCCGCACGGAACGCATAAAGTATGTCTGGACGCGATCTTTGAAGCTGTAAAAGCACTGAAACCAAAACCTTTTATGAAGGATTGCTGGGTCTGGCTGTATCGTGGGGCATGGCAGGAATGGGGAATCGATGAGGTCGAAATGGCGGTACCCATGAGCCCCGATCAGGTGCTCGAAAAACGTCACGGAATCTTCAAACATCAATCTCAAAAAGACGGTGTTGTTTTTCAGGGAACCGATGCCCGAGAATTTTGGCAAAGAGCCGAGGACCGAAACAGCGAAACAGCTCAATTGTACAATCATTTAGGTTTGTCGCGTTATGCCGCAATGGAAGCTTTTGTCCGCTGGAAATTTTAGCTTACTAATTCAATAATACCTTTGTTTTGTTCATAAGTTGGTCGATTGCAAGATCACCTGCTTAAAAAGGAGCCTCCTCAAATTATTTTTTGGGGAGGTTTTTTTGTTTTGAAATTCACGCAATACATATACAATCAAAGCAAAAAAGAATGTATAGATTGGGATTTTTAACATGCGCCATTCCTACGGAATTCAAATGCTCCGACAAATTTATTATTGGATGGATTAAAATCCATCCCTACAATATTGGTCGAGCCAATGGCTCTTTCCAATAGTTACGAAGGAACACCCCATATTCTAGCAACGAATTTTAATCCGTTGAAAATAAAACCGACACAACATTTGAATTCCGTAGGAATGACCCATATTAAAAAAAAATTGGTAACTTTTCAGCCCTTTTTGAGTCAAACCATTAAAAACCAATGACAACAGACATTATAGAATTAAATGATTTTATTGTTTTAATCGAACAATCCAACACCTCCAAACCTTTCGTACAGCAATGCGAAATCGACGGAGATGCAGTTGGTTTTGCCTTTTATGGTTCCGGCAATGTCGAACTGGAAATCAAACATAACAATCAGACTAAATATCTGACCAATACTACCGGCTTGGCCATTTGTTTTTTTGGCAATCAAAAGGTCGAGTTCTCTCATAAAATAGAACCTGACAAACCACTACAGTCCATTAGCATCTTCACCAAACCAAAACATTTAAATTCTTTGCCTCAGGCTGAGAAAGAAATTTTCGAAAACTATCTTCCGGAATTATTAGATCCGCAAGAACATTTTGTTCAAGGACCTTCTTTTTATATGACTTTGGAAATGCAATTGGCTGTTCAGAAAATTTTCAACACAACATATACCGGCAATACAAGATTGTTGTTTTTAAAAAGTCAGGTCAATGAGCTTCTGGCCCATTTCTATGCGCTTTTGGCAACAGGTACCAAAGTTGACCTATCGGAAATTGATAAAAACAAGCTTTTTAAGGCAAAAGAAATTGTAACCAATAGCTATTCGAAACCGCCATCGATCACACAATTGTCACAAATGGTAGGTTTAAACAGCAATAAATTAAAAAAGAATTTTAAAGAGCTTTTTGGAATCCCTGTCTTCAAATTTGTTCAGGAAGAAAGACTGCACAAAGCTTACGAGTTACTTCGCGACAACGAAAAAACAGTTCAGGAATCGGCCTGGGAAGTGGGTTACGATAGTTTGAGCTCTTTCTCGAATGCCTTTCATAAAAAATTTGGTATGCGTCCAAATGAAGTTCGGCAACAATTCTTTTCAAACAAATCATAATTCTTTTCAGACAAATGATTCCGTTTTAATCTAAACAACTTTGTATCAGTAATCATTTTAAAAAAACTGATATGAAAAATACGAAAATTTTAGTCCTGGGATCTAATGGAAAAACGGGACGCAGAGTAGTCGAAAGATTAGACCAAATAGAAAATATCGAAGTCCGTCTGGGTTCCCGAAATGAGGAATTACCGTTCGACTGGAAAAAACCGGAAACCTGGGAGACTGTTCTTCGGGATATCGATACGGTTTATATTACTTTTCAGCCTGACTTAGCCATTCCTTCGGCAGTAAATACTATTCAGAATTTTACGCGTCTTGCTGCAAAATCAGGTATTCAAAAAATGGTTTTACTTTCCGGAAGAGGTGAAAAAGAAGCGCAACTTTGCGAGGACATCGTGAAGTCTACAGCTAAAAACTGGACCATTGTTCGTGCCAGCTGGTTCAATCAAAACTTTAGTGAAAGTTTTTTTCTGGATCCCATATTAGCCGGAATTGTTGCCTTACCAAGAGCCGAAGCATTGGAACCTTTCACCGATGCCGACGATATTGCGGACGTTGTTACCGCCTCTCTTTTAGAAGACAAACACAACGGAAAAACGTACGAACTGACTGGTCCCAGATTACTAACTTTCAAGCAAGCCGTAAACGAAATTGCCGATGCCAGCGGCCGAAATATTACTTTTCAGGGATTATCTTTAGAAGAATATATTCAGCTATTACAGGAATATCAGGTTCCGGAAGATCATATTTGGCTGATCAACTATCTTTTTGAACAGGTTTTGGATGGTCGAAATTCCAGTATTACATCGGATATAGAAAATATTTTAGGCAGAAAAGCAAAGGATTTTTCTGTTTACGCAAAAGAAACAGCCAAGACTGCAATCTGGAACTCCTAAAACCAAGATTATGAAATATAGCAGAGGAATATTTTCGGGTTTTATAGTTTGGTTGTGCGTTAGTATTTCTTTTTATCTTTTAGATAATATTCCACTTCTGAAAGATTATTTTCTAATACAAGCCGCAATCGTTATGGTACTTATCGTTTTTTATGCCATCGTTGGCGCAAAATTCTATTATCAGAAAAAATACAACATCAACGGTTTTGCACTTGGAGTATTAATGTCGGGAACAGCATTGTTTTTGGACGTTTTGATAACCGTTCCTTTTGTTGAAATTCCCGAAGGACGAAGTTATGAGAGCTTTTTCACCAGTCCAATTTTATGGGCGTTGGCTACTATAAATGCTTTTTCGGTATATATCTATTGGAAGAGAAAAATTAAACCTTAATCATCGACTCTCAGTTTAGTAGTACAACAAAGAACTGATCCTATTGTTTTAAATACTTCCTTTTATTCGACGCGGATAAAACGGGTTTACTTCGTAAAAACGCGAATGAAAACGGATTCTTTCCTCATTTAAAAGATTTTTTAATTTTAAAATCCGTTTTTATCAGTGTCTTCGCGATAGCGAATCCGTTAAATAAGCGTTGAATTAAGATTCAGAATTTTTATTGATCAAGCTGAAACTACTTTTCGATTATAATTCAAGCTAAAATGCTTATACAAAAAAAGCTTGTCTTCAACAGACAAGCTTTCTCATGATTAAAAGGTAAAAGATTAAATTTCTACTTTTTCTGCAGTAGTGGTAAGATCAGCTGTATCTTTTGACTGCACCAGCTTATTTACTCTCCATATCAAAAATATTGTCAAAAGTGTAATCACCGCAATTACATATCCTAAAATATCATAGTTTTCCAGGGGAGCTGTTTTTGTTTTCTGATGCACAATAAATCCGGCACAAACCGCTGAGATTCCTCCTGCAATTTGCTGCATTGAAGAAGTTATAGACATATAAGCTCCACGATCTTTCATTTCCGGAATAGCCGTGTTTAAAGTCGTTGCAGGAATCATACGGCTCATAATTCCCATAAACATAATCATAGTAAGTACTACAATTTGCCACAATGGTACAGGAGTAAGATTCGTATAAATGATGATCATAATAATTGAAAGTACTGATCCTGCTGTAAACAACCAGAACTTATTTACTTTATCACTTAATTTTCCAACAATAGGCATTATAAACAATACAGAAAGTCCGGTTAAGAAAAACACCATTGGTAAATCCAACTGACTAATACCTAGATTGTTTACTAAAAAAGCACTTCCAAATGGCTGTAGCATAAAACCGCCAACCGAAAGTAATGCAATAGCCGTAAAACCAAGTTGATAACTCTTATTGCTTAAGGTATGCCAAAGATGTAAAAACGGACTTTTATCTGATTGTAATTCTAAATGTTTCGTTATTGCGGGCATTTGTGTGATAATCGCCAGCAAAATAATTAGGCCTAAAACTGCAATCATCAGGAAAGAAGAATGCCAGCCCCAATGATTTGCACAATACAGTCCAAGTGGCACTCCTAAAATCTGACTTGCGGCATAAGCCATTTGAATAACCCCCATAACGCGTCCTCTTTGATGAATTATAAATAAATCGGTTACAATTGCCAAAGAAACAGAGCCTATGACGCCACCAAAAAGTCCGGTAACGATTCTTGCTAAAAGTAGCATTGTGTAGCTTGTAGAAAGAGCACAGAAAATGGTACCGATAATAAATCCTGTATAAAAGAAAATCAGGAGTTTTTTACGATCAAATTTATCAGCAAAACCTGCTGCCAGCAATCCCGAAATTCCGGCACTAAAAGCATATGCCGAAACAGTAAAACCGAAATTTGATGTTGTCATATCAAGCGTTTTCATTAAAATATCACCAAGTGGTGAAATAACTATAAAATCAAGTATAACGGTAAACTGCAAAAGTGCCAGTATCGCAATAATGATTTTTTGGTTTGTAGAGAAAGCCGTGCTTTCTATCGTGTTTTTTTTCATTCTTTATTAATGTATAAGTTTAGTCTAACTCCTGACATTCATGGCCAAATTCTGTGACCATACTGATAATTGTTTCGGGATGTAGTGTATTCGAAACCACTCTGAGTACACAATCAACATCTTCGCAGTCAATGCTCCATTGTTGAATGTCTAAATGATTATTGAGTTTTTGACGAACAGGACAATTTGGGTCCTGATCCCCAATGTTTGTTTTAAAAATATGTATTGTATTTAAATTTGTTTCCATAATTTTTCATGGTTTTAGTCCTTTTACAGTGACCTGAAAGGCTTCTTTCATAATTTCCTTGGTAAGTTTAAAGGGTTTTCCTCCCATGCTTTTACCTTCAGTATGTAAATTTAATAAGGTATACAAAGGCCCGTAGGCAACACACCAAAAAGCCTCAAATGTCATCGGAATCAGCTCGTTATTGCGTAAGCCATTATCAATAAACATTTTCATAATCCTTCTAAAATCTGCAAACTCCTGAATAGAATCCAGAATGATTTCTGAATGAGGTGAATGTTTGACAATTTCAAAAAATGCAACTTCCTTGGGATATTTCATGGTAAAGTTGGCGCGGTTTTCCCACTGTTTCCATAAACCTTCCTCAAATGACATTTCAGGCGAAAAGTTTTTCACGGTGCTGGTAAAAAACTTTAGCGCAATAATGGCACCTATTTTTTGAATCAAATCATCTTTGTCTTTGTAATAAATGTAGAGTGTACCAACAGAAATAGAACAGGCCTTCGCTAGCTTGTTCATACTAAAACCCTGAAATCCTTCCTGGACAATCTGGTCAATTGCCATTTCGATTACCAATTTTTCCTTGTCAACATCTCTTACTCTCATACTGAATATTTTGTTGCAAATATAAAACAATAAATGAATGAACATTCTTTTATTTATATTTTTTGATAAAAAAAAGAAACGGATTCATAAACCTATTCGAATATCCTCTTTAAAAATCAATCCTATTGGGATTCGACCAGTTATCGGTCCCCGAACTAGAGCGTTTTAAAACATCTTGGCTAGTAGTCAATTTTATCCGGAGAAGGAAATAAGAACTTCTTGATAGCCATCACAAACTCTCTATTTTTCTACACAAAACCTAAAGGCTTTTACACTAATTTAAAAGTCTTTAGGTAAATTCATTCTTATCTTCGTTTCTGACAAAAACTCGGGAAAAGCATCTATTTAAAACTGTAAAACGAACATTTCGTTTGAGCGGATTATTTTTTTATTGAGTATATTAGCCCATTTTTTAGATTGTGTTATCCTGAGATAGCTCCAAAATATGAATCAGACAACCAGTTATTACATAAACGATACCAGTTGTTACAAAGTACAAATGAGATAAAACATGTTTTTTTAATTTTGCCCGAAAATTGCCCAAAACGGTACTTTAAAAAAACTATTAAATAACAATAAATTTTTATATATAAACCCCATTTTTACCTACTAATCCTATGAGAAAAACCATTTCTTATTTTTTACCTTTTGCCATTTTCGCGGGCGTACTTTTCGGATGCAGCGATGATGATTCAAAAGGTGACAATTACAAAGCCAATTATTTGCCGGCCATTGATGCGAGTACTTTACCAAAAGAAAACCGACCAATGACGATGTTTGAAGACAATGAAAGTTCTTCAAAAATGTATGACAACAAAGACCGCTGGTTCCGTGTTAATCAGCCCATGCAAATTATTCAAAAAGGGAAAGATTCGATACAAATTTCTCTTTACTCTCCTGTTGGACTTACAGATGTAAAAGTTTATGCAAAGTTAGCCAACTACGACAAGCGATTTTTACTTTTCGAATTCACAAAAGTTCCCGCTTTTCACCGTTCTGCGCACCAAATTCCTTTAGTAGACGGAACCCATGACTATCAATTAGAAAATGGAAAAGCCGTTACCATTGATAAAATTGATGGTTTCTCTTCCGGAGCAATCGAATTTTCGGTAGAATCAACGGATCCCTTATTTGCTAAATTTAAAAAAATCAAATCAAATCGATTAGTACAATTCAGCACACAGTATCACCTTAATAATCCTGCTGATGATCCTGAAAAGTTTTTACCGATGAATCCTGTTCTGGCTAAAGAAGCGGTAACCATGATTATTAACTACTCCTACGCTCTGAGTCATCCTATCTACTATGATACTTTCATGAATTTTGACCTCTACAAAAAAGAGCAGGCAGCAACAGCGGGGACTGCCATAAACGGTGCCCTAAACTGGCATGGAAATGCTGACGATGTTGATGGCGTTTACGATTATCTAACCAAAGCCCAAATCGAACAAGCCTATAACACCTACATTGATAGCCGAACCTTAAACATGGCCATGGTTGGCGGAGGTGCTGCCTGGGGCGGAGGTGCTTTAGCTTCACAATATGAAGGTGGCTATATCGTTGGTCATTGGAAAGGAGACATGTCTCTTTGGTCACACGAATATTCGCACCATAGTGGTTACAGTCATAGTAGTAATTTAGCCAATAGTGGCGAGGGAGGCGGTCAACAGGAAATGTTTGCTCAATTCTATAGATATTTAATACACCTGAATGATCTTCCTTTTACAGATCCTGATGTATTAAAAGGATATACGAAAAAAGAATATCTAAGAGGAACTTATTCTAAACCTGTATTTAAAGTTGACCAAAAAAACCCATTTTTAGTAAAATATAAAGAAGACGGAAAATGGAAATAACCTACAAAACTATCATGAACAAAATACCTTTTTTATTAGTATTACTTTGCCTTTTTGCCGGTTGCAGTGACGATTCTTCAAACGGTAAAGAAGCAACAAAATATGATTATTACTATCCAACTGAAGAAGCTTCTATTACGGCAGCTCAGATTGGAGCCGGAACTGGAACTTTTGATCCTAAAGGAATAACCGTTGCCAACAATAAACTATATGTTTGTAATGGTGATGTCCTTGAAGTTTTTGATGCCACATCAATGACTTACATCAAAACCATCACCGCTTACACAAAAGGAGCAACTACAATTCCGTTTACGAAACTTTCATCTGTTTGTGTAGATAGCGGACGACTATATATAGGAAGTGTTGATTCAAGACTTTTTGTAATGGATGAAGTTACAAACGCCGGAATAAGCACGGTAGGAAACGGTCAGTGGTGGCAAACTTTTGTTCACGTGTTTGGAGTTGTGGTAAAAGACGGATTGGTATTCGTAAAAGAAAAAGAAACCTCGATTAAAGTTTTCGAAACCTCTCAGATTACCGCAAGCAGCGATTGGAATTTAAAACCTATTGCTAAATTAAACACCTTAAACGGTTTTGACCAAATCTATTCTATGGATGTAGATGCCGGAAATTTAGTAGTAGCAGGAAGAGATACCAAAAGCTATTTGTATTACAATATTGCAGGCATCAAATCTAATTCGGCAAGTTCGCTGACAGAGCCTCTAAAACCTGTAATAGCTGCTTTTACTCCTAAACCTATCGCCATTAACTTTACAAAAGACTGGGCAATAACTTCTGAAAATGTTGGAAGTACAAATTACTTACGTCTTTATCCAAAACCAGAATTTATGGACCGTATTTATACTCCAAGAGTAAATGCTTCTGATGTTATGGGGCAAAATCCTTTTGGAAGTATTGTAGGTGTTGCACAACTTAATGATCGTTTATTTTTGTCTGACAATACCAACAAAAAGATCAGAGTGCTGAAACTTAATAAAGCTACAATTGCAGAACAGCAATAATCGTTATTGCTTTTAAAATATTTGAAACCTCTAAACTTAAAACTTTAGAGGTTTTTTTTTGAAACACGATATATAGTTTAGATTGCTTCCCCCTATTCTCCCATCATACTCATCAATAGTTTTTCACCATCATTATATACGTTATTAATTCTGGCGATCTTTGCGTAAACCTTTGTGTTCTTAGCGGTTATAAAACAGCACAAGAATCATTCAGATCTGTTTCACGAAAACGTTGGTACATATAGATTCTCTTAAAAGAATATCATAAGGACACAACCTGATCTTTAGCAAATAAAAAAATCTGCGTTGATCTGTGTTTTCGCATAGGAAATCCATATGATCCGTGTGCCTTCTTTCTCGAATTCAAATTCCAAATTCTTCTAAAAACAAAAAACTCCCACTCAAATGAGCAGGAGTTCTAAAAAAACAAATCAATTTCTATTTCTTTAATTACAATATTCCTTTTTTAAGCCAATCCACGGGTCAGCCAGCCTTTTTTATTGGCAGTAACAATTGCATACGGTGTAATCCAAAACAAACTAAAAGTATAGAAAACACTGTAGGAATACGCCCAAAGCGAATCGGCAAAATTATATCTTTTCGTGTAGAACAATACCGGGAAACTTGATACCACTAAAATTGCTAAAAGTGTAGAACTTAAAAACAATAACGGATGCATCGCAATGAAGTAGAACATAAAAAACAAAAACGGATACGCCATAATCATTTTCATAGATTGACTCACAAATAAAAGCCTCGCTCCAAATTTAGATTCTTTTCTAAAATCTGTAAAAACATATTTCGCCATTGCGATATTCTCACGCACATTACTTCTGCTCCATCTGATAAACATTTTGTACAATCCGGTATATTCTTCCGGTACGTTTGTAAGTACATAAGCATTTCGCTGAAACAACACATGCTGCCCTTGTCTCAAAATCATATTGGTCATGGCACGGTCTTCACCAATGTCTGATGGCTGTCCCATAAAAGTCTGATTGATCCATTCGTCCAGACAAGCAAAAACCGAAGTTTTTCTGTAAGCCGCCGCTGCTCCCGGAGTACAAAGCACTGAACCTAATCTACTTTCCGCAGAACGCATGAATTCAAAACTCATCACAAAACTCACGTTCAACATTTTAGGCAGGATTGCTTTTTTGCTGTTCAATACATGAACATTTCCGGCTACTGCACCACATTTTTCATCTACTACAAACGGACTCACTAAGTTTCTTAAGGTATATTTTTTTACGATGGAATCACTGTCTACCGTAACAAAAATTTCTCCTGTTCCCAATTCGAATCCACGGTGTAAGGCATGACGTTTTCCTTTGTTTTCAGGTTGTTGGAAAATCGTCAAACGATCGCCCAATTTTATTTTAGCTTGTTGCATCCAATACCAGGTATCATCTTTACTTCCATCATCAACAGCTAATATTTGCATTTTTTGCTCCGGAAAATCACTCTCTGCCAAACTCATCAAAGTATCCCAAACCAGTTTCCCTTCGTTATACGCAGGAACAATCACAGTGCAAGTTGGTAACATTTCATCCGAAACAGATTCGATTGGTTTATAAGTAAAATACAAGTATAAATTATACAAAAAAACTCCGGCTTGAAATACAAACAATGCCCCTGCCAGTATCAGGAAAGGAAATCCCCAGCTTGAATTTATTCGCTCCAGCTGAAACTGATCGAAATCGGCTTGCAAATGATAAGCCGAATAAGCTCCAATAAACAATAAGATAAAAGTACTTACCAACACAAACAATCCTGTCTTGCTTTTGGTACGCTCGCTTACTTTCTTTGAAGCTACATTTGAATTACTAATACGAAAAATGGAACTGTTTAAGCCTTGTTCGGTATTAAGATTTGAATTTGAAGTATAAAACTGTTCTGATGTTAGGGTTTCACTTTTCATATGACACTACTTTTTATTGCTTTCTAATGGCTTTTATTTAATTGCTTCCCTCCGGTGCTACATTTTCATTTATTGGAGAGAATTTTATACAATCCCATTTTGCAAGCGTTGTGCCATAATTAGTTTTCACTGGTTTCTAGCGAATTAGAAGCTTTACGCGTTTTTCAAGTGTGTAATTATTACACGTTTTTGTACACAGTATACAGTTTTTGTTGGGGTTTTGAGAGGTTTTAAGCTGAGGTTTTGTGGCCTTTGAGCGTGGCGAAGTTTAGAAATAACGTTTTCTGATGTTTATTATTGTCATCCCCAACAAAGTCAAAAGATTTTTGGAATTTGAAATTTCAGGTTTGGAATTTCTTTTTTTTGGAGCTATTTCCCGCTGTCCGTTTCAATCTTTTGTATCCGCCGCGGCGGGCACAAAAGGATTTTCACTTCCATCGGGGCTAGGGATAAAATTACATAAGAATATTCTTAATTATGTTAAAAATAAAATTTATTCATAAAACAGACATCTACTCCTATACTTTACAGTTTTTATCTATTAATCTTAAGTTTTTATTCAATACTTTAGCAATCAGATTATTTTTTGCAGTAGCGCATCAACAGTCCGGAAGTAAAGAATATAGGAACGAATTTTATGAAAGAATAGTATAAATATGAACACGGGAGAAATACTTATATATCAAAATCAGGAAGGCAATATTAAAATCGATGTACGACTTGAAGAAGAAACAGTTTGGTTAACTCAGGACCAGATGGCACAATTATTTGGAAAAGCCAAATCTACTATTAATGAACATATTAAAAATATTTTTGAAGAAGGAGAACTTCAGGAAAGCTTGTGTATGCACAAATTCGGAAATTCCGAATTTCAGCAAAAAGCGCCAAATTTTTACAATCTTGATGTCATAATTTCTGTAGGCTATAGAGTAAAATCACTTCAGGGAACTCAATTTCGTATTTGGGCAACGCAGCGATTAAAAGAATACATTGTAAAAGGTTTTACATTAAATGATGATCGTTTTAAGTCCGGTAATACTATGAATTACTTTAACGAATTGCAACAGCGCATTCGTGAGATTCGAATATCTGAAAAATTCTTCTACCAAAAAATAAAAGACATTTACACCACAAGTATTGATTATGATGTCAAAGACGAAAAAACAGTTTCATTTTTCAAAATTGTACAAAACAAATTTCTTTGGGCAATCTCTCAAAATACTGCTGCTGAATTAGTCTACCGAAGAGTAGACGCTTCTTTACCATTATTAGGAATGCAGTCTTTTGATAAAAAAAATGCTCAAACAGTTCAGAAAACAGATGTTAGCATCGCCAAAAATTACCTTACTGAAGACGAAATAAAACTTCTAGGCTTATTAGTAGAGCAATATTTAGCTTTTGCTGAGACCATGGCGCAACAACAAACTCCCATGTATATGAAAGATTGGGCAGAACGTCTCGACAGTATTTTACAACTCAACGGAAGAGAGTTATTGTCGCACGCTGGTAAAATTAGTCATCAAATGGCTCTGGATAAATCTACCCAAGAATTTGAAAAATTTAAAGAAAGTAGAAAATCAATAGAGATCGAACAAAGCTTAAAAGAAATTGAAGCAGATATTAAAAAATTGAAGAAGTAACTGCATCAAAATAACTTAGAGAAAACATTAAGAAGCTCTTAGCAACCATCCGCTTGTATCTTTTCCTTGCTAAAGGAGCAAGAAAAAGGATACCGCTTCTATCAGGACTATGGGAAATGTTTTCATTAGATAAACCAGTGAAACCCGACGCCAACAAAATATTATAATATATTATTTTTCCTACTATTTAATCAGCGGTTTTTTTACTACATTTGCAGTCCTAAACGTAAAAACATGAACTCGATTAAACTTTTGCCCGTGTGGTATGGTGGCGGTATTGGAAACAACTGCAACGCTTTTTACGGCGTAGGACACCTTAGCTATGCGGGTTTTATATTCCCTAAACGTAAAAATTATGAGTACCAACACCCTTTCAAAAGAAGCCGAAATCAGGCTGATGAATTTCTTCAACAACACAATAGATCCGCAAGAAATGGCTAAATCTATAAGGCAAGTCAATTACGTTCTTGCTCTAGGAGCTTTGAGGCAACAAGGAACCCTGCAAAATGAAATTACCAATTTAGAAAATAGCTTTTATTGGCTGAATGAATTAGCTGAGGTTTTGAATCCATATTTGGATGTAGAATAAAAATTTCGCTTAAAATTAAAAAAACCTCGATTTTAGAAAAATCGAGGTTTTCTGGTTTATGGAGAAAATGTTTTGTGTTAATGAGCAAGATGGTTGGACTTGTCGCTGATATTGAGCTTGTAAGAAAGTTTTTTTTATTAATTTAAAACTCACGTATAAATACGTATTGTTTTTTTAGCAAAGGAAGATTATGGTACAAAATCAATCGTTCTAATTAAAAGCCCATCTAAACCAAATTTTGTTTACCCCAAAGATTGTAATATTCGGATTGCTGGTCTAATAATTCGAAATGATTTCCTGATTCGACTATCGTTCCGTTTTTCATAACCAATATGGTATCTGCATTCGCAATTGTACTTAAGCGGTGGGCAATAACAATTATTGTCTTTCCCTGAGTTTTAAAATTATCGATCACCTCTTTCACCATTTTTTCAGAGGCCGTATCTAATGATGCTGTGGCTTCATCCATCAGTAAGATATCCGGATTTTTATATAATGCCCTGGCAATGGCAATTCTTTGTTTTTGCCCACCTGACAACATAGCTCCATTTTCTCCAATTTGTGTTTCGAATCCGTTGGGTAATTTCTCAACAAAATGAGTTATTCCCAGTTGTTTGGACAAATCCAAAATTCTTTGAATATTCGGAAACGGATCACCTAAAGCAATATTCTCAATAATATTTCCGGAAAACAAATTAAGCTGTTGCGGAATAACTCCTATCACTTTTCGTAAACTCTGGTAATGAACAAACTGTGAATCATATTCTCCAATATAAATCTTACCATCTTTGATAGGATACAAATTTTGCAGCAATGAGATTAAAGTTGTTTTTCCACTGCCGCTTTCTCCTACTATTGCTGTTGTTTGATTCTTTTTGAATACTGCATTAAAGTTTTTAAATACTTCCATACGGGATCCATATCTGAAAGAGACATTTTCAAACCTGATATCTCCTAAATGCTCTTTCTTCAATTCTATTTTATTTTCTGTTTCCTCTCTTTCCAGATCCATTATTTCAAAGAGTCGATCTGCTGCAATTAAGGCATTCTGAGCTGTCTTATTCATGTTGATTAAAGAGGCAACCGGAGAAGTAAAATAACCAATCAAGGCATAAAAAGAGAATAGTTCTCCCGGAGTGATGGCTCTGTCGATTACATAACCCGATCCGATCCACATTAAAACTATAGTAAAAACCGAAGCTAAAAATTGTGTAGAAGTTCCTGCAAAGATTCCGTTTAAACCGGATTTGTAGGTTGTAAACAGCAGTTTTACAAACTTGTTTTCTGTTTTTAGATTGGAAAAATCTTCTATCCCAAATTCTTTTACTGTTCTTATATGGGTGATACTCTCTACTAATTGTGTTTGCAGTTCGGCAGCATTCTCCATGATAATTCGTTCCACTTTTTTGTTGAATTTATTTAAAACAAAATAGATCACAGCATAAAACGGAATTACCAGAACAATTACCAAGGCCAGTTTCCAGTAATACGTAAACATTAATACAAATGAAAAAACAACAATAAAGAGGTTGACAATCATTTCAATGGCTACTTCGTTTATAAACGAACGAATTTTTACCGCATCACTTATTCTTGAAGTAATTTCTCCTATTTGCATCGTATCAAAAAAACGCTGCGGCAAATGCAGTAAATGCTTATAATACCCCAGAATTAATTTTGCATCGATTAATTGTCCCGTTTTCATCACAAAAATGCTCTTTTTGGAGCCAATATAGGCTTGCAGCAAAATTATTGCTATCATAGAAAGGCTCAATAAATTAAGTAGTTTTCTATTGCCATCTACCAAAACGTAGTCTGTTATTTTTTGGATGTAAATAGACATTGCTAATCCTAAAACAGTAAACAAAATAGCTCCAACCAGAGCCTGAAGTAAGATCGTTTTATGGGGTTGAATTAAATTCCAAAACCTTTTTAAAGGTGCTGTTTTTTCGTTTACTGTTTTAAAATCTTCATTGGGAGCAAAGAGAATCAATACTCCCGACCAGATTTTCTGAAATTCTTCGAAGGTATAATTTTCCATTTTGCCTAAACCCGGATCCATAACCGTGATTTTAGATTTTTCTACCTTATAAATTACCACGTAATGCTGTAACTGTTCTTTGATGACAACATGTGCAATTGCCGGAAGCGGAATTTTATCTAAGGCATCTAAACCGCCTTTGACGCCTTTGGCAGTAAAACCCATTTTTTCCGCGCCTTCAATAATCCCCAAAACATTGGTGCCTCGTTTATCAGTATTAGCAAACTGGCGTATTCTCGCTATAGGCAGATTAACTTTGAAATGACTTCCAATAGAAGACAGACAAGCCGCACCACAATCTTTAACATCATGTTGTTTTATTTTTATTGAAGCCATTTTTATTTAAGATCTGATATTTGTTTCGGGTTTAACCAATCGTCTATTTTGTCGAATAGCAAATCGAATAAGCTTCTGCGGGTTATTATGTATCTTGTAGTTAAGGTCATTCCTTTTGAAATAGTAGTGGTATAGCCTGATTTTAATTGTAGAGTTCTCGAATCTAAAGCACAGCGTACTTTAAAAAAAGCTTGTTCCCCTGCATGGTTATATTGCGGTCAATATCGATTACTCTTCCTTCCAGCATACCCCATTGGTTATAGTTGAAGGCATCTAACTGAAATTTGACTTCCTGATTTCTCTTAATAAGACCAATATCATTGGGAGAAACATTGCATTCGACAATAAGATGATCTGCCGATGAAATGGCCGCGATAGATTGGGAAGCATTTATAAAGGAGCCTTTTTGAATGCCTGAGTAGTTTTCGATTGTTCCGGAAACTGGAGCCAAAACAACATAATTATTTGATTCTGCATTTATCTTAGCGACAGCTCCATTGAGGTTCTTTAAGCGATCTTCTAAATCTCTCTTTTGATTTTCCCAAGCTAATTTTTGCTGACTTATGAAACTTTGCAAGGCTTGTTTGGACAGACGTAATTCATATTCAAGTTTTTCAAAATCGGCCTTAGCAATAATTTCTTTGTCATATAGAATTTTATTGCGGTTGTGATTTATTTGTGCCTGCGAAATTTTGCTTTGCAATTCATTTTTTCCAGACTGAAATTTTAATAGATCTTCTCGTGCTGCAGTGGTCAACAAATGACTGGTTCTATTTTGCAAAAGGTTTGAAACATCATTTAGCTGTGCTGAAACAGATTTTGATAAAGTATCCTGAGTTCTTTTATCGCTTTCCAGATTTTCTTTGGCAATTTTTAAAAGAGTATCTCCTTTTTGTACAACTGCGTTATTCTTTAAATTGATCCAGTTAACCCTGCCACTCACCATTGTTGCAACAGGTACATTGTCTGTCTTACTGCGAACGATACCACGACTCTGACTGCTAATGTCAACTTTAATAACAGGTAAAAGCATTAAAAAAACGATAACCGCCAAAAGAATAATAAGATAGATTGAAAAGCTTTTTGTTTTGTTTTTAGCAATAAGATTTTCCAGCGTGTTTATTGGGTCTGAACTGAAGTTCATGAGATATCAATGTATTACATACAGATTATTCTGTAAAAATTAGTTTAAAAAAGTAAGCTGTAAATTTTCAAAAAGGCAATAGAAATCCACTTCCCTTTTTTCAGAAAAGAGAAATCTTTTGATATCTATAAAAAAATGCGTGAAAAATTTAAGGTACGGAAAAACCTCTCCGATAAATTTTCACTCTAAAATTGAGAGTGTTTTATCTTGTTACTGCGATGCAAATTAGATTTTAAACATTGACTTACCTACCAATAATGCAAAGTGATAATGGTCAAAGTTATGAATGGAGGTTTATAAATTTATTTTAAAATATACCCCGTAAGATATCCAATGAAATAGATCGCTGTTCCAATTGCAATGACAATGTTAATACGTTTTAATAGTTTTAAATCGTGATTCATAATTTCCAGAATGTGATTAGTTTAATAAATAATACAATGCCTCCCCGCACACGGCCCCTACAAAGTAAAACACCACTGGAAAGAATATTAGTGCATAAATTAAGTCCGTTATTTCGTTGTCTTTTTTATTCAAAAAAGTCTCATTTGTTACATTAGGTTTCATAAATGTTAGTTTTTTTACTTAAAAGTTCTGTTATTAAATAGCTCTAGAACGTATTCTGCTTATTGTATTCTGAAGTACTCCTCCTTCGTAATATTAATTTTTCTAAAATAATTCTATACTGAAACGACCAAATATAAATCTCCTTTTCAAAAAAGTTATGATATCCCATTTTACATCTTACATTTTACTCTCATCGTTTATTTATGTTTTCTTTTCAGGAATAGAATTACCCCCCCAACAAATCCTAAGGAAAATAAATATTCAAGATAAATACAATACCATTATAAATTGTGTGCGTAATTAATGTGATTAAGAAAGAGTTTCTTACACTTCTGCCTGTTACATACAAACCCGCTAACATCATACCGGCAGCAAAGGCAAATAAAAAATAAAAAACATTATAGAGATGATTTGAGGCAAAAATCAAAGCTGATAATAGACAACAGTATCTGAGGGCAATTTTTCTACTTTTACAAATTTCAATAACCGCATACTGGAATAGAAAAGTCTCAAGAAGTGGAGCTACAATAACAAATAAAACCAGTTTTTCATTAATGGTGTAATTTTCATTAAACCCTTTGCCTAAATCACTACCTAAGAACTCTGCAAGAACTTTGAAAGTATAACTGTTTAAAAGGTTTATGAGAATTACAACTAATACCAATTGCCATTGCTGAAGATCTTGAAATATTTTTTTTATTTTTGATATCATATGTTATTGAATTCAATAAAGAGGCTGTTTAAAGCAGCCTCTTTAGATTTTACAATAGAATTTCTACATGGTACAAAATATAATAATCAATTTTTAAAACTGACATTATATCATATTTTACTTTGACCCCTAATTTATCTGGCTAATGCTCTACCAAAAATCTCTCCTTTATTAAAGACATAAACTAAAAATAATAAGGTTGCAAAAATTGTAACCATAATATAAAACGAATTACTTTTGAAAAATTTCATATTATGCTTTTTCCGTTATATAACCGTATGCAACTCCAGCTGCCCAGGCTCCGGCAAACAAATAATAAAGAGGACCAAAACCTCCCTCCGTTTCTACTAATTCTTTTTCGTTTAATTCAATCAATTTTAAATTTTCCATAATTTTAAGTTTTAAAAGTTAATATGCTTGAGCTAAATGTCTTCCAAAAGCCTCTCCCTTATCGAAAGCCCAAGCAAGACCTCCACCAAGTGCAATTCCAGTTGCAACAATTTCCCCCCAAATACCGCCATCAATTTCTTGTACTTCTTGAGCATTAAGTTCTACTAAATTTAAACTTTGTAAATTCATCTTTTTATGTTTTTAAAGTGTTAATTACTTATACGGCTTATTTTTCCGCATCCTTTTTTTTCGATTCATTACTTTTTGAATCATAGTTTTGTAACGGCCAATTACATTTAAGAAAATAATCTAAATTTTGCAGTGACGTCGAACTGTAAAAAATGTCTCACTTTCTTATGTCAAAACTAGACAAAGCTCTTATTGCTCGCAAACGTTAGATATCGAAATTCAGGAATACCGATATGAAATTCAGGAATTTCAAACAAAATAGGTTTCAATTACCTGACTGTGAAATGTTTGGTGTTTTTGTTTTTTTAGTGATTTATACATAAAATTGTATAAAGTTATTCTATTTTTGTAAGAAATTAAACGATTATGATTTTCTATAAGCACTACAATATTGTACTTTTATTACTATTTTCTACTTTCTTATCTGCACAAAATTTTAAAAAAAATCTTGTCAAACTTTCTTACAAAGAACTAAAAGAATCTTTCTGGAATAATGAGGGAAATAAAAATGAACAATTTGAATATGCTAATACCTATTTAAACAAAGCAAAAAGAGAAAATAACCCTATTGAAAGGGCAAGGGGGGCATATTTGATCTCATTAATATCAGTTAACGAAGTCGCCGTAAAATATTTAGATAGCGCCATTTTATACAGCAAAAATTTAGATGATAAAAAACTTCCTTCATATGCTTACTTTGCAAAGGCATACATCCTCAAAGAACAATTTAATTATAAAGAAGCAATAGAAAACTTCTTAATAGCTGAACGTTTCGCTAAAAAAAGAGATACGGATTTTTATTATGAAACAAAATTTTCAATTGCTGCACTAAGATCTGAAGAGCTAGGACAGGTTAATGAAGCTTTAGATTTATACAAAGAGTGTTTCGCTTATTATAAAGGTAAGAGAACAAGAACGCCACAATACTCTTTTTCATATCAATTAGTGATTTTTGCACTTGCAGATGCGTATAAGGCGCTAAAACAATGTGATTCTGCAACCTACTACAACAAATTAGGTTATAGAGAATCTGCATTTACAAAAGATCATCACAATAATTCACTATTTGTTTTAAATGAAGGAGCAAACATGGTTATGTTTAAAAAATATAACGTTGCCCTAGATAGTATTAACAAAGCTATACCTAAGATTATTTTTTATAAGGATTATGGTAATATCTTAGCTTCTTACTACTATTTGGGAAAATCCTTTGATGGACTAGGAAAAAAAGAGAAGGCGGTTGAAAATTTTGTTAAGGTTGATTCTATGTATAAAATCACCAAAAGGATAACACCTGAATTTATTGAAGGTTATCCTTATTTAATAAAATATTATAGAGACATTGGAGACAAAGAAAACCAATTGAAGTACTTAAATAAATACATGGATATTAATAATACTTTGCAGAATAATTATAAAGAATTGACAAAGAAATTGCAAAAAGAGTATGATATACCTAATCTATTTCTAGAAAAAGAAAATTTAATTTCCTCTCTTAAAAATGAAAAGAATAAATCCTATTGGGGATTATCAATATCCCTTTTTGCATTTATAGGTGCTTCTGGGGTTAGTTTTTATCAATATCAACTTAAAAAGAAATATCGCATTAGATTTAACACTATAATGGAGGAGAAATCGATCAGAGAATTAATTGAAGACGATGATAAAAGACTAGAAAAAATAAAACAAAGCAATTCTCCAAAAGAAGATATCGGAATTTCGGAAGAAATAGTGACAGAAATTATAGCAAAATTAATTTCTTTTGAAAAGGAAAAAGGTTATTTGACATCAACAATAACAATACAGACATTAGCTAATAATTTTGAAACCAATAGTAAATATTTATCTAAAGTAATAAATACCTATAAAAGTAAAACTTTTACAAATTACATTAATGATTTACGAATAGAGTATGCTCTTGAAAGTTTAAAAGAAGATTCGAAATTGAGAAAATATACAATACAAGCACTTGCTTTAGAGTTTGGTTTTAATAGTGCAGAATCATTTTCGACTGCTTTTTATAAAAAAGCCGGGATAAAACCAACTTATTTCATTAAGGAACTTGAAGGAACCTCAGGGGCAATTTGTTAAAAAACAAATAGTTATAAAATATGAAATATCGAAATTCCTGAATTTCGACAAATAGAAAGTTATTATAGTTTCATGTAAATTGATAGTGATTTATATTTGTACAAGTAATCTTAAAAAAAGAAAAGCATGAAAACTAATCAATTGAAAAAAGAAAGCATCAAATTTAATTTAGAGAAAATAGGTATCGCTAAATTAAAAAATTTACGTTCAATTACTGGAGGTAATGGAGATGATAAAACGGTTACAGATCTGAGCAGTAATTGTAATAACCAACAAGGTAAAGATTTATAATTTTAACTATTATTGACCTATGAGATTTCCTTACTTTGTTCCTTTCATTGTTGCATTTTTAATTTTATCATGTAAATCTTCTCAAAAAACTAATACTATTAAAACAGAGAGTAAAAACGAAATATTCTCCTCACTAAATCTTCAGACATGGTATACAAAAGATAATAAACTAGACAACATACCTGGAATTTCAATAGATAAATGGTACAATCAAAATAAAAACAAATCCAAAAGTGATATCATTGTTGCAGTAATAGACACTCAATTAGATATAAATCATGAAGACTTGCGTGAGCAAATTTGGTTAAACATTAAAGAAGTTCCTGATAATGGAATAGATGACGATAATAATGGATATGTTGATGATATTCATGGTTGGAATTTTACCTCAAACAAAAAAGAAGACTATATTGTTTGGGGAAATTTTGAATATGTTAGACTAATTAGAGAATGGGAAAATTTATTTAAAAATAAAACCTCGGATGAAATTAAATCTGACGATTTGCCTAAATACAGAGAATATCTCAGAGCTCTAAAAATCTATGAAGAAGAAAAATCTAACTACCAGAATTGGTTAAAATCTTCTCACTATAGCGTCGATCTATTTCCTATTGTAAAAGATAGTTTAAAGCACTATTTCCCAAAAGAAGACTATACCTATAAACAACTAGATAGTTTATACAAAATAGTAAAAATAAACGACAAAACTTTTAGACAAAGAAGAGAGGATGATGATCGGGATATAGGTGCAATGATTGGTTTTATGAAAACTAGATTCGAATATGGTGAAAACACTTTGGAAAAATTGAAAGAAACAGAAAGGGATGTTGATTCAATTACTAATAAAAATTTGAATTTAAACTATAATGATCGTTTATTAATAGGAGACAATCCAAATGTTCTAGAAAAAGGATATGGTTGTAGTAACGTTAGTATTCATAAAAATGGTTTTAAAAACCTTCAGGGGCATTGTACTAAAGTGTCAGGAATTATAGCGGCCAATCGAGACAATAACAAAGGAATAAAAGGTTTTTCTCAGGATATAAAAATTATGCCACTCAATATTTCTTATTCAGGAGATGAACATGATAAAGATATTGCTATGGCTATTTATTATGCTGTTGACAATGGAGCAAAAGTAATCAACATGTCAATTGGAAAAGAATTTTCAGTACATCAAGATTGGGTTTCAGATGCTTTTAAATATGCTGAAAAAAGAAACGTACTGCTAATACATAGCGCAGGGAATAATTCTTTTGACACCGATAAAAATTCATATTATCCAAGTGATAATACTTTTGACGGGACTCCTGAGATTTTTACTAATTTTATTAATGTTGGTTCGACATCTTCAAGATTAGGCAGCACTTTCGTCTCTAGTTTTTCAAATTATGGAAAAGTAAATGTGGATTTGTTCGCACCTGGAGAAGAAATTTACACAACAGCCAAGAATAATGCCTACGAATCTGATTCTGGAACTTCCCTTGCAGGCCCAATGGTTTCAGGAACTGCAGCACTTATTTGGTCCTATTATCCTAAACTTACTGCTGCTGAGGTTAAACAAATTATACTAGATTCGGGAACTGTATACAACATTGAAGTCATTGTTCCTGGTACAGAAGACAAAAAAGTTCCTTTTTCAGAATTGTCGAAATCAGGAAAAGTTTTAAATGTTTACAATGCTATGAAACTTGCTGAAAAAGTCAGTAAAAACAAAAAATGAAGAAAAAGCAAATTGCTAGTGATAGAACATTAGTAAAAGTATACCTTTTTTTGGGTTTATTATTATTTTTAATTGGTTGTAAAAGCCAACAAGATTTAAGTGCTTCTGCAATTAATTCTATTAAAACGGAATTAACATCTTCAGAATTTAAAGGCTGGTATCAAAAAGATTATGCCTCAGATGGAGTTCCTGGAATTTCATTGGATAAATGGTACAATCAAAATAAAAAAAAGCAAAAAAGCCCTATTATCATTGCTGTAATTGATACGCAAATTGATATTAATCATGAAGATTTGAAAGGACAGCTTTGGAGAAATGTGAAGGAAATTCCAAACAATAACCTTGACGATGACCACAATGGCTATATAGATGATGTGAACGGATGGAGTTTTACCGGAACTAAAAACGGAGGCTACGTAGTTTGGAACAACTACGAATATGTTAGGATAATTAGAGAATGGGGACCTATGTTTCATAACAAAGTCGAAAATGAAATTTCGAGTAAAGATTTACCCAACTATAAGGAATATCTAAGAGCCCGAAAAAAATTTGAGTCTAAACAGGAATATTATAAAAATTGGCATAGATCCCTAATTCATAATATTGAAGTATATCCTTTGGTAAAAGATACTTTAAAGTTTTTTTTTCCAAAAGAAGATTATACCTATGAGCAATTAGACAGTCTTTATAAAAAGTATAAAACAAATGATAAAACTTATATGCAAAGACGTGATTCTAATGATAAAGATTTAGGAGCTCTAATTGATTATATGATAGGTAACTTAGAAGTGGATGAAAAAACATTAGAGGATATAGTTGATAAGAGAACACAGTTGGATTCTGTACTATTAAAAAATTTAAATGTTGACTACAATGAACGTTTATTAATTGGAGATAATCCGAGCGTTCTTAAAAAAGGTTATGGTAATAATAACATAAGTAACAATAAAGCCGGGCATAGACCTATTCAAGATCATTGTACTAAAATGGCAGGGATAATAGGGGCGAATCGAACAAATAATATTGGTGTAAGGGGGATTTTACAAAATGTAAAAGTTATGCCTTTAAATGTTTCGCCTTCTGGAGATGAGAATGATAAGGATATCGTAATGGCGATATACTACGCAGTTGATAATGGTGCTAAAATAATTAATATGTCATTAGGGAAAGAATTTTCCATGCATAAAGACTGGGTGTTTGATGCTTTAAAATACGCAGAAGCTCACAATGTTTTAATAGTTCACAGTGCCGGAAACCTTGCTTTTGATGTTGATAAAAACCCAGAATATCCAAGTGATGTTGCATTTGATGGTACACCTGAAATTTGTAGAAATTTTATTAACGTTGGTTCTACGACCTATAAATTAAATGAATATTTTGTGTCTGATGTTTCAAATTATGGTAAGGAGAATGTAGATTTATTTGCTCCAGGAGAAGAGATTTATACAACTGCTTCAGGAAATAGTTATAAAGCTGCTTCAGGAACTTCTATGGCCGCTCCAATGGTTTCGGGAACAGCTGCATTAATATGGACTTATTATCCTAAACTTACTGCTGCTGAGGTCAAACAAATTATACTAGATTCGGGAATGGCTTATGATATCGAAGTTATTGTTCCTGGTACAGAAGACAAAAAAGTTCCTTTTTCAGAATTGTCGAAATCGGGTAAAGTTTTAAATGTTTACAATGCTATGAAACTTGCTGAAAAAATCAGTAAAAAGAAAAAATGATATCGAATTTCAAGATCGCATCCTTTGATGCTTATGTATTAAGAACTCCTTTATTTCCATTGTCTTTATATCTCAGTACAATGGAACATTATTCGACTGAAAACGCAAAACTACAATATCAAAATCCACTCATCCGGGAAGCTATTCATTTAGCTTCTCCGGATTTGACAAAAGAATTGGATAAATGGGTGAAAACCGATTCAAACCTGCCCGTTGAAAAGGCTAAAAAATTAGAACTTACATTTCTTAAATATATAGCCAGAATGTCCTCCAGATGTACGCCATTTGGGCTCTTTTCAGGCTGCTCTGTGGGGAGAACAGCCGCCGAAACGAAAATTATTCTGGAGAACTCTGGCAAATTTGAACGTTTTACTCAATTTGATATGCAATTCTGGGTAATGCTGCTTCAGGAAATTTCCAAAAAAAAGGACGTAATTCCACATTTGAAATATTACCCTAACAATAGTATTTACAAAATTGGAGATTTTTATCGCTACATCGAATACAAAAGTATAGAGACAAAGCGGGAACACAGTATTTCGGCCTTACGAGTATCTACGGTACTAACAGAACTGCTTGACAGCATACAACAAGGGATGACTGTTGAAGAAATGATCATGTTTTTGTCGGATGATGAGGATGAAAAAGCAGAGGCAGCGGAATTTGTTTTAAAATTAATCGATTTTCAGTTTTTGGTAAGTGAATTAGATGCTGTTGTTACAGGAAGTGACAACGGGGAAAGGATTTTAGATGTTTTGAAAAAAATTCCGACTCTAGAGAACGAATATCAAATGTTAGAAAAAATTCTGGAAGAGCTTCTTTCCTTAGATAAAAAACTTGCTCCTCTTGAAAAAATCTATCCGAAAATTAAAAACAATATAAAACGTCTTAAAATTGACTTTGATGAAAAGTATCTTTTTCAAACCGATCTAAATTCAAGTACCTCGGTAAATACTTTAAGCAAAAATGTTTCCCAAAAAGTACTAAGAGCCGTTGAGTTTTTGAATGGTATTCAAATGAAAGAGAAGTTTCAGAATCAGGAAAGTTTTAAAAAAGCATTTACTCAAAGATATGAAAGCAGGATGATGCCATTGACAACCGTTCTGGATACAGAAATTGGAATTGGCTATCTTCAAAATCACGAGATGAACGACAGCCATGAGGTTTTAGAATTTCTTTCTCTTAAGTCTAAAGAAACAGAGAACAAAAACGAACTCTGGACATCTTATGACTATATCCTTCAGAAAAAGATACAAGAGTGCATGATAAATGGGGAGACAGAAATTTCATTAACGGAAAAAGATTTTCCAAACTTCAATAATGATTTTAGCAACGCTCCAGCCACATTTTCTGTAATGTTCGAAGTTTTAGAGCACGAAAAAGTTGTAATTGAATCATCAGGAAATACAAGCGCTGCCAAACTATTAGGACGATTTTGCACTGGTAATCCTTCTATCCATAATCTCACTAAAGAGATCATACAAAAAGAAGAAGCTTACTATTCAGATCAAATTATGGCCGAAATAGTTCATATCCCGGAATCCAGAACCGGAAATATTTTACGCAGGCCGGTTTTACGAAAACATGAAATCAGCTATTTAGCAAAGTCCGGAGTACCCGAAAATGACACCATTCATTTAAATGATCTTTGGGTTTCTATAGAAAATGATACCATAATTCTGTTTTCTAAAAAGCACAATAAAAGGGTCATTCCCTGTCTCTCAAACGCGCATAACTTTTCTAAAAATTCGCTGCCACTTTATCATTTTTTATGTGATTTACAGTCGCAGCATACAAAACCGATTTATTCTTTTGACTGGGGAGTCTTAAGAAATCATTACATCTATTTTCCAAGAGTAGTGTATCGTGATATTATTTTATCAAAAGCCAAGTGGATTGTAGCAAAAGAAGAAATTATGCATTTTTCTAAAATAAACGATATACAACTTACCAATGAATTTTTAAAATGGCGATCGCAAAGAAATATTCCGCGTTATGTCAATTGGGTGAATTATGACCATGCACTTTTATTTGATTTTGAAACCCAAATAGGAGTTGAACTATTTTTAAATTCAGTCAAAAATAAAGAGAAAATCACTTTGGAAGAATTTCTGTTTACGAAAAAATCTGTCGTACAAAATCAAAATACAGATGGTTATTGCAATCAATTTATACTATCATTTTACAAAGAATAAAAATGCAGAGAAATTCTTGTTTAGGCAGTCAGTGGTTGTATTATAAAATTTATACCGGTGTAAAAACAGCCGATTATATTTTAATTGAAAAATTAGCCCCTGTTATAACCTACTTAGAAAAAAAGAAAAAAATCCAAAAGTGGTTTTTTATTAGATATCGGGATCCTGAGGAACATCTGCGAATTCGTTTTTTAATAGACGACGCTGAAAATATGACAGCACTTATCAATTCATTTTATCCTATTTTTAAAGAACTTCTGGATGAAAATATAATTTGGAGAATCCAAACCGATACCTATCAAAGAGAAATTGAACGGTATGGTAAAAAGACCATCTATGATTCTGAATTTCTATTCTGGAAAGACAGTAAAATGATTTTAAATTATCTGAGTCTGAAAACTTCCTTCATAGCGAAAGAAACGCCTATTTTTTTTAGTCTTTTGATGGTTGACTCTTTCCTTAATTCGTTCAGGCTGTCAAATTTGGAAAAATTAATTTTAATGGATAAACTTCAAATTGCTTTTAAAGAAGAATTTGAAATAGGTAAAATTCAGAAAAAGGAAATGGATATCAATTACCGATCACTGTATCCGCAAATCAAACTTTTTCTGGAAGCTGAAAATCAGGATAACTTTCCTGAAATCTTTTCTATTGTCAATAGAAAATCAAATCTTATCCAGAAAAAGGTTTTTGAAATAATCGATAAAATTCAAATTCCCATAGATGATTTCTTATCGAGCCATATCCACATGATGATTAACAGGCAATATACTTCTAAACAAAGAGTATATGAACTTGTTATCTACGACCATTTGTATCGCTATTATAAAACTTTATGTTACAAAAAGTAAAATCACTCCTCATACATCTCCATCCACAATCTTGTCTCTTCCAAATCCAGTTCCTTTTCAATTTTCCTGAAAATCTCTTCGTGAACAGAGCCTGTTTTGTGCATGAGTTCCAGTTTGGCGCGTTCTACGTTTAGAAGATCAATTTGGAGTTTGGTGAAGTCGTTGAAAATCTCCCCTCCTAAAACATTTCCTTTTCCGAAGAAATTAGCTGGGAGTTCGGTTTTCTGGAGGCGGTTGAATTTAACTTCGTATTTGCTTTTGATGTTGTGGAGCAGGTCATCATTAAGCAAAGAAAAATTATCTTCGATATGGGTTATGGTTTGCGAAACGATGGTATTACGAATCTCATATTCTTCGGCAAGAATCGAATAGGGCTGCACTTTTAGTTTTTTAATCAGCCACGGCAAAGTAAGTCCCTGAATAACCAAAGTCGAGAGTATCACACAAAAAACCAGGTAAATGATGAGGTTTCGCAAAGGAAATTCGGTTGTTTTGTTCATCATTAACGGTAAGGCCAGCGCGGCCGCCATGGATACTACTCCACGCATTCCGGACCAGCCGAAAATAATCATGTTGCGATAATCAAATTCTTCTTTGAGACGGATTCTTTTACTAAGCATTCTAGGAAGCAAGGTTGCCGGAACCACCCATAAAAACCGCACCAAAATCACCACTACACTTATCGAAGCACCCCAAACAAACAGGGACCAACCGGAGTAATCCCCTATTCCGGCAATAATTTGTCGCAGCTGCAGTCCGATTAAAATAAAAATCAAGCCGTTTAAAATGTTAGTCAAAACACTCCAAATTGTTCCGGCCATAATTCGGCTTTCGTGCGTAAAAATAGTTCCCGATCGAGCTGACAAATAAAGTCCGGTGGCGACTACGGCCAAAACTCCCGAGCATTCAAAATGTTCTGCGATTAAATAAGAGGCAAAAGGCGTTAGCAAAGTCAAAGTGGCTTCGATGACCTCATCGCAAACAAATCTCCTGTGAATATAACACATGATATACCCCACAGCCAAACCAATTGCAATTCCCGCTACCGACATTACAACAAAGTTTAACCCCGCCTGCCAGAGCACAAAATTACCCGCTGTAATTGCGGTTAATGCATATTTGTAAGCTACCAGACCACTGGCGTCATTCACCAGACTTTCGCCTTCAAGAATGGCAATCAATCTGGGGTGCAAACCCAATCCTTTGGTAATCGAAGTTGCAGAAACGGCATCCGGAGGTGAAACTATCGCTCCTAATAGAAAAGCGAAAGGCCAGGAAATATCGTCAATGAGCAAGTGTGCTGCAATTGCTACCGCCACTGTGGTAAACAACACCAAACCTACCGCTGCCAAAGTAATAGGCCGAATCGTTTGTTTAAAATCGGACCAGCTTGTGTACCAGGCGGCGTGGTATAAAAGCGGTGGTAAAAAGATAATAAAAACCACTTCAGGGCTCAAAGCAATTACCGGAAGTCCGGGAATAATACTAATCACCACACCACAAAGTACCAGTACAATGGGAATTGGAAAATTGTATTTTTTACTAACGAGACTCAAAAAAGCGACTCCAAATAGTAACATGATGATTACAGTAATATTTTCCATTTTCGAATTGTTTTGGTATTTCGGTTACAATACTACGAATATAATATTTTTAGATCTTTGGAAATTGTTCAGCGTACATTTTATGAAACACATAGAAACATAGGTTTAATTATTGTTCGTGAAGACTATTCAAAAAAATCATGATTTTCACACATAGTTTATACTCTATAACGAAACTAAAAATTCCTAAATATCGTCTGCCTATGAGAATTTCTGTTAAGTGAAACGACTTTTTAAGCATTCTTAATCTATGTTTCTATGTGTTTCATAAATAAACAAAATAAAACTTTATGTAAAACTGTTAGATCTCCTTTAATCAAATTTTCTTGCATCCGACATTATAAATACTTTAAAAAAAATTACATTTGAACCTTAATTCATATCCCAAATTATGATCCTGAAAAGAAATTTTATCGGTGTACTCGCCTTACTGGCTGTCTTATTTTATACACCGATTGCTTATTCTCAAACGACTCCTCCGAAAACAGAAACCAAACCAAAACTATTTGAAGAAACCACTACAGACAGTGACTATCTAATGGCCATCGAAAAAGCCGGAGAAGTTTTGGAATCTGCGCATAACGACACCGAATTTGATGGAAACAGCCATCGTTTATTTGGTGAAATCAAAGGAACGCAAAATAAACTTGATCTAATTCTGGCCAGTCTAAAAGGAGCAAATCCGAATGTGCGCAACCAGCAAATGTATCGCATTGTACTCAAAGAAATTGAGCTGGAACTGGACGAACAAAATACAGCTATCAATTCCCGTAATCTGGCACTTGAAAAAATCAAAAACAGAGTAATTGATTTGCGTAAGGATAAAACCCTGATGGGACTTTTGAAAGATACCGTTCGCCGTAAGCAATTTAAACAGGAATTTGCAAATCTGAAAAAAAGATACCTGAGTACAGATAGTCTGATGACCAAAAACCAAAGTATCTTAAACCATAATAAAAAATTAACTGTTGAAAGAAAAATTGCGGTCTCTAATGCCTTAATTACGGTAGAAAGCAAACTGGAAAAATCCGGAATCAGTATGCTCAAAAAAGAATATCCTGTTTTATGGAGTACCAGTGATTCTACAGCAAAAAAAATAGTAGGCAAAAACATTAAAGCCAAAATAATAATTGAAGAAAACGTTGCGGAATATTACTTGAGTTACAGAGCGGGTGGCTTAATCACATTACTTTTGTTGATGGGAATATTGGGTTGGTACATTTCCCGCAATTTAAAATACCTCAACAGTAATGCACATGCCGAAAACCTGTCTCAGCTTAACTTCAAATACATCAATAGAGGCGTTGTTATTCCGGTCGCTGTCATTGGTCTTAACATTGCTGTAGTTAGCAATTTATATGCTCCGGCCCTGTTTATTGAATCGATTCAGCTGGTTCTTCTCGGACTACTTACAGTACTTTTTAAAAACAAATGGTCGGCCGTTGCCATGCGCAACTGGTTACTTCTTTTGGTATTGTTTTTTATGCTGTGTTTCTTAGACTTGTTTATCCCTGTTGGTTTTATGCAACGTTGTGCCTTTATTGTAATCAACCTCTTCGGAATCCGCTATGGTTTCGTACAGATTAAAACATTAAAAGATCAGTTGTACATCAAAGGCTTTTTTAAATGGGCCACCATCATTTTTATTGGTTTGAATGCTTTATCCATTTTCGATAATGTTCTCGGAAGGGTTTCGCTTGCCAATATGTTAAGTCTTACCGCTTTTATATCGCTAACACAGATTGTGGCATTGAGTGTACTTTTAAAAATTGTACTCGAAATTATTCTTTTACAAATTTACACCACCCGTATTAAACGTGGTATCGAGAAAATCTTTGATCATGAAAGCTTATCTGATACACTAAAAAGACCATTCATCATCGTCATCAGTTATATGTGGATTGTGGTTATCGCGGCCAATTTAAACATTTGGGAATCACTGCGCACCGGTTTGGGTTCGTTACTAAGTCATCCAAATACGATTGGAAGCATCACTTTTACCTTAGGAAATATAGTATTGTTTTTTATCATCATTTGGGTCGCACATTTATTACAAAATTATGTCGCTTATTTCTTTGGAGAAATTGACGATGAAAACGAAGAAACCATCAATAAAAGACAGCATTCTAAATTACTGATTACAAGACTTGTGGTTTTAATAAGTGGTTATCTTTTGGCCGTAGCAGCTTCGGGAATGCCTCTGGACAAACTGAGCATTCTACTGGGAGCCTTGGGTGTTGGTGTGGGGCTTGGACTTCAGAATGTCGTTAATAATTTCGTCTCGGGTATCATCCTTATTTTTGACAAACCAATTCAGATTGGAGATGTAATCGACATTAGTTCTGAATCTGGCCGAGTAAAATCGATGGGATTGCGTACCACCAAAATCAACTCTTCAAACGGTGCCGAAATCATTATTCCAAATGGTAATTTGTTATCCCAAAATATTACGAACTGGACGTATACCGACAATTTTAAACTCGTTGAAATTACTGCTGAAGTTACAGGTGATGTTATGCCGGAAGCAATCAATGCGATTATTCTGGAGTCTCTTGAAAGTATGGCATTGGTCAATACTACCAAAGTTCCGCAAATTTATTACAGCGCCATTTCTGATGGAAAATTCAAACTGCAAATAAAATTCTGGTGCAGCATTTACCGTACCGAAGAAACGATTAGCAGTGCCAGACAGGTTCTTTTCAGTAATTTCAAAACAAAGGGACTCACACTATCCACCTAAATATTCGTAATCCGACATTCCAAATTCAAAGGAATAAAAAACGGAAATGACTTTCTTAAAAGTTATTTCCGTTTTTTATTTAATCTTCTAATGAACTCATTTACCTCTTTACATATTTATTCAGGATGTAATGTGTCACAGGTCGTAACGGACTATTATTTTCCGGATGTCTACCGTGTGCATCAAAAAATTCAACTCCATTTGCCGTCTTAGCATACCATATAATCGCCACTCCGTTTTTATCAAAATAAGTGGTCGTATCACAAACCTTAATCTTTTTAAGATTGACAAGCGTTGGGTCTATTATTTCAATATTAGCAGATTTAGCAAAACCTTGTATTTTTAAATCACAATCTACCATTTCATAGTGATCCCCTGACCACTGCATACATTCCTTATCTGGAAAAGCGAAATAAGTAATTAAACCTATTAAACACAAAATACCAACAATACCTATAATAGTACGTTGTATTCTTTCCGTAAATATAAATCTCGTACTTTCCTTAGTACTTTTTTTAGTGCTTAAATTTACAAATGAGTTGATTTGTGGTTTTATAACTTCAATACCATTTATTTCCTCTGTCCCGTTTACTTTTTCCCTTTCTTTTCTATCCAGAAATTTGTTCAGAATTACAGAACCCTCACTTAGTTCCTTTTGTGGATTCAATACTTCTATTTTTTCTTCATTTTCAATCGAATCTTCATCTTCAATTCGATCTTCATCTTCAATTGGATCTTCCTCTTCAAATAACTCCTGAATTCTAAATTTAGTAAAAGGCCTTGCCTTAAAATCAACCAGGATTGCAGCCATATTTATTGCTTCCAAATTTGCGGGATCTGTTTTTCCTTTAAAAAAATTTTCAATCGGTCTGAATTTATCGATTTGCTCCTCAAACCTATTCTTTTTATTCACGTCAAAAGCTAGTCCCAATAAAGAACTAAAAACATTTAAATCATCCTGATTTCTGTTTTGCTGCTGAAATAACTCCCAACACAAATTACGCAGTTTTGCTCTGGTAGGACCACTCAAATAAACAAAATTGTCGCCGTTTTTTTCTATCTCATATTTCTTTTTAACCGCTTTTTTATAATCTTCAAAAGTATTGTTTGGCATAGGTTTTTAGGATTTTTAAGGATTTGTCAATTGGATTTTCAAGGACTTTTACGGAATTATAAGGACTTTAAAAAATACATCGGAATTCCCGGAATTCCTTGTCAATACAGGCTTACAAGCGTCGTTACTTTGCCTTCAGAATCAGTTAACATTTTGATCTGCAGGTCAAAAACAAAAGTACAAAACTAGTTCAATTAAAAAGTGCGGAAAACCGTAAAACGGAATTTATCCCGGGAAGTATAAATGAAAATTTTACTGTCTACGCACTTCACTTCCCAACAAAATTGGCATGGCCATAAAAAGATTCAGAAGAGTTCTGAACAGGGCATGCTACATCTAATTTTTAAATCTAAATATCATGAAAAATTTATATTTGATGGGAGCAATTGTGCTTCTTAGTACCACTTTATTTTCTTGCACTGCTGACGATTACGATACGGCAAAAACGAATGAGAAACCTACAATACCTGCATACGCTGATGGTCCCGGAGATTTACCCATAACAGTTCCACCACCGCCACCACCTCCACCAATAAAATAATGGAGAAGTAAGATATTTCATTAATAATTAATTAGTATTTTCGGGGAAAGTAACTTTTATGGTACGATCCCCGTTTTTTTATTTTTTATTTTTCCTGCTGCTTCTTTCCTGTCAAAAGCAAACCATCCCTACTTCTAATGCTTCATCCATCAGAGAAGATGCTATAGACTATGTCAATAAAGGAAGGATTAGTTTTCAAAACAAAAACTTTAATACGGCATTCTACCAATTTAACAAATCGAAAATAGCCTCCGAAGCAATAAAAGACAGTGCCAATGTGGTGTACAATCTTATCCAGATGGCTACTATTCAACAAATAAACGGTGATTATTATGGTAGTAAAGAAACACTGACTGAGGCTTTACCCTTCATTAAAAAGAAAGACGTATACAGTGCTGCGATTAACAACTTTTTTGGAATTGCAGACAAAGAGCTTTCACTTTATAATGATGCTATTTTTTATTATCAGGCGGCCTTAAAAGATTGTACTGATGATAGCTGTAAACAGTCTCCTTTAAATAATATTGCAGTCGTTTATATTCAACAGAAAAAATACGATAAAGCAATCCAAATCTTAGAACCTTTACTCCAAAATGAAACACTGGATAAAGATCTTGTCAAAAAAGCCGGTATTCTGGATAATCTTGGTTTTGCCTATTTCAAGAACGGAGCAACTCAAAAAGGGCTTTCGTTAGTAAATGAAGGTTTTGAACTGAGAAAACAGTCCAACGATCTGTACAGAAGCATTGAAAGTAATTTGCATCTAGCTGAAATCTATGCCAAAACAAAACCTGAAAAATCAAACCAATATGCTCAGGCAGCCTATCAGCTTGCTACACATTTCAATAGTGTTGACGAACGTTTAAGGGCTTTGTCCTTTTTAATTTCTAATGATTCAGGAATTAAAAACGTGCAGTATGCTCAAAAGTTCGTTTTCATAAACGACAGTATTATTAAAATCCGAAACAACTTTAAAAATAAATTTGCCAAAATAAAGTACGACTCCAAAAAAGAAAAAGACGAAAATCAAAAACTTCGTTTAGAAAGAGCCGAGAACTTATTGTCAATTCAGGAAGCCAAATACCAAAGGTTGTTTTTTATCCTTGGAATTGCTGTTTTGATCCTTTCCTTACTGTATTTGAGAAAATTTTATCAAAACAGAAACCGAATCGGAAAATTAACAGCGGCATACGATACCGAAACCCGAATTGCCAAAGACATCCACGATGAATTGGCAAATGATGTTTTTAACACCATCACCTTTACCCAAACACAGCCTTTGGAAAGTACCAATGTAAAAGACAGTTTAATTCAAAAACTGGATCATATTTACAATAGGGTTCGCAGAATCTCAAGAGAGAATAATGAAATCGATACTAAAGTAAATTATGCCGTCAACTTAAAAGAAATGCTTTCGACTTATAACAGCCCTAATACAAACGTTATTATTAATAATATCGAAAAAGTAACCTGGGACCTCATCGACGACGTTAAAAAGGTTGCTGTATATCGCGTTCTACAGGAATTAATGGTGAATATGAAAAAACACAGCGAGGCATCGATAGTGGTTCTAAAATTTGAAAATGCGACTAACAAAATACTTATCGACTACACCGATAACGGAAAAGGCTGTCAAAAAGATAAAATTATTAAAAATGGTCTTCAAAATATGGAAAACCGTATTCGGGCCATAAAAGGAACTATTACTTTTGACACTGAACCCAATAAAGGTTTTAAAGTAAAAATAACACTGCCTAAATAAGAACTCTATGTTTAAAAAAGTAATAGTTGCCGAAGACCTTGATACTATGAATTTAGGAATCGAACAAGTCTTAAAGGATTTGAATATTATCAATTTTCAACAATCAAAATATTGTGATGAAGCCTTTCTAAAAATACGCAAAGCAATTCAGGATAATGAACCCTACGATTTGTTAATTAGTGACCTTTCCTTCAAAACAGATCACCGCGAAGTAAAAATTGTTAATGGTGATGAACTGGTTCAAAAAGTGCGTGAATTACAACCCAACATTAAAATCATTGCTTATTCGGTTGAAGATAAAAACTACCGGATTAAATCTCTTTTTGACAATGCAAAAGTGGATGCTTTTGTATCAAAAGGCCTCAATAGTATTGAAGAACTAAAAAAAGCGATCAACATTATCTCGACTTCAGATCAAAAGTTTATCTCACCCGAAGTTGCTTCTGCACTTCAGGAAAAAAGCAACTTCGAAATCGATGATTTAGACATACTCATCTTAAAACATCTGTCACTGGGATCACCGCAGGACGATATCATAGAAACCTTCAAAGAGATGGGCGTAAAACCCAACAGTAAAAGTGCAATCGAAAAAAGAATCTCTAAACTAAAAGACTTTTTTAAGGCAAACAATACGATTCATTTGGTTACGATTACCAAAGACATGGGAATTATCTAGAAGTCCCTTGTTTTTCATTATAAATTTTAAAAGCTCCTTCGGGGGCTTTTTTTATGGTCCAATTATAAATTTTCCAGATTATGGATTTCCGTAAAATACTGATTCTTAATGAAACTACATTTGATAAAAATAAAAGAATGATTCGTCCAGATCAGCTATTATTAGAATTACCCGAACGCAAATAATAATTTTAAAAAACCAATTATGATAAACGATTTAAAAAAATTCTTAAACGAAGAACAAGACCCAAAAGCAGTTGAAAAACTATTAACCAAAGTCAATGGATTACTCACATCAGGTGAACAAGTAGAATACATAGCAGTGCAAAAAAAACCAGCCTTAAATTTATCACCCGACTGTATTGCCCTAACGAACAAAAGAATAATCTTCTGTAGGCCGAAAAATTTAGGTTTGTCAATGGATTTTCAGGATTATGCCTGGAAAGATATTTTAGATTGTCACATGAAGGAAGGAATTATGGGTGCAACTTTTACGATGAAGACGACCACAGGAAAAATGAACATGCTTGATTATTTACCAAAGTCACAGGCTAGAAAATTGTATCAATTTGCTCAGGAAAAAGAAGAAGAAATGATTGTTTACAGACGCGAACACGATCTTGAAAACAAGAGAGCGATTGCCGGAGGAGGAATAACTGTAAATACCGGAACATTAGCTCCTCAAAGTACAGAGCAAAAAGAAGATCCTATTGAAACACTTAACAAACTCAAAAAATTACTGGAAGGCGAAATCATTTCGCAAATAGAATTTGACTCAAAAAAAACAGAAATATTATCTAAAATGTAAATTATGAAAAGTAAACTAACTGCAACAATTTTAACTTTCTTTCTTGGAGGATTTGGAATTCACAAATTCTATTTAGGAAAATCAACACAAGGAATAATGTATATCTTATTCTGCTGGACATTAATCCCTTCGATACTGGCTTTCTTCGAATTTTTCGGATTGTTATTTATGTCGGATCATTCCTTTAATGTGAAGTACAATAATGGATTCTAGCTTTTAAACACATTAAAAAAATATGCTTAATAATTATAGAATCTTCTATAAAATCTCATTCCTGTTTCTAACACTAGGAATGAGCTCCTGCCACAAAAAATTACCTCCTCAAAAAATAAACACTTTTTATCAGGAGGTAATTACTCCGGCAGATCGCCAGACTATTAATCCCGAAGAAGCCAAAACCTACCACGTAGACACTGAATATCAATATAAATACCGAACAGGCACTTCAGGGAATTATGAATACAACTACAACGTAAAAGGGGTTGATGTTAAGGGAGATTCGGTTTTTGGAAACATCAATGTAAAAGGAAAATATGGCGCAGGAATCTTAAAGTTTGATACTATTCCTAATCTCGAAATTAAAACAGAATGGATAGAACATGGAAAACTAAATGCGAAAGATTTAAAAGGTAATACTTATCAACTAGTCGTTCAGTAACCAATTTCCCAAAAACCTATTCTTATGAAATACACTTTACTTTTTATATTTTTAACCTCTTTTCATTCATTTGAAGCCAAAGTATTTATCTGCGGTCCAACAGGGGCTAAAAAATACCATTACAATGAAAATTGCCGTGGTCTGACCTCTTGCCGTAGTGAAGTTACCAAAATCTCCGTGAAGCGCGCACAAGGTCTTGGACTTAGCCTTTGCGGTTGGGAAGATTAATCTTTTTAGTGCAAATCAAAATCATTTAATCATTTGATAACAACCACTTTACGTTTAATTCACATTAGTTTTATTAATTTGAATAAAACTAAATATTATGAAATTCTTTAATCTAAATTTTCTGGTTTCATTCAAAGAATGGCTTTTTTTAAGAGCAATGCAATCATCTTTCCTTCATTAACAAATTACAATTTAAAAAAGGAAAGTACAATTGAATGAATAAAGTTGAGACCTCATTTTTGCACAAAAACCAATTTGGAGAGGATTTCTTGTGGGGTGTTTCAACCGCCGCTTTCCAAATTGAAGGCGCTCCTGATTCCGATGGCAAAGGACGTTCTATTTGGGATGTTTTTACTTCTCAAAAAGGAAAAATAAAAAGCGGACACCACGCCTTAACCGCTTGCGATTTTTACAATTCTTATCAAAGCGATATCGACTTAATCCGTGATCTGAACATTCCGAATTTTCGATTTTCGATTAGCTGGCCTCGAATTATGCCTACTGGAGTTCTTCCAGTAAATGAGGCAGGAATAGTTTATTACAACAAAATTATTGATTCACTGCTCTCTGCCGGAATAGAACCCTGGATTACACTTTATCACTGGGATTTACCTCATGAATTAGAAATAAAAGGAGGCTGGACCAACCGCGAATCTGTTAATTGGTTTTCAGCGTACGTTGAAGTTTGTGTACAAAACTTTGGTGATCGTGTTAAAAACTGGATGGTTATCAATGAACCTTCGGTTTTTATAGGGGCAGGATATTTTCTGGGCATTCATGCTCCGGGAAAAAAAGGCATTACCAATTACCTGAAAGCCATGCATCATGTAACTTTAGCTACAACTGCAGGTGCCAAAATAATACGAAACCATATACCGGACGCTCATATTGGAACAACATTTTCCTGTACACACATCGAGCCGGCAACACAATCTTCAAAAGACGTCGAAGCGGCAAAAAGAGTAGACACGCTATTAAACAGAACTTTTATTGAACCGATTTTAGGATTAGGCTACCCACAGGCCGATTTGCCGGTATTAAAAAAGCTAAATGCTTATATTGTAGAAGATGATCTCAACAATTTGTCTTTTGACTTTGATTTTATAGGCCTGCAATGTTATACTCGTGAAGTTGTAAAATCGTCTTTACTCATTCCTTACATTGGTGCCGAACTGATCAGTGCCGAAAAAAGAAATGTTATTTCAACCGACATGGGATGGGAAGTTTACCCTCCTGCTCTTTATGAGGTCCTGAAAAAATTTAACGCCTACAAAGGCATCAAAAAGATCATTATTACCGAAAATGGTGCTGCCTTTCCAGACACACTAAAAAATGGAAAGGTATACGACATCAAACGCACGCATTACATTCAGGATCATTTAGAACAAATACTCAAAGCCAAAAAAGACGGTCTTAACGTTGACGGCTATTTTGTCTGGACGCTTACTGATAATTTTGAATGGGCTGAAGGTTACAACGCCCGCTTTGGACTAATACATGTCGATTTCGACACACAGCAAAGAACCATCAAGCATTCGGGATTATGGTTTAAAGATTTTTTGTCTTAGAATTACTTTTTGAAAAAGTAATTCTAGACATTCCAGTTACCCGAAAAAAATAGATTTTATTGGCATACAAATTAGGATTATAGGGCAACAAAACTCCAAAAAAAAACACCTATTTTCCTTGTATTCATTAGGTTTACTGGTTATTTTTTCTTATCTTTATAGTATAAATAACAGTAAATATATGCCGAAAAACACACTATCTAAACGCCCAAATTATTCCTCAAAAAATTATTCTTTTACTCTCTTCACGCATTTTATTTTTCAAAATGCTTCTCGATTTCATTTAGCGACTATTCCGTTTGATCTTTTTTCCGCACAAAGTATAATCGTGCAGAAGACACAAAAGCGACCGCCCCAACTGTAGCCGTAATTATTTTTCTTGGATAGATTTTCTTCACTATTTTTTTAGAGAGTACGTACTTAAAATTATAGAAACGATTTCCTTTTTGAGGGTAACTTTCCACAAGATTGCCTTCCTCTACGATCTCTATCTGAGCGGCTGCATTCATTTCGACAACACTTACCATGTGTTTGACCTCATTGATTCTGCACTTTTCATTAAACTTTTTAAAAGGGCGTGGCTGGAAATCAACGATAACAGCTGCAAGATTTATTGCATCAATATTCGATGGATCAGTTTCGCCTTTAAAGAAAGTTTCGATCGGTCTGAACTTGTCTTTTTGTTCATTATACTTATTCTTTCTCGTATGGTCAAAATCCAAACACAATAAATTTCTAAAAACATTTAAATCATCCTGAGTCGGGTTATTTTCGTAAATAATCCAGCACAAGTCGCGGAGTTTTCCACGAGAGGGGTTGTACAAATAATCAAAGTATTCTCCTTCTTTCTCAATCTCATATTTACTCTTAATCGCTTTTTTAAATTCTTCTAAAGTCTGGCTATGCATGTTATTTTTTTAGGATTTTTCGGGATTTCTTGGGAATCTCAGGAAAACGTGGGAATTCTGGGAATCCCCTATCAACAAAGGCTTAAAAGCGTCTTTACTTTGCCATAGAAATTAGTTCAAGTTTTATCTGCAGATTAAAACAAAAATATAAAACTAGTTCAAATTAACAGTGTAAAAAAACAGTAAGACCGAGTTTATTCGGGAAGTGTAAATAACGTCTTACAGTTCTACACATTGTACTTCCCAAAAAAACCAAATTGGTATTGCCCTAACCAACCTCCGGATCAACTCCGGTCAGCAATACCCATGTCTAATTTCTAAATCTAAATAAAATGAAAAAGCTAATAATTTTTATCGCTTTCACGATACTATTCACTATGTTCTCCTGTACACCAGATGAATACGAAACTCAAACCAAACAGGAAACAAAGAAAACTATTGATCCGGCAAAACCAGCTTTTGCTGAGGGACCTGGTGATGGTGGTAAAAATCCTCCACCGCCAGATAAATAATAAAGATATTATTTTTAGTATCTAATTAATTACTATTTTCGGGGAAAGTAAATCTATATGTTACGGTCCCCGTTTTTTTATTTTATACTACTCTTTTTTCTGTTTTCCTGCAAAGAAAAAAAGCCATTAAATACAAACACAGATACGATCCGCAAAGAAGCACTTAGTTTACGAAACAAAGGAATTGAGAACTTTGATAAACAAGAATTTACTGCTTCTTTTTATGAGTTTAATAAATCAAAACAACTTTATGAAAGTATAAAAGATAGCGCTAATATTGGGTATATCCTAATTATGATAGCATCTATTCAACAAGTCAACGGAGATTATTACGGTAGTAAAGAAACTATGACTGAAGCATTAGTTTATGTTAAAAAAAAGAGTGTCTATACGGCCACTATAAAGAATAAATTAGGTGTTGCTGATAAAGAACTTTCTCTTTATAATGATGCCATTATCTACTACAAAGAAGCTGCAAATGATTTTAAAGATCCCATTGAAAAGCAAGGTCCCTTAGGCAATATTGCCGTTGTTTATATGCATCAAAAAAAATATGATAAAGCGATTGCTCTTTTAGAATCTCTTTTAAACAAAAAAGCACAAGCAACGGAAGATGTAATACTTATAGACAACCTCGGTTATGCCTATTTTAAAAATGGAATGGATAAAAAAGGGTTCCTTTTAATGAATGAAGCGCTCCAGACTAGAAATGAAATTAATGATACTTACGGCAGTATTGAAAGTTACCTGCACCTCGCCGATTATTATGCTGAAAAAGACCTTCAGAAATCAAATAAAAATGCTCTTGCTGCTTACAGCAATGCTACAAAACTAAACAGTGTCGACGAAAGATTGGAGGCATTGCAAATTTTAATTTCAAACGATCACAGTGCTCAAAACAATAAATATGTTCAAAAGTATTTTAAACTAAACGACAGTATCATTAAAGTTCGAAACAACTTTAAAAATAAGTTTGCCAAAATTAAATACGATTCTAAACTCGAAAAAGATGAAAATGCCAAACTCCGTTTAGAAAAAGCCGAAACTCAACTGTCTCTACAAAGCGCCAAATATTTACGAATTGTTTTTGCTATTGTTTTTGTTTTCTTAGTTATTCTAATTGTAATTGTGGTACGTTACTATAAAAATAAAAACAGAGCAATCGAATTTAAAACTTCCTATATCACCGAAGCCCGAATCGCTAAAAAAATCCACGATGAACTGGCAAATGACGTATTTCACGTGATTGCTTTTGCCGAGTCCCAGTCCCTATCTAAAGAAAGTACCAAGGAGAATCTACTCCAAAAATTGGATGATATTTATGGCCGTGTAAGAGGAATTTCGAGAGAAAATAATAAGATTGATACGGGTGTCAATTTTACCCACAGTATCAAAGAAATGCTTTCGACTTACAATACCAACGACAGAAATATCATTGTAACCAACCTAGAAACTATCAACTGGGAAGACATTAACGATACCAAAAAAATTACCATCAGCAGGATTTTACAGGAATTAATGGTAAACATGAAGAAACACAGCAAGGCTAGTATTGTTGGAATAAAGTTTGAAAATAATGAGAAATCAATCTCAATACGCTATACTGATAACGGCAAGGGTTTTGAAAAAGCCACTACGGCAAAAAATGGTCTCCAAAACATGGAACACCGCATTCAGGCTGTTAAAGGAACTATTGATTTTGAGACAGAACCGGATAAAGGATTTAAAGCAAACCTATCTATACCGAAGTAAACATAAATTAAAGTTTAACATTGCAATTGCAATCACTTAATTTCTGGTGAAGCCAAAATAAAAAACCTTTCAAGATTACTCTCAAAAGGTTTCTCCTTCAAAAAACAGGTTATTAAAAAATTCCTGTATGTTGTGTGCTATATACAGTCAACTTAATATAGTTTACTATTACAGTATAAGGAAAGATTCAAAATTAACTTCACTAAATTAAACAGGTATAAATACCTATTAGATTACAAAAGGGAAATGTTAGTTTTAAACATTCATAATTTACTATATCAATATGGTTTTCCGTAAAGTAAATATTAATTTAATCATGATATTTGTTTTTTTATAAACGATGATCTTAAAAAACTTATGCCTTGGTTAATTTTTATTAACTTTCTAAATCGCATAATTTGTCAAACTAACAACCCAAAAAAATGACCACCAATATTCCGAAACAATCTATCAATCAATTAAAAAAAACTCTAGAGAACTTTAAAATTAACGATGCGATTGAGTTGTGCACAAATGAAGCTCAAACCCGTAAGTTTTTAATAGAGCCCTTTTTTCATCTTCTAAATTATATGCCGAATGATTTGATACCAGAATACAATGCTGATTTTGGTGAACGTATCAGTCAAAAAATTGATTATGCTATTTTATTAAATAAAAAGGAAACTATTTTAATAGAAGCAAAAAAATACAATAGTAGATTAAGCGATAAAGAAGCAGGTCAATTAAACGGTTATTTCAATAATACGAAAAACTCTAGAATTGCTATTTTAACTAATGGAATTGAATATAGATTTTATTCAGATATTTTACAACCAAATGTAATTGATAACAAACCATTCTTTGTGTTCAACTTATCTAATTATTCAGATAGAGATCTGGAAACTTTAATCAAATTTGACAAAAGATATATCGTGGTCAATGAGATTATAAATACAGCCCAAGAATCTGTTTTTGCGGAGGATTTTGAAACAAGTCTGTTAAAGGAATTTATTGCTCCTTCAAAGGATTTATTAAAAATAATTCACCGCAATATGAGTTTTAAGACCAAATTTAATGATGAAACTCAGGGAAAAATGATCAAAATGATCAATTCTGCTTTATTGAAATCTCTATATGATAAAAAAGTTATTGACGAATCAAATTCAAATACTGGTGGAATTATTACGACTGAATCTGAAATTCAGGCTTATCACACCATCAGAACATTGCTAATCCAAAATAGAAAAATACCTAGCCAAAGAATTTTCTTCAAAGATTTTAAAAGCTTTTTCAACATTAGTATTGACGAGCATCCTAAAAAAATCATTTGTAAATTAGTTTTCACTGACTCAAAAATGAAACTTATTATTGAGAATAATGAATACTTATTATCAAGTATAGATGATGTTTTGAAGTATAAAAATGAACTAACAAATAGAACACTTATTTTACTTGAATAATCCATCCAAATATTTTCTATAAGACCAAGCCTGTTTACTAGTCATTGCAAATACAAAGTCAGCTGAATTTGCAGGGTATTATCTTTATAGACTTTGCGGATTTATTTTACCATTAAGTTTGAGAAAATAAATCCGTAAAATCTGCAACCCGAACGATGACGAATCAGCAAAACAAATCTGCGTGCAAATAAACTTAGTTCAAATCAGTTACGATGTCTTTTTCTAGAACTTCAACGGCTTCTTTCCAGTTGTTTACTCTCAAGTGATGTGTTTGATTAACATTATGGAATGCTGTAAACATGATAGGTTTTCCCATGCAATGGTCTAAATTTTTTCGGTGATCGTCAATCATATAATCCGTATTGATAATTCTTTTGCTTCCGCATAAAATAATATTTTCCCAGGTGATAAAAGGAAAATGTTCCGCAAGCCAGGCCACTTTTTCGGCCAGTGATACCGGAAATTCGGTTGCGGCAGAAACAATAAAAATTTCAAAGTTTTCCTGTAATCGACGTAAACTTTCGACTGCATCAGGCATTACAGGCAGACTTCTAAAAAAATTATCGGCATTTAAAACTTCACGCAAAAGTGTTCTGTCTTTAAAAGCATCTTCTTCACTTAACCCCCGAATAGTCTCTTTGGTAAGTGAAGCTCCACTCTCTTTATTGTACTGTTTTATTAATTGTATTTCGATGTCGGCAAGTACGCCATCCATATCGATGGCAATTGTTTTCTTTTTCATTTTGATTTATTTTGCAACAAATTTACGCAAATATTGCAAAGTATTGCAATTTTAACTTATTTTTGCAATATAAATTTGCATCAAATGAAAAAAGAAGAGCGTCAAAAAGTAATTCTAGAGTATTTATCAAAAGAACACCGACTTACTTTAATGGAACTTAGTGCCTATTTAAATGTATCAGAAGATACAATAAGACGAGATGTAAAAGAACTTTCGGATCAGGGATTGTTAAAGGCTGTTCGTGGAGGCGCGGTTGCTCCCTCTCCGATTCCGCTGCATTTTAGAAACAGGGAAAAACACGATCTTGAAAACAAAAAGATAATTGCCGAAAAAGCAATCTCTTATTTAAAAGACGGTCAGGTAGTTTTTATCGATGGAGGAACAACTTCATTGGCTTTAGTAGCCAGCTTTCCTTACGATTTAAAAATCACCGTGATCACAAATAGCTTTCCTGTAGCAGCATTAATCGAAGATTTACCCAATATCGAATTGATTTTTGCCGGTGGTCGAATGTGCAAAACTTCCTTTACTACTGCCAGTATTGAAACGATCGATTTTTTTAGAAACTTCAGAGCCGACATTTGTATTCTTGGACTCTGCAGCATTCATCACGAACGTGGGGTAACTGGAATTTTATACGATGATTCTCAGATAAAAAGAAACATGATTCAACATTCCGATTTTGTTATTGCTTTAGGTTCTATCGAAAAGGTAGGAACAGCTGAATCGTATTCTGTTTGCCCAATTAAGGATATTAATGTACTGGTAACGAATATTGATCCGGAAGATGAAAGTTTAAAGTTTTACAAAGATGCAGGACTGACTATTGTTTAAAATGGTCATATCACGCCAATTCACAACACTTCGATTGCAATACTCCGACCTTCTTTGTAATTTGTCTGTTTTACTATTTTAAACTTGTTTTATATTTTTTTCATAACTTTACACCTGTCAGCACGTTAACAAAACAAACGCCATTTTAAATATTTGAGAAATTAAATTCAGTAAAATGCAATTTCAACATTTTTCGCCATCCGAAATTCTAAAACCTTATATCAAACATTACTATATTTTTGAATCAGATTCAGATATAGAATTTGAGGATACGGTATTTCCGAGTGGCGAAATGGAAATAATTTTTAATCTTGGTGATGGTATTTGGGAATCATTGGTTGATAAAAACTTTTACAAAACTCCAAAAATTGAATTATGGGGTCAGATCACTAAGCCCCTTGCTATAAAATCAAAAGGAAAACATACCATGCTGGGTATTCGATTTTATACCCATACCGCAGCCTACTTTTTTAAAGATGAAATTGGAGTATTTAACAATCAGATTTTCGACATGGAAGATATAATTGGTAATCCAATAAAAAAACTACACAATCAGCTTTTAGAAACTTCCGATATTCAAAAAAGAATTGAGCTTATCGAAACATTCTTAATTCAGAAAATAATAACAAACCCTAAGCGATCTGACAAGATTGAAAAAGTAGCTCATATCTTATCCAGTTTGCTAAGCGAACCGACTGAAACTAACATCAGCAGCATTTCGGAAAAATATGGTATAACGCCACGCTATCTTCATAAATTAGTGTTTCAGCATACCGGACTTGCCCCGAAATCGTTCAACAAAATTAAACGTTTTCAGCACAGTCTTAAACTCATTAACAATACCGAATACCCTTTTACCTCTATTGCTTATGATTCCGGTTATTTTGATCAGTCGCATTTTATAAGAGATTTCAAATTCTTTACCGGAACTACACCAACCTCCTATTTAGAAAATCAATTCCCTATCAACCATTTAATTCTTTAAAGGTATTACTAAGCATTAACAACACTATCCCTTAGTAGCTTAGCATCTAAGAACCTTAGCACCCTAATAAAAAAAACAGTTCCGTTTTGTACAATTCAGGAGTTTTTTCCCTTACTACCTTTGATAAAAATAATAGTAAATCTAAAAACTTTAATATGAATACTTTTAACAACTCATCGGAATTGAGCCGAAAATCAATTTCATTTTTATCCCTTCTTTTTAAATATTTTTCTAAGCGGAATAACGTTTATTTGACATCAAAACTCTTTGCCATTACCTTATTGCTTTTCAGCTGTAATTCTGCACCAAATACTGAAACAGCAGATTTAAGCGAGGCAAAAAATGCAATTCAAAAAAGCAATGCCATCTATTTTGATTCCTTTAAAAACAATGATCCTTCAATATTTATAGACCGATATGCGGAAGATGCTTCTATTTTACTCCCAAATGCACCTCAGATTTATGGAAAAGAAGGTGCTGCCAGTTTTTTTCGAAAAGCCTATGATGAATATGGCTTAAGAGGTGGAAAATTTATCACCACTGCGGTATACGGTGATGGCGTAAAATATGTTACTGAAGAAGGTTTATGGCAGTCGTATAATTCTAAAGGCGAATTAATGGACGATGGTAAATTCCTGGTTCTTTGGAAGAAAACAGACAAAGGCTGGAAAATGTTTCGGGATTCATTTAGCAGTAATCGAAAATCAAAATAAGTAAAAAAACATTTGCTAAAAGCAGTTTCGTAGAATTGCGAAATATCTGATAATCGTCTATTTTACTTTCACAAGAATTTTTATCTTAGCCGAAGGTATACAGGCTCAAAGTTCACAACCTCATAAAGTTGTGAACTTTAACTGTAAAACAAAAAAAGCGATTTAAAACTGTACCAATAAGCAAATGTATTTAGATAATCAGATTTTATTTTTCTTCAGCGCATTAGGAGCATTTAATTGTACTATCTTGAGTTTGTACTTTTTCTTCTTTACAAAAGAAAAAAACATTTCCAACTTTTTTTTAGGCGGATTATTAGCCGTGCTAAGCATTAGAATCTGGAAGTCAATCTTTTTTTACTTTAACCCCGGGCTTTCAAAAACATATTTGCAAATCGGTTTATCTGCCTGTTTTCTAATAGGCCCCTTTTTGTTTTTCTATATTAAAGCTAAACAAAACTCATTAAATATAGCTTTAGCGAAGTATTCAATTCTTTTTTTATTATTCCTTATTGTCTTTGTGGGAGTATTAGCTCCCTATCAGAATCATTTAGAATTATGGAAAAAATACATTTATTTAATCATCAACTTACAATGGATCGTCTTTATCATACTTTCTGCATTTTCTGTAAAACAAGTATTCGCGAAGATTCTCACTAAGTCCGACAAAATTAATTATGATGAGGTTTGGATACTCTCAGTATTGGGTGGTGTCTTCCTAATTTGGCTCGCTTATTTTACAGCTGCATACACCTCTTATATTTCAGGAGCTCTTTCTCTTTCTTTTGCTTTATATTTATCGGGTATGGTTGTATTTTACAAACGAAATGAAACTTTTAAAGTACATCCTAAAAAAGAAAAATACGTTAACAAAATAGAGAGCGAAGAAGTCAATGCTATTCTTGAAAAAATACAGATTGCTTTTAACTCAAAGAACATTCACAAAAATCCTAATCTAACCTTAAATCTACTAGCGCAGGAAATCAAAATACGACCTCAACTCTTATCACAATTCTTAAATGACAATTTGAACAAAAGTTATACGCAATTCATAAACGAATACCGAATCGAAGAAGCAAAAAAAATACTCAAGCAGGACAGTAATCTAAAAATGGAAGTTGTAGCCGAGTATTGCGGTTTCAATTCGAGCAGTACTTTTTATGGCGCATTTAAAAAAGCGACAGGCACCACACCTTTAAACTACGCAAAAACCTGATTTTTTCTCCTAATTTATAAATCTGGAGTCCTAAATTATATATTCATTCCCATTCCCAATTGACGAACTATAGCTTTGCGGAAAATTAAATTTCAAAAAGCTTATGAAAAAAGTTATCTATTTTATTACACTATTATTTTCGTCAGGTTATTTATTGGCACAGACAGAAGAGGAATTGGTCAAAAAATGCATTGAAAATTATATTGATGGTACTTCTTACAACAGGCCTGATAACATTGAGAAGGCATTTTATTCTGAGGCCAATCTCTTTTTAAGTCATAAAGACAAAGACTTGTGGATTGTACCTTCCGGCGAATATGCCAAATGGTTTAAAAAAGGCAATCAGGGGCAATTTAATGGTCGAATGGGCAGAATAATTTCACTTGATTTGCATAACGACATCGCTTTAGCTAAAGCCGAAATATTAATTCCTGACAAAAAAATGGAATTTATTGATTTGTTTTTACTCAAAAAGATTCAGGGCGAATGGAAAATAATCAGTAAATCTGCGAGTAGCATAAATACGAACAAATCAGGACAGCACATTCTGTTTATCGTTTCTAATGCCCATTATTATGGCAAATCGAACCTGGCAACAGGTAATAGTTTTTCTGAAATTATAAATGCCTACCATACTTTTAAAACAGGGGGATATACTGTTGATTTTGTAAGCCCGGAAGGAGGAAGTGTCCCATTAGCCTACATCAACACATCCGACGCATTACAAAAACAATATTTATTTGATCCGGATTTTATGTATGCCCTGAAAAACACTAAAAAACCAGCAGAAATTGATTCAAAAATCTATAAAGCTGTTCATTACATCGGTGGTGGAGCTGCCATGTATGAGGTACCTGAAAATAAAGAAATTCAAGCCATAACTTTAAGAGTATATGAGGAGAACAAAGGGATTATCTCTTCTGTTTGTCATGGAACTGCAGGAATTGTCAACTTAAAAACAAATGACGGCAATTATTTAGTCGCAGGAAAAAGAATTAGCGGTTACCCGGATTCATTCGAAAAACAAGATGACGAATATTTTAAATACTTCCCGTTCTTAATTCAAAAAACAATTGAAGGAAGAGGAGGGGTCTTTAAATTCTCGGCACGTAACGTCTCTCATGTCGAAACGGACGGAAGAATTGTCACGGGACAAAATTTTCAATCGTCAAGTGGAGTGGCTTCAAAGATTATAGAATTAATAAACAATGCAAAAAAAGAGTAATACTCTATCACAATCATCAAAACCTCTTCGATCAACTAAAAAAAGCCTTTCAGGAATTTACTCCCGAAAGGCTTTTATCTACAAAATAACTATTACTCCTATTTCCAACCGCCGCCTAAGTCTCTGTACACATGGACTGCAGCATTTAATTGTTCTTTTTTGGTATCTACCAATTCTAATTTTGCTTCTAATGCATCACGTTGTGTCATTAAAACTTCAAAATAATCAACTCTGGCCGATTTAAACAAATCGTTAGAAACGTCTATTGAGGTGTTTAGAGCATCAACCTGTTGCGATTTAAGATCATATCCTTTTTGTAAATTTTCGATCTTCGAAAGCTGGTTGGACACTTCTAAGTAAGCATTCAAAATCGTACGATCGTAATTGTACAATGCCTGAAGCTGTCTTGCATTTGCGCTTGCAAATTCTGCCTTAATCGCATTTCTGTTAATCAATGGCGCAGCAAGATCTCCTGCTAATGAATACAAAATAGATTCCGGGAACGTAAACAGGTAAGAAGGTTTAAATGCCTGTACTCCTATCGCAGCCGAAATATTTAAGGAAGGATAAAACTCAGCACGAGCCACTTTTACATCTAATTTTGAAGCTACTAATTCTAATTCTGCCTGTTTAACATCAGGACGATTCGCTAATAACTGAGACGGAATTCCTGAACTAACCGCTGCCGGTAACAAACTAAGGAAGTTGTTTGTATTGGTTCTTTTAATTTCCTGAGGATATCTTCCCAATAAAAAATTGATTTTATTTTCTGCTTCTTTTATCTGCTGAAGAATTCCAAATTCCAGACTTTTTGAGGTTAAAACTTCCGCTTCAAACTTCTTCACGCCTAGTTCAGTAGCTCTGGCAGCCTGCTTCTGAATTTTTACAATTTCTAAAGCATTAGACTGCAATTTGATGGTTTGTTTTACAATATCCAACTGCGTATCTAAAGCCAGTAATTCGTAATAAGAATCGGCCACTTCAGCAATAAGGTTGGTAATCACAAAATTTTTACCTTCAACCGTGGCTAAATATCGGTTTAAAGCTGCTTTCTTAGAATTTCGCAGTTTTTTCCAGATGTCTACTTCCCAGTTCGCATAAGCCGAAATGGTAAAATCTCCTAACGGATCAGGAGTTTTTATACCCGGTTTGATATCTGTGTTGGCATCGCCTGCACCCTGACTTGTATATCGGCCAACTTTCTCTACTCCCGCTCCGGCACGAACACCAACAGTTGGTAATAAAAGTCCTTTTTTTACACGGATGTCATTTCTGGCAATTTCAATTTCCTGCAAAGTGATGTTTAATTCCTGATTGTTCTTCAGAGCAGCATCAATCAGGTCTACCAGATTTTGATCTTTAAAGTAATCTTTCCAGACTAGTGTTGCTGTATTATTGTTTGCATCCTGAGTTTGTGCTGTTGCTCCAAACGCTTCAGGAACTGGCGTGCTTGTTGCTACAGTCTCAGGAGCAGGGGCTTTACACCCTGCAACCGTAAGACATATACCCAATGCAATACCGTATTGATATGATTTGAATTTATACATGATTGTTATCAATTTCTTCTGTTAATGGATTCTCTTCTTCATGTTTCACCAATTTGTATCTCTCTGCTATTTTTCCAAAGATGTAATACAAGCCCGGAATTACAAACACCCCGCAAATAGTTCCGATAAGCATACCTCCTGCAGCTGCAGTACCAATAGTACGGTTACCGATTTTTCCCGGACCGGTAGCAAAAGCAAGTGGTAATAAACCTGCAATAAAAGCAAATGAAGTCATCAAAATAGGACGGAACCTCGCTTTAGCTCCTTCCATCGCTGCTTCAAGAACTGATTTACCTGCGGCATGTCGCTGGATTGCAAACTCTACAATCAACACGGCATTTTTACCCAATAAACCAATAAGCATTACCATGGCTACCTGTGCATAAATGTTGTTCTCTAATCCTGTTAATTTCAGTAAAAAGAAAGCTCCAAAAATACCTGCCGGTAAAGAAAGAATTACAGATAATGGTAAAATAAAACTCTCGTATTGCGCTGCCAGTACCAGATACACAAATCCTAAACAGATCAGGAATACCCAAATTGCCTGATTCCCCTGCGCCACCTCATCGGCAGAAATACCTGCCCAGTCAATGTCATATCCTCTGGGTAATTTTTTAGCAGCTACTTCCTGAATTACTTTAATCGCAGTACCAGAACTATAACCCGGTGCTGCAGAACCACTAATTTGCGTAGAAGTGTACATATTGTGTCGGGTAATTTCAGAAAGCCCGTATACCTTTTCCAATCTCATAAAAGCAGAAAAAGGCACCATTTCATCACGATTATTTTTTACATATAACTTTAAAATATCATCTGGCTGAGCACGATACTCCGGAGAAGCCTGAACAATTACTTTGTAGTTGATTCCGAATTTAATAAAACTAATTTCGTAGTTACTTCCCACAAGAGTTGACAATGTATTCATTGCGTTTTCGATCGAAACTCCTTTTTGCTGTGCCAAATCATTGTCGACTTTCATCATGTATTGAGGGAAACTCGAACTATAAAAACTAAATACATTGGATAATTCCGGATGTCTGTTCAATTCAGCAACAAAATCATTATTTACCTGCTCCGTTTTTTTGTAATCCCCCGAACCGGTTTTATCTAATAAACGAAGCTCAAATCCCCCGGCAGCACCATATCCCGGTACAGCAGGCGGCTGGAAGAATTCGATATTTGCTCCCGCAATGTCTTTACATTTTTCCTCCATCTCATGCATAATCTCAAGAACAGATTCTTTTCTGTCGTTCCAGTCTTTAAGATTCACCAAACAAGTTCCTGAGTTTGCTCCTGTACCTTCAGACAGAATTTCATAACCTGCCAACGAAGAAACCGATTTCACTCCATCGATATCTTCTGCAATCTTTTGAACTCTTTCTGCAATATTATTAGTTCTTTCTAAAGATGAACCCGGAGGTGTTTGAATAACTGCATAAAACATTCCCTGATCCTCATTCGGAATAAATCCGGAAGGAACTGTGCTGCTTATTAACCATGTTCCGGCACAAAATCCTACTAAAGCAATTATAGTAACAGCTCTTCTGTTTACGATTTTAGCTAATACATTTTGATATTTACCCTGAGCCAGGTTAAACTTATTATTAAAACCATCTATAAATACATTAACTGGTGTTTTCTTTTTAGGCTGACCGTGATTATTTTTCAGCATCATCGCACAAAGTGCCGGTGTCAATGTCAAAGCCACAATACCCGAAAGTATAATAGCAGTTGCCATCGTAACCGAGAACTGTCTGTAAAATACTCCAACAGGACCAGACATGAATGCAACAGGAATAAATACCGCAGCCATCAGGAACGTAATCGCAATAATCGCCCCCGCAATTTCATGCATCGCTTTTTTAGTTGCTTTAAATGCTGACAGATGTTCTTCTTCCATCTTGGCGTGAACAGCTTCGATTACTACAATCGCATCATCGACGACGACCCCAATTGCCAATACTAAAGCAAACAACGTAATTAAGTTCAACGATATATCAAAGAATGTCATAAACACAAAGGTTCCAATTAACGATACCGGTACTGCAATTGCCGGAATAACCGTCGAACGCCAGTCGCCTAAGAAAAGAAATACGACTAAACCAACCAGAATAAAAGCTTCTACCAATGTGTGAATTACTTTTTCGATAGAGGCATCCAGGAACTTAGAAACGTCATATGAAATCTCATAATCCATTCCTTTTGGAAATTTTTGCTTGATTTTTTCCAATTTAGCCTTTACTTCTTCAATAACCTGATTGGCATTACTTCCAAAAGACTGTTTTAGTACGATAGCCGCAGATGGCTTACCATTTAAGTTGGAGTAAATATCATACATTGAACTACCAAATTCAATATTGGCAACATCTTTCAAACGTAAAAGTTCTCCGTTAGCATTGGATTTTACTACAATATTTCCATATTGCTCTTTCGTGGTAAAACGTCCGGAATATTTCAATACATATTCAAATGCCTGAGAACGTTTACCGGAGCTTTCCCCCGTTTTACCCGGAGAAGCCTCCAAACTCTGACTTGACAATGCTTCCATTATCTCATCGGCAGAAATTTTATACGCCAACATACGATCCGGTTTCAGCCAGATACGCATAGCATATTCACGAGTTCCCAAGATATCTCCGGAACCAATACCATTTACCCTTTTCAATTCTGAAAGTACGTTGATATCAGCGTAGTTGTACAAGAACTTCATGTCGGTATTTTTATCTGTACTGTAAAGGTTCACATACATCAACATACTTGGCACTTCTCGGGTAATTTTTATACCCTCTCTAATTACCAATGGAGGTAATTTATTGGTAACCGAAGCTACACGATTCTGAACGTTAACCGCCGCTTGATTGGGATCTGTTCCTAAGTTAAAAACTACTTTTATAGTGGCCTCACCATCATTTCCGGCATCAGAAGACATGTATTTCATTCCCGGAACTCCATTTAAAGCTCTTTCTAAAGGAATAATAACTGCCTTGATCATCAATTCACCGTTAGAACCCGGATAATCTGCAGTAACATTCACCATTGGTGGTGAGATTGTAGGGAATTGGGTAATAGGTAAATTCAATACCGACAATACTCCTAAAAAGACTATTATAAGCGATATTACTATCGACAGTACAGGTCTTTGAATAAATTTGTTAAACATTTTATATTGTTTTAATGATTAAACCTATTCTGCTTTTAAGCGTAAATTGTTCATTACCGCTTTAGGAGATTGGAATTCATATTTGATTTTGTCATTCTCTTTTACTTTCTGAACTCCTTCAAGTAAAATTTTGTCATTTTCGGTAAGTCCGGTTCTGATCACGTACAAATCAGGGATTTCGCCAGTTATAGTGATTTCTCTTGAAGTTACTTTATTGTTTTTATCGATCACAAAAACGTATTTTTTATCCTGGATTTCATAAGTCGCTTTTTGTGGAATCACGATTGCATTTTTAAGCGGTACAAGCATTTGAACCTGTCCGGTTTCGCCATTTCTAAGCAATTTGCCTGAATTAGGAAAACGCGCTCTGAATGCGATGTTTCCGGTTTCATTGTTAAATTCACTTTCAATAACTTCTACATTTCCTTTTTCCTTAAAAGTTTCGCCATTAGCCAAAACCAGACTTACTTTATTATCAGCACGGTCTTTTACATTGGTTTCATATTGCAGGTATTCAGGTTCTGAAACATTGAAGTAAGCAAACATCTGACTGTTGTCTGAAAGACTCGTCATCAATTCGCCTTCATCAATAAGACTTCCTAATTTTAACGGAATACGATCGATAGTTCCGTCAAACGGAGCTCTGATTTCGGTAAATGATAAATGAAGTTTTGCCAGTGCTACTTCGGCTTTTGCAGATTGCAATTTTGCCTGCGCTACACTTAGTTCGTTTTTAGAAACGATATTTTTGTCTGCCAGTAATTTGGAATTTTGCAGTTCGATTTCTACTGATTTTTGTTCAGCTTGTGCTTTCAATAATTCTGCCTGATACATGTTTGGCATAATTTTAAACAACAGCTGTCCTTTTTTTACAAATTGTCCTTCATCGACATAGATGTTTTGTAAAAAACCTTTTTCCTGAGCACGAATTTCAATGTTTCGTACGGATTTAATTTGTGAAACATACTGTTTCGTAAACGAAGTGTCTATTTTTACCGGATTGGTAGCGGTAAATTTTTCTACTTCTTCTTTTTCTTCTTTTTTAGCTGTACAACTAGTAAGGCACACTAAGGCAATTAAGCCAGTGAACAAGATAATTCTTTTCATGATTTTATTGGAAATTAAGCGATTGAGTGCTTGGAATACAGAGATTCCTTTGGATGAAAAAATGCATCAGCCAGCCTTAGTCAGAACTTAACTTTCATATAAGATGAGGTAGAAAAAAATACATCAACAGAATATTCAGATCACAACTTTGGTAACCGATGTATACTGTTGAATCAAATTCTTAAAACTCGTTGAGTAATGTAGATAGGATTTGAGTTGCCACAAAATGGCAGGAAGATTTTAAAACGATTGTAATCATTTACACCAGTCTGACTTGCAAAGGAAAGATACCAACTGTCAAGTAAACTGTAGTTTGTTGCAAAAAACTTATTCGTAAGTCCATCTTTAAGATCATCACTTCCAAGATATTCTTCTTCAGTATCAATATCAGCATCTTCAATAATTGAACTGCCCTGCTCCTGATTGGTGAATTTTACCCTGTGCTTTTTCTCAAGATTATGAGGATGAGCATTTTTAGGAGTACCCGCATTAAGATATTGCCCTCCGCCTAACAGAAGCAAATTCATGAATACTAAAAATACTACTAACTTTCTCATTTGGGTGCGAAAGTAAGGAAAGTATCGAAAGAAAAAAAGATTTTTTTATAAGCTTTAACATTTAAAAAAGACGAAAACGTTTTCATGATTTTATTACACACTAATTCTGATAAAAAAATATCCTTTTTTGCTGAAAAATCATAAAAAATTAAGTCCTTATCATAATCGAGTTAATAAGACTCTCCAAATCAATAAAAAAACATCAAAATCGCAAAGATCTGACATTGTATGTTTTATTCCGTAAAATTCACTTTATTTTCTATAGCAAAACTTCCATTATGGTAAATTCCTGTTCTGCTTTTCTAAAAATATGATGAGTATCCTGCATTCCGAATTTCTCGTAAAATTTTTTTTTATTGGTTCGTGCATTGCACCAGACTTTTTTCAAATTTTTCTCTTTTGCGAATTGTAAAATGTATTTTACAAGTTCAGATCCGATGCCTTTTCCCTGATATTCTTCCAGAGTTGCCAATTTTCTGAACTGTAATTCGTTAATATTCACAAAACAGGAAACTACTGCAACTAATTTTTCTGCTATAAAAACACCAAAATGCAGCCCTAAAGCATCTTCATCTAATTGCACGAACTCAAATGGCTGATCCGGCCACATTACTTCATGTCTGATCTGCCAGGTCTGAGAAGCTTTAATTGCTTTGATTTTCATTATTTTACTTCTTTTAGATTGCATCAAAATTACACGATTTTACAATTGCATTTTATCCTTTCCCGAACAATTATAAACGATTCAATATCATGACCATACAACAAATAAATCGAATTATAAAAAATTGATTTTAGCAGTAGTATATGGTAAATGCAAACGGTTTTCATAAATAAAAAAGGGAATCAAAATTGATTCCCTTTTTACTACTCTACTTTAATAAAAAACCGCTCCGTATTGTCGCTGGTTATTTTTTCGACAATTCCATCAGTCACTTTTCCCACATTGATGACATGCAGCTCATCTCCATTTTCATTTATCGTGCAATTCCAAACAGTTCCGTCAGATAAAAGGATGTCCGAAAACAATGCATCTGAGTTCTCTTTGTTGTAATACACTAATTTCTCAGACTTAATGAGTTTCTTTTCCTGCGTTTTCTTATTTTTCTCATAAGAAGAAATTTCACCGTCCTTGATTTCGATTAAGTCGTCAAAATCTTTTTGTGAGGTTGCATTACTTTGATTAGCAGCCCAAACCGGCTTATCTCCAACCATCTTCCAGGTTCCTACGGCCAACTTTAGAAGATTTTCTCTCAAAAATGTTCGTAAAGTATCTACTTTTTTAATCGATTCCTGACCTATTGTATTGTCAGGTTTAATTTTGGAAGCAACGTAAAATAAATCAATCGCTTTCTTATAATCGGCTTTTTGGTAGTAGTCTAAAGCTAATTCATATCTGCTTTTCTGAAATGCGATTTTAGCGTTGTTTTGAGCAAAATTTTTACAAGTGATTAATAAAACAATAAAAAATAGTTTCTTTTTCATTAATAATTCAGGGTTTTCATTTTTTTGCAAACGTAGTTTTTTAATATTAAACTTCCGCTTCATTTTTAACTTTTTTTTAATTCAAATGTAATAAAAAACTTACCAATAATAAATCTGGAAAAAGTTAAATTTTTAATCCCCCTTTGTTTATTGCTATTATCCAGTGATTTACCTCAATTTAGACCGAAAATAAATTTAAGATCTCCATTGCCTTCTCTGTGTCTTTTTGAGCTATAAAAATATGATCGTGATAAAAAGCGGCCACAACATTACAGCTTATTTCATGTTCTGAAAGTGCTTTTGAAAATGCTGCTGTTAAGCCAACTGCTTCTAATGATGAATGCACCGTGAGTGTTATCCATGACATTACAACTGAATAATCTAGCTTTAATGCGTCTGCAATTTCTTTTTTCAAAATCAGAGTAATTGCTTCTTTTTCTTTGAAAAACATCTCAATATCATTCAGTTCTACACCATCTAATTTTTCGACTTTACAAAAAACATAATCTCCTAAATTATGCTCTGGTTTCATGCTTTTAAGTAATTGTTGTAAATCTTTTTCTCCTGACATTTTAAGTTTTTATTATATCTATTATTTTAATTTCTCCAGTTTTATCTTAGCTTCCGAGAAGTTTTTATCCAGTATCAAAGCCTTTTCATAACTGGCGATTGCATTTTTCTTATCACCATTTGCTTCATAAAAATCTCCAAGCGAATCATGAACATTTGGACTTTGAGGATAATTCGCAACATTTAACCTGAACAGATAACCTGCCAGCTCCATATCTTTTTTACCCAAAGACTGATAACCATAAGCATTTACTGTGTTTTCTGGAACGCTTACCTTGTAACCTAAATGTTTTGATACATTTTCAAAATGTTTTTCAATTTTAGTAAAAACAGCTTTATTAAAATTAATTTGTTCCGGAATGGAAAGCTTTAACTGATTGAATTTAAACAAAAACCGAAGACCATCATAGGTGGCGATCAATGGTACAGATCCATGATTATCATCATTATAATATTGGTACTGATAATTCAAACCGCTTTTTTTGTTCTTGTTCAGAAAATCATTAAAATCTAAAATGGAGCGGATATGTCTTGTAAAAATCGTTGTATCTTTTCTTACTTTCACAACATTCATGCTATCATCCATTGTATTGGCAGCGGCCATAAACAAGGAAACATTCGGCAGTTTTTTGTTTTCTATTTTTTTTTCAGTTGCAACTAAAAATTTCTGATGATCCCACCACAAACTCGGATCAATAGCAAGATACGAATTGAATAAATGAGTATGATTTGTCAGAATATTCAAAGTGGTCAAACCTCCAAAAGAATGTCCTATCAGTGTTTTATAAGGTGTAGTTGGATATTTACCATCGATATACGGAATCAATTCTTTTTCAAGAAATTCAACAAATTTTTCTCCTCCACCAGATTGATCACTTAAACTTTTTGACACAAATGGAGGATCAACATCCGTATGTGTAGGAGTTAAATCACGATTTCTATTAGTGTTCGTAATCCCAACTATAATCATTTCCGGACAATTTGTATTTCCGTTCACTTCGCTCATTTCTTCAATTATCCCTACAACGGAGCTAAAATGTCCTTCAGCATCAAGTAAATAAACGACCGGATACTTTTGTTTTGCCAGACCTGTATTTCGTGCACTTTTAGGAAGATGAATCCATATTTTTCTATCTTCGTTCAGGACTTTAGAAGAAATACTATCGATTGTTCCTATTTCAATTCTATCTTTATTTTGAGCAAATGCAAAACTCGTTAACAATACAAATAAACCGAAGAAGAGTATCTTTTTTCTAAAAACAATTTGTAAACTATTCATTTCTTATTGATTTTTTTCAATTTGTTACTAAAAATTCAAAACTTATTATGCTGTTTTTATAAAACACAGAAGTCGTCTTTTTAGTTAAAAAAACGACTTCTGTTGTACTCTTTTATTTTGCTGACCAGGTATTGTCGGAAGGAGTAGCATCCATAAAAATACCACCATCTAGAACTACTTTTTTAATTTGCTTGTTACTCTTCACTGTAACAGCGGCCAGTTTTTGATTCGCCTGCCAAACAGCCGGTGTGCTATGAACTGTTTCTGTCGTATTATCTGCGTAGGTCACAATGGCATCAAACGGAATTGCAAAACCTCCAACATTGGCTACAGAAATCACATTCTTAACCACCTTTTTAACAGAAAGATCTAAGTAATTATTCGTGAAAAACCAATTATCAAAAAACCAATTCAGATTTTTACCCGAAGCTGTATTAATCGAATTAAAATAATCCCATGGAACCGGGTGTTTACCATTCCAATTGTCCATATAGGCATGCAGTGCTTTTTTAAACAAATCATCACCCAACAAGTCTTTTAAAGCCAGGTATGACAAAGAAGCTTTTCCGTATGAATTATTGCCATAACCAGAATCTGATAACTGTGATGACATAGTAATGATAGGCTGATCTTCTTCTGTAGACGGATCATTTATATATTGTTCTACTCGAAATTCTTTATAAAACTTATCGGCGGCTTCTTTTCCGTGCTCTGCGATTCCTATCAAATATTCAAAAGTTGTCGCCCAGCCTTCGTCCATAAAAGCATAACGTGTTTCGTTGATTCCCATATAAAAAGGAAAATAGGTATGAGCTACTTCATGATCCTGAACCAACTGTGCAAAAACAGGATCTCCCATTTGCGAATCATTACACATCATTGGATATTCCATATCTGCAAAACCCTGAAAAGCCGTCATTTTAGAATACGGATAGGGAACTCCCGGCCAATTGTGTGAAAAGAAATCTAAAGCATATTGGTTGTACTTAATAGAATTTTCAAAATCGGTTCCTTTTACATCATAAGCTGCTTGGATACTCGCGCGTCGCTTTGTTTTTTTATCCACAATTACACTTCCGGCATCCCATAAATAATGATCACTTAAACCAAAACAAACATCTGTAATGTTTTTAGCTTCAAATTTCCAAACGTTCCAATCGCTTTGTTTTGTTACCAGACCGTTTTTCATTTCCTGCTCATTGGCAATGTGTAAAATTTCATCTGTTAGGTATGATTTTTTTAGACGTGCAGCAAATTCAGGCTGTAAAACCTCATCCGGATTCAATAAATCTCCCGTTCCGTAAACCACATAATTTTTAGGTGCCTTTACAGAATACGTATAATCATTAAAATCATTATAAAACTCCTGACCTGAAGTATGAGGCAGGTTGTCCCATTTGTTGTAATCATCAAAAACAGAAACACGAGGATAACTATAGGCCACAAAAAAAGTAGTGTTATCGATTTGCCCCTCTCTCCCACTCACTTCTGACAATGGATAATTCCAATCGATATCAATCGTAATTTTACTATGAGGCGGCATAGGTTTATTCATTTTTACGCTCCCAACTGTACCCCAGCTTTTAGCATCTTCTTTGTAGACTTCACCTTCGATTTTCAAATTTGTAATTGTCAATCCTTCCGTAAAAAAACCTTCACTATTTAATACCGCTCGTGGCGAGGTTTTTTTATGAATATTATTCACAAATCTGATTCGTAAATTCCTTAGCGTATCATTACTGTTGTTTTCATACACGATCGTTTCGGTTCCGCTAACTACTTTTGTATTGGCATCTACAGTCAAAGCCATGTCATATTTACCATGATTTTGCCAATAATTTTTCCCGGGTTTTCCATCCATAGAACGAACACCATTAGTATAAGATTCCTTAATATTCCTTGGCATGTAAAGTTCCTGTGCAAAACTATTTTGTGCTACAAACAAGAAGGCTATAAATAGCAATTGAAGTGATTTTTTTTCCATAAGTTGTTTTAAGATTTTGGTGGTTTGATTGATTATAGTAGTTAGATGACATTTTTAACTTTAAGTTACATTATTCAAAAAATTTATTTCTAAAAATAAACAATAAAGTCAGAACCTCAACCACACAGAAAATCAAAGGCTTAAAAAGAAAAATAAAAACCGTCCAATTCAAAAGAAAAAGACGGCCTCTACAATTAATATATAACTCTGATAACTACAAAATATAATCGGTATTAATAAAATTTGACTCCCTGCTGTTTAGCAATTCCTGCAAAATTTCATTGTTATAAGCGATGTCTTTTGAAGCAACAAACGTACGGATAGAAAAAGAACGCAAGGCATCCGGAATACTTAAAGTTCCTACAGCAGAATCTTTACGGCCTGTAAACGGAAATGCATCCGGACCTCTTTGGCAAGAACTGTTGAGGTTTACTCTGCATACTAAATTTACTAAGGCATCAATAAGCGGTGCCAAGGTCTTAATATCTTTTCCAAAAAGACTTACCTGCTGTCCGTAATTGGATTCGGCCATATCTTCAAGCGGCTCGTTAATATCTTTGAAAGAAATAATGGGAACTACTGGTCCAAACTGCTCTTCATGATACACTCGCATTTCTTTGTTTACGGGATATAAGACAGCGGGAAAAATATAATTATCAGTGTGTTTCCCTCCTTTTTCATTCAGTATTTTTGCTCCTTTATGTGTTGCATCATCAATTAGTCCCTGAATGTATTTTGGCTTATCTGTTTCCGGAAGCGGTGTTAAAGAAACTCCTTTTTCCCAAGGATTTCCAAATGCCAGACCATCCACTTTTTCAGCGAAACGTTTATTAAATTCTTCGGCAATAGATTCGTGTACATACAATACTTTTAAAGCCGTGCAACGTTGTCCGTTAAACGATAAAGTTCCTGCAATGCATTCCTGAATCGCTAAATCTAAATCGGCATCAGGTAAAATAATCGCCGGGTTTTTCGCTTCCAGACCTAAAATCAAACGCAGTCTGTTTTTATTTGGATGCTGATCCTGTAATGCTATGGCTGATTTACTGTTTCCGATTAACGCTAAAACGTCAATTTTTCCCGACTTCATAATAGGCGAAGCTACTTCTCGGCCACGACCGTATACAATATTGATTACTCCTTTCGGAAAACTGCTTCTGAACGCTTCCAACAAAGGCGAAATACATAAAACACCATGTTTTGCAGGTTTAAAAATCACAGTGTTTCCCATAATTAAAGCGGGAATCAACAATGAAAAAGTCTCATTCAAAGGATAGTTATAAGGTCCAAGGCACAAAACTACACCCAGTGGCCCACGACGAATCATCGCATTAACACCCTGCACTTTTTCAAAGTGCGAGCTACGTCCGTTTAGTTCCTTATAACTGTCTATGGTATCCTGAATATATTCAACGGTTCTGTCAAATTCTTTTTGCGAATCGCCAAGGTTTTTTCCAATTTCCCACATCAAAAGTTTCACCACCTCTTCGCGGGTTTCCTTCATCTGATTTACGAAATTCTCCATGCATTTAATGCGGTCAACGACCTTCATCGTTGGCCATAAGCCCTGACCTTTATTATAAGCTGTATTGGCAGCTTCCACGACTTCGGCAGCTTCTTTCTCTTCCATAAACGGAATCGATCCTAATAAAGTTGGCGTGTATTTTTCGGTTGAGGAAATGGTCGAAAAAACTGGGGTTGTCTGTCCCGTCCATGGTTTTAATTCTCCATTTACAAGATAAGTATCTTGATTGATCAAATTTTTAATTTGAAATTCTTCGGGTATTAAACTCATAATTTGGTCTGTTATAGTTTGGTTATTAATAGCATTTGAAAAAGAAAAAAGAGGCTTTATAGGCCTCTTCTTCTGTCTTATGGGTTTACGGTTTCACCTTCCCAATCCAGAATTCCACCAAGCAAATTGTAGGCATTATTAATCCCTAACTCATTCATAATCTGACATGCTTTGGCGCTTCTGGCACCAGAACGGCAATACACATAATAATTTTTGTTTTTATCAAGCTCTTCGATTTCATAAATAAACCCTTGTCCTTTATTAATGTCGATGTTTACGGCGTTTTGAATGTAACCGTCATTAAATTCGTCTTCAGTTCTTACGTCCAGTATAACTGCATTCTCGTCAGCAGCCAGCTGATTAACCCAATCTTCTTGTGATAAATTCATAGTAAATGTGTTTTTGTAAAATTACGACGTTTCTATTGATTAAAAACGTGCCAAATGCGATTTCGATTATTATTCTCAGAAAACGTTTTAGAGAAAGTACTATAATCAGTGAAAAGCAAATTTACTTACTATTTTTAAAAATATAGTCTATAAATTCGATAGAAAATAGGATTTTTTCATTTACACAAAACACATATTAAATATAATTTTCTGATAATTTATACCATTGCAATCCCCTATCTTTGTAATAAATTATAGATTTTAATTTTAATTTAATAAAAATGTTCTTCACGAATGTTTTTTGCCACTGATTAAAAGGATTAAAAATATTCGCCGCGAATTGCACGAATTTCCACAAATTAATTAGTGTTAATTTGTGGAATTAGTCCACCTGTTTGCTATCGCACGGGTTGTGCAAAAAAATAAAAATTCAACACATAGAAACATAGATTTATTTTCTAAGTTTAGAGCAAAATAAAATAATACATTATTTACACATAGCTATGTGTGTTCATGTAAAGTGAAACGTCTTTTTTTAAGCTTTAAAAACTATGTTTCTATGTGTTAAAATATTTTGGGCCTTGATTTCAAAAAATAAAATCTGTGTAAACCTGTTCAAACCGTAAAAACCGTGGGCATTAATTCCCTCCTATTATCAATGCAAAACTCACTAAAAAATATATTTCCCAATTTCTCCGACGAACTTATTACAACAATTGAAGAAAACGGAAGCCCGCAGGATTTTGAAGCCGGAACCATCTTAATGCGTACCGGACAATACATTAAAAACACCGTGTTAATTACCAAAGGGAAAATTAAAATTTACCGCGAAGGTGAAGATGGCGGCGAATTTTTAATGTACTACCTACAACCTGGACAAGCCTGTGCCATTTCGATGATCTGCACTGCCAAAAGCGAAAAAAGCCAGATAATGGCAAAAGTTGTCGAAGATGTTTCGGTTATGATGATTCCGTTACAAATGATGGACAAATGGATGATGGAACACCGAACCTGGTATGAATTTGTAATTGATACCTACCGCAGCCGCTTTGAAGAAGTTCTTGAAGTCGTTGACAATATTGCTTTCCGGTCTATGGATGAGCGTTTAGAGTTTTACCTCAAACGACATTCGGATGCTTGTGGCTGCTCTGAAGTAAATCTTTCGCATCAGGAAATTGCAACCGAATTAAATACTTCCAGAGAGGTAATCTCCCGACTCCTCAAAAAAATGGAACAAAGAGGTCTGGTCAAACTCAACCGCAATCAAATTGAATTACTAAACACAAATTTCACAAATTAGCACAAATTATTTTTATTTTTCTCTGAACGTAATTTACTAAACCCATAGTGACATAGATTCTATACTATTGCAAAAGGTGTTTCTCTTTTTTATAAACACGTAGTTATGAAATAGAGAATCTATCCTCATTCCTATTAAAACTAATTCGGGAAAATTCGTGTAATTCGTCGCAGAAAAAAAACTTATGTGATAAATGTTACTGTGCGTATCTTTTAAACGAAGCACCTTTGTGTAAAACAAATGCAATGGAATATTTAGGATACTTCGCCTCAATCATTATAGGAATATCACTGGGCTTAATTGGCGGTGGCGGATCTATATTAACCATTCCAATTTTGGTGTATTTGTTTAAAGTAAATCCGGAACAAGCTACTTCTTATTCTTTATTTATAGTGGGATTAACTGCCATGTTTGGAAGTTACAGTCATTACAAAATGGGGAATCTTAAACTTAAGTCGGCTTTGTATTTTGCGATTCCCTCTGTTATTTCGATTTTGATTATTCGGGAAGTTATTTTTCCTCAAATTGCTTCTACCCTGTTTTCTATAGCTTCATATTCGGTTTCCAAAGATTTTCTCATTATGATTATCTTCTCGGTATTGATGATTACAGCAGCAATTTCGATGATCCGAAAAAACAAACCCGAAACAAAAGCCACCGAAACTAATTATGTTCAATTAAGTCTAATTGGATTTTTAGTTGGAATTGTGACCGGATTTTTGGGTGCGGGAGGTGGTTTTTTAATTATTCCTGCACTGCTTTTCTTCGCTAATTTACCCATGAAACAAGCCGTTGGAACTTCATTGTTGATTATTACGATTAACTCTTCGATAGGTTTCGGCGGCGATTTATACATCGGAACTCCCATAGATTATACCTTTCTACTAGGAATTTCTGCAATGGCACTCTTTGGAATGTTTATAGGAAGTCAGCTTTCTAAAAAAATCGACGGGGCAAAACTAAAACCCATTTTTGGATGGTTTGTTCTCGTAATGGGATTTTATATTATTACAAAAGAGGTTTTGTTTTAAAGTTTCACGCAGATTCAGCAGATTTTTATTTTGGTTAATTGTAGAATATCTTTACTATAGATGTAAAAAAAGCATAAAAACTTTATTTTTAGACCAAATAATCACAATCATTGTCATTTCGACGAAGGAGAAATCTCCGCGAGAAACTCGACAAAGATTGACTTTCGTTGCGGAGTTACTTGCGGAGTTTCCTCGTACCTCGGAATGACAAAAGTGTACAGGCTAACTTTACACTTAAGCCTTTTTACTTCCACCAATAATAATAGTTATGTTGACCGTCATATTCAAAACCACAGCGCGGATATAACTGATTCCCTATATCATTCGTTTTTTCGGTTTCCAGCATCAATCCACAAGCATTTGTTTCCACACACCATTCTTTACTGCGATCAATTAATGCCACAGAAAATCCTTTACCCCTGTAATCAGGATGTACAAAAAGGTCATTTAGTAACCATAGTCTTTGCATTTTAGTAGAACTAAATATTTTATAGAGCTGTACAAAGCCAACTGCTTTTCCGTCTGCAATCGCTAAAAAAATATCCGACTCATTATGCAACAATCGTTCTTTAAGAAATGCTTTTCCTGCCTCAACATCAGATTTCTGACGATAGAAAACACGATAGAGGTCAAAAAGTTCGGCTGTTTCATTAAGATCTTCTAAACTTGCTTTTTTGATTTGGTAATCCATTATTTTAAATTTTGAGATTAAAAGAACGAAAATATTCTAAAACTTAAACTCTTTTATAGTCCAGATTTCATAAAACGGGATCATCCAGAGTTTCGGTCAAGCCTGCAAAAAAAGGTTTTAACTAGCGCGAACTCATGATATATTAGAAATTTCGAGTTTATCCAAATTGAATAGACGTGGGTTTTAACCCACGGAATCATAATATCATTTATCTCGGCTTTAGCCAAATACAGCAAACATTTTAGCTAAAGCCTCCTCAGGATCAAACAAAAAAACCGTTGGTTAAAACCAACGGCTATTCATATCATTAATTCGTGAATTGCTTCGCCGTAGGCTATCGCTTGTGCCGTTATTAAACCCTGAATTTCAATCAAGATGAAAACCCAAAGAAAATACAAACTAAAAATTAACTACGTTCGAAACCTTGCGCTCTGAAAGAGCCTTAGCAACAACATGGTGCGAAGCACTATGAATGAAAAAAGATATGATGATAAGCCCTGAAAGGGCGAAAGCATAATCTCAAAAAAACATTTATTATATATTTTTTTTAAACATATATTCTTCTTTAACCTGTTACTCATTTGCTTTTGCCCCTTCAGGGCAATATTCACTTCTTCTTAATTCGTAGTACGATGCACTACACTATTGCTTTAAGGCTTTCAGCCTATTTCTAAAGGTTTCAAATCACAAAATTTATAAAAATATTCTTTCCCAACTTTACCTAACAACTCTTCTTTTGCTAAAGCCATCTCGGAATCAAACAAAAAAACCGTTGGTTAAAACCAACGGCTATGCATATCATTAATTCGTGAAAATTTGTGAATTCGCGGCTATAAAACCTAATGCTCCCCATACCCGATATCATCCATTTTCCCACTGAATACGCGGTATTGAATAATAAAATAGATAATCACCAAAAACAAAGCGATAAAAAACCAACTCATTCCGGCATTCAATCCATATTCGCCTGCGGCAGTGTTATAAATAGTTAAGGACGGATTTACATTATTTGTAGAAGGCAAAACATTCGGAAAAATTGAAACAGCTGTTGAAGCAAATCCACCTACCAAAAACAAAGATGAAAACAAAAATCCATAACCGTCTTTTTTCCACGAACGTACTTTGAATAATCCTAAAATCCCAACGAAAGTCATCAATGGAAAAAACCAGAGAATTGGATTCTCTACAAAATTATGGAAAGGCTTTGGCTCAATAAAGTGCCAGATTTGCAATGAAATACACACTAAAACCAGCAAAACGATATTCAATTTAAAAACGACATTTTTAAGCTGTGGATTCAAAGCTGAATTGGTTTTAAAGATGATCCAGTTCGCACCGTGGATGGTTAAGGAAACCACACTCACAATTCCCAGGAAAAGTGTAAACCAGTCTATAATCCCCAATTCACTTGCCTGCGGACTAAATGTTGGATTCCACAATGGCAAAAAGAAATAATGTGCCTCCTGAGTCGAAACGCCATTGGTTACCATTCCAAGGTTGACACCGCGCACGATATTCCCCAAGGCAATTCCGAAGAACAAAGCCAGAAGCAAACTTGCGATTCCGAAAGCCTTATCCCAGATTGCTTCCCACATGGGATGATGCACCTGTCCGCGCATTTCCAAACCAATGGCACGAAAGATCAGTAACCATAAAATCATGATCAAAGGCAGATAAAATCCGCTGAAAGAAGAAGCATACAAAGTAGGGAAAGCAAAAAACAAAACACCTCCAGCGGCGATAATCCAAACTTCGTTGGCATCCCAAAACGGACCGATTGCGTTTGTAATTGCTTTTTTATCTTTTTCAGTTTTGGCAAAAAATAAATGAATAATTCCTGCTCCAAAATCATAACCATCTAACACAATGTAAACGGCCAAAATTCCCATTAAAACTACGTACCAAAAAAATTCCATACTTATATATTTTCAGTTATGACTTCAGTGTGAGGTCCTTTATTGATAATTTTTCCAATCAAAAGCAAAAACAGCATTCCCAGTAAAAGATACAATCCTATAAAACCTAGTAAGGTAAATAGTGTATTTCCAGAAGATACGGTCGGTGATGCACCGGCAGCCGTTCGCATTAAATTGTAAACAAGCCAGGGCTGTCTGCCCAGTTCGGCCGTGTACCAGCCAGTTGTATTGGCGATGTAGGGGAATGGCATCATAAAAAGCAAGGACCAAAGAATCCACTTGGTTTCATACAATTTGCCTCTAATCAATTGAAACAAAGCAAGGGACATCAAACCAATAAACAGCGTTCCAAGTCCCACCATAATATGATAGGCATAATACAAACCTGAAATATTGGTGGGATGAAGATCTTCTTCAAACTGATCTAAGCCTTTAATTTCCTGCTCCCAGTTTCCATAAGTCAGAAAACTTAAAATATTAGGTACGGCAATCTTGTTGTCCAGTTTTTTATCTTTTACATCAGGCTGGCCAATTAAAACAATTTCAGAACCCTTTTTCTCAGTATGAAAAATTCCTTCCATTGCCGCGAAAGTTACAGGTTGGTATTTCACCACATTTTTGGCTAGTAAATCTCCCGTTGGAACCGCCACAATCATACTGGCAATCAATCCAAAGATCACTCCCGTTTTAAGAAACAGTTTTCCAAAAACAATATTCTTTTTACTTAAAATATAGAAAGAACCAATTCCTGCTACAACAAAAGAACTTGTCACTAAAGAAGCGGCCTGATTGTGCAGATACGATGGCCATAACCACGGATTTAGAAACAGTGCTTTGAAATTAGTCAACACGAATTTTCCGTTCTCTAAAATCTCGTAACCTACGGGATTCTGCATCCACGAATGTGTTGCAATGATTAAATAACCACTGGCCCAGGAACCGATACAGATTAGTAATCCGGTGACAAAATGCCATTTATGTCCCAATAATTTTTCTCCAAACAAAAACAGACCTAAAAAAGAAGATTCCAGAAAAAACGAAAACATGCCTTCCATGGCCAATGTCTGACCGATAATCCCTCCGGTTAACTCGGAGAATTTTGCCCAGTTGGTTCCAAACTGAAACTCCATCGGAATTCCGGTTACCACCCCCATCGCAAAATTCAGGGCGAAGATTCTCATCCAGAAATGGGTGGCGTGATTGTATTGTTCGTTTTTAGTTTTGAGATATTTCCATTTGAAGTACACAATGATCAGCGAAAGACCCATTGTAAGTTGCGGAAAAAGATAGTGGAAAGTAATCGTGAAGGCAAATTGCATTCGGTCATAAAAAAGCATTTCTTCCATAGTGGTATTTTATTTATGAAGTCCCACAAATTTACCCATTAAAACCCGAAATTCCTGCCTTTAAAAAAAGTTTATCCCCTGATATTTGTTAAACTTTTCAACAATTTGAAGGTACAAATTATACTTATAGTTTTGTTGCTTCCCCATTATTTGTCTATAAATCGTAATTGGAACTATGAGCTTAAAAAATTACTCCTTCTTCAAAATCCCTTTTTCAACGCTTTCATTAATCAAGCCTTCGGCATAATTCCATAATGTTTTAGAACCTTCTTTTATAACCCTCTTTTTCTCGTACACTTTATCATAACTTACTCCAAACTCTTTCCAGGTTCCGCCGTTATTAGATGTATTCTGCAACAAAGGCTCTAAACGATCCATCGATCTGGCAAATTTAGCTTCGTTGGTCTCACCTGCTTCAAATTCTTCCCAGATAGCAATTAATTCTTCGGCCTGCTTTTTCGGAAGCAAACCAAAAATACGATTCGCCGCCAATCGCTCTTCATCGGTATTAGAATGATTTTTCTGTGAATCATATATAAAGGTATCACCTGCGTCAATTTCTACAATATCGTGTATCAAAACCATTTTCACGACTTTCAGAACATCAATTGGTTCATCTGAATGTTCAGCCAAAACGATTGCCATTAAAGCCAAATGCCAGCTGTGCTCTGCATCATTTTCGTTTCGGTCACTATGAAACAACTTCGTTTTTCGCTGAATGTATTTTACCTTATCAATTTCTTTTATAAAGGCAATCTGATTCAATAAATCTTCCGTTTTCATCTGTTTAACTGTTTATTTGTTTTAAAATGACATTCGTCATATGCAAAATTATAAGTTAAAGCTTAATTGCTCCAATTTAACTCAATTAATATAACATCTATGTCAAAATCTGCCCTTTTTTTCACGCAGAAATCAAATTTCTGTAACAATAGTCACTTAATTTCCCGAAAAACAGACTTACCTTTGTGCCACATTATTTTAGATTTCAAATCATGAAAATAGAACAAATTTACACCGGATGCCTTGCGCAGGGTGCCTATTATATTACTTCAAATGGCGAAGCTGCAATTATTGATCCGTTAAGAGAAATTCAGCCTTACTTAGACCGTTTAGAGCGCGATGAGGTAAAATTGAAATATATTTTTGAAACGCATTTTCACGCCGATTTCGTTTCCGGACATGTCGATTTAAGCAAAGAAACTCAGGCGCCAATTGTTTACGGACCCAACGCTGCCTGCGAATTTGACTGTATTTCAGCAAAAGACGGACAGGAATTTAAGATTGGAAAAATAACCATTAAAGTATTGCATACTCCGGGACACACCATGGAAAGCACTACTTTTTTACTTATTGATGAAAACGGAAAAGACCATGCGATTTTTTCCGGAGACACTTTATTTATTGGTGATGTCGGACGTCCGGATTTGGCTCAAAAAGCAGCCGGAATGACACAGGATCAATTAGCAGGGATTTTATACCATTCGTTAAGAGATAAAATCATGACTTTGGCTGATGATGTGATCGTTTACCCTGCTCATGGTGCGGGAAGTGCCTGCGGAAAAAACATGAGTAAAGAAACCGTTTCGACAATTGGAAATCAAAAAGCAACCAATTATGCGTTGCGCGCCAATATGACCGAAGCCGAATTTATTACTGAAGTTACCGATGGTTTATTGCCTCCTCCAGCCTATTTCAGTATGAATGTGGCGATGAACAAGCAAGGTTACGAAAGTTTTGAAACGGTTTTATACAATGGAATGAAAACCATAAAAGCAGAGGAATTTGAAGCTGTAGCCGAAGAAACAGATGCCTTAATTCTGGATACCAGAAGTGCTGCCAATTTTAGTAAAGGATTTATTCCGCAATCTATCAATATTGGAATCAATGGTGATTTTGCTCCTTGGGTTGGAACTTTAATTGGTGATGTAAAACAACCTATTATATTGGTGACAGAAACCAGTCTTGAAGAAGAAACCGTAACCCGTTTAAGCCGTGTAGGATTTGACACGATTATTGGTCATTTAGATGGTGGTTTTGAAGCCTGGGAAAAAGCAGGTTACGAAGTAGACACTGTAAACAGAATCACTGCTCAGCAATTTTCAAATGAGTTCAAATTCGGAGAAGACAAAGTAATCGATATTCGTAAAGAAACAGAATATGCTGCAGAGCACATCGAAGACGCGTACAGCAAACCACTGGCTTATATTAATGATTGGGTAAAAGACATTAACCCAAACGAACATTTTTATCTGCATTGCGCCGGAGGATATCGCAGTATGATTGCCGCTTCGATTTTACAAGCTCGCGGTTTCAGAAATTTTAGCGAAATTGAAGGCGGTTTTGGAGCCATTTCTAAAACAGAAATTCCGAAATCAGATTTTGTTTGTCAAAGTAAAGTGTTAAAGTAACAAAGGTTCAGAGGTACAAAGGTGCAAAGGTTTTCTATTTGAATCTCTGAACCTTTATCTCTTTGAACTTAAAAAATAAAGATGCAAAGCAACAAAAGTTTCTCCTTTGAACCTCTGAACCTTTGCCTCTCTGAACCTAAAAAAAATAAAAATGCTGGAAATCTTAAAAGAACCTTGGCCTTGGTACATAGCAGGCCCGTTAATTGGATTAACTGTTCCAATTTTATTAATTATCGGGAACAAATCTTTCGGGATTAGTTCTTCTTTGCGCCATATTTGTGCGGCTTGTATTCCTGCCAATATTTCCTTCTTTAAATACGACTGGAAAAAAGAGAGCTGGAACTTGTTCTTCGTTTTCGGAATTTTCCTTGGCGGAGTTATCTCTGCTAATTTCTTAGCCAATCCAAATCCGGTTGAAATTACACCTGAACTTTCTAGCCAATTAGCCACTTACGGCATTACAGATCATTCTGGATTAGTTCCTACGCAACTTTTCTCTTGGGAAAGTTTATTAACACTTCGCGGATTTATCATGATTGTCGTTGGCGGATTTTTAGTTGGTTTCGGTACGCGTTACGCTGGTGGATGTACAAGTGGTCATGCGATTATGGGAATTTCAAATTTACAATGGCCTTCATTAGTCGCTACAATCTGTTTCATGATTGGCGGTTTTGTAATGTCCCTTTTGATTTTACCCTATATTCTTTCACTTTAAAATTTCAAAAATGAACAAGTTAGAAAATAAAAATACCGATACAGAAGGAACCAACGGAAGTCAAATCAAAGATTCAGGTTTCTCAAACTTAAAATATCTTGTTGTTGGAATCTTTTTTGGAATTGTATTCGTAAAAGCCGAAATCATTAGTTGGTTTCGTATTCAGGAAATGTTTCACCTGCAATCGTTCTTTATGTATGGTGTGATTGGAAGTGCCGTTGCAGTTGGACTTATATCAGTACAAATCATCAAAAAGTTCAACATTAAAACCATACAGGGAGAAAAAATAGAAATTCAACCAAAAACGTTCAGTAAAGGACAAATTTATGGTGGATTAATGTTTGGTTTTGGATGGGCTATTACAGGAGCTTGTCCAGGGCCCTTATTTGCTCAAATCGGTACTGGAGTTACTGTAATTGTAGTGACTTTAGTAAGCGCTATTTTTGGAACCTGGGTTTATGGTTTGATTAAAGATAAACTGCCTCATTAATATTCTAACCCCTACATTATTCAGATCAAACCCGACAAATTTTAAAAACATGTCGGGTTTACTTGATCTTAATTTATAGTTTCTTTAAAGACAAATTCATTACTATTTTACGTAGCCATATTGTACATATCGAAAAAATGAGTAAAATATATTTTAAGATTTTAATTTGTTTACTATTAATAAGTTGCTCGAATAGCAAAAAAACAAACTCTCAAATAGCACATAATACGTATCCTGTTAAACTTGATACGTTAACTTTATTTGATAAATCGAGAAATCGTAAAATTCCGATCGCCATTTTTTGCCCAAAAACAGACTCCAAAATTAATAATCAACAGATAATAATTTTTAGTCATGGATACGGAGAGAATAAAGGAGGAGACAATATGATCTATTCTTATTTAACAGAAAATTTAGCTTCAAAAGGATATTTTGTTATTAGTCTTCAGCACGAATTACCTACCGATGCCCTTTTGGCAATGGAAGGAGATTTTAAAGTTACAAGAAAACCAAATTGGGAAAGAGGCACTGACAACATTCTATATGTTTTAAACGAATTTAAAACCTTAAAGCCTGAATTAGATTTTAAGCATTTAACACTAATTGGTCATTCGAATGGTGGGGATATGACTGCTCTATTTGCAAGTAAATACCCTAAATTGGTTTATAAAATAATAACGATGGACAATCGAAGAATGCCTCTTCCTAGAGTTAACCACCCAATAGTATACACGTTACGCTCCAAAAACCATTCTGCAGACGAAGGCGTATTACCGACTGAACAAGAACAACAAAAATACGGAATGACAGTTCAATTCACTCCTATCAACCATAGTGACATGGACAATGACGCAACAATAGAAGAACGTAAAATAATAAATACATGTATTGAAAAGTATTTAAACGAATAATAACTTCCATAAATTAGAAGTTTAACCAGAAAGATCTACTTGATCTTAATTTATAGTTTCTTTAAAGACAAATTCATTAATTTTCCATTTAATAGTTTAATACCTAAAAGATGAGCGACACAACAGAAAATTTAATTTTGAGAAAAGCTGATATTGCTGAAGTACCTCTAATATGGAGTATCCTACAAGATGCTATTGAACAAAGGCGTCTGGACGGAAGTACACAATGGCAGGATGGCTATCCTAATGAGACAACAATAGAGCATGACATAAAAAATGGCCATGCTTATGTGCTGACAGAAAACAACACTATCTTATCTTACGCAGCTATTCTTTTTGACAAAGAACCTGCCTACGAAGCCATAGAAGGTAAATGGCTTACGAATGGCGATTATGCAGTGGTGCATCGTGTAGCAGTTTCAAAATTGGCAAAAGGCAAAGGTATTGCTACAAAACTATTTGAAAAAATAGAAACTTTATCGATCGAACATAATATATACAGTATAAAGGTAGATACGAATTTTGATAATATTCCGATGTTGAAAATTTTAGACAGATTAAATTATACGTATTGTGGCGAAGTATTTTTTAGAGGAGCCGCTAGAAAGGCATATGAAAAAAAATTAGCGTAAAGACACAGAATTTCAAATTATTTGATCCTAATCTCAAAACACCCGTCAGGTTTTAAAAATCTGACGGGTGTTTTTCTTTAATTTAAAACCAGATAAATATTAAACTTAAATAATTGATTCACTTTGCTTCCAATTCGTTTAGTTTCATTAAGTTTATAATACAAGATCTAATCTTACAAAAACAACCAAACTGATGCTATATGAAACGCTCGGAACAATTGACGCAATTAAAAAACACGGAGAAGTGGGATGTAATTATAATTGGTGGGGGTGCAAGCGGTCTTGGAACTGCTCTTGATGCCGCAAGCAGAGGATACAAAACGATCTTACTTGAAGCAGTAGATTTTGCAAAAGGAACCTCAAGCAGAAGTACCAAATTAGTACATGGTGGAGTTCGCTATTTGGAACAAGGTGACATTCACTTAGTCAGAGAAGCCTTAAAAGAGAGAGGCTTATTGGCGAAAAACGCAGGACATTTAGTTAAAAATCAATCTTTTGTTATCCCAAACTACAACTGGTGGGGTGGTTATTTTTATACGATCGGATTGACCATTTATGATTTACTCGCAGGACGTTTGAGCTTAGGAGCTTCAAAATATATTTCAAAGAAAAAAACAATTGAAATGCTTCCTACCGTCGAAGAAAAAGGTCTGGTAAGTGGTGTTATTTATCACGACGGTCAATTTGACGATTCACGCATGGCTATAAACATTGCCCAAACTGCAGTAGAAAAAGGGGCTTGCCTTTTAAATTATTCTAAAGTTGTAAACTTACTAAAAGACGATCATAATCAAATTATTGGCATTGAAGCAATAGACCATGAAACAGGTCACAAGTATGATATAAAAGGCACGGCCATTATTAACGCAACCGGAGTTTTTACAAATGCCATCATGAAACTAAACGACAAAGTTTACAAGAAATATATAGTTCCAAGCCAAGGAATTCATCTCGTATTTGATAAATCCTTTTTACCAACTGATCAAGCCTTGATGATTCCAAAAACCAGTGACGGACGAGTTTTATTTGCAGTGCCATGGCATAATAGAATTGTAGTAGGAACAACTGATACGTTAATTAGAAAACACAGTCTTGAACCTATTGCTCTCGAAAGTGAAATCGAATTTGTTTTGGAGACTGCTCAACGTTTTCTGGCGAAAAAACCTACGAGAGCTGACGTTTTATCTGTTTTCGCAGGTTTACGCCCTTTGGCAGCTCCTGAAGAAGAGGGGAAAAGTACCAAAGAAGTTTCACGAAGTCATAAAATTATTGTTTCGGAAACTGGCTTAATAACGATTACGGGAGGAAAATGGACTACTTACAGAAAAATTGCCGAAGATATCATCGATAAAGCAATCAAAATAGGCAAATTACCTAAAAAAGCCTGCAATACCGAGCAACTTCCCATTCATGGAAACCAAGTGACTACAAATTTAGACCGAATGAATCATTTATATATTTATGGTTCAGATATTCCTAAAATACTCGAATTACAACAAAATGAACCTGAATTAAAAGAAAAACTACATTCGGATTACGAATTTATAATGGCCGAAGTCGCCTGGGCTATTCGATACGAAATGGCCAGAACAGTTGACGACGTTTTAGCAAGACGTGTCCGGTTATTATTCTTAGACGCAAGAGCTGCAATTCAATCATCTGAAAAAGTAGCACGATTACTGGCAAAAGAACTGGGACATGACGAAACCTGGATACATAGAGAAATTACAACCTTCCACGTAATTGCAAGAGGTTTTCTTCTAAAAGAATTTCAATAGACCATTATCAACTTAAGAAAATATAAGTCATGCAAAATAAACTAATTCTGGCACTTGATCAAGGAACAACTTCTTCCAGAGCTATAGTCTTTAATCATGGAGGAGAAATTGTTAGCATTTCTCAAAAAGCTTTTAAACAGATTTTTCCAAAACCAGGATGGGTCGAACATAACCCAAACGAAATCTGGTCTTCTCAAATTAGTGTCGCTGCAGAAGCAATTGCTAAAGTGGGAATATCCGGAAGAGAAATAGCTGCAATTGGAATAACCAATCAACGAGAAACTACTATTGTTTGGGATCGGGAAACAAGTGAACCTATTTACAATGCTATTGTTTGGCAAGATCGCAGAACAGCAAAATACTGTGACGAATTAAAAGCACAAGGACATGCCGAAATGATTCAGACCAAAACAGGATTAATTCTGGATGCCTATTTTTCCGGAACAAAAGTAAAATGGATCCTGGATAACGTTCCGGGAGCACGAGAAAAAGCAGAACAAGGAAAACTTTGTTTTGGAACCGTAGACACCTGGCTCATATGGAAACTGACCCGAGGTAAATTATTTATGACCGATGTTTCTAATGCTAGTAGAACTTTATTATTCAACATCAATACCTTAGAATGGGATAATGAATTATTAGAATTGTTTGATATCCCAAGAGCCATGCTACCTGAAGTAAAAGAAAGCAGTACCATTTATGGCGAAAGCTCCACTACCCTATTTTCAACAAAAATTCCTATCGCCGGTGTTGCAGGGGACCAGCAAGCAGCTCTTTTTGGTCAGCTATGCACAACTTCAGGAATGATAAAGAATACTTACGGAACAGGTTGTTTTGTGTTAATGAATACGGGGGAAAAACCAATTCGTTCCACCAACAATTTATTGACCACTGTAGCCTGGAAAATTAATGGTAAAACAACCTATGCTTTAGAAGGAAGTGTTTTTGTTGGTGGCGCAGCTGTACAATGGTTAAGAGATGGAGCAAAAATGATTAACAAATCAGAAGAAATAGAAAGTCTGGCGGCGAGTGTTCCTGATAACGGAGGTGTCTATTTTGTTCCGGCACTAACTGGTTTAGGAGCTCCACATTGGGATCAATATGCCAGAGGTGCAATTCTTGGAATAACAAGAGGGACTACCAATGGGCATATCGCCCGAGCCACTTTAGAAGGAATTGCTTATCAGGTAAATGATTTGCTAAAAGCTATGGAAGCAGATTTTGGAGGAAAAGGAAAAGAACTAAGAGTTGACGGCGGAGCTGCTACAAATAATTTACTAATGCAATTTCAATCCGACATTTATGGAAAAAGCGTTACAAGACCAAAAACACTCGAAACAACAGCTTTAGGCGCGGCATATTTGGCAGGACTTGCTGTAGGATACTGGTCAAACCTGGATGATTTGAAAGAACAATGGTCAATAGATCGCGTATTTTCTCCAAAAATGCCAAAACAAGAAGTAAATAAATTGGTAAAAAACTGGGATAAGGCCGTTGGGCGCGCATCAGACTGGATCGACGAATAAAACAATTAAAACACAGCAGAACATGGCACCTTTTACAGCAGAAATTTTAGGCACAATGATAATGATTTTACTAGGTAATGGCGTCGTTGCAAACGTCGTCCTGAAAGATACAAAAGGAAACAATTCAGGCTGGATGGTTATCACCACAGCCTGGGCATTTGCCGTTTTTACAGGCGTACTTATTGCAGGGCCAGTTAGCGGGGCACATTTAAATCCTATTGTCACACTTGGTTTGGCTCTTATCGGAAAATTCAATTGGAACTTAGTTCCCTCCTATATACTTGCTCAAATGATTGGAGCCATGTTAGGCGCCTTTTTGGTATGGCTCTCACATAAAGACCATTTTGCTGCAACTGAAGATGAAAATGCCAAATTTGCTTGTTTCTCTACATCTCCGGCCATCAAAAACAATTTATCAAACCTAATCAGTGAAATAATTGCAACTTTTGTCCTGATTTTTTCCATTTTTTATATTGCCGGACCCAACCTGCAAATAGCCACAGATCCAAATGCAACAATAGGTTTAGGAACCATTGGTGCGCTTCCTGTTGCAATAGTTGTGTGGGTAATTGGCCTATCCCTGGGAGGTACAACAGGTTATGCCATTAATCCAGCTAGAGATCTTGGACCGAGAATTATGCACGCAATCCTTCCTATAAAAGGAAGCAGCAATTGGAGTTACGCCTGGATTCCGATTGTAGGCCCAATAATTGGAGCAAGTTTAGCTGCATTATTATACCTATTACTTAATTAACGCCGCATATTCTAAGCTAAATTCAGTTTTTTTAAATTAAAACAGATATGGGTCGAATACCTGCAATACGAGAAACCATACACACTTTAAAGACCTGTCTGGTCTGGATTTTTGTCTAAGAGACTGATAATTCAATCTTTAAAAAATCATTAAACTTTAAAAAATCAATTTTTCAAATAAAAATTGTAGTACTTTTACAGTAACTCTACAGGGTTTGTATAACTATAAAACACACAATGCTTCAATTAACAAAAATTTAACATGACATTTGTATATACAACAATCAAAAGTGCATACATTTGTATATACAAATTATACACTTACGACTATGACAATTGAAGAGGTTATAAAAAGTACAGTTAAGATGGATAATGCGAAAAAAGTTATTCTAAATATCATGTACACGCAAAACGTGATTCAGGATCATTTCAACGAGTTGATAAAACCGTATGATCTATCCGGGGAACAATATAATGTACTGCGTATATTAAGAGGACAAAAAGGAAATCCTGCTAATATGTGTGTGATACAGGAGCGTATGTTGGCCAAAACAAGTAACACAACCCGATTAGTAGACAAACTATTATTAAAAGATTTTGTTACCAGAAATGTTTGCCCTAACAACCGACGAAAAATAGAAGTTCTAATCACTCAAAAAGGATTAGACGTACTAAAAGAATTAGATCCGAAGGTAGATGAACACGAGCGCGCATTTGCTGAGAATATAAGTCCTGAAGAATTAGAATTATTAAATCAATTATTAGAAAAATACAGAACCCAACAAAATTAAAATTATGAGTACATTATTAGACAATTTAAATTGGAGATATGCTACAAAGAAATTTGATGCGACAAAAAAAATATCATCCGAAGATTTAAACACTTTAAAAGAAGCCGTTAGATTAAGTGCTTCTTCATACGGATTACAACCTTATAAAGTTATTATCGTAGAAAATCCGGAAATAAGAGAAAAATTAAAAGCTGCTGCTTACGGGCAAACGCAAATTACAGATGCCTCACATTTATTTATTTTCGCAAACGACTTAAATGCAGGACCGGAATCTGTTGATGCTTATATTAAAAACATTAGCGAAACAAGAAACCTTCCTACTGACGCCTTAGCTGGATTCAGCGACATGATGAAAGGTACAATTGCAAACTTATCACAAGAAGCTAAAAACATCTGGACAGCAAAACAAACTTACATTGCTTTAGGAACTTTATTAAGTGCTGCTGCAGAATTAAAAATCGACACAACTCCAATGGAAGGCTTTAATCCAGCAAGTTTCAATGAAATCTTAGGTTTCGACAAATTAGGTTTAAACGCTTCTGTTATCGCAACGGTAGGTTACAGACATAATGAAGACGATGCTCAACACTACAAAAAAGTTAGAAAATCACACGAGAATTTATTTATCACTATATAATTATTATTAATCCAAAATCAATTTTAACAAAATGAAAAATTTAAAAACAATTGCAATAGCATTATTCGTAGCAGTAGCTAGCGTTTCAGTAAACGCACAAACTAAAAAAATCGACGTAAAAGCAAGTTCGATCAAATGGGTAGGTAAAAAAGTAACCGGAGAGCACTCAGGAACAGTAAACTTCAAAGAAGGAGCTGTAGTTTTCAAAGGGAAAAAGTTAGTTGGAGGAAGCTTTACTGTTGATATGACTTCATTAACAGCAACAGATTTAACAGGAGAGTACCAAGGAAAATTAAACGGTCACTTAAAAGCTGACGATTTCTTTGGAACTGACAAATTCCCAACTGCAAAATTAGTTTTCAAAAATATCGGAGCAAAATCAACTGATGTTTACACAGTAACTGCTGATTTAACTATAAAAGGAATCACTAAACCTGTAACTTTTGATATCGCTGTGAAAGGAAATACTGCTACAACAGCTTTCAAAGTTGACAGAACTAAATACGACATCAAATACAACTCTGGTAACTTCTTCCAAAACTTAGGAGACAAAACTATCAATGACGAATTTGAATTGACTGTAGCTTTAAAATTCTAATAGCATAAAAAACAGCAATTCTTATTATTATAAGAAAAACCCCAATAGTTTAACACTATTGGGGTTTATTTTTACATTTTTCCCAAACAAATAACATTCATAATATTCCCCTAACGCTTTCGTAATACCATTCAGGACTTTGATTAACATTGGCCTTCTACTTTTGAACTTATTAAAAATCAAAAACTAGAAATCAAAATCATAGTTATGAAAACAAAAATACAACTTGCAATCATCACTCTTCTAAGTTCTTTTTTCCTACAGGCACAGCAGCAGCCTAAAGGAATTTTTGGTAACTCAAACTGGATGAACAACTGGACCAATTTTAAACCTGCGAATACCGAATATAGCGAAGCTACAAACATCATAGCAGGAACCATCAATAAAGACACCAAACTTCTTAAACGCAATACATATCAATTAGTTGGAGTTGTTTATGTAACCAATAACGCCGTACTATCGATAGAACCCGGTACAGTAATAAGAGGAGATGACAAAACATGCGGAACTTTGGTTATTACCAACGGATCAAAAATTGTGGCCGAAGGTCTCGAAACAGATCCAATCGTTTTTACTTCCAACAAAGAAATTTTAGAAAGAAAACCGGGAGACTGGGGTGGAATCATCATTCTGGGAAAAGCTCCAATTAATACCTTAGGAGGAATACATGTCCTTCCTTTTGATCTGGAACCAATGTTAAACCATTACGGAGGTCAGGATGCCGAAGATAACTCGGGAATTTTAAAATATGTACGTATTGAATATTCCGGCAGAAAACTAAGCGCTGCAAAAGAACTTAACGGACTTTCGCTTGCCGGAGTAGGGAGAAAAACAATTTTAAGCAACATTCAGATTAGTTACTCCAATGATGATTCTTTCGAATGCTATGGAGGAGATTTAAATATGAACAATCTGGTTTCTTACAGGACTACCGATGACGATTTTGATTTTACCCAAGGGGCGCAAATCAACATCAACAACAGTATAGCCATTCGTCATCCCTTTTCATCAGATATTTCAGGCTCGAGATGTTTCGAAGTTGACTCTTATGACAAAATAGGAAATACCGATATGAGTAAAAAATTAACCAAAATAAATGCAAACAATATTACTCTGGTAAATTTGGAAGAAAACAATCAGGGCCTTGTGCGAGAATCGATTTATGTTAGAGAAAATAGCTTTTTTAACTTAACCAACAGTATTGTTTCCGGATTTACTCCTTTTGTTTTATTAGAAGGAAATATTGGAAACGGAGAAATCAATTTAGCCAAAATTACCTTCAAAAACTTAATCGTTAACAATTGCAATGGCGGAATTACAAGTGAAGCCGGCGGCGCAAATCCTGCAATTCAAAGTTTTTACAGCAATCCTCTTTTTGATATTAATTTTACCAAAATCAAAAACAGCGAATTGTTTGCAACGCCCAATATCAAAGGAAATCCAGACTTTAGAATGAACGTAAACAACACCATAGCTATTGGTAATTAAGACATTAAAAAAACTTATTCACAATAAAATTTAACAATTTTAATCATTTAAAAGAGTTTTTTTTTACTCTATATGTATTGTAATTCAAATTACATTTATATATTTGTGAAATCAATATAAGATATGAAATCAATAACAAACAATACTTGGTGGTGGAAGAATTTACGTCAAACGTCGTGAACAGAGCTTCCTATGGTATTGTAAACTATAAATCTAAAAGGCTTGTCATCACGACAAGCCTTTTTTTTTGATCAAAAAACAAGTAAAAAAATATAGTAAAAATTTAATACACAAAATACTTTGAAACCATTTATACTCAACACACACTACAAACAAATTCTGGCAGATACCATTACACCAGTAAGTGTTTATTTCAAAATCAGGGATAAATTCCCAAATAGTTTACTACTGGAAAGTAGTGATTATCACGGAAATGACAATAGTTTCTCTTACATCTGCTGCAACCCTATTGCAACAATTAAAATTGAAAATGAAACTATTTCAAAAACTTTTCCTGACGGAACTAAAGAACGAATTTCTATTAACGGTACAACGAATATTCCAGAAATAATTCAGGAATTCTCAAGCCAATTTCAGTCAGAGAAAAACGACTTTAAATTCATCAACAATGGTTTATTCGGATACATTTCTTACGATGCGGTTCGTTATTTTGAGAAAGTTTCGATTGCCAAAAAAGACAAGGCAACTTCAATTCCGGACGTTTTTTATGCCGTTTATCAAAACATTATTGCTATCAATCACTTTAAAAATGAAGCCTACATTTTTTGTCATAGCGTTGATGGAAGGAATAACATTTCGGAAATCGAACAATTGTTACAATCCAGAAATATTGCATCATATAAATTTACCAAAGAAGGAGATGGTTTCTCTAATTTAACCGACGAAGAATTCAAACACAATGTAGCTTTAGCCAAAAAACACTGCTTCCGTGGAGATGTTTTTCAATTGGTACTTTCACGTCGTTTTACTCAAGGTTTTAAAGGAGATGAATTCAATGTATATCGCGCTTTACGAAGTATAAACCCATCTCCATATTTATTTTTCTTTGATTATGGTGACTTCAAAATATTCGGATCTTCACCTGAGGCACAAATCATTGTAAAAAACAGAAAAGCAGAAATTCACCCTATAGCCGGAACTTTTAAAAGAACCGGAAATGACGAACAAGATGCTGTTCTGGCCAAGCAGCTTTCAGAAGATAAAAAAGAAAACAGCGAACACGTAATGTTAGTCGATTTAGCCAGGAATGATTTAAGCCGAAATGGTCATGATGTACATGTCGAAAAGTATAGAGAAGTTCAGTTTTTCTCTCACGTCATTCACCTGGTTTCTAAAGTAACAGGGCACTTACATGAAAAAGCAACAACCATGCAGGTAGTTGCGGACACTTTCCCGGCAGGAACATTAAGTGGTGCTCCAAAACACCGAGCGATGCAATTAATAGAAAATTACGAAAAAACCAATCGTAATTTTTACGGAGGCGCTATTGGTTTTATGGATTTTGAAGGCAATTTCAATCACGCTATTATGATTCGAACTTTCCTAAGTAAAAATCACCAATTGCACTGTCAGGCCGGAGCTGGAATTGTAGCAAGTTCTGACGAAGAAAGCGAAATGCAGGAAGTTTACAATAAACTTAGAGCCTTGAATACAGCCTTAGAGATGGCGGAGAAAATATAAATCATTTTGTTTCAGGTTTCAAGTTTCACTTTGTTGGTACACAAACAAAACCTGAAACAAAAAAACCTGAAACTTGAAACAAAACTAAAAAACAACCATAAACACAACCTAAAAAAACGATGAAGAACATTATTCCATTTTTGATTGCCATTGTATTATTTACTTCCTGTGAAGCTAAAAAAGAATCGAACACACTTCCTTTAAGCGGAACCTGGCGTCTGATATCAGCTGAAACCACCGAAAAAGATTCTACGTTCTCGACTTTCAATCCAAAAACAAAAATGATTAAAATTATAAATGATAACCATTTTGCTTTTTTCAATCATGATTTAAATAACGGTAAGGATTCAACAAATGCAGTTTTCTTTGGCGGAGGTGGAAAATATACTTTAAAAGACAGTATTTATACCGAAAATCTGGAATACTTCAATAACCGTCAATGGGAAAACAATAAGTTTGAGTTTGTTGTAAAAATTAAAAACGATACTCTGATTCAGAAGGGAATCGAAAAATTAGAAAAATTAGGAATCGATCGTATTATCACTGAAAAGTATGTTCGGGAAAAATAAATAAAAATCAGTTGCCAGTCTCAGTATTCAGTCACAAAAAACTTAGAATCTTAGTCACTTAGCAACTTAGAACCTCAAAAAAATGAAAAAAATATTAGTTATAGACAATTACGATAGTTTCACTTATAATTTAGTACACTATCTGGAAGATTTAAACTGTGAAGTTACGGTATATAGAAATGATGAGTTTGATATTGAAGAAATAGCATCTTTTAATAAAATATTACTTTCTCCAGGACCTGGAATTCCGGATGAAGCGGGATTGTTGAAAGCGGTAATTCAAAAATACGCTCCAACAAAGAGTATTCTAGGAGTTTGCCTAGGACAACAGGCTATTGGGGAGGTTTTTGGAGGAACGCTTTCAAACCTCGACAAAGTATATCACGGCGTTGCCACAAATGTAAAAACAGTAGTTACAGATGAGCTTTTGTTTGAAGGCTTAGGAAATGAATTTGAAGTAGGAAGATACCATTCCTGGGTAGTCAACAGCAATTTACCAGAGGCTCTTGAAGCCACTTCAGTTGATGAAAACGGACAAATCATGTCACTAAGACATAAAACATTTGATGTAAGAGGTGTTCAGTTTCATCCCGAAAGTGTTTTGACACCAAAAGGAAAACTGATTTTAGAGAATTGGATAAAGAGTTAGAAGTCGTCAGTCGCAGTCACAGTATTCAGTGGCGGTATTCAGTCACAGTGAAACCTTAGAACCTCAGAACCTTAGCAACTTAAAAAAATGAAAAACATACTAAATAAATTAATCAATCACGAAGTGCTTTCGAAGGAGGAAGCCAAAGACGTGTTGATTAACATCTCAAGCGGGGCTTACAACCCAAGTCAGATTTCGGCCTTTTTGACTGTATTTATGATGCGAAGCATTACGATTGATGAACTTTCCGGATTCCGAGAAGCTTTATTAGAATTATGCATTCGCGTCGATTTGTCAGACTACAACACCATCGATTTGTGCGGAACGGGTGGTGACGGAAAAGATACTTTCAACATTTCGACTTTAGCTTCATTCGTAGCTGCCGGAGCAGGAATAAAGGTAGCAAAACATGGAAATTATGGGGTCTCCTCTATTTCGGGATCAAGTAACGTGATGGAAAAAATGGGAATAAAATTCAGTAATGACCCTGCATTTTTAGAAAAATGTATCGATCAGGCAGGAATTTGTGTTTTACACGCTCCCCTATTTCACCCTGCTATGAAAAACGTTGGGCCAATCAGAAAAGAGCTGGCCGTAAAAACATTTTTTAACATGTTAGGGCCAATGGTAAACCCATCGTTTCCTAAAAATCAACTGGTTGGTGTTTTCAATTTAGAATTAGCCCGAATGTATGCTTATTTATATCAAAACACAGATGTTAATTTTACCATCCTGCATTCACTTGACGGTTACGATGAAATCTCGTTAACCGGTCCAACAAAAATCATTACAAGCGATATGGAAGGCATGCTGAAACCGGAGGATTTCAACGTTCGTCTTTTATCTCAAAGAGAAATTGAGGGAGGAAGAACCATCGAAGAATCAGCGGATATGTTTGTCAGCATTATTTCCGGAAAAGGAAGTGAGGCTCAGAATAATGTGGTTTGTGCAAATGCCGCAATGGCCATTTCAACCGTAACCAAATGCTCTCCTCAGGAAGGTTTTAAGCAGGCCAAAGAAAGTTTGTTTTCCGGGAAAGGACATCAAGTACTTAAAAAATTACAAGAACTAAGTAAGTAAAAAATAGTTTCAAGTCTTTTTTGTTTCAGGTTTCAAGTTGTTGAAACCGGGAACTTGAAACTTGAAACCTGAAACAAATAAAACAATGAACATTCTAGATAAAATAATAATTGATAAAAAACGAGAAGTCGTTCTCAAAAAATCCATTATTCCAGTTTCGCAATTGGAAGCTTCTGTGTTTTTTGAAAAACAAACCATTTCTTTAAGTCAAAAATTAAGGACAAGTTCGACAGGAATTATTGCCGAACACAAACGTCGCTCTCCTTCAAAAGCTGTAATTAATCAAAATTTTACAGTTGAAGAAGTTGTTAAAGGATATGAAAATGCCGGAGCCTGCGGGATTTCGGTTTTAACAGACGGAAAATATTTCGGAGGTTCTTTAGACGATTTACTTTTAGCAAGAGCTAGTGTAAATATTCCGCTTTTGCGAAAAGAATTTATCGTTAATGAATATCAGATTTTAGAAGCCAAAGCCTATGGAGCGGATCTAATCCTTCTTATTGCAGCGGTTTTAACCCGCGAAGAAATCAAATCCTTATCAGAATTTGCAAAACAATTAGGTTTAGAAGTTTTGCTGGAAGTACACAATCAGGAAGAATTAGAAAAATCTATCATGCCAAGTTTAGATATGATTGGTGTGAATAACAGAAACCTGAAAACCTTCGAAGTAAGTCTGGATTTCAGCAAAGAACTGGCTTCTCAGATTCCGAATGATTTTGTTAAAGTTTCAGAAAGCGGAATTTCATCTGTTGAAGCCATTTCAGAATTAAGACCTTATGGTTACAGTGGTTTTTTGATAGGAGAAAACTTCATGAAAACAACGAATGCCGGGCAGGCAGCAACTGAATTTATTAAACGGCTGTAAGCTTTAGGCTATAAGCCGTAAGCCTAAAGCTTATTGCTTAAACTCTAACCAATCGATAAAAAATAATACGGCATAAAGCAAAAGCTTATAGCATAAAAATAAAAAAAATGAAACTAAAAATCTGCGGTATGAAATATCCCGACAATATACTCGAGACAGGAGCGCTCCTACCCGACTATATGGGATTTATTTTCTGGGAAAAATCCGTTCGCTATTTTGACGGAACAATTCCGGAACTGATTCATACCATAAAAAAGACAGGCGTTTTTGTGGATGAAACTGTTGATAATATTATATCAAAAGCAGACAAATATCATTTACAAGCGGTTCAGTTACATGGAAAAGAATCTGTTGAATTTTGTCAGGAATTAAAAGCTAAAATTGATGCCAAAATTGATGTTACCATCGAAATCATAAAAACATTCTCTATTGATGAAAATTTTGATTTTAAAGTCTTAGCACCTTTTGAAAGTGTATGTGATTACTTTTTGTTCGATACAAAAGGAAAATTACCCGGTGGAAACGGGACTACTTTTGACTGGAAAATTTTAGAAAATTACAAATCTGAGAAACCGATTTTCTTAAGCGGTGGTATTGGAATTGAAGAAATCCCTGCGATAAAAAACCTCAAAATCCCTGTTTACGCTATTGATGTAAACAGTAAATTTGAGACAGAGCCTGGATTGAAAAATATAAGTCTATTAAGAAAGTTTCGGAAAAATCTAAAACCTGCAACTTTAAACCCTAAACAACTATACAATGAACTATAATGTTAACGAAAAAGGATATTACGGAGAATTTGGAGGGGCTTACATTCCCGAAATGTTATATCCGAATGTCGAAGAATTGCGTCAGAATTACTTAAAAATAACAAGCGAACCTGATTTTAAGGCAGAGTTTGATCAATTACTAAAAGATTACGTAGGCCGTCCCAGTCCACTTTATTTCGCCAAGCGTTTATCTGAAAAATATAATGCAAAAGTTTATCTGAAAAGAGAGGATTTAAATCACACCGGAGCACATAAAGTCAACAATACGATTGGACAAATTTTAGTTGCAAAACGTCTGGGTAAAAAAAGAATCATTGCCGAAACGGGCGCAGGTCAGCATGGTGTGGCAACCGCTACAGTATGTGCTTTAATGGGATTGGAATGTATTGTATATATGGGTGAAATTGACATTGCACGTCAGGCACCAAACGTAGCACGTATGAAAATGTTAGGTGCCGAAGTTCGTCCCGCACTTTCAGGTTCCAAAACTTTAAAAGATGCTACCAATGAGGCGATTCGTGACTGGATTAACAATCCGGTAGATACCCATTACATTATTGGTTCAGCAATTGGACCACATCCTTACCCAGATATGGTAACCCGTTTTCAAAGTGTTATTTCAGAAGAAATCAAATGGCAGTTAAAAGAAAAAGAAGGACGTGAAAACCCGGATTATGTTGTTGCTTGTATTGGTGGCGGAAGTAATGCGGCCGGAACCTATTACCACTTTCTACACGAACCTGAAGTCGGAATCATCGCGGTAGAAGCAGCTGGAAAAGGGGTCGATAGTGGTCACAGTGCTGCAACCAGTAAATTAGGAAAAGTGGGGGTTATTCATGGTTGTAAAACTCTTTTAATGCAAACTCCTGACGGACAAATCACTGAACCATATTCAATTTCTGCGGGTCTTGATTATCCGGGAGTTGGCCCTATGCATGCACATCTGGCACACACAGGTCGTGGAGAATTCTTTTCTGTTACGGATGATGATGCGATGAATGCTGGTTTACAGCTTACCAAATTAGAAGGAATTATTCCGGCAATCGAAAGCGCACATGCCTTTGCTGTTTTAGATCAGAAGAAATTCAAACCAACGGATATTGTGGTGATCAGTCTTTCCGGTCGTGGAGACAAGGATTTAGACAATTATATCGAGTATTTTAAATTGTAATACAGTAGCAACCATGGAAAAGTTATTCTCTTACGGAACATTACGATCGAAAGAAATTCAGATGCGACTCTTTAATAAATTATTAACTGGTACTCCGGATCAGCTGCTGGGTCACAAACTAAAAAGCCTGCAAATAGAGGAAGAATTTGGAATGGCAGATTATGTTGTAGTTGTACCAACGGAAGCCCCTTCGGACCCTATACACGGTGTTGTTTTCAACATTTCGAGTACTGATTTGGCTAAAGTAGATCTATTCGAATCTAATGCGTATAAAAGAATTCAGGTAACCTTGAAATCCGGAGTAGTTGCCTGGATTTACATCGAAAACTAATAATCGCAAAGAATGATTCTAGCAGCAGCACAAACAAAACCATTACGGGGAGATATTGATTCAAACCTATTAGAGCATTATCGCCTTGTAGATCTGGCCGTTCAAAATGGGGCACAATTAATTGCCTTTCCTGAAATGTCGATCACAGGTTACGAAAGAGAATTTGCTCAAAAACTGGCTTTTAATGCAGACGATTCAAGATTGGATCATTTAAAAAAATTAGCCGTCGAAAATAATATTGTTATCATTGCCGGCGCACCAATTCAGATCGCATCAGAATTATTTATTGGAGAATTTATTATTGCCCCGGACAACTCTGTTTCTATATATACGAAGCAATTTTTGCATGAAGGGGAAGATCAGTTTTTTCAGTCTTCTTTCGATTTTAATCCAATGCTTACTATCGAAAACAAGAAGATTTACTTTGCTATTTGTGCTGATATTGACAATCCGCTGCATCCCGAAAATGCGTGTAAAAGAGGGGCTGATATTTATATTGCCAGTATTTTCTTTTCACCAAACGGAATTCCAAGTGCTTATCGCGATTTACAAGCTTACGCTCAGAAATATCAAATGAATGTTCTAATGTCTAATTTTAGCGGTGAATCATGGGGATCTCCATCAGCAGGACAAAGCGCATTTTGGAATAACAAAGGAGAATTAATTACGCAAATGAATGATTCAGATTCTGGATTATTATTGTTAGAAAATCAAAATGATATTTGGAAAAGTAAGATTATAAAAAAATAATGCTACAGATTTCAAGGACTAAAAAAGATCTAATCATAAAGTAGTTTAAAAAATCTGTGCAAATCGGCTTAAATCACTCAAAATCTGCGTGAAATACAATCAACAAAAATCCAATAATCTATAGTAAGATAAAATTTAAACCTATCTAAGAGACTTTCAAAATCTATTAGAAGAAAAAGTAAAAACAATGAACAGAATAACTCAAAAATTACAAGAAGATAAAAAGATTCTTTCTATTTATTTCTCAGCCGGATATCCGAACTTAAATGACACCGTTCAAATCATTCAGGATTTAGAAAAAAATGGTGTCGATTTAATCGAAATTGGTTTGCCTTTTAGTGATCCTTTAGCCGATGGCCCAACCATTCAGGCAAGTTCTACTCAGGCACTTCACAATGGAATGACTACTCAAATTCTTTTTGACCAGTTGAAGGACATCCGCGAAAGCGTAAAAATTCCGTTGATTATAATGGGATATTTCAATCCGATGCTGCAATACGGAATCGAAGAATTTTGTAAAAAATGTGCCGAAATTGGTATCGACGGGTTAATTATTCCAGATTTACCGGTAGATGTTTACGCAGACCAATACAAAGCGATTTTCGAAAAATACGGCTTAATCAATGTCTTCTTGATTACCCCACAAACTTCAGACGAGCGCATTCGTTTTATTGACAGTGTTTCAAATGGCTTCATCTATATGGTAAGTTCTGCAAGTGTCACAGGTTCTCAGGCAGGTTTTGGAAATATTCAGGAAAGCTATTTCGAAAGAATTGCCCAAATGGATCTTAAAAACCCACAAATTATTGGTTTTGGAATTTCAAATAAAGAAACATTCGATCAGGCTACTAAATTTGCAAAAGGGGCTATTATCGGAAGTGCTTTTATCAAACATCTGAGTGAAAACGGAAGCAAGAAAATTGAAGAATTTGTTGGGGAAATTAGATAATTAAAAGATGAAAGTTTTTAAATCTTTATTATATCCTTTTATTCTATTAATTTTCATAAGCTGTGACAGGAGTTGGCATTTATCTGAGTTATATATGCAAAAGATAGAAAATTCTTCAAAAGTCATCTATAAATATGATGCTTGGGGAGGTCGAGATTCTCATATTTTTGGTTATGCTATTCTAGATTCAACAGATGTATTTGATATCGATAATGTCAAACCATTACCTTTTCAATATTTTGAAAGCATTCCAACAAAACGAAATATTTTCGGTGTTATTTGTAAAAAACTTGATGATCAAGAAGTTTCAAACAAAATCTTTTTTCCTTTAGAAATTAAAGTTGATGAAGAAAATGGGATTAAAATCAAAACTAAAATTTTTCAAAATGATGGTTTTACAAGTAGAAATCAAGGTTATAAAAGATATAAATTTGAAACATTTAAAGAATCTCAGGACAGTATTTTCTTTTATAATTTAAATGATGTTAAAAGTTTAGAACCTGAGCATTTAGATATTTTAAAATTAAAAAAAACAAATATTTTTATCGGGACGACAAGTCCAAATGTAATTTCCACAATATCAATTGAAGATTTAAAACTATCACCAAAAAATGAGATTATTTCTAATATTCGATATGAACTAACTCCTAAGAATAAAACCGATATTAGATTATTTTCTAATACTGGAATTTTTAAAGCAGTGAAATTACCCAAAGATTAATTTTCAACAAAAGCCTGAAAGACCTTATTTTTTCAGGCTTTTTTTATTCCCAAACATCAAATTTAGTGGCAAAATTGTCGAAATCGCTTTGTGTTAATATTTTGTTAAAACAAAATTAAACAAACGTTTAATTTAAACGCTTGTTTAATTTTGTACCCGATTAGAAACAATACCATGTCAAACTTCGAATTAAACGATAAAAAAATTCAGATTCTTGAGGTTGCCGAAAAGCTATTCTCTGAAAAAGGATTTGAAGGTACATCGATACGGGATATCTCAAAACATGCCAAGATTAACATTGCCATGGTTTCGTATTACTTTGGTTCAAAAGAAAGATTACTTGAAGCCTTAATCATTTACAAGACTTCTGATTTAAAGTTAAAGCTCGAAAATTTATTACAGGAAAACTTAGAACCTGTTGAAAAAGTCAATAAATTAATCGAAATTTACATTCAGAGAATCAGCTGTAACAAAGGGATTTTCAGGGTCTTACATTTTGAAATAAACGCAAAAAAAAGAGAAAAAAGTTTTATTGCCTTCACAGAACTTAAAAAAGGAAATTTAAAATCTGTTGAAAGTATTATTAAACAAGGTCAGGAAAAAGGAGTTTTCAGAAAAGATGTTGTCATTCCGCTCATCACTCCAACAATTATCGGAACCTTTTTTCATTTTCACATGAACAAACCTTTCTTTGAAGAATTATTGAACTTAAATACCGAAGAATTGTACAATAATTATATAAAAACCAGTCTTACAAAGCACATTCAACAAACTATAAAAGCTCTTCTTGTTTATGAAAATTAATCAATTAATGCTCTTTGGGATTTTCTTTATCGGAATTTCATCAATTGAAGCACAAGAAAAAACAAGTTTAACCTTAGGCGAGGCCGTTAAAATGGCTTGGGAAAAAAGTAACGAAGTTACGCTTGCCAATACTAAGGTAAACACGAAAAAATACGAATTAAAAACCGTAAAAGACAATCAATACCCGGATATTAAAATTTCTGGTCAATACCAACGCCTTACAAAAGCGTCGATTAGTATGCCAAATCAAGGCGAAAATGCATCTTTGGCATCTCCGGACAGAGCAATGTTTGGAATGGCAAATTTAAGTCTGCCTTTATTTGCAGGATTCAAGATTCAAAATAGTATTGATGCTTACGATAATTTATACGAAGCAGAAAATGCTACTGCCGCAAAAACAAAAGAGGATGTTGCTTTAAGAGTAATTACCTATTACACTGCTTTGTATAAAGCTCAAAAAACACTGGATGTTTTAAATGAAAATCAAAAAAGCGCGAAACAACGTGTTACTGATTTTACAGAACTGGAAAAAAATGGAATTATTCCCAGAAATGATTTATTAAAGTCTCAATTATTAGTTTCAAAAACACAATTATCTATTGATGAAGCGACTAACAATCTTAACAATATCAATTTCTATCTAACCACTTTATTAAAATTAGATCCTAATACTAAACTTCAGGTGAATGAAAATGATTTTTTCAACTTAAAAACAAGCAACGCGCCAACATCAGACGCAGTAGCTCTTGAAAACAGAAAAGATCTGGAAGCAATTCGTTTACAGCAAAAGGCTTCTGAATCAAATATCAAAGTAGCAAAAGCAGCATACTATCCTACATTAGCCTTACTTGGCGGTTATACAGCTCTGGACTTAAAAGACATTATAACTGTAAGATATGCCATGAACTTTGGATTAGGTTTAACTTATGACTTATCCGGAATTTACAAAAACAGTGCTCATGTACGAGTAGCTGAAAGCAAAGCTCTGGAAGTTAAAAATAGTGAGGCTGTAATGACGGATCGTATTAAAGTTGAAGTTCAAAAATCTATTGAAGACTATGATTTGGCTATAAATCAAAGTGTAGTTTATGATGAAGCACTTCAACAGGCAAGTGAAAATTACAGACTTGTAAAAGATAAGTTTGACAATGGCTTATCAGACACTAATGATTTGGTTGAGGCAGACGTTGAACAATTAAGCGCCAAAATCAATACTGCTGTATCTAAAGCTACAATAATTCAAAAATATTACGAATTACTTTCAGTATCAGGACAATTATCACAATCATTCAATCTTTCTAAAATATAATCGATACCTCTCATGGAAAAGAAAAAAACAAATACTAAATTCATCATCATACTAACCGTTTTGGTTTTAGTGGGCGGAACATACGGAATCACAAAATACTTACACTCACAAGCTCACGAAGAAACGGATGATGCTCAAATCGAGAAAAAAATGAATCCAATTATTCCTAGAGTATCTGGATATATTAGTAAAGTATATGTGAAAGATAACGACTTTGTAAAAAAAGGAGATACTTTATTTACGATTGACAAAAGAGATTACCAGTTAAAAATCGACGAAGCAAATGCCGCATTATTAGGTGCTGAAGGTCAATACGAAGCTGCAAAAGCTGATATTGGAAGCGCTAATGCAAGTATCTCAGTTTCTGATGCGCAAATGAAATCTGCAACAGGTTCTATAGAAAGTGCAAAAATTAGATTAAGACAAATCACGAACGATTACAACCGTTACAATAATTTGTACAAAACTCATACGATTACAAAACAACAATATGAGCAGGCTTTATCTGCAAAAGAAGAAGCTGAAAACCAGGTACGTGTTTTACAAGATCAACAAAAAGCAAGTTCTTACCAAAAATCAGTAATTCAATCGAAATCAAAAGTTTCAGACAAACAAACTGAAGTAGCTGCTGCCAATATCAAAAAAGCAAAAACAATGTTAGATGTAGCGCATTTAAATCTTAGCTATACTGTTGTAACTGCGGCAATTGACGGTCAGGTTTCTAAAGTAGACATTCAACCTGGACAATTGGTTCAACCTGGACAATCTTTATTTTACATCATCAATAACAATGAAGCTTGGGTTGTTGCTAACTTTAAAGAAACTCAATTAAACAAAATGGTTATTGGACAAAAAGTTAGCTTAAAAGTTGACGCTTATCCAAATTACGAATTCAAAGGTACTGTAACCTCTTTTTCGCCAGCAACAGGATCTCGTTTCTCCTTATTACCTCCTGACAATGCAACAGGTAACTTCGTAAAAACAATTCAAAGATTACCGGTAAAAATTAGTTTAGACGAATCTAACGATCCGGAGAAAGTAAAATTACTAAGACCAGGAATGAATGTTGATGTAGATGTACATTTAAAATAAAATATGGCAACAGCAGTACAAGCAGATGACGATTTAGTAGAATACGGTTTTAGACGTGTGATCATTACGATTACTGCAGTACTTTGTGCACTGTTAGAAATTGTAGATACCACTATCGTAAACGTAGCACTAACAGACATGCGAGGTAGCCTTGGTGCTACTTTAACTGATGTGGCTTGGGTAATTACGGCATACGCGATTGCGAATGTAATTGTAATTCCGATGACGAGCTGGCTATCGCAACAATTTGGAAGACGTAATTATTTTGTGGCCTCTATCATATTATTTACGGTTTGTTCCTTCTTATGTGGTAATGCCAGTAATATATGGGAACTAGTTGCCTTTAGGTTTGTTCAGGGTATGGGCGGAGGAGCTTTATTAGTTACTGCCCAAACTATTATTACCGAAAGTTATCCCATCGCAAAACGTGGAATGGCTCAGGCGATTTACGGAATGGGAGTAATTGTAGGTCCAACCTTAGGTCCGCCATTAGGAGGATACCTGGTAGATAACTACTCATGGCCTTACATTTTTTATATTAATATTCCATTGGGAATTATAGCTACTATTTTGGCGCTAACTTTCGTAAGAAGTCCAAAATATGGAGAAAAATTAAAAGCCAATCAAGTAGATTGGTGGGGAATTATATTACTTGCTGCCTTTATCGGATCTCTACAATTTGTTTTGGAGCACGGGCAACAAGACGATTGGTTTAACGATTCGACTATTGTAACTTTAAGTGTGGTTACGGTACTTGGATTAATTTTATTTGTCTGGAGAGAGCTTACTTATAAACACCCAATCGTAAACCTAAGTGTTCTTAAGGATGGAAATCTTAGAATTGGAACTGTAATGTGTTTCATTCTTGGTTTTGGTCTGTACGGTTCTACCTTAATTATTCCGATATACACGCAATCTATCCTAGGATGGACCGCAACAGATGCCGGATTATTATTGATTCCGGGATCTATTACCACAGCAATCATGATGCCTTTTGTGGGGAATATGATTCAGAGAGGGGTTCCTCAGGGATATATGGTGGGAGTAGGATTCCTGGTTTTCTTTTTCTTCACCTATATGATGCAGACCCGAATGACTCCGGATACTGGTGTTGAACACATGTATTGGCCATTGATTTTAAGAGGTATTGGTTTGGGACTACTTTTTGTACCTATTACCACACTATCACTTTCTACCTTAAAAGGAAAACATATTGGTGAAGGAGCTGCTTTTACCGGAATGATGCGACAATTAGGAGGTTCTTTTGGTATTGCAATTATTACCACTTTTATCACCCGTTTGAGTCAGGAACACAGAGTTAACTTACTAACCAATTTAGATCCTGCAAAATACGACGTACAACAACGTATTGCAGGAATGCAAAGAGCTTTTATGTCTAAAGGATATTCAGCCGATGTTGCACTGAAAAAAGCCTATCAGGCTCTGGAATATTCTGTAATGAAACAAAGTACGGTAATGGCATATATGGATATTTTCATGTATCTCGGCATCATGTTCTTATGCTGCATACCAATTATTCTTTTAATCAAAAAAGGAAAAAACAAGATTAATCCTGCTGATGCAATGCATTAATAATAATTGATTTATAATACGCAAAACGCCGAATTCGATTTTGAATTCGGCGTTTATTTTTTGTTCCTATTTGCATTTTTTTTATGGCTTGGGATTAAAATCCCTAGCTACAATACCTTCCGCTACCAGTTATTCCGCAAAAAAACTTAGCATCTCAGCATCTTAGCCCCTCAGAACCTTAAAAAAAACCTATCTCGTAAAAACCAGATGATTTCCTTTCGAAAGGTTAGAATCAAACTGATAACCTTCGTAATTAAATCCTTTTAAATCTTCAATTGTTTCGGCATTGGTATCAATAATATAGCGCACCATCATACCTCTAGCCTTCTTCGCAAAGAAACTGATTATTTTGAGTTTTCCGTCTTTATAATCTTTAAAGTCTGGCGTAATCACTGGAACTTTTAACGCTTTTACATCTACTGCCGAGAAGTACTCGTTACTGGCCAAATTCACAAACAATTCACCTTTGGTCAATTCTTTATTTAGAGCTTTTGTCACTGTTGGTTTCCAAAATTCGTGCAGGTTTTTATATTCGTCTACAGGTAATTTTGTTCCCATTTCTAAACGGTAAGCCTGCATTAAATCAAGTGGTTTCAACACTCCGTAAAGCCCCGATAAAATTCGGAGTTTACTCTGCAAAACCTCAAGTTTCTCCACTGGAATAGTATAAGCGTCAAGGCCTGTGTAAACATCTCCATCAAATGTATAAATTGCCGGACGGGCATTTTCAGGCGTGAAAGGTGTTTTCCAATCCTGATTTCTTCTCCAGTTTAAATCGGATAATTTATCTGAAATAGACATTAATTCAGATAACTCAGCAGGTTTTTTAGTCTTTAATATTTTATGAACCACACGCGCTTCTTTTAAAAAAGCGGGTTCTGTATATTGAGTAGTTGGTAATTCTCTTTCAAAATTTAATGACTTCGCAGGCGATATAACAATTTTCATGTGTGCATTTTTATATACTTCAAAAATACAAATTGAATTTTTAAAAATAAGAGATCTGAATTGATTTGTTCGATCGCATTATAAATGTTTCTTTTTGCCACGAATTACACGAATTTTCGCTAATTTCTTTTTTCTATACCCAATCTAATTCGCGGAAATTCGTGTAATTCGTGGCAATCTTTCTTCTTTTAATAAAATTCAAGCACTCAAACTGTGAATTTATTCAAAAAAGTGAGCCTTAGATTATAATAGGCATTTTCTATGTTGTAAATTTGCCTGCATTTCATTTCTTAGAAATTGAAAATGTTTTTTTATTCAAAAATAAGTGAATTCGTGGCTATACAAACAAATTATAAAACTGCTTTACAACATAAAATCTTCGATATCATTTCGAAAGCATCTCAGGAACTCAACGTTGACAGTTATGTTATCGGGGGTTTTGTTCGGGATTTACTTTTAAACAGAGGTTCAAAAAAAGATATTGATATTGTTGCTGTCGGTAGCGGTATTGAATTGGCATTAAAAGTTTCTGAATTACTTCCTAAAAATCCAAAGGTACAGGTTTTTAAAACCTACGGAACGGCGATGCTTCGTTTTGAAGATACCGATATTGAATTTGTTGGAGCAAGAAAAGAATCTTATAGTTCTGACAGCCGAAATCCGATAGTTGAAAACGGAACATTGGAAGACGATCAAAACCGTCGGGATTTCACCATTAATGCTTTGGCTTTATCCCTGAACGAAAAAAACTTTGGAGATCTTTCCGATCCTTTTAATGGCTTGACCGATTTAGAAAATAAAATCATCAAAACGCCTTTGGATCCGGACATTACTTATTCTGATGATCCTTTGCGAATGCTGCGTGCTATTCGTTTTGCAACGCAGTTGAGTTTCGAAATCGAAGAAAATTCATTAAATGCCATCACAAAAAATGCCGATCGCATTAAAATTATTTCAGGCGAAAGAATCGTTGACGAATTAAACAAAATTCTGTCAACTCCTAAACCTTCAACAGGATTTTTACTTTTGTACAAAACGGGACTTTTAGATCTAATCTTACCCGAATTAACCGCATTGAATCAGGTTGAAGAAATCGAAGGTCATACCCATAAAAACAACTTTTACCACACACTCGAAGTGGTTGATAATATTTGTCCAAATACAGACGATGTCTGGTTACGTTGGGCAGCATTACTGCACGATATTGGAAAAGCGCCAACAAAACGTTTCAACAAAAAACAAGGATGGACTTTTCACGGACATGAGTTTTTAGGTGGGAAAATGACCAAGAAGATTTTCGAACGTTTGCACATGCCTTTGAATCACAAAATGAAATTTGTGCAAAAGATGGTTGTAATGAGTTCACGCCCAATTGTTTTGGCTGATGATGTAGTAACTGACAGCGCTGTACGTCGTTTGGTCTTTGATGCCGGTGAAGATGTCGAAAATTTGATGACTTTGTGTGAAGCAGATATCACGACCAAAAACCCGTCAAAGTTTAAAAAATACCATAAAAACTTCGAGATCGTTCGCAAGAAAATTGTTGAAGTCGAGGAACGCGATCATGTTCGTAATTTTCAACCGCCAATTTCCGGTGAAGAAATTATGGAGATCTTCGATTTGAAACCTTCACGAGAAATCGGAGTTTTAAAAGAAGCTGTTAAAGAGGCTATTTTAGAAGGTGATATTCCGAATGAATATCAGGCTGCTTATGATTTTGTTATTAAAAGAGCTGAAAAATTAGGCTTAAAAAAAATATAAGGAATTAAGTATTATTTTATAAAATGAAAAAAGGAAATAAATCAGTAATCATTTGGTTGCTATCAGGTTGTGTTTTATTGTTTTTAATGGTTGTTGTAGGCGGAATTACGCGTTTGACAAATTCTGGCTTGTCTATGACCGACTGGCATTTGGTAACGGATACTTTTCCACCACTGACAGAAGCAAAATGGAATGAAGCTTTTGAACAGTACAAGAAGTTCCCCGAATATCAAAAAATCAACATACACAATGATTTTCAGCTTTCAGATTATAAATTTATCTATTTCTGGGAGTGGTTTCACCGTTTCATCGGTCGTATTATTGGTCTGGTTTTCTTTGTTCCTTTTGTTTATTTTTTGATTCGAAAAAAACTGGATCGCCCAACTATAAACAAATGTATTGTACTTCTGGCAATGGGAGGTTTCCAGGGTTTTCTGGGATGGTTTATGGTGCGCAGCGGATTAATAGACAATCCGGATGTTAGCCATTTCAGACTTTCATTACACCTTACTTTTGCCTTTATCACTTTTGCATACACTTTGTGGGTGGCTTTAGATTTAATTTATCCGGAACGCAATATTTACAAAGTAATTCCACTTCGTAATATCGCAAGATTCTCTTTAGTAGCTTTACTCATTCAAATTATTTATGGTGGTTTCGTAGCGGGACTTAATGCCGGCTTGATACACAATCACTGGCCTTTAATGAGTGACGGGCAATTTATACACGACTCTGTATTTATTGAACAATCAACTTTGGTCAAAAATTTAATTGAAGGAAAAAGTGGTGTTCAGTTTGTACACCGAACTTTTGCTTATGTAGTAGTGGCTCTCATTCTTTTCCTATATTACAAAGGCACGAAATTTTCGCTTACAAGAAATCAATCCACCGGAATCAAAGTTCTCGTTGTTTTCGTTTTCATTCAATTTTTGTTGGGGGTATTTACGCTTTTATACAGTGTTCCTTTAGCTTTAGGATTAATTCATCAAATTATGGCTTTCTTTTTACTAAGCGCCATGACTTTTACATTACACCGATTGAGTAAATAATAACTTAAATTATATAGAAAGAGCTGGAAAATTCCAGCTCTTTTTTATTTAGGATATCGCCCGAGCCTACAGCTCTCCACATTTGATAACCTATTTTTTAAAGCGGATTAAATTCCGAAGGAATGACAAATATTGTAGCAATGGATTTTAATCCATTGAAAAATAAATTCAACCCACAAAAAAGTTCCGTAGGAACGACACATTTAGTAAATAAGTTTACCCTAGCCAGTTTTTAAAGTCCTGTACTTTCTCGCGGCTTACAATTACCTCATCTTCCTTATAAGAAGGTAAAATTACCTTTAACCGTGAATTGGTATACACCTGAATTTCTTTTATGGCGGAAAGCGGAACGATAAATTTTCTGCTAACGCGAAAGAAATCTTTTTTATCAATTTCCTGTTCCAGAATTTCTAGAGTCGAATCGATTAAATAGTTTCTATTGTCAAAAGTGTGAATATAGGTTCCTTTGTTTTCACTAAAAAAACATTCGATTTCGTCTGTTGTAATGACTTTTAAATGTTGCCCAATTTTAACTGTAAATCGTTTTTTATAATTCTTTTCAAAGGGATTTGACAACATTTGACGAATTTGTTCAAAATCAAGTTGCAAATTTGAATTTTCTGAACTTGTTTTTGGCAATCTTGTTTTGAATTTTGCAACGGCAACTTCGAGATCATCTTCGTCAATTGGTTTTAAAAGATAATCAATACTATTTAATTTGAATGCTTTTAAAGCATATTCATCGTAGGCTGTTGTAAAAATAATAGCACTTTGAATATTTATTTTTTCGAAAATTTCAAACGACAAACCATCGGATAATTGAATATCAAGAAATATTAGATCCGGATGTTCATTATTCGTAAACCAATAAATCGATTCTTCGACAGAGTGTAACATGGTTTCTACAGCAATATCCAGCTTTTCGAGTTTTCGTTGTAACAATCTTGCTGCCGGTTTTTCGTCTTCTATAATTAATGTGGTCATTTAGTTAAAATGCAAAAAATTAAAAATTGAGTTTAAAATTACTTCCATTTATTTTTATTCTGAGCCTCTCTCTCCATATATTTTTGAATTTTCTTTTGCTCCCAATCTTTATTGAAAAAGATATCACGTCCAAAAACCGAAAATGCATGAATCGCTAAAGCAATGCCCCAGAAAAATGCCGTTGAGTAGATCTCCCAATCTCTAAATCCTCTTACGACAAAGTGATCACCTATATAAGTTTTATTCAGACTCGAAATAATGATGATAATATTCACCATTATATAAACTCTTAAATGCGAATAAAATCCTTTAATTCTTTTTACTTTTTTGTATGCCAAATTGAAACTTTCGTCTGTACTAAATTCGTGTGCATAATCTTCGTACATCTGTCTTCTAAACTGCCCCATAATATTATAAATTAAAAATTATTGCCATTTTGTATTGTTGTTCTGAGCATCTCTTTCCATATATTTCTGGATCTTTCTTTGCTCCCACTTGCTACTAAAAAAAAGGTCAGGCCCAAACACTGTCAATGCGTGAATCACTAAAGCTATTCCCCAAAATATTGCGGTCGAATAGGTACGCCAATCCAATAACCCATTTTCATAAGCACTATGACCAAAATAGTCTCTGTTTAAATTGGAAACCACAATGATTACATTAACAATTAAATAAACTTTTAAATGTGAGTAAAAGCCTTTAATTCTTTTCACTTTTCTGTATGCCAAATTATAGCTTTCGTCTGTACTAAATTCATCACTGTAATCATCGTACCTCCCTTTTCTATATCGTCTCATTTTACTTTGATTGCGTTATTTCCATTTACTTTTACTCTCCTTCTCTTTCTCCATCAATTCTTTGATTTTTCTTTCTTCCCAGTCTTTTCCAAGAACCGGAAATACTTTAAAAACTTTCAATCCATGAAAAACGACTCCAACTCCCCACCACATTAGCGGCCAATAAAACCATAAAAAACCAGGTGATGTATATAAATTGATAAAAACCAGAAGAAGATTTACAATGACAAACGCTGTTAGGTTACCGTAAAAACCTTTGATTTCCTCTACCCTCTTTTTTGCGAGATAATATTTATCCTCTTCATTCAAATTTACTTCCATGATTACTCCCATTTTTGTTTTTTTTCTTTTTTCTCTAAAATACTTTTCACCTTTCGCTCTTCCCATTCTTCTCCAAAAATTTTAAAAGAAGCGAATATATCTATTGCCGATACCAGAAAAGCAGTAGTCCAAATACACATCACCAGACCGTTCAGATATTTTACAGGAAAGATGTTAAGCGGAAGTCCAACATAATCCTTTAAAATGTAAAGTATGACACCAATGATGTAGAGAAACATATGAGTATAAAAAGCTTTTAGCTTCACAACCTTTTTACCGGCCATCTTTTGAAATTCAAAATCTTCCTGCTCTTTATCAAAATTAGTTTCCATACTTATTTTCAGATTTACTTATTTTTTCTTTTTCTAAAATTTCCTTAATTTTTTTTGCTTCCCAGTCTTTTCCGAAGAAAGGCGGAATATTAAACACCGACAATCCGTGCAGTACTACTCCTATTCCCCAACCCAGTACGCACCAAACAAACCATAAATAACCAGGCGAAGTCAAGAGATTTATCATTATTAAAATGATGGTTACAAGTATGAAAACGGTCAAATGTTCGTAAAACTCTCTAATTTCTTTTACTTTTTTTCGGGCTCGATAAAGACGTTCTGCCTCTGTATAATCCGGTTCCATAACTATTTCCAGTTTTTTTGTTTGTTTTCGCGCTCCAAAATCTCTCTGATTTTTCGTTCTTCCCAATCTGAGCTGTAACCAAAAACTTTAAAGGCATGCATCACTACTCCAAATCCCCAGCCTAAAGCCGAGAACCAAAACCACTGGAATCCAGGAGAATACCTCAAATTTATAAAAATTAAAAATGGTACCACACAACAATATGAAATTACGTTACCGTAAAACCCTTTTAGTTCCTCTACTCTCTTTTTAGCCCTGAAATAAGCTTTATTTTCGTCACTATATTCTGCACTTGTTTCCATAACTGTAATTTGTTTGGTTAAAATTGGAATTTTAACGGTGAAATTTTCTTCGTTTTGTTCAATCAGAACCTTTCTGTTGGTTACAATTGAATATCGGTTAACAATGTTTTGCAATCCTACTCCCTGTCGGTCCTGCAAAACTTCTTTTTTCTGAAAGTCGTTTTGAATCGCCAGATAATCTCCTTCTATAAAAATTCTAATATGCAATGGTTTTTGCTCACTGACTATGTTGTGTTTTACAGTGTTCTCTAATAAAAGCTGCAGTGATAGCGGAACTACTTTTGCCTCTGGATTTATGTTTGCAGTTGGTAATTCGTAAAACAAACTATTCTCGAATCGCATTTTGAGCAAATTCATATAGGTTTTGGCAAACGACAATTCATCTTCAACAGAAACTAATTCCTTATCTTTTTGCTCTAAGACGTAGCGGTAAATTTTAGATAATGAAGTCGTAAATCGTTGTGCATTATCAGGATTCTCTTCAATTAAAGAACTAAGAACATTTAAACTATTAAAAAGAAAATGCGGATCTATCTGATTTTTTAAACTTTCGAATTTAGCATTTGCCGTTCCTGCAATAATCTTCTGTTGTGTTATCTCGAATTTGGATGCCTGTTTCCATTTTACCATAAAGCTTCTTGCTTGCAGGAAAGTAGAAACTCCCAAAGACAAAATGATATAAAAAAGATGCACCCAAAGCATCCTTGCTCCAAAAAACACCTCTAAAGTCACATTTTGCAGAACCACGAAAATGAAATAATTTATTCCTAAAACTACCGGAATCGTATATAAAATAGTGCACAAAATTCCATAATAAACTCTCAGATTGGTTTGCTCCAGCCAATCCCATTTTCGATCCAGAAAAACACTGATATATCCGTTACCAAAACCCAGTCCGAAAGAATAAAGGCAGCTCACAAAAAAAGTAATAAGAACATTTTTAACAGTTAAGTCATCGCCTAAAAAAGCACAGAACAAAATTGTAAAGACCATAGAAATCTTGAAACATATAATGGTTCCACTTTTTAAATCAGCAAATGAGTTTCTATGATCTTTCATTCTATTCTGTTGGTATTAAATTTATTTTTTACAATTTTTCTGAGTCTCCAAAGCTCTTTCTAATCCCCATTTTGGAGAAAAAGGTGTCGCTGGTTTAAAAGTAGCAAAAAGTTCGACAGCTTTATCAACTTGCGCACATAACGGTTTTGTATCAACACCTGACCATTTTGCTCCTCCTATTTGATAATCGGCTTCACCAAAAACAATTCTCGGATTATTCGGGTCTATCGCTTTTCCTTTTGCATAAGCTTCCATCACTTTAGCAGAATATTTCATTCCGTTTGTCATTGGATCAGCTACTACCCAGGCTGTATAAATCAAAGCCTGCATTGCATACAATTCGGCATTGTTCTGATCTTTTATTAATTCCGTATCCAGCGCATCTTGTGCTTTGGTCAATAACAAATCAATTTTGGTTTTGTCTTTTTCAGAGAACGCTGCTGTAGTGTTGATTAAGGCTACATAATAATTTGGTAAATAACTTGTTTTTTCTGCTGCAGCAATTCTTTCAAACATTGCCGAAGCCTCTGTATTTTTTCCTTCTTTCCAAAGCCCAAAAGCTTTTCCCATTCCTTGTTCAAACTGTGTTTGTGCAGATATTAAACTACAAATAAATAAAGTAATAATTGTAATAATCTTGGTCATGATTTCTTGTTTTTAAAGTTGTTACTATTTTAAGATTCTGGAATTCTAAGTTTTTATTGATGATTAAAACTCTTTTTTTAGATTCAAAGGTTAAGAGTGGCAAAGGCTCAAAGGTTTTGATTTTCTTATTCTTAACCTTTATCTCTCTGCTCCTTTTAATTTATACTTCAAAAGTATATCGGATTTTATTCTTTTAAAATTAAATGATACTGAGTTGTTGATTTTGGTGACTGAATTGTTTTTTTTTGAGGTACAAAGGTGCAAAGCGACAAAGGTGCAAAGATTCCAAACCTGACTAAAGCATTTCTTGCACTAGCTTAATTATGTCCTTCAATTTTCAAAATCTTTGCACCTCTGCACCTTTGAACCTTTGTAACTATGCCGCTCTAAAGATTCTTCAACTGATTCTCGTTTTTATTCTGACTAATGGTCCAGAAGAAACCAACGAAGAAAAAACGGTCAGCAGTTGGTATCACGGCTTGTCTGTTGTAAACTCCGTTGGTATCGGGATTTCTGGCGTAATCATATCCAAAAACATTTTGAGTTCCCAATACATTTGAAACAGAGAAATACAGGATTTTTTGAGTGGTTAATAAATAGGCCCAGTTGAAGCTCAAACTATTATAAGCTTTTGTTCTTCCATTCATGAACTGCGTCTGATTTGGATCGTTGTACGGACGTCCTGAGCTGAAACTGTTAGTGAAACCAATCTGAGATTTCCAATCGGTAATAAAATATTTTGTTACGACAGACAAACTATGATTAGCAATAAAGCTTGGAGTTGTCATAGTTGGAAAGTTCTTGTATTGTCTCTCGGAATCGATATACGAATAGGAAATCCAGTACTCCAGATTTTTATGCAAATTGCTGTCTCTCCAAAACAAATCTAGCCCTTTGGCATATCCTGAACCGTTATTATTGAAGACTGAATTGTACTGGACATCTCTTGTATCGTACTGTACCAAATTACTGTAATCTTTATAATAGGCTTCGGCTCTAAATGTTTGTCCTGGTCTGGTAAACTGATAATTTAAAATATAATGTCTTGCTTTTTCGCTTTCAAACTGGTGGTATTTTGAGTATTTAATATAATCAACTACTGGCGTTTGTGTAAAATCTCCATAAGCAAATGAAAACTGACTGTTTTTTGAAACTTTATAAGCAATAGAAGCCCTTGGAGCAATATTTGTTTCGTCTAACAAACTGTTATTCGAAAGTCTGAAACCCACTTTTGCAGCCAGTTTTTTCGAGAATAAAATATCTCCTTCTGTGTAAAAAGCCGTAATGTTTGAATTGTAACCGTTTGCTGTTTTTAGAGCAATGTTATCCGTATAATTTTCATTAAACTTTGTGATGAAATAATCTGCTCCAAAAGACAATTTAAAATAATTTGAAATATTCTTTCTTAATTTCAATTTTAGCTGCGCTGCATTTTCATTATTGTCTACATCATTAATGTCAAATTTGATTTTGTTTTTGCTGTAGCCGTAACTAACTCCCGATGTCAATTGCCAGCCTGTTCCAAAATCTCCTTTATAAGAAGCGTTCAGATAAAAGTTATTATTGTCTAAATCTGTTCTGATTGGATTAACAAAATTGACATTTTTCTGATTCAGATCGAATTTTTCAGCATCAAAAGCGGCATATAATTTAAAAATACCTCGCTCAAAATGATAGCGATACACTGCTTCTCCTCCCAACGACTGGTATGGATTATTCCAATCTACATTTTGTGGAATCACAGCCTGATAAGGTGCCAGATTAATATAATTGGTATTGATACTAAACGAGCTTTTTTTCCATTTTTGCGTATTTCCCACACCTAAACCTACAGTCATTAAAGCAATATCGGTTTTATTCTGATCCGGTTCATCCTGAGTGTTTAGCAACAAAACGCTTGATAAAGCTTCACCATATTCTGCAGAATATCCTCCGGTTGAAAATGCAATTCCGCTAAACAAAAACGGAGAAAATCTGCTTCGGGTTGGTAAATTGTTTGTTGTTGCACCATAAGGTTGTGCCACACGAAGCCCGTCTACAAAAGTTTGTGTTTCGCTCGCTTCACCTCCGCGAACAAACAAACGTCCGTCTTCGCCAACAGTCTGCGTTCCCGGTAAAGTTTGCAACGCAGCTATAATATTTCCGGCTGATCCGGCGGTGGTTACAATATCCAATGGTTTTAAAACCGAAACCCTAGCTTTATCACCTGATTCTAATGTTCCCGCGGTAATAACAACCGCATCAAGAGCATTTACATTCTCTCTCAGTTTTACTGTCTGATCTTTATAATTGGCAACATCTATTTCCTGTTTGAAAGTTTCGAAAAGCAAAAAACTCACTACCAAAAATTTATTTCCTTTTTCACTGGTTTCAAACGAAAAGTTACCCGTCTCAGAACTTGTAGCGCCATCATAAGTTCCGTCTATATAAATATTAGCGCCCTGAACTGGCTTTCCCTTTTGATCAACAACTTTTCCTGAAATCGTATTCTGGGCAAAAGTAAAAATGGTAAAGAATAATAAAATAAAAGTAATTTTGGTTTTCATGATTTTGGTTTTTGATAGAGCAAATGTATTTTAACATTTCCTGTTAAAAAATATTAAATAACCCAATTGTAGAATTTTAAGGATGAGTTGTAAATTACTTATTTGTATCTTAGCTTGTGTGTTTTAAAACTGAAATCAATTATGTCAGAAAGCAAAAGAATTTCGAATCTGTACCAGTCTATTTATAATGGAAATCCCTGGTTAGAAGTTAACATGATAAATACACTACATAACGTTAGTGCAGCTCAGGCCTACAAAAAAGTCAACCCGAATTTAAACACGATTTGGGAAATTATCAATCATCTGATACAATGGCGAAGAAATATTTTAAAGCGTGTTCAGGGGGAAACCATTATAACGCCCGACCATAATTATTTTGTGCCTGTTTTAGATTCATCCGAAGCAGCTTGGGAACAGTCACTTCAAAATCTGGAGAAATCGCAGGAATTATGGAATGCATTTTTTGAAGATTTTGATGATAACGATCTGTCCAAAATATATACAAACAATGGCCATACCTACTACGAGCATATACACGGAATTATCCAGCATGACGTATATCATCTGGGACAGATTGTTATTTTGAAGAAACTGCTTTAAAACAAATCATGATATGAAAAAAATATTCTCATTTTTAGCTTTAGTATTATTCAGCACAATTGGGTTCGCTCAGGAAACAGAAGTTAAATTCGATGAAAATCTTGCGAAATCATTGCATGCAGACGAATACGGAATGAAAAAATATGTATTTTGCCTTTTAAAATCCGGAAGCAACACCTCTGCATCCAAAGAAGAAAGCAAAAAACTGTTTGAAGGTCATATGGAGAATATCGGAAAATTAGCCAAAGAAGGAAAACTGGTTGTTGCCGGTCCTTTTATGAAAAACGACCGAAATTATCGCGGCATCTATATTTTTAATGTTGAAACCATAGAGGAAGCAAAAGCATTGGTAGCAACAGATCCTGCCATAAAAGCCAATTTGCTTGAAGCCGAATTAACCCCTTGGTACGCCACGGCAGCTTTGCAGGAAACTTTGAAAATTCACGAAAAAATTGCCAAAACAAAAATATAAGTACATTTTATGAAAACAGAAAAAGAGAAAATGATCTCGGGAGAATATTATGTTGCGGGAGATCCTCTCTTAGTAAAAGAACGTCGAAAAGCCAAGAATTTACTGCATCGATTAAACGTAACGGAATATCGCCTAACGAAAAAAGCCAAAGAAATTTTAGCTGAACTGATTCCGAACACCGGCAAAAGTTTTTATATCGAACCTCCTTTTCACTGTGATTACGGTTACAATATTTCATGTGGCGATAACGTTTATTTTAATGTAAACTGTGTTGTTCTGGACTGTGCGCCAGTAAACATAGGATCAAATGTGTTTTTTGCTCCAAACGTTCAAATTTACACTGCGACGCATCCGCTTGATGCCGAACTTAGAAAAACGCTCGAAAATGCACTACCCATTACTATTGGTGACGATTGCTGGATAGGTGGAAATTCTGTAATCTGTCCAGGCGTAACCATCGGAAAAGGTTGTGTCGTTGGCGCAGGTTCGGTAGTCACCAAAGATATCCCGGACAACTCTCTGGCTGTTGGAAATCCGGCAAAAGTTATTCGAAAATTAAATCAGGAACCCCAATAAAAAAACAATGCTTACCTTAAATAAAGTTCATCATATTGCCATTTTATGTTCGGATTATCAAAAATCTAAAACATTCTATACTGAAGTCTTAGGTTTAACCATTATTCGGGAAATCTATCGCGAAGAACGCCAGTCCTACAAACTCGATTTGGCTTTGAATGGCACCTATGTAGTCGAACTATTTTCATTCCCTAATCCGCCAAAACGTCCTTCAAGACCCGAAGCTGTGGGCTTGCGCCATTTGGCTTTTGAAGTAATCAACTTAGAAGAAACCATCGCTTTTTTAGACACCAAAAATATCGAATCGGAGCCGATCCGAATCGACGAAATCACCGATAAACGATTCACTTTTATTGCCGATCCGGATGAACTGCCCATTGAGTTTTACGAACGATAATTCAAAAAACGCTAAGAGAATTCCTCTAAACCAGTAACTTTAACACAATATAGGGAGTGATTTATATGAAAAAACGAATTTGATTGGCTAATTTTGTAATCCGCGTGAAAAAATGCGATTTCAAAAATCAACGTCTGATGAACAAAACGGCTAGAATCAAAAAAAATCATCAATTTATTGTCCTTCAAAAATTAGTTATTGTTTCGGTATTAATTGGCTTTCTTTCGGCCTTTTTAGGAATCTCACTCAAAAAAATTACCGAATATTACGAAGAAATTTTCTTTCATGAAGTCTCCGTAAATCCTGTTTTTTATATCATTTTCCCAGTCTTCGGATTGTCTGTCATCTACTTTTTAAGACATTATCTATTCAAGAAAAAAGAAAACAAGGGCATTAAAGAAGTTTTTGAAAGCACAAAATCAGACTCAAAAAACTTGCCTTCGTATAAAATTCCGTCACACTTTATCAACGGTTTACTGACTGTTGCTTTTGGAGGCTCAACCGGAATCGAAGTCTCCACCGTAGTGGCCACTGCTACCATCGGATCTGTTGCACAACAAAAAGAAAATGTATTTCGTAAATACAAAACCGAACTTATCTGCGCAGGAGTTGCTGCAGGAGTTACCGCTTTATTTAGCAGTCCAATTGCGGGAATTTTATTTGCTTTAGAAGTAATCTCCAGAAAAGTAACCCGCGCTTTTGTTATTTCCAATATCATTGCCGTTTCAATTGCTTTTGGTTTACTTACCATTTTAAAAGAAGAACCTTTATTCGCGGTCTCCATTACGACCTGGCATTTAAAAGCGATTCCGTATTTTATTCTTTTAGGAATATTAGCTGGGCTAAATTCGGTTTACCTAACTCGTTGTGTGCTATTTTTTAAATCTCAATTCGGAAAAATTGATACACATTATTATAAAATCTTAATTGGTTCTGTCGTTCTAAGTGTTTCTTTGTTTATTTTCCCTCAACTATATGGCGAAGGTTATCATGCCATAAAAGGAATTTTTAGCAATTCGGCTGAAATTCCGTTGACACTGACTCTGGCTATCACTTTTATTGGAATTTTAGTCCTGAAACCAATTGTAACCTCTGTAACATTAGCTTCTGGAGGCGATGGAGGCGTTTTTGCTCCAAGTCTTTTTATTGGTGCTTTCTTAGGATTGCTACTGGCATCCATTTTAAACACCTTTTTTCATGTACATGTAATTCCTGTAAATTTTATGATTATCGGAATGGCGGCTGTTTTAAGCGCAAGCATTCATGCTCCTTTTACAGCCATATTCTTAGTTTGCGGATTAACGAACGATTACACTTTGTTTATTCCTATTTTGGTTGTTTGTCTGATATCAAAATATACCGCAAAAATGATCTATCCTTACACCGTTTATACTTATTCGACAGATTTAGTAAAATAAATTTTCAAACACTGATATAACACATCAGTTCAGGTTTTAGTCCTGAATTTAAAAAATACCACATCAAATATTTAGCAAATATGCCAACTCCAAAAATAAAAAGAGGCTATCGTAAAACCCGTTATATACTTTACAAAGAGACTTTAATCGATTATAAAGAACATTTCTGGTCTTTTATAGGATCTTTTGTTGGTATTGGAATCCTTTCTTATCTGGAATCTATTCGTTTTTCCGGCACTGATATAGTTTTCTTAATTGGTTCTTTTGGAGCGTCGAGTGTACTGATTTACGGAATCATTCAAAGTCCGTTCTCGCAACCCCGAAATTTAATTGGAGGTCACGTAATATCAGCAATTATTGGAGTAACCATAAACAAATTAATTCCGGACATTGTTTGGCTTTCTGCACCTTTGGCAGTTTCCTTTTCGATCATATTTATGCAAATTACTAAAACGCTCCATCCTCCCGGAGGAGCTACTGCACTTATTGCGGTTACAGGTTCTGCCCAGATAAAAGAACTGGGTTATATGTATGTACTTTCTCCTGTTTTAGACGGTGTCCTTATTTTATTCATAACGGCATTAATTTTCAATAATATGACTTCAAGCAGAAGTTATCCGAGCCATAGTACCTATCACAAACATTATCACAAGATCAGGAAAAGATTAATCGGAAAGTAATTACTTTTTTCACGATAATCATTATGAGTCAGTTCAGAGCCTGTTTATTACAAAAGACTCATACACTGCTACCTCCGACGAATAAAAAATATTTTCAACAAATCGTACTTCACAATTCATAAATCATTATTTATATTTTACCTTTGACCTCTCAATAAAAACAAAGATTATGGTTTATAAATTTAGAGTAATTCTAGACGCCGAAGAAGATATTTTTAGAGACATTGCAATTCTTGAAGACGACACTCTTGAGGATTTACACAATGCAATCTTCAACGCTTTTGGTTTTGACGGAATGGAAGTAGCTTCGTTTTATACCTGCGATGAAACCTGGAATCAAGAGGATGAAATTCCACTTTTTGATACGGGTGACGTTCCTGGTGAACAAAGAACTATGGGCGATTATCCGTTATCTTCTATTTTAGACAAAGAAAACACCAAAATCATCTATGTGTATGATTTTATCAATATGTGGACATTCCTGGTTGAATTAGCTGCTATTGAAGATCAAATCGCAGGAGCTCCATACCCAGAAACGCTATTCTCACACGGAGAAATGCCGGACGAAGCCATCGAAAAAAACTTTGAAGCCGACATGCACGACGACATCTACGGAGAATTTGAAGACGATCTTGATGAAGACGATCTTGACATGTTTGAAGGCGACGATAGCTTTGAGGATTACGGATTTGAGGAGAATTGGAATTAGTTTTTAAGGTACATAGGTTCAGAGTGACAAAGGTTCAAAGATATTTTCTATAAAACCTTTTTAAAAAAGAAAGAATATTCTTATTTTTATATTTAATTTTTTAAATATAATAGATTATGAATACTTTCCGGGATCTTTTAATCTGGCAGAAATCAATGAACTTGGTTACTGAGATTTACCAAATAACAAATTCATTTCCAAAAGAAGAGATTTATGGACTATCTTCACAAATCAGAAGAAGTTCAGTATCAATACCCAGTAATATTGCAGAAGGTTATGGCAGGGACGGAAATAATGATTACCTGAAATTTTTAAATATTTCAATGTCTTCGTTATTCGAAATGCAAACCCAACTTGAAATCTCATTCAATTTAAAATACTTAAGCGAAAATCGTTTTAACAAAATAAATGGAGAAAGCAGGGAAATAGAACGAATGTTAAGTGCTTTTATCAGAAAAATAAAAGCCCGAAAATAAACTTTGTTCCTTTGGACCTTTGCCTCTCTGAACCTAAATAAAATATGATAAACTTATTCAACACCCACATCGAGACGCTTGCGATACACCGCGTAGGAAACAAAAGCAGAAACGAAGCAATTTTTTTATCGGAACAGCCATTTAATTTAAATGACGAGATCGTTCCTTTGATAAAAGAGTACTTTTTTAAGCCTTTCAGAGAGAAGGAAGAAAACTATTATCAGTTTGCGCACGAAGTCGATTTGGATTATAACGATATGTTTAAATATGCTACAGAGATTTTTGACAATCCTGGAAATTTACAGGAGATTTCAAAAAGAATCACAACACATTTATTCGAACAGTCCAATCACCCGCATATTAAAAACGGAGAGGTTTATATCACCTATCTAACGAATCTAAGTATTGACAATAATGTTGTTGATGCCATCGGAATTTTCAAAAGCGAATTACAAGCCGACTTTTTACAATTTGAAGAAAAAGACAGCAATCTTGAAATGATCCTGCAACAAGGTATCAACCTAAGTAAATTAGACAAAGGTTGTTTGATTTTTAACTACAAAAAAGAAGAAGGATACAAAATACTGACCGTTGACAGCAACCGTTATGATGCACGTTACTGGTTAGAACACTTTTTATCTGTTGATGCTTTTGAGGATGAAAACTTCATCACTAAAAAATACTTAAAATTCTGTCAGAACTTCGCTAAAGATGTAGTTTTACCGGCAGAAGACAAAAAAGAAGAAGTAATGTTCATGAACAGATCTGTGAATTATTTTGCAAAAAATGATCAGTTTGAAGAACAAAATTTCTTAAACGAAGTATTAGACAATCCAGACTTAATTCCTGAATTCAAAAACTATAAAGTAGATAAAGGAGAAAAATACAGCATCGAAGATGTAACCTCATTCCCTATTGCCAATGCTGCAGTTTCTGACGCACGAAAATCGATTAAAAACGTAATCAATCTGGACACTCACATTCAGATTAAAATGGATTTTATTAATCCGGAAAGTGCTGAGAAATTTGTTGAAAAAGGCTGGGATGAAGAAAAACAAATGTATTACTACTTAGTGTATTTCAATAAAGAAGAAAAAAGCTAAGAGTTATTCATTTTCTATTACTTACTTAAAGCAAAAAACGGCAACTACACCAGTAATTGCCGTTTTTTTTATGCTTCATTCCAAAGTCACAATACCGAAAATATCACTTTTAGAATATCGTCGTAAACCTTCTTATCGTTCTCTCCGGAGCGAGCCAACACCCTGATTCCGGTATAATTATTAAAGATAAAACGAGCCAGCATTCTTGCTTCTAATTGCGTTGAAATTTGTCCCGCCTTCTGTCCTTTTTTTACTGCTGCCAAAAAAATCTCCTCCACTGTTTGCCGATTATCACTCACAATTTTAGCAATTTCTGCGTCATGCATAGCGAGTTCAACAGCAGCATTTACAACAAAGCACCCCTTTGTCATTCGGTCATCCAGACTTTCAATAACCGCCTGTTTAAAAATCTCGGTTAATGTTTCTTTTATATCTTCTGATTGGTTCAAAAGATTCCTTGTGGCTTCCTGCCCATGCTCCAGATACCTTCTTAAAGCTTTTGAAAAAAGTTTCTGTTTGTCTCCAAAAGTATCATACAAACTCGAACGGCTTAACCCCAAATGCGTTACCAGATCCTGTGCCGAAGTACCATTATATCCTTTACACCAAAAAATTTCTATCGCTTTATCCAGAGCCTTATCCTCATCAAATTCTTTTGTTCTGGCCATAACTTCATAATTAAATTCTCTTACAAAGATACGAAAAATTACGGAACGATTGTTCCGTAATTAGAGCAAAAAATTAAACCACTGTGTTTACAGTAAGCCCACCGTCTACCACAATTTCGGTTCCTGTAATAAACGAAGCATCGTCTGAGGCAAGAAAAGTTACTGTCTTAGCAATCTCTGAAGCTTTACCAAAACGTTTCAATAAAATTTTATCGCTTAACGCTGCACCAAATCCTTCGATTTCTGCTTTTTCTAATCCTAATTTTCCAAAAATAGGCGTTTCAATAGGCCCCGGTGAAATCGCATTAATTCTGATATTTCTGGGTGCCAGTTCTGTTGCAAAAACACGGTTTAAAGATAACAAAGCCGCTTTACTTGCCGCATAAACTCCTGAATTTTCCATACCAACATTGGCATTTATAGAGGTATTAAAAATAACAGAACCTCCGTCATTTAAAATAGGCAACAGTTTTTGAAGTGTAAAATAAACTCCCTTAACGTTCACATCCATAATCGAATCATAATGACCTTCTGAAGCAGATTCCAAAGGAGCAAAAGAAGCGATTCCGGCATTTAAAAACAGAATATCAATTTTACCAAATTTGTCCTTCACTTCGGCAACTAAACCGTCAATTGATTTTAAATCGGATTGGTCCGATGCAATTCCGGTTACTTTCAATTCAGCTTCTGCTTTTGCTAAAGCTTCTTTGTTTCTTCCTGTCACAATTACTTTTGCCCCATTTGCCACCAAATCTGCTGCAGCGGCGTACCCTATTCCACTATTTCCACCTGTTACAATGGCTACTTTATTCTCTAATTTTTTCATTTTAATTGTTATTAAATTACTGATTATTTGATTATTCTCACACAAAGATATAATAACGGAACGATCGTTCCGTTATTAATTACGTTAATATTTTGTTAAACAAAAAAAATACTTTTTAACCCTAGTCTTTACAAGCTTTTTTTCGCTCTATGCTGTTATAAAGGAAAGAAATAATGAAATGCTAAAAATTCTTAATTTATGCTTAAATTTACAGTCTAAACCACTTCAGATGGATATTCATTTACACAACGAAAGTCCTTTCGAAACGATCATATCCTTTCATAAGCTTATCGAATCTTTTGAGGAAATTGCTTTGTCGGATGTTGATTACAGGGCTAACTATGCAAAAGCTGTTTTAAAACAGATCGAATCCATTCCGGAACTTAGAACCGGAATTAAGGAATACTCGATCATTAAAGACAATGAAGCTTTAATCAAAAACCTTTTGGCCGACATCTTTCCGACTGCCTTGACGCATAACGAAATAAAAGCGGTTACGATACCTTTTCAAAATGTATCTTTTAATTATACCGAACGTTTTAAACAAATTCTAAACAACGCAGGTTCTGAGTTTGATATGGAAATTCGTGATTTCGACGATCATCAGTTCTATGTCAACAACTGTTGTCTAATTTTAGGCGTTTACTACAAACAACCTATTGATTTTAATAAGCCTTTTTTCTATGATATTCCGGACGAAAATGGAGTAGAAAAACACTATCGCATTTTGTACAATGCCGATTTTATGGAAATTATTCCAACAGAAAAATCAGTCCCCTTAACCCAAGAAGATATTGATTTGCTGCTTGACAACTACAATGATCTTGAACTTTGGAAATCAAAATTCCCTAAGGGAAGCTGGATTTTAAAGGGCTTTGGAATTGTTTCTTTATTTGATGCTACGACAGAAAGTGCCATTTCGAATCTAAAAAGTAACTTATTGAAACCTGATTCAAAAAACGTTGCGACAGATGAAATCGTATCCAACATTTTTAAATCTATCTTTAAAATTCCAGATTTAAAGGTTGGATTTATTGTTTACAATCCTGAGGAGGAAAAATTCATAAGACCTGTTAAATTCGACACTCAGTTACAAAGTTTCCTGCTTTCTAAAGATCAGGAAATCGATTGTAAAAATGCTTTCTTTGGATGTACTTTCGAAAAATTATTGGGCAATAAAGAACCATTGGTGATTTCTAATGTCGAAAAATTCATTGAAGAATCACCAAATATAAAATTAGGAGAACATTTATTAAAACAAGGAATCCAAAGTTGCGTTTTTGCTCCTGTTATAAAAGATGGGCATTTATTGGGTGTTGTAGAATTGGTTTCGTCAAAGATAAAAGCACTCAATACTATTAATGCGACAAAACTGGAACTGGTTCTCCCGTATCTGACGGATACTATTGATCGTTACAATACGGATATGCAACACCAGATTGAAGCCATTATTCAACGGGAATACACTACAATTCACCCTAGTGTCTACTGGAAATTCAAAAGGGAATCACAGAACTACTTCCAAAATATAAATCATACCAAGGATTATATTTTTAAAGAAATTGTATTTAAAAATGTGTATCCGCTTTACGGACAAATCGACATTAAAGGTTCTTCTGAACATCGAAATGAAACGGTTAAGATTGATCTTAAAAATCAATTGAACGCTTTGTTAAAAATTTTCGAATCCCAGGATCCTAACACCAATCTGGTACTTTTGGAACAGCGAAAATTTGAGTTGGAATCCTTCTGTGATGAACTGGATGCACCTTTAAAAGCAGATACGGAGCAATATATACAACGTTATATCGAAGAAGAAATTCATCCTCTTTTAAAGAATACAAAAGAAACCGAAAAAAGCGAAGAACTCGAACGTCAGTACTTTGAAAGTCTGGACGCTAAGAGCGGATTGTTTTATCAGGAAAGAAAGAAATTTGATAATGCAATGTCTATTATCAATAAAAAACTGGCATCGGTTCTGGATAAAAAACAACTTGAAGCTCAGCAGATTTATCCACACTATTACGAACGATTTAAAACCGATGGTGTAGAACATAATCTTTACATAGGCGCTTCTATTGCGCCAACCCAGCCATTTGATATTATGTATTTGCACAACTTACGTTTGTGGCAATTACAAACCTTGTGTGAAATGGAGCTTGAACACCATCAGCTTAAAGAATCACTCCCATATGAACTGGATGTGACTTCTTTAATTTTAGTGTTTACTTCTCCGCTTTCGATCCGTTTCAGAATGGATGAAAAACGCTTTGATGTTGACGGAACCTACAATGCCAGATATGAAGTGGTGAAAAAACGCATCGACAAATCGAATATCAAAGGCACAAAAGAACGTATTACGGAGAAAGAGAAAATTACAATTGTCTATTCTCAAAACAGTGAGGAAGCTGAATATTTGAAGTACATCAAATACTTGCAGCACAAAAAAATTCTCGAGCCTTCTATTGAGCAATTTGAAGTTGAAGATCTTCAAGGAGTTTCAGGTTTAAGAGCAATCAGGGTAAAAGTAATTAACAACAACACAAATCCAGTGGCAAAAAAAATTACCTATCAGGACTTATTAGATGAGCTCAACTAAAAATTAGTTGAGCTTATATTGATTTGAAAGCAATTATAAAAGCGATCACTGTAACAATTATCCCAACCATAAAAAGATTGTAAGCAATACGCAGTAAATTGTACTTGCGTTGCAAAACCAGCCCCAGGTAATACAAATCTTTAATCATCGTGGAATACAAGTAATCGCGATCTTTCATCATTTCGTTCATCGCCCAATCATATTCTTCCAATGGCATTTTGTAGAAGTTTCCAAAGAATAATAAGTTAATTTTCTTGGCTTCGATATCTTCACGTGTAAAAACTCCCGTAGTTACTTTGGGTCTCGTCGAAAGAATGGCAAAAATAATGGTCACCACACTAGAAATCAACATCACAAAAGTAGGAATAACAAGATGTGCATTTTTCGGACTGTCCAATTTCGGGATAATCGTAGACAGTGCAATCGAAATAATAATGGCATTAACAGACAATAGAATATTGGCTTTACTGTCGGCAATCCCACTCAAACGAGTATGATTTCCTAAAGTAACACGAAACAGGGTATCGACGCCACGATCTGGCTTTTCAACTTTCTCTTTCTTTCTGTTTTCTTCTTCGATTCGATCCGCTTCTTTCTTTTCCTGTTTTTCAATTTTCTTTTGAACCAAAAGCAGGTTTTTCTCTTTTAAAGGCTGCCATTTTCTAAGCGCATAATCCGTATAAAATCGATGCTTGTTCATTAAAAAATTCAGGTTCTCTTTTGCCCATTCAGCATTAGAAAAATTTAAATTCCAGGTATTTTTTAATTCAATACGCAGTAATTCACAGGTAGTTGCGTATTCGGTTCCCATGAGATGAGCAAAATCTGCATCTTTAATTATTTTCTCCAAATGTGTTTTAGGAATATACTCTTTCACTGTTGCCAGGATCAAACCGGAAACCTGTGCTATAAATTCATCCGACTGTTCTTTTTCTTTCAAAAAAACTGTAGCAATTCCCACGCTCTCCTGCTCGTGATTCTCATAACCTTTTACATATCCGGTGTCATGAAACCAAGCCGCTACCAAAAGTATTTCTTTCTCCTCTGCCTTAACATCTTCCTTTTTACAAAGCTCTTTCACAGCATTTACTACCGTTAAAGTATGGTTAAAATTATGATAAGAATATAAATTAGAAAGTTTATCTTTGAGTAAATTACTAACAAAATCTTCGGATTGTTCTATTAAATTCATAGAGAATATTTTTACACCACTAAATTATGAAATTGTTTTTGGATAATCATTTTATTGCGAAAATTAAAACTTGTTCTTTGGCAATAACGGTATTGCTGCTCTCCTATTCCTGTGCGACACACAAAGCACAATACGGTAAAAATGTCAGCGCTAACGAAACGGAAAACGCAACAGATAGCATAAAAATTGCCCACACTTTTTATTTAGTAGGAGATGCCGGAAATGCCGACGAAGAAAAAGCACAACAAACACTTGAACTACTGCACCAAAAACTAAAAAAAGCAAGTAAAAAATCGACTTTACTTTTTTTAGGAGATAATATTTATCCGAAAGGTTTTCCTGCTAATGATAATGCTACAGAAAAGGCTTTGGCAGAAACAAAACTTACCAATCAGTTAAAACTCACCAAAGGATTTAGAGGAAAAACCATTGTTATTCCCGGAAACCACGATTGGTACAACGGTATCAAAGGTCTGGAACGTCAGGCCGAATTTGTGACTAAATATTTAAACGATAAAAAAGCCTTCCTGCCCCGAAAAAGCTGTGCCATAGAAGATGTAAAAATAGACAGTACAGCAACTTTAGTAACTATTGACAGTGAGTGGTTTCTGGAAGACTGGGACAACCATCCCACAATCAATGACAATTGTGACATCAAAACCCGAGAGGATTTCTTTGACGAACTGGAAAGCATCCTGAATAAAAACCAGGAAAAAACAGTTATCCTTGCTATTCACCACCCTCTGATGAGCAACGGTTCGCATGGCGGACAATATTCATTAGAAAAACAATTGTTTCCTTTAGAACAAAAAATCCCGCTTCCGGTAATTGGTTCTATCATTAATTTACTGCGAAAAACTTCCGGTGCCAGTCCACAGGACATTCAAAACAAACAATATACGATTTATTCCAAACGTATTAAGACACTTTTGCAAAAGCAGAAAAATGTAATTGTAGTTTCCGGACACGATCATAATCTTCAATACGTCAACAAAGAAAACATCAAGCAAATTATTAGTGGTGCAGGATCAAAATCTGAAGCTGCAAGAGCAATCAATTCAACCGATTTCTCTTATGGAGGAAATGGTTACGCCACTTTAACTTTATTCAAAAGCGGAGACGCCAAAGTTTCTTTCTTTGGAAATGAAAACAACCACGAAAAATTACTTTTTGAACATGAAATCATAAAAGCAAAAGAAATCAACTGGGCTGCTGATATTCCGAATAATTTCCCTGCTAAGATGACCACTTCCATCTATTCTGAAAAAATGACTCAAAAAAGTGTATTCCATAAATTCCTTTTCGGAAATCATTACAGAAAATATTACAGCTTACCGATCGAAGTTAAAACGGCAACTTTAGACACTTTAATGGGCGGGCTTAAACCTATTCGTGAAGGCGGCGGACACCAGTCCAAATCCTTAAGAGTATCTGATCCTAAAGGCCGTGAATATGTGTTGCGTGCATTGAAAAAAAGTGCTACACAATTTTTACAGTCCGTAGCCTTTAAAGATCAGTACATTGTTAATGATTTTGAAAACACTTATGCCGAAAACTTTTTGTTAGACTTCTACACAACCTCTCATCCTTATACTCCTTTTGCAGTTGGCAATCTGGCGGACAAACTAGGATTGGCGCATACAAATCCGATTATATATTACATTCCGAAACAAAATACTTTAAAAGAATTTAATTCGAATTTTGGAGATGAGTTGTACATGGTCGAAGAAAGACCTGCCGACAATCATCTGGACGGTAAAAACTTTGGAAATCCAACAGATATCATAAGCACATCTGATATGATGAAAAACCTTCATAAAGATGAAAAATACACGATTGATGAAAACGAATACATAAAAGCACGTTTGTTTGACATGCTGATTGGCGATTGGGACAGACATGATGATCAATGGCGTTGGGGTGAGTATAAAAAAGACGGAAAGATTACTTACAAACCAATTCCACGCGATCGCGATCAGGCTTTTTCGAAATATGACGGTACTTTACTTTCACTGTTGATGAACATTCCTGCGCTGCGTCACATGCGTACATTCAAAGACAAAATCGACAACGTAAAATGGCTCAACAGAGAACCTTACCCACTCGATTTGGCATTTTTAAGAACTGCCGACGAAAAAGACTGGATCGCTCAGGCAAAATACATTCAGGAAAACCTAACCGATGCTGATATTGACACTGCCTTTAAAAACCTGCCAAAAGAAGTTCAGGACGAGACTATTAAAGACATACAACAGAAGTTAAAGAGCCGAAAAAAAGAACTTCAAAAATATGCTTCCGAATACTTTGATGTTTTGAGCCATACGGTGATGATTGCCGGAACGGATAAAAAGGACAAATTTGTAATCAATCATAGCGCTAAAAAAACGCTGGAAATTAAGGTTTTCAGAATAAAAAAGGAAGGTGACGAATTAGTGTATACCAAAACCGTTACAGATGCCAAAACTTCCAATTTATGGATTTACGGTTTGGACGATAACGATGTTTTTGAGGTAACAGGCAAGCAAAAATCAAACATAAAAATTCGTTTGATTGGCGGACAAAACAATGATACTTATAACATTGAAAACGGAAAAAGAGTTATTGTCTATGACTTTAAATCAAAAGAAAACACCTATAATCTGGATTCAAAAACGCGAACGCAGCTGACAGATGATTACGATGTGAACTTATACAATTATGAAAAACCAAAATACAATGTGGTTTCGGGACTTCCAAATATAGGATACAATCCTGACGATGGTGTAAAACTTGGTTTTAACTTAAACTACACCATCAACAATTTTAAACAAAATCCATATACACAAAAACATGTTTTAAACGGTTTTTATTATTTCGCAACAGGAGGTTTAGAATTTAATTATGCTACGCATTTTCCTGGTTTGCTTGGTAAATGGGTTATTGACGTTGAATCTCTGTACACAACTCCAAATTTTGCAATGAATTATTTTGGATACGGAAATGAAACTGTCAATAATACAGAACAATTTGATATGGATTATAACCGCGTTCGTATCCAGAAATTTAATGTTTCGGCAGCGATCAGACATGTCGGACAATATGGAAGCGAGTTCAGCATCCAACCCATGTTCCAACAAATGAGAGTAGAAGAAACCAAAAACCGATTTATTGACATTCCTAACATCATCAATCCAAATGTTTTTGAAAGCCAGACATTTGGTGGAGCAAAAATCAAATATCAGTTCAAGAATTCTGATTTTGCCGCGAAACCAACTTTGGGGGTTACTTTCATGATCTCGGCAGCGTGGTTAGCCAATCTAAATGAAACCAAGCAAAACTTCCCTACTCTTGAAAGCCTTTTAGGATTTACGCATAAAATTGATTCTAACGGAAAGCTGGTTTTAGCTACTCTTTTAAAAGGAAAAGCACTGCTGAACAATAATTATGAATTTTATCAGGGCGCTGCTTTAGGTGGTGATACCGATCTACGCGGTTACAGAAATGAACGCTTTTTAGGAAGCTCTTATTTTTCGCAAAGTACCGACTTACGATTCAGTATTGGTAAAATTCAAAAAACAATTGCTCCGTTCACTTACGGAATTCTGGGTGGTTTTGACTACGGAAGAATATGGCTTGATAGTGAAAATTCCAGAAAATGGCATCAGGATTACGGTGGCGGACTTTGGCTGAACGCAATCAATGTGCTAACCGCAAGAATCACTTATTTCAAATCTCCAGACGAAACAGGAAGAGTCATTTTTGGAGCGGCTTACAGCTTTTGATTTTATAGGGACTAAGGGACTTAGGTTCTAAGGTACTGAGTTTAAAAATTAGCCATGAATTCACGAATTTTAATTTCTTAAATCATTCGTGAATTCATGGCTAACTTTTTTTTAAGATACTAAGATTCTAAGCTTTCTTTCCTGGGATTCAAAAATGATGCAGTAAACTAAAATTCGTGAATTCGTGGCAAAAAAAACTTAGAGCCTCAGCACCTTAGTACCTTTTTATTTTAGCTTAAACTCATAAACATTTCCACCAGTCTTATTGGCCTTCTCATCGGCTATCAGCAAGGTGTTATTGTCTTTAAAAACGATGGCTTCTTTTTGTGAAAAGTGATCCAGTTTAATTTCGGTTTGAGATCCTTTATGAAACAAATCGTTTTTATAGCCTTTAAACAAAACAATTTTATCATGACTTAATAAAACTACTTTTTTTCCGTCTGGACTAATTGTCGCACTGGTTAAAACACAATGATTGTAATTGTCACAAGTCTTAAACTCTCCAATTTTAGTAGCTTTTTGAGTCCCGGGCGCATTCAAAATTTTATAAACAAAAGCAGTTCCATCAAAATTTTTACTGCGGTTTTTGGTAAAAAGATAAAAGTAATTTCCATGTTCAAAAAAACCTTCAACATCATAAAACAGTTCTTTTTTCTTTGGAGGAAATTGCGTTTGTTCCGGGTATGAAAACGAAACTTTATACTCTGCCACTGCCTGATCTTTATTCAACTGGTTCTTATTGACTTTATAAATACACAAATCTTTACGCTCGTTGTCGTTATTCCCAAAATCTCCAATATAGACATTCCCGTTTTTGTCTTTCGTAATATCTTCCCAATCTACATTTGTCGCATTTGAAATTGTGATTGCCTTTGCGATTTTCCCATCTGACTTTATCGCATAAATCTCATTTTTGTTACCACTGTCCTCTAAAGCATAAATTAAATTCGTTTCCGGGAAATAAGTAATTCCTGAAACTTCTTTTAGCTTCTTCGGAAGAGCGTAAAGTGTCTTTAAATTTGTATTTGACTGTTGCTGACAAGCCAATAGAGCGATAGAGATCCCGAGTAAAAAAACCTTTTTCATAATATTTTCTTTTTAATATTTTAATCGAACTAAGCCCTCCAAAATAAGCTAGGATTTTGTTTAGGCATTGTACCTGACGAACTAAAAATTCAGGTACTCACTATAAAATGCGATATAAATTGTAGTCCATTTTGTGCTTAAACCAAATTTGTATTTTTAAAATTACGTGTAATAAATTCAAATGCGGCAAACATAATGTGTCCCATCGATTTGGCATTCTTAAACTTCATATCATTGGTATAACGATACAATTCCATTTTTAGTTGATTCAAATGCTCTTCTGTTGAAATCGTATCATGACACATGATGTTCAATAGCTTTCTGATCCTGTTTTCGGCAGAATGAATACGTTTTGCCAAAATCGCTCTTTCCTCATCTTTATACTGAATAATGGATCGGTCTTCTAGTTTCTCTTTAATCAATTTTATCATTGGATAATTTTCTTTAAAAAACTGCGGCCGATAGACTTTAAAGTTTCCTTCGTAACATTGCTGATCAAAATCAATTGGCCGTATTTTATAGACCACCTGATCAAAATCATGAATGGGTACAATCACATAATTGTAAGCCCGCATATCTCCTAAAAGCCTGATCATGCAACGTTCGTTGAACTTCACAAACTCTTTTGCAATTTGCGACTTTTCCATTTCCGTACAACTATCCAGTAAAGTATCCATAAAAACATCACCCGGAATCCCGATAATGTGCTCCTCAATTAAAGTATCCTTAAAAACCAGAAAGTTGATTTTATCCGGCGAAAGAATATCTTCCAGCTCCAAACCGTAGATTCTTGAAGCATCTGCTTTTTTGATATAAAAATGAACATAGTTATCATTGAGAATATTACGAACTTTTATTCGGAAAGGTTTAGAATTTCCAAAAGTACAGTAATCAATTGCATCAATGTTTAAGTACTGAATGATCTCATTGTTCCCGTCAGAATGCAAAAGTGAATAGATTTTTTTAAGATTCAGATCGATTTCATTTCGCTCAAATTCACTATAATACACTCTAATCCATAAAGTATCCGTTTCGTTTTTATCATAAACATTTACAGAACCCGTAAATCGCAATAAATCATCATAGAACACAGATACTTTCGAAATACGTTCGTATCGCTCTAAATAGCTTAGCAGAGATGGCATTAAAGGATAGGATGGTTTTTTTAAAACCATTAAAGGTTCGCTCATTTTTTTGAATATCTTTATTACAAATTTACATGAATAGCCTGATAAAAATAAATTTAACGTAACAATATACAAGTTGAATCGTCATACATAAAACTAAAACCGAAATAAATTTGGAAACCATACTTACTATTGAAAATCTTCACAAGAGATACGGTCGCATTCAAGCCTTAAAAAATGTATCTTTTGAAATACAAAAAGGCCACGTTTATGGCATCTTAGGCCCAAACGGCAGCGGCAAATCAACCACTTTAGGAATTGTCCTGAATGTGGTTAACAGAACATCCGGAAACTACAGCTGGTTTGGAGGAAAAGTAGAAACACATGAAGCACTGAAAAAAGTAGGCGCAATTATCGAAAGACCCAACTTCTACCCGTACATGACTGCGGAAGAAAACCTGAAACTGGTTTGCAAAATAAAAAGCATCAATTATTCAAAAATTAATGAGAAACTTGATTTAGTAGGCTTATCCGAAAGAAAAGACAGTAAGTTCAGTACTTTCTCGTTAGGAATGAAACAACGTCTGGCCATTGCTTCAGCATTGTTAAATGATCCTGAAATTTTAATTCTGGACGAACCAACAAATGGTTTAGATCCGCAGGGGATTCACCAAATCAGGGATATTATCAGAAAAATTGCGTCACAGGGAACGACTATATTGTTAGCCTCTCACTTACTGGATGAAGTCGAAAAAGTATGTTCACATGTAATTGTTTTACGAAAAGGAGAAATTTTATACTCCGGTTCAGTAGATGGTATGTCTGCAAACGAAGGTTTCTTTGAACTTCAGGCGAATGATAATCTGGCACTAAAAACCATTCTGGAAACTCATCCGGCAGTAGAAAAAATCACAGAAGAAGACGGCAAAGTTCTAGTCTATCTCCACTCTGAATTATCAGCCTCGGAACTCAATCTCTTTTTATTTTCTAAAAATATTGCTTTAAGTCATTTGGTAAAACGCAAAAACAGTTTAGAAGCACAATTTTTAGAATTAACCCAGAACGCAACTATCCAAAACAACTAGACCATGAACAGACTAATCTCTATAGAACTACAAAAAATCTGGAAAAACAAAGCCAGCCGTATCCTAACTTTAACCTATTTCGTACTGCTTTCGTTTATTGCTTTAATAGCCTCAATAAAATTTGACATAGGTCCATTCAAATTTCATGCGGCAGAAATGGGGATCTTTAACTTCCCATTTATCTGGCATTTTAATACCTATATAGCTGCTTTACTTAAACTTTTCCTGGCAATTGTCATTGTTTCGATGATGGCCAATGAATACAGTTACGGCACTTTAAAACAAAACTTAATTGACGGTTTAAGCAAAAAAGAATTCATTTTATCAAAATTCCTGACAGTCATATTGTTTGCATTAGGTTCGACTATTTTTGTGTTTATAATGAGTTTGATTCTTGGATTTTGTTTCTCATCGTATACCGAGTTTGACGTTATTTTTATGGATTTAGATTACCTTCTTGCCTTTTTTGTAAAACTCTCCGGTTTCTTCGCATTTTGTTTATTTTTAGGGATTCTGGTAAAACGTTCTGCTTTTGCTTTAGGTTTTCTTCTAGTGTGGAGTATTATTGAAGGAATTGTAAAAGGCCTTTTGATCTTTCAGATTTTTCCGGAAAGCCAAACTGGTCACACCATAATGAAATTTTTCCCTCTGGAAGCCATGTCAAACCTAATTATTGAGCCTTTTACAAGGTTATCGGTAATCAGATCTATCGGAACACAAATAGGGGTTGAAAACACTAAAGATTATGGTGTACACTATACCTCAATTTTAATCGTTTTAATCTGGACATTCTTATTTGTTTACTTTTCATACAAACTATTAAAGAAAAGAGATTTGTAGTATATTTGCTATACCATGAAATACTCTAAAGCCTTATCGCTAGTATTTTTTCTGTGCTTGTTATCTGTAAAGATAGAAGCGCAGAATATTACTGTAGACGATTCCAGAACTCCCGAAGATTTAGCAAAAAACATTTTAATAAACAGCACTTGTATTGATATTAGCGCTGTTAATGCAACCGGAAACCCGGCAAATACGGGTAAAAGTTATGCCTATTTTAATTCAGGTGGCGGTAGTTTCCCGTTTTCAGGAGGGATTATTTTAAGTACATCACCAAGTAAAAATGCCGAAGGACCATTTATAAGAGCAAACTCCGAAGGCAAGACCAACGACAGCTGGCTAGGTGATGTGGACTTAAATAAAGCATTAAACAATGTGGAAAGCCAACACGCAACTGTCCTTGAATTTGATTTTGTTGCGCTAACGAACTCTATCAGTTTCAATTATATTTTCGCATCAAACGAATATCAGATATTTTATCCGTGTAAATACTCAGATGGATTCGCTTTTCTAATTAAAGAAGCAAACACGAGTGATCCCTATAAAAACTTAGCTGTTTTACCTAACACTACAACACCTGTTTCATCTACAACGATCCATGCCAAAATTGAGCCCTACTTGGCAATTGGTGTAAACGAAAACGGCTGCCCCGCTTTAAATGAAAAGTTCTTCAATGGCTATAATACCGTCAACAGTCCTATAAATTATGCCGGACAAACCGTTGTTATGAATGCTCATTCGCAAGTCGTACCAGGTAAAAAATATCACTTAAAACTGGTAATTGCCGATGATGAAACAGGGCGATACCCCTCAGCTGTTTTTATAGAAGCCGGAAGTTTTACCTCGACCATAAATTTTGGAGCAGACAGAACAATTGCCGATAAGAACCCGGCCTGTTTTGGTGAAGGCATTGTCTTAGACACACATCTTGACAATAGTCTCTACACTTTTAAATGGTTAAAAGAAAACACTCCTAACAATTATGTAGAAGTTTCTCCCGCAGAAACTGGCTCTACCTATACCGCAACAGCTACAGGAAATTATAAAGTAGAAGCCACCCGTGATGGCACCACTTGTGTTGCTACCGGACAAATTAAAATTGAGTTTGCAACGGAAATCTTATCGACCAGCACCTCATTAACACAGTGTGACGATAACGCGGACGGAGTATCAATCTTCAACCTCACAAAAGTTGCCAACCTCATTAAAAATAATATTGCCGAAACACTGAACAAAGGATACTACGAATCATTAGCAGATGCGCAAGCTAAGACCAACGCAATTCTGACACCTGAAAAATACAGTAATAAATCCCAAAATGAGGTTATTTTTGTCAGACTTGAAAATCAATACGGCTGCTCTAAATTTCCAGAAGTAACATTACAAATTTCCAACACTCCAATTGCCAGTCAAAATCCTTTCACCACTTGTGACAAAGATGAAAAACAAGACGGTCTATCCCAATTTGATCTTAATGCCGAAGTTACACCTCTAATTGCTACAGGTTTACCATCGGGATTGACTTTTAGCTACTTTTTAAACACCAACGATGCTTTATCAGACACAAATGCATTACCAAATATCTTTAAAAACACTACTGCTTTTACTCAAATAATTCATATAAAAGCCACAAATGGACCAGATTGTTACGATATACTTCCCATTACCCTTGTTGTAAATACTTTCGATCCGCCTAACTTCGAAGAGGAATCAAAATACTTGTGTAAAGAGGAACCGATTACCTTAAGTGCTGCCAGCGGCTTTGCCAGCTATTTATGGAGCACCGGAGACACCTCAAACTCCATTACTATAAACACAGAAGGTAATTATTCAGTGCTTGTAAAAAATGCAGACGGTTGTGAAAAAACCAAAAAATTCAAAGTAATACTTTCAGAACCTGCAGTTATAACTGGTGCATCTGTAAAAGATTTCTCCGGTGATGAGAATTCAGTTTTAATTCAATACACAGGGGTTGGTAATTATGAATTTTCATTGGATGGAAGTTTTTTTCAGGATGCCCCATTATTCACTAATGTCAGACCCGGAGTTTACAATGCTATCGCAAGAGACAAAAACGGCTGCGGACCATCAAACCAATATCAGGTTTACATTGCAGACTACCCAAGATTCTTTACTCCAAATGGAGATGGTTATAATGATTTATGGTTAATTAAAAACTCCGATCAGCTTCCGGTTTACAAAATATTCATTTTTGATCGTTATGGAAAATTACTCAAACAAATGGATCAAAATACGCTGGGCTGGAACGGCCAGTTTAATAATCAGCAATTGCCAGCAGATGACTATTGGTTCAACCTTCAATTTGTTAATGGCAGAGTCATAAAAGGTCACTTCAGCTTAAAAAGATAAATTACACAACTTCCGATTGGGTATTCGAAATACCCGTTTCACCCAAAATATTGAGCAATAAAAAAAGCCATTCGAAGTATCGAATGGCTTTTGTTTTATTTACAGGATAAATTAGATTTTAAATCTTTTTCTATCCGTTTCAGTCAAATAAATCTTTCTAAGACGAATAGACTTTGGAGTAACCTCTACATACTCATCTTTCTGAATGTACTCTAATGCTTCCTCTAATGAGAAAATGATCGGAGGAATAATTCTCGCTTTTTCATCATTTCCAGAAGAACGAACGTTAGATTGTTTTTTCTCTTTAGTTACGTTTACACACATATCATCACCACGAGAGTTTTCACCAATTACTTGCCCTTCGTAAATTTCGGCATTTGGCTCAACAAAAAACTTACCACGATCTTGCAATTTATCGATAGAATAAGGAATAGCTTTTCCTTTTTCCATAGAAATCAATGAACCTTTGTTACGTCCGGCAATTTCTCCTTTGAAAGGCTCATATCCAATAAAACGGTGTGACATAATAGCTTCACCGGCAGTAGCCGTAAGCAATTGATTTCTTAAACCAATAATTCCACGTGATGGAATATTAAATTTAATGATCATACGCTCGCCCTTAGTCTCCATACTTAACATTTCACCTTTACGAAGTGTTACGAACTCAACTGCTCTACCTGAAAGATTTTCTGGTAAATCAATTGTTAATTCCTCAATTGGCTCACATTTTTTACCATCAATTTCTTTAATGATAACTTGTGGCTGACCAATTTGCAACTCATAACCTTCTCTTCTCATTGTCTCAATAAGAACAGACAAGTGAAGTACTCCACGGCCAAAAACCATGAATTTATCTGCAGAATCAGTTTCACCTAGCTTCATTGCTAAGTTTTTCTCTAATTCTTTTGTCAATCTTTCTCTAATATGACGAGAAGTTACAAATTTACCTTCTTTACCAAAGAAAGGTGAGTCATTGATTGTAAACAACATACTCATTGTAGGCTCATCAATAGCAATAGAAGCTAAACCTTCAGGGTTTTCGTGATCTGCAATAGTGTCACCAATTTCAAAACCTTCAACACCAACTATAGCACAAATATCTCCTGCAATTACTTCCGGAACTTTTTTACGTCCAAGACCTTCAAAAGTGTGTAATTCTTTAATTCTTGATTTCGTTACAGCACCATCTCTTTTTACTAAAGATATCGGCATACCTTCTTTCAAAACACCTCTCTCTAAACGGCCAATAGCGATACGCCCGGTAAAAGCAGAGAAATCTAAAGATGTAATCAACATTTGTGGAGTTCCTTCAGAAACTTTAGGAGCAGGCACATTGTTTAAAACCATGTCTAATAAAGGCTCGATGTTTTCTGTTTGGTTTTTCCAATCGTCAGACATCCAGTTGTTTTTAGCAGAACCGTAAACCGTTGGAAAATCCAATTGCTCTTCAGTTGCTCCTAATTCGAACATTAAGTCAAAAACTTTTTCGTGAACTTCTTCCGGAGTACAGTTTTCTTTATCAACTTTGTTGATAACTACGCATGGCTTAAGACCTAAGTCAATCGCTTTTTGTAATACGAAACGAGTTTGTGGCATTGGACCTTCAAAAGCATCCACTAGCAAACATACACCATCGGCCATGTTCAATACACGTTCTACTTCACCTCCAAAATCCGCGTGGCCAGGAGTGTCAATAATATTGATCTTTGTTCCTTTATATTGAACCGATACGTTCTTTGAAGTAATAGTAATACCTCTCTCACGCTCTAAATCGTTATTATCAAGAATTAAATCACCTGTGTTTTCGTTGTCACGAAATAATTGACAGTGATACATAATTTTATCAACCAAAGTGGTTTTACCGTGATCGACGTGGGCAATAATTGCAATGTTTCTAATAGATTCCATCTGTGATTTTTAATGGGTGCAAAGGTACACTTTATTTTGATATAAAAAACGTTTCTGCGATAGTTTGCGTAGAGACAAGTAATTAGTTCCCCAAAAACAATGTAAATTTAAGTCTAAATTGAACTTTTCTTATTGTTTAATTATAGTTAAATTAACTATATTTGAGTGATGAAAAGTAAAACTCTACAAATTACTCTAGTTTATATTATCATATCGTTATTTGTGGCAATCATCTGTCATAAATTACTCACAACTTACTTTTCAAAGACCGATTATTATACTGTTTTTTTCTTAAAGGACATTTTCTTCATTTTAACTACGGCCTTGTTTTTCAAATACATACTTTCTAAAAACGAAAGAAAAAGCATTACAATTTTCAAAAAACTAAAAGAAACAAACGAAGAAATAAAAGAATCAAACGAAAAATATGACATTGTTGCTAAAGCAACAAGTGACACAATTTGGGACTGGAAAATCCAGGAAGACAGCATAAACTGGAACAAAGGAATAGAAAGCGTTTTTGGATATAATCCGAAAGAAGTTGGAAAAACATCTAAGTGGTGGTTTGACAAAATACATCCCGAAGACAGCATCCGAATGTCTATCAAACTATACTCTTTTATTGAACAAAAAACAGAAAAATGGCAAGACCAGTACCGTTTTAAATGCGCAAACGGGAGCTACAAATACGTTTTAGACAGAGGTTTTTTACTCAAAGATGAAAACGGAAGAGCCATACGAATGATCGGAGCCATTCAAGACATCACCAAACAAAAGGAAGAAGAACAGCGTTTAAGACTTCTAGAAACAGTAATTACACAATCTAAAGACTCAATATTAATAACAGAAGCCAATTCAACAGACCGAAAAATACCTAAAATTGTTTATGTAAACCCTGCTTTTTCACAAATGTCAGGATATTTATCAAATGAAATAATAGGAAAATCACCAAATATTTTCAAAGGACCAAAATCAGATTCAGAAGAATTAAAAAAACTCTTAAAAGCTATAAAAAACGAAGAGGAGTGCTTAATCGAAACTATTACCTACACCAAATCAAAAGAGGAATATTGGGTACGATTTTCAATGATTCCCATTTTTAACACCGAAGGCATAATTTCACACTGGATTTCCATACAAAGAGACATTACAGACGAAAAGAAACTAGAAACAGAAAAAGAACACCTAATTCGTGAATTAACTCAAAACAACAAAGACCTAAAACAATTCTCCTACATTACTTCACACAATTTACGTGCGCCGTTATCCAACTTAATCGGACTCTTAAATCTTATCGAAGACATCCCTATTGAGAATGAAGAACTCGAAGAAATCCTTACTGGATTTACCAAATCAACACATTTATTAAACGAAACTATCAATGACCTCGTAAAAGTCATTATCATCAAGGACAATCCTTCAATGCAAAAAGAAGAAGTCTCTCTACAAGAAGTTTTCGAAAACGTATTTAGCCAGCTTTCTTTCCAAATCGAACTACACAAACCAATCATAAAACTCAAATTCGACAAAGTCCCGCTGCTAAACACAAACAAAGCTTATATCGAAAGCATTTTACTAAACCTACTAACCAATTCGATAAAATACAAATCAGAAAATAGAAAACTAAAAATATCCATTACAGCAGAACAAATCGACCACAAAGCAATTCTAACTTTCAAAGATAACGGAATTGGAATTGACCTAGAAAGAAACCGCGATAAAGTCTTTGGGCTATACCAACGATTCCACAACTACCCCGACAGCAAAGGTCTCGGCTTATACCTTGTAAAATCACAAGTTGAGACAATGGGAGGAACAATCAGCATTGATAGCGAAGTCAACAAAGGCACCACATTTACAATAACATTCAAAAACTAACTCATATGCTCGAGCAAATTTTATGTATTGACGATGATCCAATCACGTTGATGTTATGCAAAAAAGTAATTTCGAAGTCATCATTCTCCAACGAAATTATCACAGCTCAGAATGGAGAAGAAGCATTGCATCATTTCAACACACTTAAATACACCAACAATAAAAACAAAGCAAACAAAAAACCGGAATTGATTTTTTTAGACTTAAACATGCCGGTAATGGGCGGCTGGGAATTCCTAGATCACTTTACCTCTCCAGCTTACAAAGAATTCAATACCGCAAGTGTAATTGTGCTTTCTTCCACTATTGACCCAGATGACCTGGCCAAAGCTAAAAAATACCCCATTATAATTGATTTTCTTTCAAAACCAATTACTCAGCCTATGTTGGAATATCTTAAAAAGAAAATCGGAATCTAACCCTGCAATTCTAAATTCTAAATTCCAAATCTCAAATCTCAATCAAGCACTATTGGAATTTAGAATTTTTACGGATCAAGAACAAAACCTGGGGAGGAATGTCAAAATAAAATTAGAAATTTGTAATCTAAGAATTAGATATGACACCTATAGAGCTTTTAAAATTTATGC
>NZ_CADCST010000084.1 GCF_902804485.1 Flavobacterium collinsii | reverse complement strand
GTTAATAGCTTTAAGTAGTATTCAATAATGGGAAATGTTATAGCGTTTTATATAAACAGAAAGATTTCACTTTAAAGTGAAATCTTTCTGTTTATATTATTCAATTTTCCAATAATCACTATAAAAATTTGAAGTAGTCATTAAATCCTGATGATTTCCAAAATGACTTATGGTTTTGTTATCTAAGACATAAATAGTGTCCGCAACATTTTTAAGCATATTTAAGCGGTGCGAAATAAAAAATATAGAACAATTTTTTTTTATTCTCTGGAATAAATCCATTGTAAAGTTTTCAGTGTTTCTGTCCATTGCCGCAGTAGCTTCGTCAAGTATTAAGAACTGTGGTTTTTTGTAAAGTACTCTTGCTAAAGCAATAATTTGCTTTTGTCCGCCAGATAAATTAATTCCTTCTTCGCCCAAAATTGTAGCTAATCCTTGTGGAAATTGGTTAAAGTAAACATCAAAACCATAATTTTCTATGAACTCGATTAAGTTTTCGGACGTTTCTATCGCTCCAAGTAAAATATTGTCGACAACATTACCATTAAAAATGATTATTTCTTGCGGAATAACACCTATTAGATCTCTATAGTTTTTTACTTGTACTTCCGAAAGTTCGTGTTTGTTGTTTATAATGATATTTCCGTTTTCAAAATTATAAAATCGCTGTAAAATTTGCCCTAATGTACTTTTACCACTACCGCTTTCGCCAACAATCGCAATAAATTTTCCCTTCTTGATTTCTATATTAACATTATGAAATAATTCACTTCTTCCTGCAAAACGAAAAGAAAGATTTTGAATAGATATTTGTTCAATTCCTGAAATTTCGAGTCCTTCTTTTTTCTCTTTTTCAATTGATGCGAATTCATACATTCGGTTAAAAGCAATTTTGGCTTCGTTAATGGGAATGGCAACCAATGCCAGATTTGCAATTGATGGTAAAAGTGAACCGACAACCCCTAAAATTGCAATTAACTCCCCGGTTTTTATTTCTTTATCAAATACTTGTATGGAAGTATAAATTAAAATACCTATCAAAAAGAAAACGCTTGCCAAACCTGATTGCCAGGAAAGAGTAATGTTTATTTTTCCGAGATTGAATATTTTTTCCTGAAAATTAGCAAAAATCAGATTGTTGATTTTGCCGAAAATTGCTTGTTTGTTATCATTTTTTATAGTCGAAATTCCTTGAATAGTATTAATGTAATTACTTTCGTTAAAAGCATAACTTTGCATCACTTCTTTTTGAGCATTGATTATTTTTTTATTGCTTCTGTAGATGATGTAAAAATAAATAGGCAAACTCAACAAAGAAATTAATCCCAGCGTCCAGGAATAGCCAAACAGAAATCCTAGCGATATAAGAGAAATCAAAACATCTATAACAAAAGAACTCGTTAATATTTTTATAACGCTTTGTATACGTTGTGTATCGTTTAATCGGGCGACTAACTCCCCAATTTTTCTAGTGTCAAAAAACGGTTTTGGTAAATACAAAAGAGAACCGAAAAATTGATTGTTGATTCGGTTATTAAAATCTTTAGATTGCTGTAATAAAAAGAATTCTCTCAAAATAGCTAACCCTACTCTTGCCAATAATAAAATAGTCAACAAGCCAATACCCGAAATTAATTTTTTAATATTGTGAGATGGCAAAATATCATCAATTAGTTTTTGAGAGAATAGTGACATTGCCATTCCTAAACCTGCAACAAAAACACCTAATAAAATACTAATCCATAAAAGTTTATAGTCTTCTTTCAGAATTTCTAAAAACCATTTTCTTTGAGCGTTTTTCTCTGTTTTTTCTTTAATAAAACTTTCATTGGGTTCAAGAGTGAGACAGGTTTTTGAAACCCAAATTTTTTCTAATTCACTTATCGATAAATAAAAAACACCTTTTCCCGGATCGCCAATTAGGAAGCCTTTTGTTTCGTCATACTCATAGCAAACTATATAATGATTGAGTTGATTTTCAATTAGAACATGTAAAAGTACTGGTTGTTTGTGCTCTATAAGTCCCTGAATATCGGCTTCGCAACCCTCAGCAGTAAAGCCTAATTCGTTTGCAACCTGATACAAACCTAACATCGTAGTACCTTGTTTGGTTGTACCACTTAGTCCACGAATTTTTTCAATAGTATTATTGCCTTGATAAAATTTTATGATGCTCATTAAACAAGCAACGCCACAATCTGATTGGTCAAGTTGCAGGGTATGTGTTTTTTCGATATGCTTTAGATTCATTAGAATTTATTCTGAAGTCAATTTTTTTAGAAGAATTTCGGTTTTCGTTTGTCCTTTTATTTTTTCTACTAGTTTTTGATTTTTATTATATAAAACTAAACAAGGCAAAGATTTAACATCAAATGTAGCAGAGAAAGTAACTTTGTTATCGCATAAAAAATGAATATTATCATAAGACGTAAGTTGGTGTTTTGTGACAAATGTTTTGATAAGTTCCAGTTTTTCAAACGAAACAAAAATGAGTTGAACATTTTGGAATTTTTCTGCATTTTCTTTTATCATTTTGGCCTCTTCGTTGCAATATTCGCATTCACTGTTAAAGTAAATAAACAAAGTTGGAGTATTGATTTTTATATCCCGATTGGTAAAAAAACCTCCGTTTATGTTTTTATATGAAAACTCAGGAATGGTTTTGATGTTTTCTGCTGCTTCTTTTTTGTGATTTATTTTGATAACAATTTGATAAGTAAAAAAAGCAAGAATACATATAAACGATATAGTCAATATTATTTTTAGTTTTTTTTTCATGAAGTTTTATGAATAATTAAGCGTAAAAAACATTATGGTTACCACCCAAAGTAATAATGCAGGCACATAACTGCATGCAACTATTTTTAAGCCATGGTCTGGTTTAGTGTTTGTTAGCTTTCCGACTTGATATCCTAAATAGATAACGTAGGCTAACTCAAATAAGTTTAAAGTTTGAAACGGATAAAGAAACCAAGTTTCCAAATTTTCATACCCTACGATATTCAAAGCTGATAAAGGGTAGAAATTTTGAACATCATCTAAACTATAATTGGTTTGAAAAAAATAAAACCAAACTATTTTAAAAACAGGAACTAACAAAAAAATAAATTCTGCTTTTAAGACAATGTTCCAAAGGTTTCTAAATTTTAAATCTTTACTAGAGAAAAACAAACCAATATAAAGTATGGTAGCGATTATCGATGTTTTGATTAGCATCAAAACAGGAATAAATAAATCGCCAACCCATTGCCATTTTTTCTGAAATCCAAGAAAACTTTCTATTTGTTGAGAAGTAAGTTGCTCGGATAGTGAGTTGTAAAATAAATCATCAAAATGTGTCGCTTTTTTTAAAATTTCAGCAATTAAAATTGAGACAATAGAAAGCACTAACCATTTTATAAATGGAGATTTCATAAATATAAAATTGTAGGGTTGAAAAACAGCAACTTTTCAGTTGCTGTTTTTTTAATTGTGGAGTTGATTTATTTTTAAATAAACGAACTCCAAGTAAAGATTTTTTTTACCTAAAAATGAGATAACAAAAGAAAGTCACGAAAATCAAAAAACTATTAATTTCTGGACAGAATTTCGTAAAATAATTTACGATTATCAACAATCCATAAAATATTGCTTAGGTCTATTTAGAAGCTATCTTTTTTATCACGATTTTTTTTGAAAAATAAATTTCAGATTATTTAAGATAAAATCATTTTTGGCTAGTTAATGTTTTTACAATATATTTCCATTGGATGTATGATGCTAAAGTTGTCATCAATAGACCGGCCACAGTAAAAGCCATTCCAATTGAAAAACCATTTTTTATCATATGACCAATTAAAAACCCCCCCAAACCTCCGCTAACGAAAATAAGGTTAAAGTAAAACCATTTTTTTGTTTTTAAAGTCATGTTGTATATTTTTTACAATGTTCTAAAACTAGTTAATTAGTGCTTTATCGCTAATAAAATCATTAATAAATTAAAAGATTAATTTAACTTAACAAGATGTTCCTACACCTATTGATCCAACGATAAAAGCAGCAGCAAATAATCCTGCGCCACCTGTAGCGGCAGTAATAGCAAATGCTCCAGCGTAAGTTAAAGCTAGACCAGCTAGTGAGGCCGCACATCCTATTTGTTGTTTAGTAGGTCGTCCTCCGTTCAAATTTTCCATTTGATTTAATTCTAATTTTTTCATAAATATAATAGTTAAATTGTTAATAAATTCAAATTTATGTTTTTATGATGATTTGTCTTATGCTCTAAACGGGTAATTTTACCCAATTTTTTTGTTTTTTTTCTTACATAAATAAAAACACGATCTAGTGAGTATTTAAAAGCAAATCGGCTCTCCATATTTTTAGGAAAAATATTACTTAAAGGACATGAATGCATTGGTTGGAAATAGGTTTAAAAAACTCAGAAAGAGTAAAAGTTTTTCACAAGAGGAAATGGCAGACTACCTGAATATATCATAATCTTCTTATGCCAGAATGGAGAATGGTGAGAATCATTCGTGGGCAAACCATATTTTAAGAATTTGCGAAATTTTCACAATTTATCCAGAAGATTTAATCAAAAGAGATTTGTTGGACGGAAATGATAATCAACAAAAATTAAATTCAACATATTCGGCTCAGGAACTATCCTATAAACTAATTGAGCAATATGAAAAACGAATAAATGAATTGAAAGAAATAATTGAAATTTATAAAAATAAAAATATATAAAGAATAGCCGTTTCGAACCTTTTCCATCATTATTTACTCTCTAATGAGTTGAAATAAGCTTTTTCCATGAGTTTTTTAGTTTCTTTATTATTAGTAGTATACATATATCCCCAAGTTTTTCTTATCTTATCGTTTTGAATTTGTTGCATTTGAATTTCTTTATTGAGTTTTTCAAGAAAAAATACATCTTCTGTATTTATGACACGGATTTTTCGAATCCAAAAACGGATTTCTTCTTCGTCTATTTAGATAAAATTATCTTCATTATTAGAACAAAGAATAAATTTTGCAAAGAATTCAATTTCTTGTCAATCCTTGCCTTTTGCTTCCATTTTATCTTTGTCAGTCGTAGAAAGATACTTTAATCGTTCTGTAATCTCCTTTTTATCAAAAAATACTTCATCAATCGCTACAAGCAACATACTTGCCCAATCAGAATTAAATTGCGAGCCAAACGAATCGCCTTTTATGTAAGTCATATTCATTCCAAAAATAGCTTTCAACCACTTTATAAACGAGCTTTTTCCTGTTGATCGCTCTTTGCTCACTAAACAAAGAATTGGCAAAGTCTGCGTAGGTTTCTCATACAAAAGTTTTATATAGTCTAACCCTAATTGCGTTTGGTCTCCAAAAATATGATGGACAAAGAAAACAAAAAAGCCTTTACATTGCTGTAAAGGCTTGAATTTCTGTGGTCCCACCTGGGCTCGAACCAGGGACCACCTGATTATGAGTCAGGTGCTCTAACCAGCTGAGCTATAGGACCGGTTTGAGGATGCAATATTACTACTATTTTTCATTCACACCAAATATTTTGGGAGATGATTTGCATTTAATTTCAAACAATACCCTGTGTTTCCTAAAACACAATTGATTTTCAACTGCTTATTTCGAATCAGAAAAAGAAAATTTTTTATTTAATTTCCTGACAAAGCTCGACCAAAACACCATTTGTGTTCTTTGGATGTAAAAAAACCACTAATTTATTATCGGCTCCCTTTTTAGGAACGTCATTAATCAGTACAAAACCTTCGTTTTTCAAACGGGCGATTTCGGCATGAATGTCTTCGACATCAAAAGCAATATGATGAATTCCTTCCCCCTTTTTCTCCAAAAACTTTGCAATTGGGCTTTCAGGATTCGTCGCCACCAAAAGTTCAATCTTATTGGTTCCGGTTTGAAAAAACGAGGTTAAGACTCCTTCACTCTCTACCGACTCCATTTTATAGGATGGAACGCCCAGTAATTTTTCGAACAGCACATTGGCGTCCTCCATATTCTTCACGGCAATTCCGATATGCTCAATTTTATTTACCATAACCTCTAAATTTTAATTTCAATTATTGATTTACATACGTATTAAAGTAACCGCATTCGGCAATAACATCCTGATAATACTTCGTATCCGAATAGTCTTTCTGCAACGCTTTAAAACCGCTCCAGGCAATAAAATTAATTTTATCGTCGTCAGCTTCCCACCAGTTTTTAAGGTTGTTGTACTTATTATTGTAATATTCGTTTCGTTCGCATTTGGCCAGCATATAAATACATTTTGCTTTTTGCTCTTTTGTTGTGGCCGCTTCCAACGCTTTTTGATAGTACATTTTAGGAAGATCACAATTGGTTATCATTCGCTTCATCGAATCTCTAAACGAATATGGACTTGAACCGTAACCTATAATTGTGATTTCATAAAAAGTTCTTCCGTTTCCGAAATGTGTAATATTATAAAAGGCATTTCCCAGCAGCAGACTGTTCGTGTACACATCTTCTTTTTGAGCCAGTTTACCCTGCATTTCCTTTACCGTAGTCAGGAAATCCATAAAAGTATATTTTCTTTTTTGATACGCCGTGTGATCGCAGTCGTGACAGTCTTTTATATTTCCGTTAAACGGATTCCCCAAGAACTTGCTGTATTGAACCGAATCTGTCTGTTTCATGTACTCAATAGCTTCCGGAATCTTGTTTTTAAAGGTTGCCTCAACCGCCTGAAAATTATTAATATCTTTTAGTTTTAAACTATAAATCCCTGCACCGATACTTTCAATTTCAGATTTATTGGATTTAGACAAGAAAGCTTTCATGTCTAATAAAACTTTTTCATTGTCATAAAATGAATTTCCATCGTTCCAGTAACTGTAGCGCGATTCGCCATAAATTTCAGCCATCACCGGATTTCCCTTTTCTCGGTAAAGCGTTGACAAATAACTTCTGCTCCAGGAAGAAGCATTCTGATAACGAAATTCCTGCCCTTTGTAATTCTTAGGAAGTTCAAAATACAGCCAGTTTAAATCGGCGAGGATTGTTTTTTCGTTTTTATCCGTAAGCTTGTCTATTTTGCTCAAATTATTTACAAAACGAAGCAAACGAAGCTGCATTCCTGCCAGTTCTGTTTTAGGAAGCGTTTTTACCGCTTTATCAAAATTCTTATCTGCATTGGCATAATCTCCTTTTAAAGTCTGTAAATACCCCAGAGACAAATCCCATAAGTAAGGTCGGTCTGTATTTCCTGCTGCTGAAATTCTAGCAATTAAATCCAATGTTTTTTGATCCACCTTCACCTGATTTTCGGTTTTGTTTTCGGCCACACTAAGTTTTTTCATAGGCTGATTTTCTCCTCCATCTTTCTGAAAAGAATTGTTTATCGCCTCCTCTTGTCTGTTCACTAATCGTGTTGCCAGATAATTCAGATGTTCGCTTTTAGGATCTAATTCATAGATTTTTTCAATGGACTTTTTTTCGTCTTTGTAGTAACCTCGAACAGCCCAAAGCGCTGCTTTTTCCTTATTATTTTTAGCCATCGTCAACGCTTTATTCCAGTCGGTTTCATTTTTTGGCCTAAAACAATAAGCGGTAACGATTCTCAATTCCGGGCATTTATCAAAAACCTGTGCGTACAAATAGTTTGAAGCTGCAAATTTATTTTGCTTGTGATTCACTCCTGCCACGTAGGAAAGTGCTCGATAATACAGTACATTTTTAGGAACCGATTTTTCTGTTTTATTAAAAAAATCAACGGCTTTTTGTTTATTGTTGCTGTAAAAACGAGCTTTCATAGTCAAAAACCAATATCTGTTTTTCAGAAAAGGATCTGAAGTCGTGTTGTACACATTCTCGATCGACTGAATCATTTTGGCATCGTTGAACGTTTTTGCCTCCACCGGATCGTAACTCCAGTAATCTCTGTTAATAGAAACGGTTTCTATTTTTTGCGCCAGATACAAAAACTCGACAAAGCTTTTTACCTTATCATCCTTCAGCGAGATCTTTTTCCCCCATTTCAAAGAGGATTTATTTTCCTTTTTGTTTTTATAAAACGTATGAAGATCTTTAATTTCTTCCTTGTTTTTTATCGCACTTTTATTTTCTGAATAATAATCCGGTTTTTCTTCTCCAATTAAAAAATAATTTACGGTAGTGGTATCGATTTTCCCTTTAAGATACGTTCCCCAATCAGACTTAATATCTTTGTTGAAACGGGAATTGTGCTCGGTATCAAAACCAATTCCGTAGAAAATTCCACCCGACAGGAAAAGCGGTGAATAGGATTTGTCTGCAAAAGTTTCGGGAGTAAAATTAGAACTGTACGATCCAAAATAATCCCAATCGCCATCTGCACAGGCATAAATTACTCCGTATGCAAAAAGTAAAACCGCACTAGAAACAAGAAATAACTTGTTCAAAAATATTCTTTTCATAGTTTTTTAAATTGAATTCGTCTAAATCGTAAAATATAATTTCTTTTGGCTGCTGCGCGGTATTCTCGCCCAGTTCTTCTGCCATTTGTTTTAAATCTGCTGCCGTAATTACCTCCATTTTTAAGAGGTCATTTTCTTCGTAAAAAACTCCATTCTTATAATTGGATTTTTTCGCTTTAAAAAAGATTCCGCTTAGTTGTTGAAAATTTGAATCCCTTTTGAGTTCAGCTACATTCATTTTAGAACGTAAACCAATTACTTTTTGGTTTCGGATATGAATTCCCCAAGAATATATAGGTAAGGCAAAATCGAGATGCATCGGATACTTTTTCAGACTTTTTAAATAGCGTTCTGCAATTTTCTGATCGTATATCGAATTTAAAGAATCGGGAGCAATTGACCCCATGTTGTAGTACATCAAAACTCCGGAATCTACGTTGGGAATTTTAGTTTTCTTAAAATATTTTACCTGATGCAAGCGAATTGTTGCGGAGAGTTTTTTTCCGGAAAGCTTTTTAACACTCTCAATAAATTTAAGATAGTTGTCTTTACTTTTAAGGGTCCAGTCGCAATCGATCTGAATTTCCTGAGATGTAATTTTGTTCTTCGTGCTGATTTCTTCAATCAAACGAACTGTTTTCTGTGCCAGATCCTCTACATCAAGCGAAGAAGGCAACATAACTTTGTTTTGAATAAATACTACGGGTACAATTTCGAACTTGGTTACGGCGTCCTGAAAACGAATCGGACTAAGCGGAATGGGCTCTTTGGTCTGGGGATGCTGGCCAATATCAAAATACCGAATATAAAGTTTAGTGACTTCATTGTGCTTCAAAGCAAGCTTCTCCGTTTCAGATAATTTCAGAATGGTTTTCCAGTAATAAAAAGCAACAACCGGCTTTTCATTCTTACTACAGGAAATCAGAAAAAGAATTAAGAAACCAATAAAAAATCTTTTGATCAAAACTTAGGAAAAATTACATTTTAAACCCAAAAGTAAGAAATTCTTCGCTGTTATGGTTTTGAATTTTAAAAAAAAGAGCAATTTGCAAAAGCTGTAAATCCTAATAAATGGCTAAAAAGTTTCAATTAAAGCAAATATAATTGTTATTTTGTGCAATCAAATTCAGAAACCGTTATGTTGAAAAACAACTTTAGATATATTGCATTTTTACTGGTCTTTTTTATGTTAAGCTGTGCCAAACGCGGAAGCATTACCGGCGGACTAAAAGATACGCTGGCTCCGGTTTTAAAATACAGCTCGCCTAAAAATTTCAGTACTGATTTTAAAGGAAATGAAATTATTCTGGGATTTGATGAGTACGTAAAACTTAAAAACCTCAACAAACAGCTTATCATTTCACCTCCTATGAAACGTGAGCCGTTAATTTTACCAACTACCGCAAGTAAAGTAATCACCATCAAAATAAAAGATACTTTACTGCCAAACACTACGTACAGTTTTAACTTCGGACAAAGTATTGCAGACAATAATGAAGGAAACTCGATAAACCAGTTTAAATATGTTTTCTCGACAGGCCCGTATATTGATTCTCTCTCTATAAGTGGGCAAATCAAAGATTCGTATGAAAAAAACGTTGATAATTTTGTTTCAGTAATGCTATATGAAGTTAACGATACTTATAAAGATTCTTTGATTTACAAACAGAGTCCACGCTACATCACAAACACTCTGGACAGTTTGCGTACTTTTAAATTAGAAAATTTAAAGGCCGGAAAATACCTGTTGGTAGCAATGAAAGACAAAGGAAACAACAACCGATACAACCCTAAAGATGACAAAATCGGGTTTATCAAACATTATATCACCGTTCCGAACGATACTATTTTTGAGCTCGAATTGTTCAAGGAAGTACTTCCTTTCAAAGCATTAAAACCAATACAGGCATCAGGAAATAAACTCTATCTTCCCTACGAAGGCAAACAAAACTTCAAACTTTCTAAACCCAAAGTTGTCCTGAAACACGGCAATGAAACTTTGCAAACGATTGTTACCGCTTTTCCTAAAAAAGATTCCTTACAAATTTGGTACAAACCCCTAAAAGCCGATTCTTTATCTCTAGAAGTCAGCAAAGACAAATACAACAAAAGATTTAGCCTAAAAATTAAAGACCAAAAGAAAGACACTTTAAACATAACAGCCGTTCAAAACGGAAACATCAATTTCAGAGATCGTTTTACCTTAGAATCAGCCACTCCGCTGGTAAAGTTTGACAAATCAAAAATTAAACTGGTTAACAAGGACTCAGTTGCTGTAGATTTCACCACAGAATATGATGAATTTGAACAAAAATTCTATGTTGATTTCAAAAAAGAGCCTGTTGAAAAATACAATATAACCTTTTTCCCAGGTGCACTGACTGATTTTTATGAAAAATCTAACGATACCCTTGCCATTAAACTAAGCACAAAAGTACCTGCCGATTACGGAAATCTTGTTTTGAACCTGCAAAATGTGAAACGTTTTCCAATTATAGTCGAAGCGACTAACGCTAAAGGAGATGTGGTATATGCAAGTGATTACTCGGAAGGCAAAACTAAAATTGAATTTAATCTATTAGTCCCTGATAAATTTACGATTCGAATAATCTATGACGACAATAAGAACAAAATATATGACTCGGGTGATTTCCTGAATAAAAAATACGCTGAAGAAGTATTCTATTTTCAAACCAATGTAGATGTCCGAACCAATTGGGATGTCGATCAGGCCATTGATTTAAGCGTTCCCTACAACCCTGAAGTGGAGAAAAAACAGATCGAGAAAAAGAAAAAAGAAGACGAGAAGAAAAGAAAAGCCTTCTAGATTTTAACGCCCGAATACACCAATATGGAAAACGATTTGATTGAAAAAGAAAATTGGTTAAAAAGAAACTGGAAATGGGTTTTACCTATAATCCTGATAGCTGTACTTTTTTTAATCGGAATCCTGGCAGCTTCAACTTCCAAAGAAAACATAACCGATATCGCTCAGGCATATTCCGACAATTTGCTTTTTGAACAGGCAATTGAAAAAGCCAACAAGAACCCAAACGTCCTTGAAAATGTTGGAAAAATTGAGCCGATTGATCAATTAGCAATTTTAGAAGGCAACATTCTTTATTCCAACAACCACAATACTGTCCGCTTATCCGTTAGAATCAACGGAGCCAAAAGAAAGGGAAAACTAGACCTTTCTGCTATCAAAAAAGGAACAGAATGGAAGTACCAAAAAATTACTGTCCGCACCAAAAATCCTGAAAACGAAATTATCGTCTTAGAAGAACCTCAAAAATAAGCTTTCGAATTAGAATCAAAAATCGATTCTAAACTGGTCTTTATCACTTAAAAAATCAAGTTTTTTTCGGGTTTCCAACATCGAATTTTTATCCAATTCCACCACAAAAGTATCTTCAGTTTCCTGTGGTTCCAGAATATAATTTCCTAAAAAATCCACCGCTTGCGAATGTCCAGTATGTTCAAAATTATTGGCGTCCAGCCCTACTCTGTTAACCCCAATCACATAACTTAGATTTTCGATCGCACGGGCTTTAAGCAAAACATCCCAAGCATTGGTTCGCACTTTTGGCCAGTTGGCCACATACAGCAATAAATCGTAGTTTTCTACATTTCTGGCAAAAACGGGAAATCTCAAGTCATAACAAACCTGCAGGCAAATCTTCCAATTCAGATAATTCACAATTACTTTTTCATCTCCTCTGGTATAAAACTGATCTTCTCCTGCAAGCGAAAACAAATGGCGCTTGTTGTAATATTGAATTTCACCTGACGGAAAAACAAATACCATTCGATTGTAATACTTCTCGTTCTCCACAATAACAAGACTTCCCACAATAGCTGCATTTTTTTGTTTCGCCAAAGACTGTATCCAGGAGATAGTCTCCCCTTGCATCGTTTCGGCAACAGCTGCGGCATTCATCGTAAATCCCGTTGAAAACATTTCCGGCAACACGATCAGATTAACGTCAGCATCAATTAAATTGATTTTGGCCTCAAATTGCCTTCTATTCTCTAAAGCATTCTCCCAGTAAAGATTTGATTGTATAAGTGCGATTTTCATATGGTAAAAATACCTTTTTTTTAAAACAAAAAGCCCAAACAAGATTTGAGTTTCACAAACCCTCCTACAAAGAGCCACAAGCCTAGTAAATATCGGATTTTTCAGAATAAAAAAACATTATTTGAAAAAATTATGCAAAAATCTTGCACAATTTATGCGAAAATATTGCTAACAATGAATATAATTTATATATATTTGACCGCTGATTAAAAAACACAACACCTTAAAAAACACTTAATTATGAAAAAACACCCAGTTTTAAAGGGCGCACCGCCAACAATGATTCTTACAAACAGTCACGAATCATTTGCAATAAAAAAGCAAATCACTAAAATAACACAAGTAGATTCCTTGTTCTTTAAAGCATAATACTAAAGCTACAGTAAAGACCACAACTGTAGTAAAAGTAGCAGGATTCTATTTGTAATAATTCGTCTTCAGGAAACGAATTAAGAAATTCTTTCACCTCACCAGTGAAACAAAAAAACAATCAATCAATAAACCTCAACTAACTAAAAACCCAAAGAATGAAACAAACTATTTTATTATTTATGTTCTTTTTTGCGATACAGGTCACCCAGGCGCAAGTAAAAACCATCAAAGGAACGGTGACCGATACCAATGGCATCTCGATACCGGGAGCATCCATAAGCATAAAAGAAGAAAAAAGAGGCACTACAACCGATTTTGATGGTAAATTCTCTATCGACGTACAAGAAGGAAAAACACTGACAATTTCCTTTTTAGGATTAGAACCACAAAATATCCTAATAGGCAATTCTAACAACCTCAACATAAAACTAAAAGAAGCTGCTGCAACAGCCCTTTCCGGCGTGGTAGTTACCGCATTAGGCATCAAAAGAGAAAGAAAAGAACTTGGCTATTCCTTTCAGGATGTAAAAGGAAAAGATTTAGCAGATAATCCCACACTAAGCGTAGCACAATCTTTATACGGAAAAGTCGCAGGGGTTAACATCTCACAAACTACAGGGGGGTTTGGAAGCAGTTCCCGCATTGTCATAAGAGGAAACCGATCGATTAGCGGCGACAACCAACCTTTATTTGTAGTCGACGGTGTTACTTTAGGAAATACCGGATTAGCCGCAATAACCGATTCTAAATCGGGAAGATACTCAGAAGGAGCCGACAATGGGGACGGACTATCCAGCTTAAACATGGACGACATTGAAAATATTTCTGTTCTGAAAGGAGGAGCTGCCAGCGCACTTTATGGCGAGCGAGGAGCCAATGGGGTTATTGTTATCACCACAAAAAAAGGAAAAAGAAACTCTTTAAAAGCAGAATACAACGGTACAACTACCTTTGATCATATCAATACAACCTATAAAGATTTCCAAAGAGAATATGGTACGGGAGCAAATGGTCTACTCCCAAATCCAAATGATATTGCGAATGGAAAAAACGCCACTACCAGTGCTTGGGGGCCAAAATTCGGATCAGCTGGCAACACAACGACAAGAATCTTTGACGGATCTTACAAACCCTATGAAAATGTAAAAAATAACATTAAAGATTTTTTCAGAACCGGGGTAAGTATTAATAACAGCTTCAGTTTATCAGGAGGAGGAGACAATACCAGCTTTAGATTAAATTATTCCAATCTCGACGCTACTGATATAGTTCCTAAAAGCGGCTTAAAAAGAAATACCTTCACGTTAGGAGTTAACTCTCAAATTCAGAAATTAACTCTGGACGCAAAGTTTAGCTATGTTACCGAAAACACAGATAACAGACCTTCTTTATCAGATGATGCCGGAAATCTCGGATTATCTGTAGCCGCAATAGCTCCAAACATTGACCAGGCTTGGTTAAAAAATTACGAAGACCCAAACGGCAGATATTATCCATGGAACGCAGACCCCAACAGACTAAATCCCTATTTTGTAATAAACGAAAATAAAAACGAAACGCAAAAGAACAGAATTTTAGGAAATTTCAGTGCCACTTACGCTATTACCAATTGGTTAAGCGCTACCGCAAGAGCAGGAATTGACCGCTTTACATTTGAAAGTTCCGATTTTGTCAACGCCGGAAGCACATGGTTATCCAGACAAACTGGATCCTTAATCAACAACACAACCACCTTCCAGGAATACAACACAGAAGCTTTATTAAATGCTCAAAAATCGTTTGGCGATTTTAACGTAACCTTTGGTGTTGGAGCCAATCAAAGAAATTCCCAAAGAATAATCTCGGGAGCTGCACTTAGTGATATGATTACGAACGGAATCAACAAACAAGCTAATTTTGTATCCAGCATACTAAGTCCAAAAACAAACGACGAAATACTAGTACGCTCTATATACTCGTATTTAAGAACCAATTATAAAAACTATCTGTTTTTAGATTTTACGGGACGTAACGACTGGAATTCAACATTAGCCTCAGCTGTTGGCACATCAGGCAATAATAACTATTCCTTCTTTTATCCGTCAATATCTTCCAGCTTTATCTTTACTGATGGTTTCGATATTAAAAGCGATGTATTAACCTTTGGAAAAATCAGGGCTTCATGGGCCGGAACCGCAAAAGCACTGGAGACTCCTTACAATACAGCTCTTTATTACAACATACAATCTAAACCATTATACGGCAATTCTATAGGCTCTATAACAAACGGCATTCTTCCGAACAATACCTTAAAACCCGAATTTACCACAAGTTACGAGGTAGGTGCTGATTTAGGATTTTTTAAAAATCGCTTACAGCTTGATTTGTCCTATTATTACACCAGAACTAAAAACCAGTTAATCGTATTAAACGTTTCACAGGCCTCTGGCTTTGTAGGGGTTAATGCCAATGCCGGTGCAGTTGAAAACAAAGGTTTTGAAGCCTTAATAACTGGGGGAATTTTTAGAAATCCCGATGGATTCAATTGGGACATGACCCTGAACTTTGCAAGAAACAGAAACACTTTACTGGAATTAACAGATCAAACTAACACACAAGTAGTATCCAACGCAAGATGGGCCGGCGCGCAAATTGTTGCCAAAGTAGGAGAAAGTTCTACTGAAATTTACGGAAGAAAATTACAGCGATCGCCTGATGGACAAGTCATTATCGGATCGAACGGACTTCCACTTTTAACCGATGGCTATGAGAGTTTAGGAAGAACTGCTCCAGACTGGATTGGCGGCGTAACCAATGAATTTTCGTATAAAGGAATTAGTATACGAGCCAATTTTGACATGAAATTTGGAGGCAAGGTTTATTCAATGACCAATGCTTATGCCGCTTATAACGGACTAACAAATGAAACCCTGGAAGGAAGAGACGGATACAATGCATGGGTTGCCCAGCAGGTTGCAGCAGGAAAAACATTAGAAGACATAGGCAAATTAACTCCAACCGCAGGTCTTATTGTACCAGGCGTAACCGAAGTTAAAGACACAAATGGAAATGTAACCTACCAAAACAATACAAGACCTGTAAATCCTCAAACGTACTGGAGAAGTTTGTATGGTGACAGCACTACACCGGAACCTTTTGTTTATGACGCCTCCTATGTTAAACTTAGAGAAGCTTCTATAGGTTATGATTTTCCAAAAAAATGGCTAAAAGGCACAGGATTCGAAAGATTTAAATTTTCTATTATCGGTAGAAATCTATGGAATGTATATTCTAAAGTTCCGAATATCGATCCGGAATCTACCTATACTAACGGAAACGGGCAAGGGTTTGAGTATGGTTCTTTACCCTACAGAAGATCTTATGGCTTTAACTTACAATTATCATTCTAATTCTCAAATTTGATCCAAATGAAAAAACATATAATACATCTAACGAACTGCGTGCTGGGCGTAATTCTATTACTTAGCACGACCAATTGTTCAAACGACGAACTTTTTAGAGAAACCAATACCAATCCTGAATCTTTCTTAACTGTAGCTCCTCACTTACAATTGACCGCAGTTGAGGCCGCTCTTTCAGGCGGAATTTTTGAACAGTGGAGAGCCAATCTTATATATGGCGAAGGATTTGTTCAGCACGTGGGCGCAGCATGGGCAACTACAACTTACGGTTCTTTTTACGCTGCCAGTACGGAATATCAAGGAGCACTTTGGAACGCAAATTATGGTGGAGGACTGATACGCAATGTCATAGATCTCACCGAGAGAACCAACGGAAAACCGGAATACAAAAATACAAATGCCTTAGCAAAAACGCTCAAAGTTATGGCTTTTCAGCGCCTCACAGATTTATATGGCGATATCCCGTATTTTGAAGCAGGCTTAGGCTATCACAAAGAGATTCTCTATCCAAAATATGACAGCCAAAAGGATATTTACACTGACTTTTTTAAACTTCTGGACGAAGCTTATAACCAACTACAATCAGGAACCGATCCAATAAAAGGAGATCTTTTTTATGCTGGTGATATCACAAAATGGAAAAAAATGATTAATTCATTGAGATTACGCTGCGCGATGAGAATTTCAAAAGTAGATCCCACCCTCGCCAAAGAGCAAATTCAAAAAGCAGTCACGAATGGCATATTTGCAGGCAATGGCGACAATTGTTTCATGAAACACGACTCGACTCCTCCCGAAACAGCTGGTGCCACAAACAATGGTAATGGACTTTCTCATGCCTTCAAAGGCAATGAATTATACGACAGTGCAACCATCACTATACTAAATGCACTGGGAGATGATCCTAGAAAAAAAATATGGTTCTTACCCATAGCTAACGGCAATTATGTTGGTATTAACCCAAACATCTACGGATACGAATTCGTACCCGGAGGAAACAATGGTCTATCTAAAATACAACCTTATCTATACGAAAACAGCGCTCCGTACCTGCACCTCACCTACTCTGAAACACAACTCCTTTTGGCAGAAGCTTCTTTTAGAAATCTATATACAGGTGACACTAAGAATCTTTACAAAAAAGGAATTGAAGCCGGAATCAGACAATGGATTATTTTTAAAGATGCCAGCATTATTGATAATGATGCTATTACTGCCTTTTTAGCCACAAAAAACCTTACACCTGGAAAAGAGCTAGAAGAGATCGCAACCCAGCAGTGGCTCACTTTATTCTTAAACGGAATGGAAGCTTACAGTAATCATAGACGCCTAAATCTTCCAACTTTGATTAAAATAACAACCGTAAGATCAACAACAAACGGAATTATGCCATCAAGAATGCCTTACCCGCCTGAAGAATCTACTGGTAATAGGCAAAACTACTTAGCCGCCAGTGCCAAATACAACAACAACAGCTGGCTGGCTAAACTTTGGTGGGATGTCGATTAAACCTCTAAACCTTATCCAGTACAACTAATTTCATGTTGACCATAATACCATTCGTAATTCAGATTGAATTATGAATGGTATTTTTTTAGGCTTTCACGATCAAAAACAAACCAAAATACCCAATCCTCCTATTCTAAAAATACGAATTTTAAGATTAAAATGAGGTCTTTCAAAAAAGGCTTATTCTGCAAAATTTTCTCAAAACACCTTTAGAAACCTCATTTCTTTTGGATTATAAAAACACTTCAGAAAAAAATATTGCAAAAAAAATGCACTTTATGCAAAAAAAATGCAAATGAATAAAAATAATATATATATTTGATCGCCAATAAAACCAAAATAAAACATGAAAACCAAAGTATTATGAAAACAAAGCTAATTTCATTAGTATTTATTGGGGGAGTACTCTTCTCAGCAAATGCAAAAGAAGCTGCAATTAAAACGCACCTCTTTGAACAAAAAAGCAGTCAGATTGAAATTTCGGGCCAAGTCATTGGTCAGGACGACGGAATGCCAATTGCCGGAGCTACTATTTATGCCAAAGGCAATAAGAAAACAGCCACTATAACCGATGAAACAGGAAAATTTAAATTAAATGTTCCGGAAAACGAAACTCACATTATCGTTTCTTACATGGGTTATGGAACTTTAGAATACAAACTAGACAATGTTAGAGATGTCTTAATAAGCTTAAAACCTGCCGAAAATGTATTGGAGCAAGTATTAGTAACCGCATTAGGGGTTAAAAAGAGTAACAAAGCAGTTGCCTATGCTGTTACCGAATTAAAAGGAACTGAATTCACCAAGGCAAAAGAAACCAATATCACAAACGCTTTAGTAGGTAAAATTGCCGGAGTAAACGTAAGCAGCTCTGCAACAGGCGCAAACGGATCGACCAGAGTAGTCATTCGTGGAAATGGTTCCCTAAACGGAAATAACCAGCCCATGTATGTAGTAAACGACTTACCAATTGACAATACACAACTTAACCTGCCTGGAACCGGAAATGGAGCAGGCTCACCAAGAATGAACGTCGATAGAGGTGACGGTACCTCTGTTATCAATCCTGATGACATTAAAAGCATCACTGTATTAAAAGGAGGAACTGCAGCAGCGCTTTATGGAGCAAATGCTGCCAATGGTGTAATCCTTATTCAAACCAAAAGAGGAGGCGCACAAAAAGGCATCGGTGTAGAACTCAATTCCTCTTATACTTTTGAAACCCCAGCTGTGATCCCGAACTGGCAGTACGAGTACGGAGCCGGAGATGCAGGACAAAAACCATTAACGAAAGAAAAAGCTATAGAATTTGGTCGCTGGTCGTGGGGAGCAAAAATAGACGGAACTGATGTTATTCAATTTGACGGCGTAAAAAGACCTTATGTTGCACAAAAAAACAACATCAAAAACTTCTACGAAACCGGAACAACATTTATCAATTCTATCGCACTTTCAGGAGGAACCGAAAAAGCTTCAGGACGTCTTTCCTTCTCTAATACAGACAACCAGTCGATTGTACCAAATTCTGATTTCAACCGTAAAAGTGTCAACATTGCCAGCAATGTAAACTTAACCAATTGGTTAAAATTTGACGTAGTCGCACAATACAACATAGAGAAATCAAACAACAGAATTACGGTTTCAGATGCAGAAGCCAACCCGAACTGGGCCACCTATCTGCTTGGTAACACTGTAGACATTAGAAATCTTTCACCCGGTTATGACGAAAACGGCAAGGAAATAGCATGGAATCCTGTTCCAGTTGCAACAAACCCTTACTTCACCATCAATAAAATCAAAAACAGGGACACTAAAAATCGTTTCCTTGGAATGTTAAACGTAAAATTAAACTTTACACCCGAACTATTTCTTCAGGGAAGAATTGGACAGGATTACACCGATTACGATTACTTTGGATACATTCCAAAGACAAGCCTAAACAATCCAATTGGATACGCACAAGGTTCCCGCGTAAAGCTGTCAAACCTGAATTCCGAAGCTATACTAAACTATACCAAAAAGAACTTGTATAAAGATTTTTCTCTGAATGCATTACTTGGAGTAAACTCCCGTACAACCTTACGAGATGAAGTTAGCCTTGAGGGTTCAAATTTTGTCCTTGATGATTTTTTCGCTCCAACCAATTTTACTACTTTATCGTATACTTATCCTTATGGAAAAACAAAAACAAACTCTGTTTATGCTGCCGCAGATCTGGATTACAAAAATGTAATTTTCCTAAACGTTACAGGACGTCAGGATTGGTTTTCAACCCTATCTAAAGAAAACAATAAAGTGTTCTACCCATCCATAGGAACTAGTATCATTCTTTCTGATATTATAAAAATGCCGGAGTGGATTTCATTTACAAAACTGAGATCTTCGTGGGCCCAGGTTGGAGGCGCTACACCAGACCCATACGCACTAAACCGATCGTATTCAATGGTTCAGGGAGGCCACAACAACCAACAGCTACAAGTCCCTACAGGAACGAGAGTGCCAAATTCTACATTAAGTCCTTTAACTTCAACCACCTTTGAAATTGGAACTGATATAGGCTTCTTTAACAATCGTTTGAATCTTGACTTCGCCTGGTACAACCGTGCTACCACAAACGACATTGTACAAACAACCATTTCAAATGCGTCAGGCGCAAATACTGCTTTACTCAACATTGGAAAAATGAGAAATGAAGGAGTAGAATTATTAATTAGCAGTAAGATCATAAACAATAGCAACTTCTCTTGGGACGCAAGTATCAACGGAGCCTATAATAAAAACACAGTTGAAGCACTTACAGACAAATTAAACTCGATTACGATGGCAATTTCCGTAAACGATTATGCCCTTATTACAAGTGATGTAGGACGCCCTTACAGTACTATAAAAGGATACAAACCTCTTAAAGATGCAAACGGAAATACAGTTTACAATGTAAGTGGCAATACCGCAACCGTAGCAAGAGGTCCACTTCAGGAGCTGGGACAGGGTGTTCATCCCTGGACAGCAGGACTTAATAATGAATTTAAATACAAAAACATATCTTTTAGCTTCCTGATCGACGGTAAATTTGGTGGTAGTTTATACTCCGGAACTGATTTATATGGAACCCGTATGGGATTAACCAAATTAACACTTGAAGGTCGCGAAAACGGCTTACCAATTAAGGGAGTTGATACTAAAGGAAATCCGGTAGATATGGTAATTGCTCCTAAAGACCTTAGAAATTATTATGATGGACTAAAAAACATTTCATCAGAATTTGTCTACGATGCAAGCTTTATAAAACTAAGACAAGTTATTATTGGATATCAATTCCCTATTGAAAAAATAAGCAGTTTATCAAAACTTCAAAGCATATCCATTTCTTTCATAGCAAGAAACTTATTCATTCTTTACAAAAAGACTCCAAACGTAGACCCGGAATCTGTATTTAGTGCGGGAAATGCTCAGGGTATAGAACAATTTGGAGTTCCTAGAACCAGAAGTTTCGGTTTAAATTTAAATGTTAAATTTTAAACACCCCCTATCCCTAATTTTTAAATTAAAAGACATGAAAAAGATAACCCTATTATACATTTCAGGCATACTGTTGGGTAGCCTGACAGCATGTACCAAAGATTTTGAAGAAATCAACTCCAATCCCAATGCTGTTGAAAAACCAAATACCAACTTTATTTTCAGCAGGGCGCAACTTGACGGCTTAGCCAATAATTATTTTTTTACAAACATTCTTGAATGTGGCGGAATACTGCAACATTATGCCACTTACAAAGAAGTCTCCGGAGTGGGTGATAAATACTTAGATGGAGAAAAATACTATTCCGGTTACTTTAATCAGGCATACCCAACAGCATTAAATGAAACTGAGATCGTAATTAATGCCGTAAAAGACACGCCGAACGACAGCAACAAACTTAATATTGCCCGAATCTGGAAAGTTTTTTTATATCATAAAATTACAGATTTGTACGGAAGTATTCCCTACTCCCAAGCAGTACAGGCATACACTACAAATCTATTTCTTCCAAAATATGACTCGCAAGAATTCATCTATAAAGATTTACTAAAAGAGCTTGATGAAGCTGCGACTGCACTGGATCCAGCGAAACCGAGTTTCGGTACTGCCGATTTTATCTATCAGGGAAATGTTGCCAAATGGAAGAAATTCTCTTACTCCTTAATGCTTCGCTTAGGCTTGCGTTTAACTAAAGTGGATCCCGCTTTATCAAAAACCTGGGTTACCAAAGCCATTGCAGGTGGAGTAATCGTTAATGGAGCAGACAATGCCATCATGAACTATAGCGACGGGCCAAATAACTTCAACAGAAACCCCGTTGCTTTTGACTCAAGAACCGGAGATTATGCAAACGGATCATACGGTCAAACTAACACTGAGGGAGGCAAACTAGCCAAAACTTTCATTGACTTATTAAAAACTACTGCTGACCCGAGAATCAGTGTTTACGCCGGAGTTTGGCAAGGAACTGTACAAAATACTAACCCAGCCGTGCAAAAAGGTTTCCCAAATGGAACCACAACAGCACTAGCACCATTAGAGCAAGCTACTTATTCTGAGCCAAATCAAAATACCATTTTAAGATTCGATGCTCCGCTGGTATTAATAAGCAATGCCGAAACTAATTTATATCTGGCCGAAGCTGCTGCAAGAGGATGGTACACCGCCGAAACCGATAAGGATTTATATGAAAAAGGAGTGAAAGCATCTTTCCTAAATATGGGAATTTATGGAACATCCTACGCCATTACAGATGCAACTCCTTATTTAACTGCTAATCCTTATAATGCAGCAGGGAATTTTGAAGCCAAAATGAATCAAATTCATACCCAGATTTATGTAGCTTTATTTGTAGACGAACAGGAAATTTATGCCAATTGGAGAAGAACCGGATACCCTGTTTTAACTCCCGTAAATTTCCCTGGAAATGTAACAAATGGCACAATACCAAGGCGTCTTAGATATCCAACCAGTGAATATTCAGTAAATACAATTAACTTAGCAGAAGCAGTTAAACAACAAGGACCTGATACTTTTACTACAAGAATCTGGTGGGATAAACAATAAAAATCCATTGATATAATTAATTTAAACACATAGAGACATAGATCGTGCAATCCTAAAAAGATGTTTCACTTGCATTAATACGCATAGTTACTATGTTTTAAAAGCTAATTTTTTTTTATTATTCTTTTATTAAGTAAAAAAATCTATGTTGCTATGTGTTTAATCAATTTTATACGAATTACACTCTGCGGAGTTAATAATACAACAGATAAATGAGCATTTTAATTCTTACGGCATGCATTGCGTTTCTAATCGTCCAGATAGCCTGGCTTAAAATCAATCCGTTTATTGCCTTTATCATTACAGCTTTATTAGCAGGTCTTTTTTTAGGTCTGCCGATAAACACTTTATCACAAACCGTTCAAAAAGGTTTGGGCGAAATGTTAGGATCTATTACGCTGATTATTGTTTTCGGAACCTGTATTGGTAAACTTACTGTTTCATCAGGCGCCGCCAATGTTATTGCCAAAACTGTTATGGGATGGACGGGTAAAAAATACGTTCGCCTTGGCTTAATGATTACCGGATTTATTGTTGGGATACCTCTATTTTATAGTGTTGGTTTTGTTTTGTTAGTACCCTTAATCTTCTCAGTAGCCCACCAATTTAAATTGTCAAAAGTATATCTTGGTATTCCAATGCTGGCGTCGCTTTCAGTAGCACACGGTTTCTTACCCCCACATCCGTCTCCAATGGCTTTAAGCAGTATTTTTAATGCCGATCTTGGACTTGTTTTGGTTTATGGAATCATCATTGCGATTCCAACCATTTTTATTGCAGGTTTGCTGTTTTCGAATTTACTTAAAAACATTAAAACCGAATCAGATCACGAAATCTTAAATATTGAAGAAGTTGTAAACGAAGGCAAACTTCCAAGCTTTTCACTTAGTCTGTTCTCTGCTTTATTTCCGGTTTTCGGATTAACAGTGACTTCGATATTACCTATGATTTCTAAAAATGAAACTTTAGCTGACATCTGCAAAACAATTGGAGAGCCTAGTATCATCATGCTGATTTCTTTATTGATCTGTACCTATACTTTAGGGATCCGAATGAACCGAAGCATCAGCTCGGTAATGGATGACTACGCCGTTGCCATCAAAGATGTTGCCTTAATTGTTCTGATCGTTGGTGGAGCGGGCGGCCTAAAAGAAGTCATGATTGTAAGCGGCGTAAACGAAACTATCGTTACAGCTCTAACACAAATAAACATTCATCCTTATTTATTGGCTTGGATGATGGCAGCGATTATTCGCGTTTGTGTAGGTTCGGCGACAGCGGCAGGATTAATGACCGCGAGTGTTTTACTCCCATTACTACAATCAACCGGACTTGATCCTAACTTACTGGTTTTGTCTGTTGGAGCAGGAAGTTTAATGTGCTCGCACGTAAACGACCCAAGTTTCTGGATGTTCAAAGAATATTTTAACATCAGCCTGAAAGATACTTTCAAATCATGGACCGTTATGGAATCCTTAGTATCTGTTTTAGGAATCATTTTCGTTTTTATTTTAAACTCTATAATACATTAATATCATGAATTTATTACCACAAGAAAAATTTGAAACACTTGGTTTGTCTCTTCCTCCGGCGCCTCAGCCTTTGGGTATATACAAACCCTATTTGGTTGATGGTAAATATTTATACCTTTCAGGTCACGGGCCTGTTAGAGACGACAAATCACTAATCATTGGCCGAATTGGCGATGACATGGATATCGAAGAAGGAAAATTAGCAGCGAGACAAGTCGGATTAACAATGCTTTCTACAATTGTAACCAATTTTGGAAGCCTGAACAAAGTAAAAAAAGTGATAAAAGTACTTGGAATGGTGAATTGCAATGGCGATTTTCTAAGACATCCCTATGTAATAAACGGCTGCAGTGAATTATTTGCCGAAGTCTGGGGACAGGAAAACGGAATCGGAGTAAGAAGTGCCGTAGGTATGGGATCTTTACCGGATAATATTCCCGTTGAAGTAGAAGCCGTTTTCGAATTATATTAAAAAAAGTTATGCCACAGATTACATAATAAAAAAGGATTATTTTTTGTTTGCCATGAATTAACACGAATTAATTTTTCACGTACTGATTTGCGAAAATTAGTGAAATTCGTGGCGAAAGAATTAAACACATAGAAACATATTTTTTTTTACTTCATTGAGGATAACAAAAAAACTCGTTTTCACATATAGCTGTGTGTATTAATGCAAGTGAAACGCCTATTACAAGGTTTCAAAAACTATGCTTCTATGTGTTAAAAAAAATAAACGCTAAGTTTATAAATCAATATAATCCCGACAGCTATCGGGAGTGGCTAAAAAAAGACAACAATGAATACAAATACCTCACAAACAAAAATCGCAACTTTCGGTGAATTATTACTCCGGATGAATGTTGCCAACGGAAATCGATTTACACAGGCCAACGAAATAAAAATTTACGTGGGCGGTGCCGAAGCAAATGTTTGTGTTTTACTATCCCAATTGGGAATACCTACCGATTACATTACCCGATTGCCTCAAAATGACTTAGCCCAATTGGCTGTAAACGAACTTCAGAAATACAAAGTAAACACCTCGAAATGTGTTTATGGCGGAGACCGTTTAGGTTTATATTTTGTCGAGGCCGGAAATCAAATCAGACAATCACAAGTTATTTACGACCGAAGCAATTCGTCTTTTGCAACCATACAAAAAGATCAGATTAACTGGGATCTGGCATTAGCCGATGTAAACCATTTTCACTGGTCCGGAATAAGTCCGGGAGTTTCGGATGAAGCAGCTCAGGTCTGTAAAGAAGCTATTTTGGCTGCACATCAAAAAGGACTTCCAATTTCTTCCGATTTTAATTACCGTTCTAAATTATGGCAATACGGAAAACATCCCTCTGAAATCATGCCTGATTTACTTCAGTACAGCACAATTACTGTTGCCGATTTAGATGCTATTGAAATTTATTTCGGAATCAAAACAGATCCAAACGAATCCGATGCTGATCGTTTTCAAAAAACATTCGAATTGTTAAAAGTAAAAATGCCCTTTTTAAAAACACTGGCAATGAGTTTCAGAAAGTCAGACGGACCGGCGCATTTATACAAAGGATTGCTGATTCACGAAGGCAACTTTTATCAGACACCCGAACACAAAATACATGTCGTAACAGACCAGATTGGTTCCGGAGATGCCTTCAACGCGGGATTATTATACGGACTGACCCATAAATTATCCGGTCAGGAATGCATCGAATGGGCAACTGCCTGCGGTGTAATCAAACAAAGTATTCACGGAGATTTTGCTATAAGCACTCTTGATGAAGTAAGTCATTTTATTAAAAACGGCTCAAGTAATAGAATTAACAGATAAAATAAGAACATGTACAGCATATTAAAAACGCAAGGTGTACTTCCGTTAGTCACACAAATCAACATTGAAACAGCCCAAATAGTCTTGCAATCGGCGGCTGATGCTGGCATAAAAATTATCGAGTTTGCTGCTCGTGCAGATAATGCAAAAGAAGTTTTTACTCAAATGATTGCTTTTAGAAAAGCCAATAATCTGCAGGTTAAAATAGCCGTAGGATCTATTTTAAATGTTCATGATGCCGAAACCTTTCATCAGTTAGGGGCAGATTGTATTGTATGCCCGCATACCGATTTCGAAATTGGAAATTATTGTTTTAAAAATAACATTTACTGGATTCCTGGAGCTGCTACCTTAAACGAAGTACTTCACGCCAATAAATTAGGGGCTGAAATTGTAAAACTTTTTCCTGCCGATAAAATTGGCGGTCCCGGATATGTAAAAGCCATCAGAGCTCCTTTTCCGAATTTAAAGATAATGCCAACCGGAGGTGTAACCTTAGAAGAAAGCAATTTGAAATCCTGGTTCAAATCCGGAGTTGTCTGCGTTGGGATTGGTTCTAATTTATTTACAAAAGAAATGCTGCTAAATTTAAGTTATGAGCAATCCTTTCAGGCTTTTCAAAATTTAATTGAAGTTGTCAAAAAAACAAGAACCTAAATTATGCGAAACAATTGGTGGAAAATAAATTCCGAAATCCGTGTTGATACTCCATTTTTGGCTGTTTACGAAGATCGCATTCAGTCCAATATTGAGCATTTGATTGAGTCTGTAAACGGTGATACTCAAAAATTAAGACCACATATCAAAACCCATAAAATTGGGGAAATTCTGGATTTATTTAAAACTTACAACATCAACAAAATTAAATGTGCTACAATTGCCGAAGCTGAACTTGCCGCCATACACGAAATTCCGGATGTGCTTCTCGCCTATCAACCTGTTGGTGTTAAAAAAGAAAGATGGATTTCGTTAATTCAAAAATATCCAGCTATCGCTTTTTCGACAATTGTAGATAATTTCGAATCGGCAAAAGCACTGGATACCATCGCGCATAAAAACAATCTGACCCTAACTGTATATCTGGATTTGAATACCGGAATGAACAGAACCGGAATCTCAATTTCTAAAAATTGGGGAGCCTTAATTGACGAAATTATTAAGTTAAAAAACATTCATTTCGCAGGTATCCACATTTACGACGGTCATTTAAAAGGTGATATCGAACACCGAACATCAATAGCTTCCAATATTTTCTTCAGTATCAATGAAGAAATAAAGACTATTCAGGAAAAATTTGATTACGAACTGAAAATTGTTGCCGGAGGATCTAATACTTTTCCATTTTATTCGGCTCAGAAAAATGTAGAATGCAGTCCCGGAACTTTTGTTTTCTGGGATTCCAATTATCAAATTCATCTACCGGAGCAAAATTTCAAACCCGCACTGGTCATTGTCGGAACCATAGTTTCAAAACCAACTTCTTCTACTTTTTGTATTGATATTGGATACAAAGCTATAGCTTCTGAAAACCCAATCGATAAAAGACTTGTGATTTTAAACGATGAGAATCTAATCCCCACCGGACATTCAGAAGAACATTTGATTATCGAAAACAAAGGAAAAAACGAATATGCTATCGGCGATACTATTTACGCACAACCTTATCATGTTTGCCCAACCTGTGCCCTTTATGACTCCGTTCAGGTTGTAAATAATGAACATCAGATCTGCGATCAATGGCAGGTTGTGGCCCGCAGCAGAAAAATTAATATCTAGCAACAGAGAAAAAAAATAGAAAATAGAGCGAAGAGGAAAGAGAATAGAGTAAAGATTATAGACCTTGCAGAAAACCTCTGAACCTTTGTGCCTTAAAAAAATACTATGTTTATAATAGACGCCCATTTAGACCTTAGCATGAATGCGATGGAATGGAATCGAGATTTAAGAAATGACGTACCTACTTTGCGCCATTTGGAAAAAGGAATGACTGACAAACCGGATCGCGAGCGTGCAACGGTTTCTTTTCCTGATTTGCGAAGAGGAAATATCGGAATTGTAGTTGCCACTCAAATTGCACGATTTGTAAAACCCGGCAGCATTATTCCCGGCTGGAATTCACCTGAGCAGGCCTGGGCACAAACACAGGGACAGCTCGCGTGGTACAAAACCATGGAAGAAGCCGGAGAAATAACTCCAATTACAGACAAAACATCATTGCTGCAACAAATCGATTTATGGAATGACGGAACGCCAAATGACAAAAAACCCATTGGTTATATTTTAAGCTTAGAGGGTGCTGATTCTATTATTGACATTTCTTACTTAGAAAAAGCACATCAATACGGATTAAGAGCTATTGGACCGGCACATTACGGTCCCGGGCGATATGCAAACGGAACGGATGCCACTGGAAAAATGCGACAAAACGGAATCGACTTGCTAAAAGAGATGGAACGTCTGAACATTATTTTAGATGCAACACATTTATGTGACGATGCTTTCTGGCAGGCATTGGATCATTATAACGGACCTGTTTGGGCAAGTCATAACAATTGTCGAAGTCTTGTAAATCACAACCGCCAATACAGCGATGAAATGATCAAAGCCCTGATTTCACGAGGAGCCGTTATTGGAGGGGCTTTAGATGCATGGATGCTGGTTCCGGATTGGGAAAGAGGTGTTTCGACTCCACAAGGAACAAACTGCAATCTTGAGACAGTCTTCAAGCACATGGATCATATTTGTCAATTGGCCGGAAATGCCAATCATATTGGTATAGGCTCTGATCTTGATGGAGCTTTTGGTACAGAGCAATCGCCATACGATTTAAACACCATTGCCGATTTGCAAAAATTAGTTCTGATTTTTAAAAGTCATGGTTATTCAGACGAAGATCTGAATAAAATCTTTCACCAGAACTGGATTAACTTTTTAATAAAGAATTGGGACTAAATAAAAACCAAACTGGGAACTGCCTTCTTATACGCCTGTAGTTTTTCGTGATCGGGATCGACTTCCGTCACCACATAATCAACCTCGGATAAGTTGGCAATTTTCATTTTTAGAACCGTATCCAGTTTTTCAGAAATAGTAAGAATCGCTGTTTTTTCAGAAGCCTGAATCATAGCTTTTTTTACCTGAACCGTTTCCCAGTCAGAATCTGAAAATCCGCCTTCGATATCTAAAGCATTAGTTCCTAATATCAATAAATCAACTTTAATATTCGCCAACTGATTATAGACGTCGCCGCTCACACACATTTGGCTGTACGAAGAAATGCTGCCGCCAATCATGATAATTTTAACATTGGGTTTGTCCAGAAGTTCTACTGCCGATAAAACAGTAACCGTAAAAATGGTCAGATTTAAAGTATCCGGAATCAATCGGATGAATTCTCTGATGGTAGTTCCACCGCCAATTAACAAAACCATTCCGTCATGAAGCAAACCTAATGTTTTTTGCGCGATGGTTTGTTTGGATTCGCCTGCATAAGTTTGATTCGAAGAAGAATGGTGATATGCCTTTGTCATTGCACCACCCTTTACTTTAATCAATAAAGACTCTGATTCAAGTTCATTAATATCGCGTCTTACGGTATCTTCTGAAACACATAATTTAACCGAAAGGGTTTCAAAACTTACACGAGTGTGTAGGTTAATCTCTTTTAAAATAAGATTTTTACGTTCTTCCTTGGTATAATTAACCAGTTCATTATCATTATTCATGCAAATTCATTTTTATTAAAGCAAATGTAAACAATTAATGCAATATTATTGCGAAACAAATTAGAATACAATGTAATAAAAAAGTTAATTCATCTATAATAAAGACATTTAAACGTAAATAGCTTTTGCAAAAAAAATGCAAATTAACCAACAAACCTTAAATTTGTTTAACGAACATAAAAAGTAACCATGCGAAAAAATATATTTCTCCTTTTAATATTTTGTTTTTCCTTTGGAAGTGCTCAAACTTCCTCTACTACTAATTCGATAATTCCTGCTCCCAATTCTTATAAAGCAACCGGGGACAGCATTCGTTTAAACGGACAAATTAAAGTAGTTTTTGAGCACAATAAATTCAGTACCAAAGAACAAAAAACTGCGAACCTTTTTGAATCCGCCATAAACACAAATACGCCCAATAAAAAAAGCAACATTGAAGTTTTATTTATTACTAAAAACCCATCTGCATCGTTAAAAAAAGAAGCCTATAAAATAAGTATTACCTCAAAAAAAATTACCGTTACCGGAAGTGAAGAGGGACTGTTTTATGGAGTTCAGAGTTTATTACAAATGCTTCCGAACAAACCCAAAAATCAAGAGGTAAAATTACCCTGTGTTACTATCGAAGACGAGCCCAGATACGGATATCGCGGTTTACACTTAGATGTTTGCCGTCACTTTTTCTCTGTTGATGTTATAAAAGATTTTATCGCACAAATGGCCAGTTATAAATTAAACAACTTTCACTGGCACTTAACTGACGATCAGGGATGGAGAATTGAGATTAAAAAATACCCAAAATTGACCGAAGTAGGATCTAAACGGGCACAAACTTTAGTCGGAAATAAATTCGAAAGATTTCCTTATTTTTTTGACGGAAATCCATACGAAGGTTTTTACACTCAGGAAGAAATCAAAGACGTTGTAAAATTTGCCGAAGAGCATTATGTAAACGTTATTCCGGAAATCGAAATGCCGGGGCATGCCACAGCAGCAGTTACTGCTTATCCAAATTTATCCTGTTTCCCCGATCGTTCCTATAAAGTTATTGAATACTGGGGCGTATTTGAAGACATATTCTGTGCCGGAAAAGAAGAAACTTTTACCTTTCTTGAAGATGTTCTAACCGAAGTTATGGCTTTGTTTCCAAGCAAATACATTCACATTGGTGGTGATGAATGCCCAAAAGCAAGATGGAAAGAATGCCCGAATTGCCAAAAAAGAATCAAAGACTTAGGTTTAAAAAACGAACATGAATTACAAAGTTATCTCACCACCAGAATCGAAAAATTCCTGAATTCCAACGGAAGACAAATTCTGGGCTGGGACGAAATGCTGGAAGGCGGACTGGCTCCAAACGCAGCAGTAATGTCCTGGCGCGGAGAATCGGGAGGAATTGCCGCAGCCAAACAAAAACACTTCGTAATCATGAATCCGGAGCAAGTTTTGTATCTTGACTATAACCAGGCGTATTCTCCAAATGAGCCTTTAACCGTTGGAAGATTAGTGACCGTAGAAAAAATGTACCAATACAACCCCACTCCTGTAGACAGTCTGACGATTGACGAACAAAAATACATTATGGGTGTGCAGTCTAATTTGTGGTCGGAGTATTTAACCAGTCCTGCCAAATTAAACTACCAACTCTATCCCCGAATGTTTGCTTTAGCAGAGATCGCATGGACAGAACCACAAAATAAAAATTATGATAATTTTGCTCTCAATCGCATGCCGCATCATTTAGAAAAATTAGAAGCACAAAAAAGGCTCTACAAAGTCCCAACACCCTTTGGCGCAAATGAAACAGCTTTGATCACTTCAAAATACACCTTAGATCTGAAACCAACGATCAAAAACGGGCAAATTTTTTACACCATAGACGGTTATAACCCGGATGAGACAGCAGAACTATACACCAAACCGGTAGCCATAAATATTCCACAAGGAGAATTCAGAACCATCAAAACAGTTCAGATTAGCCCGGGCGGAAGAAGAAGCTCTATCAACAAAATAATAATCCGAAATCCGGATTTAAAACCGGCTTTAGCACAAAAACCTACTAAGAAAGGACTAAAATACGAGTATTTTACAGGAGCACTATTCCAGCAGGTTCAGGATTTAGATTTAGTAAAACCTGTAAATTCCGGAATTTTTGAAGGCACTGTGAGCAGTGAAAAATGGAAAACGAAAAAAGAACGCTATATTGGCTTAAAATTCGACGGATACCTCTATATCCCGGAAACCGGAAATTATACGTTTTCAACGCTTTCAGACGACGGATCGAAGCTTTTTATCGACAATGAGCTAATCGTTAACAATGACGGGATTCATTGGCTCAACGAAGCTTATGGAACTGCAAAACTTGAAAAAGGTTTTCATAAAATCAATATCAGTTATTTTGATCAGATTGGCGGAACAACTTTAAACTGTTTCATTCAGCTGGAAGGAAAAGAAAAACAGGAAATTAGCGCTTCGCAATTCTATTATGAATAAAAGTAAAGAAAGCGGCACCTTAAAATAACAACTCCTTTGATTGAACAAAAAAATCTAAAAAACACCAACAACAAGACCCCACCGGGGCAAAATATTTATAGAATTTCAACAAAACCGATAAAAAAAAGCTCCAGAGGAGCGATATACATTTACGATCTAATATATCGCTCCTCTGGAGCTTATACAAACGCCTGTTTTTTTCTACAAATATTTCACTCTCCTGGAGCTCACAAAAAAAGGGCCTGTCTCAAAAGTGAGACGACCCTTATTTTTTAACCGCTAAGAAACTATTCTTTTAAAATAGCTTCTTTTGTTTTTATATAAAAAACATATTATCCTTTCAAACTTGCTGATAAATACTCACGGTTCATACGTGCAATATTCTCAAGAGAAATTCCTTTTGGACATTCGATTTCACAAGCTCCTGTATTGGTACAGTTACCAAAACCTTCTAAATCCATTTGGTGTACCATGTTTAAAACACGATCAACTGCTTCAACTTTACCTTGAGGCAACAATGCATATTGAGAAACTTTTGCTCCAACAAATAACATTGCCGATGAGTTTTTACAAGTTGCTACACAAGCTCCACAACCAATACAAGCTGCAGCATCAAATGATTTATCTGCATCGTGTTTATTGATTGGAATTGTATTGGCATCAATTGTATTTCCAGAAGTATTCACCGAGATAAAACCTCCTGCATGCTGAATTCTGTCAAAAGAACTTCTGTCAACTACTAAATCTTTAATTACCGGGAAAGCTTTCGCTCTAAATGGCTCGATAAAAATCGTATCTCCATCTTTAAACATACGCATGTGTAACTGGCAAGTAGTTACTCCTCTATCTGGTCCATGTGCTTCACCATTGATGAATAATGAACACATTCCGCAAATTCCTTCGCGACAATCGTGGTCAAATGCAACCGGCTCTTCACCTTTATTGATTAATTGTTCGTTAAGAACGTCAAGCATTTCAAGGAAAGACATATCTGGTTCGATTCCGTCAATTGGGTAATCAACTATTCCTCCTTTATCTTGGGCGTTTTTCTGACGCCATATTTTTAATGTAAGTTTCATACTGTTTTAGTTTGAAGGTCATAAAGTCGAAAGTCGAAAGTCAGTTAACATTGAGCCATTTGACTTTAAGACTTTTGTCTTTTGACTAATTGCTATTTGTAACTACGCTGTACTAATTTAATGTTTTCGTAAATTAGAGGTTCTTTGTGTAATACGGCATCACTTGGTTTTCCTTTGTATTCCCAAGCTGCAACGTATGCAAAGTTTTCGTCATCACGAAGTGCTTCTCCCTCTTCTGTCTGGTACTCCTCACGGAAGTGACCTCCACAAGATTCATTACGGTGTAAAGCATCTTTCGCGAACAATTCTCCTAATTCTAAGAAATCGGCAACACGTGTCGCTTTCTCTAATTCCTGATTAAATTCGTTAGCGCTTCCTGGCACTTTTACATCTTTATAAAACTCTTCACGTAAAGCAGCAATTTCTTCGATAGCTTCAGTCAAACCTTTAGCATTACGAGCCATACCAACTTTATCCCACATGATTTTTCCTAATTTCTTATGGAAATAATCTACAGAATGAGTTCCTTTATTATTGATAAATCTGTCGATTTGATCTTTTACTGCTTTTTCTGCTTCTAAGAATTCCGGTAACTCTGTAGAAATTTCTCCCATTTTAATATCCGGAGCTAAATAATCTCCAATAGTATAAGGCAATACGAAATATCCATCAGCTAAACCTTGCATCAAAGCCGAAGCTCCAAGTCTGTTTGCTCCGTGATCAGAGAAGTTAGATTCTCCAATTGAGAAACATCCCGGAATTGTAGTCATTAAATTATAATCAACCCAGGTTCCACCCATAGTGTAGTGAACTGCTGGATAAATCATCATTGGCGTTGTATAAGGATCCTCATCAACGATTTTGTAGTACATCTGGAATAAGTTTCCGTATTTACTTTTCACGATCGCAGCTCCTAACTTAGTCACCAAAGCAGTGTCTTTATCATCCAAACCTTTTACGTAAGCATCTTCCGTTCCGTAACGTTGAATTGCTGCTGCGAAATCTAAGTAAACAGCTTCTCCGGTTTTATTAACTCCAAAACCAGCATCACATCTTTCTTTTGCAGCACGAGACGCCACGTCACGAGGTACTAAGTTACCAAAAGCAGGATATCTTCTTTCTAAGAAATAATCTCTTTCCGCTTCAGATAAATCAGTTGCTTTTTTCTTTCCTTCACGAATTGCTTTAGCATCTTCTAATTTCGCAGGAACCCAAATACGACCGTCATTACGTAACGATTCAGACATCAAAGTCAATTTAGACTGGTGATCTCCTGAAACCGGAATACAAGTTGGGTGAATTTGTGTGTAACAAGGATTCGCAAAATACGCTCCTTTTTTATGTATTTTCCAAGCTGCTGTTGCGTTACTTCCCATAGCATTTGTAGATAAGAAAAATACGTTTCCGTATCCTCCTGAACCTACTACTACTGCGTGAGCAGAGTGTCTTTCAATTTCTCCTGTAATTAAGTTACGAGCGATAATACCTCTCGCTTTTCCGTTCACGATAACAATGTCAAGCATTTCGTGACGGTTGTACATTTTTACTTTTCCACGACCAATCTGACGGTTCATTGCAGAATAAGCTCCTAGCAATAATTGTTGTCCGGTTTGTCCTTGTGCGTAAAATGTACGGGAAACCAATGTTCCACCAAAAGAACGGTTATCCAATAATCCACCATATTCACGAGCCAATGGCACCCCTTGAGCCACACACTGGTCAATAATATTAGCAGAAACTTCAGCCAAACGGTGAACGTTTGCCTCACGTGCACGGTAGTCACCTCCTTTTACAGTATCATAAAATAATCTGTAAACCGAGTCACCATCACCTTTATAATTTTTTGCTGCATTGATTCCCCCTTGTGCTGCAATAGAGTGCGCACGACGTGGTGAATCCTGAAAACAGAAAGCTTTTACGTTATATCCTAATTCAGCCAAAGTAGCCGCAGCAGAACCTCCAGCCAAACCTGTACCAACAATAATAATATCTAAATTACGTTTGTTAGCAGGGTTTACTAAATTAATATGATCTTTATAATTTGTCCATTTGTCCGATATTGGACCATTTGGAATTTTTGAATCTAATGCCATTATAATTGATATTAATTATTGAAATGATGAAATAATGCGATGATAACGAAAAGTGCCGGTACTACAACCGCAAATCCATAACCAACTTTACTTAAGAATCGAGAATACTTATTGTGCATCCCTACAGATTGAAGAGATGAACTGAATCCGTGCCAAAGGTGAAACCCTAACAACACAAATGATACACAATAGATACCTGTACGAATCGGGTCATGAAACTTATGCACTAGCTCTCCATAATATCTTGTTGCATCTGGTGCTGTACCTGCAATATACTTGTAAGTAACTTCAGGAAACCAAAAATCATAGAAATGCAATCCTAAGAAAGCCAAAATAACCAACCCCGAAATAATCATATTTCTTGAAGTCCATGAAGCATTAGCAGCTCCGTTGTATTTTGCATAAGCAATTGGTCTTGCCGCGCTATTTTGAGCAGTCAATACAAATCCCATTACGAAATGGAAAATTACTCCGATTGCCAAAACAGGTTGCATTACATATTGAATCAGCGGATTGTATCCCATAAAGTGAGAAGCTTCGTTAAAAACGTCTTCACTAATAATAGAAATAAAATTTAAGGAAACATGCAGCGCTAAAAACGTGATTAAGAATATTCCCGAAAGAGCCATAGCCACTTTCTTTAAGATGGAAGCATTCAATAGTGCAGATTGTGCCATAAGTGTTAAAGTAGTTTGTTTTAAAAAATTAGACAAAAATAAAGCAATTAGACATCAACTACAACCATTTCGCTGTTATTTATAATGATTTTAAAGAGCTTTCCCCGATATTATTGCAAATTATTTAAAAACAAGAAAATAGAAATTTTTCACAAGCCATTTTAACGAATTCTTAATTTTTATGTAATTACCAAATTGCTATTTTTTGCCCCTTTTTGAGCTGTTTTCCTCAAAAATAAAGCGATGCTGAATTTTATTGAATTAAAACAACCGAATTTTAAGAGCATAATTTTACCTTTATCCGCTTCAAAAAAAATGATAATGAAAACAGGAATTGACGCTATTTCTTTTGATGTAGCCAACATACATTTGCCCATAAAAACTTTGGCTCTTGCCAGAAATATAGAACCTGAAAAATTAGAAAAAGGCCTCGGACTAATTAAAATGACTTTACCTGACGTTCATCAGGACGCGGTGGTTTTTGGAGCCAATGCTTTAACCAAACTTATTCTTGACCACAATATCAATCTAAACGAAATTAGCAGGATCTATGTGGGTACCGAAAGCGCCATCGACAGTTCGAAGCCTATTAGTTCGTTCTTAATTAGTTTGATAGAGCAAAAATTCGGCGAGGATACTTTGGCAGAATGCGATGTAGTCGATTTTACTTTTGCCTGTATTGGCGGTGTTGACGCTTTGCAAAACTGTATTGATTTTGTAAAACTGAATCCGGCCAAAAAAGCAATTGTCGTAACAACCGACTTTGCCAAATACGATTTAAACTCTACCGGAGAATACACACAAGGCGCCGGAGCATTAGCAATGTTAGTGACTTCGAACCCGAGAATCATTGCTTTTGATAACAATTGGGCGACAAGTACAAAAGGAGTCTTTGATTTTTTCAAACCCTACCGAAGCATTTCAAAAGAAGCGATTACAAAAAACATAAACAACGACTCGTGGTTTGATAATTTAGAAGCCGAGATCGAAATCCATAAAGACCAGCCTGTTTTTGATGGTCAGTATTCGAATCAATGTTATATGGATCGTACGAGAGCTGCTTATTTTTCATTTAAGAAATTAAAGAATACAACTGAAACTTTATACAATTCCTGGAATAGCATTATCATGCATCTTCCCTATTCGTTTCAAGGACGACGCATGTTATCTGAAATTTACACTTTAGACAGTGCCGAAAAAATCATTTCAGAAAACATTGAGCCGGCAGATTATCAGGTTAAAATTAAGGAAGTCGCAAAATCTGATGAATACAGAAATTTTGTAACCGGGAAATTACAACCTGCTGAATTAGCTTCCTCTTTAATTGGAAATCTTTATACAGGCTCTATTTTCATGGGATTGTTATCGACTTTGGCTCATTTTTATGACACCAATAAAGAAATCGCCGGAACTCAATTCGGATTCTTAGCTTACGGAAGCGGATCGAAATCGAAAGTTTTTGAAGGTACAATCCAGCCGGAATGGAAATCTGCACTGGAAAACGTGAAGCTTTTTGAAAATCTGGAAGAAAGCACAGAAATTGATTTCAACACTTACGAAGGCCTTCATAAAAAAGAACAAAAACAAAGTGTCAGAACTCCAAAAAACGAATGGATTCTAGACCGAATCGAAAAAGAGATCCCAAATTTGATTGGGGCGAGATATTATAAGTGGATAGATTAAGTAAAATTCCAAACTTTTTAAATTCCAATAAATAGAAAACCGAGGCAAATTGCTTCGGTTTTTTTATTAAACTTAACTTTTAGATTTAACCGCAAAGAACACTAAGATTTACGCAATGTTCGCTAAGTTTTGTACGATCTATAAACACAAAACTTTGCAAACATTGCGTTTTTAAAACATTAAACAGACAAAATCTTTGCGCGCTTTGCGGTTAAACAACAAATCAATCCTTCTTATGTTGTTCCGTATAGTTTTGATTTCCTTTAAGAGCTTCATCATGCACATTCATTCCGTGTGACATTCCCAGCATAAAAGCAGTTAGTATTACTATAAATTTTCTTTTTATCCAATGAAGTGGTCGCTTAGATTGCTCTAAACGTGTTTGATTATTGTGTTTATACATTTTAAAAATGATAAATGATTAGACATTATTTTATCATCGTATGCGTTGAAGCGCATAAAAGCCCAAAAAATTAAGCTATGTATAAACTTGTTTTGAAATTACCGGAATGAATTGTTTCATTTACAAAAACAGATTGTTTTATAAATGAACTTAATTTCTGAAAAAGAAATATTTGTAAATTTTGAATTACCCGAATTTGAAAACTAAAAACATCTTTATTAGAAAGATAATCAAGAACAATCGAAAACACTGTTTTTGTTCGGGAAGTTGATTTTGCAAACTTGTATAATCGGGAACTAGAAAAATCTAATTCTCGTCTCAAAATCACAAATGAAGATTGGTAATAATCTGCCGATTTTGAGGGAGAAACTAAAGTACCATCACTCGCAATCACGACAAAAGTCAGAAAGAGCGAAAGTAGGTATTTTGTATAGTTTTTCAATTTTGGTTTGATTTATTATAATTTCATTTCCATAACGGGCATAAACCTGTCTTTTATTGAAGTTTCGAATGCTCCAATTTTCACAAATCCCATTTTTGAATAAAAACCTTCAGCATTTGGCTCTGAATCGAGTTGAATGGTTTGAATTTCAGCTTCTTTCATTCGGTTTAAAAAATCGAGAAACAGGTATTTACCAAAACCTTTCCCTATATATTCAGGCAAGATAAATAAATTATCCATTTTTACATTCTTTCCATCTTCAAAAAGATAAGAATAATAACCAATTATTACGTTATCCTTTACCAATTTGAATACATCATGCTCCCTTATATAATCTTGAGAAATAGTAAGGCTCACCTCCCACTTTTGAATTTGCTCTGCCGAATATCCCCAATAAGCTTTTGACTTCTTGGTTATTTGTGTTAGAATTTCGCTATCGGTTGTATTTGCTTTTTCTATCCTCATTTTTATACAAGATGAAAGCGAAGATATGAATTAAAACAAAAGTTCTAATCTACTAGAAGACTATTTCTCAATTGACTTCTACTGTATTTGCTTCCGGGGTCTCTTTTCTATAAAGAAGCAAACCTAATCCTACTAGAAAAACAATACAACTCAACAACATAAAAACGCCATTTTTTAAAACAAAAAATGAAAAACCAACTGCAGGCCCAGCAAAAACAACCATTAATACAAGGATCAAATGAGTTTTTATAAAGTTTAAAGCATGAATCGCCAAACCTATAAAAAGCAATGAGGGCCCAACAATAATAAACGGATATAAAATCAAGGGTGTATTACTAATATGAATGCTTAAAGCTTCTCTCGCGGCATCGTTATCTCCAAAACTCGACATTATAAAATCAATCGTACAAAGACCAATGTGTGCAATAACCCCCAAAGTTGTTATAAAAGAAGCAACAGCATTCAACTTGTTTTTAGGAAAAACATCATTAAATGCTATTAAAAAACAAGCTCCGATAAGATTGAACCAATGTGCAAAATCGATTGGACTTTGAATGTCCGGTAAAACTTTAGAAAATAGTAAATAACTGATCCCGAAAAATAGCAATCCGAGGAGGCAAAAGTGTTTTGTTTTCATAATTTATTTTAAAAATTGAGAAAGCAAAACTAAAACGAAAAACCAGCTTAATTGCCTAATTTACTGACTTAGGTACAAAACATATCGTTTTAGGTACGAAATTATAAGGTCAGTAAATTTTCTTTAAAACTCTTAGAAACCGGAAGTTCAATTTGGGTTAGCACAATCGTATTTTGATTTCTCCAGGACTTAAAATGCAATGGATTTATCAAATGTGAACGGTGTATTTGAACTAAAAAAGCAAAATCGTCCTGAAGTTTTTTGAGCGAAGTGCGAATCAATTTTGAACGTAGCTGATCATTTTCGGTATAAAAAATCTCCACGTAGTTTTGCGCATTAGAGATGCAAACCAAATCGCTTGTTTTGATTTTTAAAATGTCTAATTTGTTTTCACCTTTAATAACTAAAAGATCTTCTTTTACCGGAATCAGTTTAAGCAAATATCTTCTGGCCAGAACGATTATGGGAGTTAAAACTAATACAACTTTGATAAATATTATAATGAAGAACTTCGCAAAACGATAGCCTCCGTTTAAAATCGGGCTTTTGTAATATCCATAAACCGCAATGAAATAGATCAGATAAAAAAAGATAAGACTTGCTACTTCAAGACCAGTATTCCATTTTGATATTTTTTCATAAAGTCTCCTCTGGACAATAGCAAGAATACCGTAACATATCAATGCTGTTACACTAAAACCGATGCTCATTAAAAACCAGGTCCTGAAATTCAATGTTCCATCATCGAATGGTCTTATGATAAAAGCAAAAACAAAAATCCATAAGGCAAGAAGTAAACCTACTATTAGATTGTGTTTTAGAGATGTATTCAATTGTTTCATTTAACTAGAGAACAACTATGTCCCATTTTTTCCGTTACTTATAAATCGTAAACTTGTTATGCGTTAACCCAAAGCCAAGATTTTCGTAAATCAGTACATTTTCTACTCGTCTTTTATTTGTGGTTACTTCAATACTTTTCAAATTGTTCCGATCGGCATACTGCAAAATCTCATTTATTAATTGCCTTCCAATGCCTTTCCCACGATAGTTTTGATGAATAAAAAACTCCTGGATTTCACCCACCAAACCGCAATGATGCAAAAGATTTTGGGTGTGAAAGCTAATAAAACCTAACCCTTCTGTTTCGTTTTCGGCAATTAGATAGAGATTTTTAGGATTTGAAATGTTTTCATCAAATATTTGGCTAAACACTTCAAAATCTAAAACTTCGTTTTCAAGCTCGTTTATAGCTTGGTAAACAAAATCTAAATCCTGTTTTTCTACTTTTCTGATTTGGATTTTTCGATTTTCCATCATTTTCTACCCTTCTATTAAAAATAAGTTCTTTCATATACACCAACAACTCCGTTAGGTTTTAAAATGTTTACTTGCCATAGAAATACTTACAACAGACTCACATTCCTAAAACTATTTACAAATCCTGCCTATTAATTTTTCGTATCTTCTTTTTTACAAACTCAATGGTATCCGTTTTTCTTGGATTGTCCCAACCTATCTTATTTACAAAATCAACTTGTTCAACTACAACTCCAATCGAATCATTTAGCTTCTTCAAATAAAGATCTTTAAATTTTACTTCATTAGATGTTCCTCCTGTAGAATTCAAACTATCTAAAAGCTTAAAAGAAAATGGAACCTCTTCTTTATAATGAGAATTAAAATAAATAGTAAACAAAATTTCTTCTCTATAACTTCTCCTGTTACTAAAAGAATCAATAACTGTGATTGCAGAGTCTATTTGTAGTTTTGAATTATCAAGCAACAAAACCTCTTTAACATTAGGCTGAAAAAAATACTTTGTAGAAAATAACAAATGTTTATCCCATGCATCTGATGGAAAATAACTTACAATAATATACCCTAAAGAGAAAAAATAGAACCCTATTGTCAAAACAGTATATCTTTTTAAGAATGTGCCGACAATCCTTTTTTTCCAGAATTTCAAAAACAGATATGCTTGAAAAGTAAAGAAAATTAAAAATAATAATATGAAAATCATTTTTTCAATGAAATCATTTTTTCGACTAAAACTCAAAATATAAAAGTTCAGGAAAAAGCTAGTTAAGCACAATAACACAAATATTCCATAAAAAATAAGATTCGATTTTATTATGTCGGAAAAGCTTATTTCTTTCCATTTTTTAAAAACAGTGATAATGACAACTGACATCATCGCCGAAACAGCAAATAAACGAAAAACGACTATAAATAAACTTATTTTAGTATCAATATGGGGCTGACCGTAAAACATTTTTCTTGATTTTTTTTTTAACCAATTCGCTCAAATTTCTGCTTATATTTCACAACATAAGCATTCCATTCCTCTTTATAAATTTCATAATCATAAACCGAAGTTGCATAATCAACAACTTCTTTACTAAAGTGATTCCCAAAAATAGTGTCAAGATGCTGTATTCCGGAATCGATGACACTTTTTAAAATGGATAATTTATCCTTTTCGTTTTCTTTGCAAATCTTGTCGAGCCACAATCCTTTGCCGATTTTTACATATGCTGCAAGTAGACTATCGGTGATAAATTCAGAAGGCACATCATTAATGTTCGGTTCGTGTTTACCTTTTTTAAAAGTTGTAATAATTAATTCTTCCGAATAAAAACGCCCGGGAATCAATGAAACCAATGTCCCACTTTGAGCCGCTTTCCAGCAAAGTTCTTCGGTTATAAATTGATCGGGAATTACCTGAATTGCAAAACCATCTTTACTAACTAATTTCTCGCAAATTTCGGGTGTAAGAAAATTTTCCTCCACAAACGGTAATGCATGATGGGTGATATTCAGTGCCATCTCGCACAATACTGCTGTTTTAAATTGGAGCGGAACTATTTTTAAATCTCTGTAATTTGACGAAACTCTCTTTTGCCAATATTCCTGGCTTTTCGGTAACGGATTACTTCCTTTTAAAACTAACTCCCCTTCCTCCAACTCTCTTTTTAGCTCTTCAAAAGTTGTTATAAGCGGGTTCTCCAGATGCTTGCGCAATTCCATTGAAATAACTTCTTCGTCACTGTCCTCATCATATTCGGATTCATTTTCAGGATCCATATCGTCTGTTTTATCATTATAATAGAACAAATTGTTATTACGGCTTGAGAATGTGGTATAATGATCTTCTACTATAAAAATCGAAGCTTCAATACAGCCCAAACATTTAAAATTACCGTGATTGTAGGAAGTCATTACTACTTCTTTCGCAGTAACGTTGCCTTCAATTTCGACATACGAACCTCCCAACAACATACTTTGACAACTTACGTCTCCTTTAATAAAAACATAAGGACCGTAATCGCCTTCGGCATTTATAATTGTTCCGCTTACAGAAAGATTTCCATTTATTAAAACTCCCTCAATTCTAAGATCTCCCATTTCTTTTAAGGGAAGATTTAATACATTAGCAAGCCATTTTTTCTCTTTATCCTCATAAAGGTCCAAGTAAAAGTTGCCTTCAAAATTTACACTTTCGGGTGCAACCAAAAAGAAATCCTCATCTTCCCATTCCTCAAAATAATCGAAACCTTCTCGATCGATTAAAGTTGGATATCGCGATTTAACTTCTTTGATTGTAATTAATTTGAAACCTAAATGATGCATTTTATTTTTTATTGGGCAGTTATTTTTATGCTAGATTATACAATATTACGCAATATTGTCATTTCTGTAAAAGTTACTTATTTCGGTAACGGATTTATCATTTCAATTGGCTTTTTTCCATCAATTCCCTGATGTGGTCTTTCATGATTATAATAGTATAAATA
>NZ_CADCST010000083.1 GCF_902804485.1 Flavobacterium collinsii | reverse complement strand
AGTCATGATTTATATGACTCTAATTGTAGCAATGTTACTCTTAATTTATAAGAAAGCAAATAATCTAGGTTACAAAACTGCAAAAAGAAGGTTTGTTATGGAATTAAGAGAGTTAATTACTGCAGTAATGATAGTACTTTCAGGAGGAGATCCGCAAAAAGTATATAAAACATAAGTGGCCGAAATTTCTTCCGACCACTTTTAACTCGAAAGTCTCTTTTTTTGAATTATTTAAACTTGTGAAAACTTTCATTGAGTTTTATTACTTCTTTCTCGTATTACATCGCTTGTTAAAAGCTCTTAATTAACAATTTCAATTTCATCTTCACTAAACCATTCTAATTCCAACAAATTAGCCATTAGTTGCTCTGGTTTGTCAGCATATGCAATAATAGCTAAACTATTTTTCGCTCTACTGCACGCCACATAAAAAAGTCGTGAGGTTCTATCAATTCCAGTTTCAATCCCTCCTGAAATATTCTCATTGTCACCTTTTGTTAGTTCCTTTATACCAAACAGTTTGTCATAGCTGAACATAAATCCTTTAGATTCTTCATCATCAATAATTACCAAAACTCTTTCAAACTCTAGTCCTTTAACCCCTTGATGAGTTCCGAAATTTGAACTGCCAGATATGTATTCATTATATCTGATTATTTCATCAAAATTGGCATTTAATGCTACATCCCAAGCTAATAATAGTTTACCATCATCCTCATCTTCTTCATTTTCTTCCTCTTTACCTAAACTTTTTGTCCTATCAATAGATATGCTTAAATCACTTGGAATAGTAAATATTCCCGATTCCCTAACCTCCAATAATATATCCATTAAAGTTGGTTGCCCCCCATTTTCCCATAATTTCAATAGCTTGTCAATGCTTTTTTTGGCATTATCTAAGACAGCTTTTTTGTCTACTGCATCAATAATATATCTTTTATCAAATATCAGGGAGTCTCGTTTTACAATATTTGATATTTCGAATCTATTATTTGCTTTGTGAGCATTATATAATTGTAATATCGTTTTTATAAAGAAATTGACAGAAGCTAAATTACCTTGTAGTAAACCTTGTTTTAGCTTATCAACCTGATATAGTGGATTAAAAAAATTTCCGAACCCCATTCTATTTGCTGCCATGTGATGCTCGAGAGTTAACGTTTTTATAGAACTATCATCATTCCATTTTTCATCTTCAGCAAATTCAATCATACTCTCTTTTATCCTTTTTTCTACTGTCATTTTTTCTAATCCTCTTGGGGCAATAAAAAACCTAACAATACCACCTGACTTTTCAACCCGAGCCAACTGTTGTTGTCCATCAATCTCCTTTCTAATGTTATTGTTTAGTTCAATAATTCTAGATTTTGATCGATGATTCATTTGTTTGGCTGGTTTCAACCAATCTTCAGGCAGATCTTCTCCAAGCTTTTCTTTACCATCACTGTAAATACGTTGCATAGTATCTCCGAATAACCCTAGCGAAAAAGATCCTTTATATTCTGATTGAATTTTAAAAAGAGCTTCAATTAAATCTTTTTTAGTGTCTTGACTTTCGTCGATTAAAACAATTGGATATTTGTTTATTAACACTTGCTTAAATAAATTCTTTGAAACTAAAAAATAGCAAGCTATTGATATGACTTCAGAGTGATTTAATGATGCTTTTGTATAATTATCTCCATTAGGATTATATACAAACTTATTTATTGTTGGCAGTGCAAGCAATCTTTTATTCTTAGATTCTAATTTTTTTCTGTTAGAAATTGCAGTTTTATTATTAGGATCTCTAGCTCTTGATAACTTGTCTTCAAGATCAATGATGGATTCTTTCGCATCTTTTTCAATCCATATTTTTATATCCGCTGTAAAGTTTTTAATCAATTCCCAGCAAAAACTATGAATCGTACTTACTTCAAAAATTGTATCATAGGATAGCCTATGATTAATTTCGTCAGCAGCAGCGTTAGTATAAGTTATTATCGCAATTTTTCGATTCCTAAACTTATATTCATTCCCAAAAGTTTCCTTGAATTTAGTCAAAACATTAACTAATGTACTTGTTTTGCCAGAACCTGCACCTGCAAAAAGAAAGAAACTCTTTAAAGATATGGGGTTTAAACAATTAAAAATATCCTCATCAATTTGTAAATCGATATCATTATTTTCAGCTATCATGATGTTGTAGTTTCAGATTCAACAATATTTTTAATAGGCTTTAAAACATCTTCTAACCAATCTAAACCTTCTTTAATGTAAGTTGGTACATTTAATTCTTCAGGTGCTTCAAAGTACAACACGTTAAGTGCAAATTCAGCTTTTTTTGCACCATCACTATTTATAGCTGTATAAGCTTTTTCTGCAGCATTATTTGGATTATCTTCATTAACGGCTTGAACCATTTTTTTTAACAAACCAGATGTTGCTTCAATCTCCTTAAACTTCTCAATATTTTCTAAGACTAGTGCATCTTCAAATGTGTAAGGATAGACTTTAACTCCCGATAAATCGATTTCTGCTTGATAAGCAACTCGAATAGGATAATCTGTCAACAATTTACCATTAAAATCTAATTTTATCAGTTCATCAATCTCTTTCAACTTAGGATTCCAATTTTTCAAAGTATCATTATTAGTAATTTGATTACTATTTAATTTTGGCTGACTTTTTTTGTATTTGTCCTTTGGCGGGTCTGACGAAGTATCTGAATATTTTTCTTGAGAATCTAAATCTGTGATAATCAAAGTAATTAACCCTAGCTTTTCAATAAGTGGTTTTAATCTATGCGCATGACTTCCTCCAATTTCTAATATTGTTATATAGCAACTGTCTAGAATTTCGTGATGATTTTTAATAAAATGAGGAATAAGTATCCTTTCCGCTGGGCCTTCCACTAAAATAGTTGCATCAGCAAAGAACAAATCATTATGCGTTGTATTTAGATATCTTACTACAAATTTTTCAGTTTCTTTTTCCGCTGGTATAGTAGAATCAAATACTGATTTTATACTCAACACTTCAGAGGTAGGCGTTGTGGATGTAATATTAGTTCTTTTAAAATATCTTAAACTTTCAAATTTTTGATGCGCTATATAACTAGAATGAGTACTGATTACTAACTGAGTAGTAAAATCTGTTTTGATTCCTAAATGTTCATGTGCTCTTAAAATTTCGTATGCTTTTTTTATAAAAACTTGCTGGACTTGTGCATGTAAGTGAGCTTCGGGTTCTTCTATTAGAACTAAATGAATCGGTTCTATTATATTTTCTTTTTCTAATAAATTTTTACCATTCATCATCCATTCATCTCGATATCGAATTAATTTAAAAACAATAGAAATTAAATTTTGATAACCTAATCCATTATATTTTTCTGGTAATGTTAGTCCCTCAGCTAAATTGTATCTAACTGCTGAATCATGGTCTAAGCCATCTGTAGCTTTTATAAGTGATGCTAATGTTATTTGCGGATTTCCAAATCCAGGGTAATTCAAGTCACTTAATTCCTTAAGGGGAGCTTCAAAACTTGAAGTCAAATTGTTATCAAATGTAATCTGCGCCTGATTTAGTTTTTCGAGTGCTTCCAAATCTTTTTCATTAGGTTCTATCGAAGGATTTAAATGTTTATCATAATAAGAACGAAGTTGGGAAGATAAAGATTTTGTACTATTAGATTCTGGATTATCTGTATTAGCATCACTAAAACCACGTTGAGCATTTATTGTGTGAATTTTAATTAAACCATTTAAAGGATTACCTTCAAGTTCTACATTATTGTCTGATAAATCCTGAACTTCATCATATTTATCAGGATCTAATAGATATGATTTTATTTCAAACAAAGTATTTACCTTCTTGTCACAAAATTGCCAAAAACTCATAGGCCAAAGTTCTACAGCTTTTCCTGATTTTGTATTAAGGTCTATTACCTTTTTTCTCGCAAGATTATATTCTTCAATCAGTTTTTCTATGTTTTTAGGATGCAATACTAATCTTAAACCTAATAGACCTCCATTCCACTCAAGTGAAGGTATAATATGACTTACGTATCTTAATTCCTTAATATCGACATTAAACCATAAATCTAAAGACGGTAAATACGGTTCAAGCAATTTAATGCTTTTATCCTCATGTTCTAAAGTTTCTTTTGTGACCCATACTTCGGCAATCTTATTTAGTTCAGTCCAATTTGAGATTGTGAAATCCTGAGTTTTAAATTCCTTTCTTTCTAAAAAGGTAATAAGAGCATCCATAGCAGTTGTTTTTCCGCTATTATTTGCACCAACAAATATGGTTTCTTTGTCAGAAAACTCAATTTTACAGGATTTAAGTTTTCTAAAATTTTTTATTCTTGCAAAGTCAATTTTCATGGTTTATTTATATAGAAGAGTTAGTATATCATTTTCTTAACGTTTCAATGCTAGGCTGAGTGTTCCTATTTTGACTACAGAAGACACTTCGCTTTAAATATATTTTGAAGCATAAATCAGTATTAAACTACAATACTACTCAAAAAAAACAAAGATGTATTATGGTTTTCCATAAATCCAGAATTATTCTTAAAAACATAAAGCCATAAAAAAAACCAGTGAAGTTAATTCCCCGCTCCGCAAAGTATACCTCAGAAGCGCTGCGCAAATGTCCCCCCTGCTCCGCAAAGTATACCTCACAAGTGCTGCCCAAATGTCTCCGACTTTGCGAAGTAAACCTCCCAAGCGCTGCGCATTCCATGATAAAAAACAAATAAAATCATTAAAATTTAAGAATGAAACTATTGAATTCAAAAAGGCGTCAAAGGAACAGATTTCATTTTCTAAAAATGATATAGTTTCCCATCAAACTAATTCAGGCTTTGCGAAATATCCTTACATTTATTGTTCTAATCAAATTAATTCTATCATGTTAAGTCTTCAAGAAAAAGAAAAAATTAAAGAGGAAGAATTGTTCAGAGTTCAAGTACGAGGAGCTTTGCAAGAACAAGTAACACCAAGGACTGTATCCTCGGTAACCGTATATACCTTTTTCAATAGTGCTTTTGGAATATGGCTACTCTCAACTGTGTTTGTCGGCTTATTCACCTGGGCCTACACGGAGTATACAACACATACAAAAGCACGTTTACTATTAATACAGAATCATGAAAAAATAGCTCAGGAAATTGACTATCGTGCTGAAAGTCTTTCATTTATGTTTAAAGATGATAAACTGGTATATAATTATGATTCTGGGCATTTGAAATGTCTTTTAAGTGCAGCAATAAATGGGAGTGATTGCATCGTCGATAATGTTGTGCAACGAGGATATCTACATATAGAATACAAAGATTATAATGTCGACCAACTATTCTATCAACTTAATGATATGGAAAAATCGAATCCTGCTTTAGCTGGAAGATTGACCGATATGCGTCAAAAATATACTCAAGCATTTTACAGAGTACAAGAGCAAATTCATAAATTTTATATTGACTCTACTAAAACAAAGTAATTTCTTAGGGAGTAAGAATCCGCTACACAAAGTATACCTCACAAGTGCTGCGCAAATGTCTACGACTTTGCGCTACCTATTCAAGTCTTCATCAAAAAATAAAACGTTAATAAGTCTCCGACTTTAAACCGATATCTTAATATTGATTATAACGAATAAACGATTTATTATCTAAAACGTTCACTATTAGACTGTCAGCTTTTTCAACTTTTAACAAGCCTGAATCACAAACATAATTAGTTGCACTTGAATAAATATAATCTGACGCTTTAGCAACAAGTCCGGCCTTTACAGGATTTAAATGTATATAATCTAATTTTGACCACATAAATTCATTACTATAAATTTCTTCTGCATGATTTCCATACTGCCAGAATTGATATTCTTTATTTCTTGAATGGCTTTGGGTTGCTAATCTAAAACGTTCTAACATCCATTCCCTTCTACTTTCAGGGCTATTCTGAATTTTTTCAAGAATATTTTTCGCAGTAAATTTTTTAAAATCTCTTATTAAATCTGATAGTTTTCCATGTTCAGATTGAATAATTAAATGTATATGATTACTCATAATAACATAACCATATAAAATCATTCCTTTATGATCAATACAGTATTTTAAACTCTCAATGACTATATCTCTGTAAACCTGACGTGCAAAAATATCTATCCAGTCTACAACTGTTGAAGTTATAAAATGTGGCAATGTCTGATCTCTTATTATGTATCCTTCTTTCATTTCTAAATCTTTTTACAAAAATATAAGATTTAACTTATTTTATAACTCTTTTTAACTGAAAGAGGAAGAGTCAGAGACTCTTGGGACGGTTACAATTTATAACAACAACAAAAATTGCGCAAAGTCAGAGACATTTGCGCAGCTTTTCATAAGGAACTCTTTGAGATGCTGAGTTTAATTTGTTTTTAAAGTACTTTTTAACTGAAAGAGGAAGAGTCAGAGACATTTACCAGCTTTTCAGTTTGACACTTCGGAGACCTATTGTATATTTAAGTCTAGAACCTTAAAATTAAAATCACAAAAATTAATTACTTTAAACTCTCTTAACCTATTACATAAAGTAATAAACTAAAAAACGCATTCAGTTTACTAATTAAAAGACAGGAATTTATAAGACTATTTGATAATCCGAGTGTACAAATAACTTCCTTGAAATATGATTTCTCTTATTGGATCCTGCGTATGTACACCTTTCCAGTAGTCGTTCATTTGTGTCATTAAATCTAAAAAAAGAATATGGTTTTGAACATTATCTATTAACATCATGTCCCCCTCAAACATTTTCACAACTTGAATTAATTCAACTTCATAAATTGTCCCTACATTGTTTAAATGTTCTTTAATATAATACTGACAACTCTTTAAATCATCAAATAAAAATACTGATTCCAATCTTTTAGGCAGGTGACTATACCAGTTTAAGCGAACAGCTTCGAGGATAAATTCCCAAAGATAAATTCCATTGTCAAAAAAAATAAATTGCTGGTTACCTTTAAAATTATTGATAAAATCACTAATTAATGAAACTGGTATTTTAAAACCGCTATGATTAATATTATTTGTTACTGCATACAATTCTACATATTCTTCGTCTGCGATTAAGTCATTCAAATATTGTCGATATAGATTTGACTCCGTAAATATTCTATTATTAAGAGAAACAAAAAAATCTGAAGGTATATCGACCTGTCTCATAACATTAAAATATACATTTAAAAAATGCTGATAATACGAAAAATCTAAATTTCGGCCATATTGATAATTTTTACTTTGATATACTTGATTCAGGTTAATTGGACTATTTTCTACTCGATAAAATTTTCTAGTCATATATATTTATTAATATTTATTTAGTTCTGGCAGCAATGTATAAGTATGCTATGGTGACTCTTAATTGTTTGATCTTTATTTTTATTATAATTTTTAAATTCTAATCTATTGAATTTCAAATTAATTATTAAACATACAAAACGCGCTATACTTTGCATTACGGTATTCCATAATACAAAGTATAGCGTTGTAAAATAGGTTAAAAAAACTAAACGAGTTAAGTATAAACACCTGTTTTAAGCAAAAAAACCGCTCCGAAAAGTATACCTCACAAGCGCTACAAATGTCTCCGACTTTGCGCCCACTTGCAAATATGTAACTTAAAACATGCAAGTCATGAAGTCTCGTGCTGCGCACGCAACGAAACCCTAGCTGTTAGTGGCTGATGCCTTAGTCTCTATGAATACTCTATTATGATACTTAAAAATATAATTATAACTTTCGAATATTAAAGTCTGCGTAATCACCCTTCACGGTTTCTTGTTTAGCAATAATAGGTTGAGATGAATCAACTATTCTCTTGCCATCAACATAAAAGCAATACTTTAATTCCTTTCTACTGGATTTGATTTTCATTATCCAACCTTCAGGGGTACTACGTAAAAAACGAAAAAGATTATAATCGCCTTTGAATTCGATCAAAACGACTTTCGCATCTTTAAATCCCTCCAGTTTAATGGTCGTGTTATAATCTTCACTATCGGTAAGATTTCTTAACAGTTCCTCGCTTCGTGAAGTTGGTTTTTTAATACTCTTCAATTCATCAACCGCTTTTTTATTGTTTCCTATAGTTGCCAAGTATTGTGCTTTTGTAATCTTCATCTCAATCGAATCAAGCCTTTTATTCAGGTGGCTATACTTTTCCCATTCAGGAAATAGGAGGGCCGCTTTATTGAAATCCTTTTCGATAAAGAAGTTATCTAAAAATGATAATCTCAGGATTGACTCTTTTTGGGTGTTACTCAATTTGGATTTTTCAAGAAAGGTTTCTATGTCATTGGATTTGCCACCAGTCTCAATTAGCATGTTAAGTTTTAAGCTTTTATTGTTAGGGAACATGCTAGCTAGTAAAATACTTTGTTTCCCACCTTTTAATAATTTGCTGATATTTGTACGCCAAGGTGTACCATAGTCTTCTGCCAGATAAAACCATATATCTCCCGTAGTAAGATTGTGAATATTAGTGTATAAAGTTGTAGTAAATTCTTTCCAGGAAGTTGCATCTGCAATTTTTACTAAGCTCTTTTGGCTAATTCCATTTTCAGATATGATATTCTCTGCTATGGGATATCTCCAACATACCCTTTTGTCAGGGTTAGCTTCACAAACGTTAAAATTGGTAGAGGTTAAATGCTTTTTGGAGATTACGATTGTGTCAGGAGTAATAATTGCCAGATTGCCATTTTTATCCGCTAAGTGAATCTGTATTCCATTCATTTCTGGCATATATTGGGTTTCCCATAACTTAAGAAACTGTGGTACTGACTTACAGTGTTGAAGCAGATAATCAAGCATAGAACCAGAATATGGCTTTCTGCCTACGCTGAGTTTATAAGTTTGAGGTGGTAGTGCGTTGATGTCAAAAAACAACCCTGCTTCATTTACCCCTCCCTGAATCCCACTTTCAGGTGAACCGTAAGTGAGCGTTATATACCCTAATGAAGTTTTAGTGGCAGGATATACATTAACGTAATTTGAATATGTGTGAAAGAAATCTTCGTTATTCATAACCCAAGTTTGACCTTTAGTGTCAACCCCGGAAACTATTGTACAAGCAAAGAGTTTTAGCTTAAAAACAAGGAGAATAATAGATAATAAAGTTGTTTTCATGAGGTCAGATTGTTTAATTTCTTGTTAAGATATCCACTGCTTTGGTAGTTTTTAGTTTTGCATTTGCTGCTAACGTTCTCGCGCTACAAGCAGCTCAGTATTAAGAAAGCCTAAACTTTCGGTTAAACACTAATTTTCAAATACAAAACTATCTTTAAATTAAGCCAATATTCAAATCCTTTGTAGTAACTGTTGAACTAAACCTTCGGTAGCCCTCGAGATGATTTAGTACCTTACGAATATAATTAAAATTCGTAAACTTATTTCAAACACTGCGTTTATGGTCTTAGATTTTTGCTAAAATCCGAAGGCTTACCGTATAAATTCCTTTGATTGCCCTCGCATCGATACAAACAATACCTCATTATAAAATCTATTTTCTTTTTTTCCAGCTCATTCTATTTTGCTTTCACTGCCTTAATAAGTTTGGCATTTCTTCTGTCAGCTCTGGAATTCTCAAGTGACAGCACCGCCCATATGGCTGCAGGTATCCATCCTATCAGCGTAATCTGCAGTATTAGACACAAAAGAGCGGTCAGAAGTTTTCCCCTCAGAAGAAAGGACAGCGAAGGAAAAAATATAGCCATTAAGGTCATCATAGTATTTTGGTTTTAATATTACAGTAAAAACAGAGAAATTTAAATCATCTCAAAATCGTTAGACGTCATTCCAGTCATTTTGTTTCAAAAAAAGACTATATAATGTAATTAAGAATTCAATACGCCCCTCTGTTCTGCGAAATATTCATCTGACAATAAGCACGATGCCCAAATGTCTGTGACTTTGCGCTACCTACTCAAGTCTTGAACGGAAAATAAATAAGCCATAAAAGAGATTTCAATCGAAATCTCTTTTACTTTTGCCAAATGTTAGAAATTCTTTATCAGGACGAATATATTATAGCCATTAATAAACCAAGTGGTTTGTTGGTTCATAAATCATTTTACGCGCGCGATGCAAAAGTGTATGCTATTCAGGAACTGAGAAATCAAATAGGACAACACGTCTATCCTATTCATCGGTTAGACCGCAAAACATCCGGTGTCTTGTTATTTGCACTGGATAAAGAGGTTTTGAAAATTATGAACGATCGTTTTGCCACACGCGAAGTCGAAAAAAAATATTTAGCCATTTTACGTGGTTGGTCACCCGAAGAACTAACGATTGATTATGATTTAACCAACGATGATGACATTAAACAAAATGCAATCACCTACTTTCATCGTTTGCAAAATGCCGAAGTTGATTTAGAATTTAACAATAAACCAACCTCACGGTATTGTTTGGTAGAAGCAATTCCCGAAACTGGACGTATGCATCAATTGCGTAAACATTTCAAACATATTTTTCATCCTATTTTAGGAAGCCGCCCACATGGTTGCAACAAACAAAATAAATTATGGCTGGATAATTTTGATCTGAAAGGAATGATGCTTCATGCACATCAGTTAATTTTTAATCATCCAATAAACAACGAACAACTCATCCTGAATGCAAGGATTAATGAAGAGTTTAGCAAAGTAGGTGCTATTCTTAATCTGGATTTGAGTAAGTATAAATAGAATACTCTTAACAACAACCAATATTCCCCTTCACTTTCTATTGGTACTTTATGAATATAAAGCAGTACTTACTGTTTTAGCCGATCTACAGCTATTCATCAGAGATGTCCTAATCCTAGATTAATGGATTCAATCCATTTTTAAGCTCTCCCGTTGCTTTTATCTCATATTAATTAACACTTCAATAATAAGTATTTAGTTTACTAATATTCAATTACATATAAAAATAAAAAAAATCGAAACAAGATTACTCCTGTTCCGATTCAGTTCCATCCATTTTTGGCACTTTTGAGAAAGATTCAATCCGTACCAAATGAGATTTCTATGCTATAGTATATTTTTTTTCTGTAACAGTAGTAGTCGTTTCAGTTGTTACACTGTCTACAAATCGCCATTCGGCTTCAGAACTTTACTCAGACAAGCGAATACTACCTCTTGGGTAAAAATATTTTAACAATATCAAATAGTATAATCAAAAACCCAAAAAATACCAGCCAGTTTATAAAAATATGCTCTATAAAGTTTTTTCTTGCTAAAACTACATACCTTAATTCTAAAATTATGAATATTAAAATCACCAATAAATGCAGGTAAAAAAACAACAGCACAAGAACGAAATGTTCGTATATATTTCCAAAAAAGATTAGTAAAGCATAAATAATGACATTCAGGATTCTAATATTTTTTGTAAAACTAATCCCCTTAAAGTTACTTATTTCTTCCATTCAATTTATAATGTTAAAGCTTGATAGCCATTAGCAATCAAAACGGTATTGATATGATTTAATAAGACAGCATCAAAATCTTGCGAAGCCAGCTGTAATTCATTTCTAAGTTTTAAATGAACAATAGGAATGTATGGTTTTGCTTGATATTCATTTACTGTTACTTGCATTTGAGCAGTGGTAAAATTATTATTAAGTATCTGTATTACAGCATTTTTAAATGGGCTATAATCTATTGTTTTTTTTATAGTTTGCCAAATAGCAAATGGTACTTCTGCTCGCTGTTTTGCCTTGCGATCGATAAATTTATTTGCAAAATAAGGTAGCCTTGTAGAGACCTCGAGTCTATTATAATAAATTTCGGCAATTGTGGCCTGCACGACTATTTTGTCCTTAAGATGGTCTTTCTGCTGTAAAGGCTTTGAAAACAAATTGATTGTCACTAGTAGTAAAAAAATGATATTTCTCATCTGTGTTTTTGTTTTAATTAATTTATTCAGGGCAATCACTTTGATTATATTCATATCTTTTGGCATAATCCTCATCTTTGTCAAAAGGCACAACTATAGCACCCGTCTTTGCTTTAATATAGTTTTCTAGTGTTGTCATTAAATTTTTCCAGGTGGCGTCTGCCGCTTGGTTAAATAAAAAGTCGTCAACTCCGGGAATTCCGTTATTTGCTCCAAAATCAATTGCTTGGCCTAAACGGTCTGCCCCTCTTAAATAAAAAGAATAGCTTCCATCACTATTGGTTTGCATACCAAACTGTCTGGTTCCGCTCACAAAGTGACCTAAATGGTCCGCGCTCCTTACAGTAGTAAAGTTCCAATACATTTCATTATAATTATATTCTGTGCATATCACTGTGGAGGTATCCAGACTATTATCAAAATCCATTGCTGCTCCTATAGGGTTACTGGAATTCCATTTAAGACCATCTTCAGGTGAATAGGGCACTACATCAACTCCCATACCAGGTAAATCACCCCCCGTTACAAAATTAGAAAAATTTGTCCTTATTTCTTCAAATAACATCTGGGGAGTATATCCATTGGGTATTTTATTAATTCCCAGATCATACCGGTCTAGGTTAATATCCCCATATCCATCTTCAATATTTTGTATTTCAAAAGATTTAACTTCTACTGCGTTTCCATTGGCACTCATCCATTGTGACCTTTGATTAATCATCTCAGCCACATTACTTGAAACTTTTTTATGTCTTAAGTCTCTATTCATACACGGACCCTGGGATTCGGTTTGAACAGGATTACATTGACATGAATCTGGATCAAGTTCAAATCCTTTAAGGCAAACTAGCGTACACACATTAGGGGGGACGTCTGTATTGCAAAAAGATTCATCACAAGAACAATCATAACAAGGTTCAGGTTCAGGATTTGTTGGATAATCGCCGCCGCCGGGAGAACAAAAGACAGGGTCACAACTGCAATCAAAGCAAGGTTCAGGCTCTGGATCGGGTTCGTGGTAAGGATTGTCAATGATTACTTCTCCTAATTCTCCTCCTTCAACATCGGTTTGGGTATAGCCTACTTGGGCACATAGCATAAATAGGAGCGTTAAAACAACTAAAAAATAATTTTTCTTCATGGAGTCTATTTCTTTATTAAAATTGTTTTTATCACTTTTGTTCCGTAATGCAGGTTTAATATATAGTTACCTGATGGACCATTAAATTGTATATTCTGCTGCTGAAGCCCTTCTTGGATAGTTTTCAATTTTTGCTCACTCACCAAAAAACCAGTAAAAGAATAAATTTCAATACTTATATCTGTTGGCTCAGTTAGTTCATAACTTAGATTAAAACTGTTTGCAGTTACCGGATTAGGATAAATAATAACTTGTGATATTATTTGCTTGCCCCCAGTGTCCTCAAAAGAAGCATTTCGCTGTAAGCTTACATATATGGGTTTTTCAATTTCATGCTCTTCAAGATCATAAAGCTGAATATTCCCTGCTATATAAACCATATCGTCTTTTTGCAAATACTGTAACTTGGCTTGCTTGAACTCATATGTCTTTGGGGTATTATTTGAAAAATGCTCTATTCTGTCAATTTTAGAGTTCTTAAAAATGAGGGCCTCAGGTGTGATATTGGCCTGGAAATGTGCCTGATCACCTTCTTTTTCTTTCCATTCTCCTTCAAGTATTTCCCCTTTTTTATTTAAAGTTACTTCAAGGGGTGTTTTAGAGATAATGTTTTGTCCACTCCAATCGTAGCGAATCAGGTAGCCAGTGTAAATTCCGCTTATATCTCCTTGAATTGCTTTTTGATTTACTTTTTGAAATTTTTTAGGTGCGGTACCTTCATTAAGAGTGTTTATAGTTTCTAATGCAACAGATTGCGTATTAATTTGATTAGGCATTGCATTCTCTGGTTGTGCTTGCCCGAGTTCTATCGCTGCATTTTTATATCCTAATGCGGCAGATTGGGTAAGCCAATATCTTGCTTTTTGATTGTCTATGTTAATACCATAACCATTGCGATAACAAATACCCAGCATGTACATCCCTGCACTGCCTCCTTTGTCGGCTGCTAGTTGAAATAATATAAAAGCCTTTTGATAATCTTGCTCTGTTCCGAAGCCTTTATAATGCAGATAGCCCAGACCATAGATACAATCCTGAATACCAAGGTCTGCTCCTTGTTTCCAAATATGCATGGCAAGAGCATAGTTTTGTGGTGAGCCTAAGCCCTTGGAGATCATTTGCCCCCAGGAAAAGTATGCATAAGTATAACCTGTATTTACGGCCTTTTCAAAGTAATCTAGTGCTTTGACTTCGTCCTTGGCTACACCTATTCCATTTTTGAAGTGCATAGCCAGGTTGTAATAGGCCTTTGGGTAGCCATTTTGGGCTGCCTTTTGAAACCATTCTAAACTAAGTGATTCATTTACAGCGACACCAAGACCTTGACTGTATATAAGCCCTAAGCCGTTCATAGCCTCGGCATTGCCTTCAGACGCTTGATGCTCAAAGACAACTAGAGCCGCTTTAGGATTGTATTGTTTACTACCAGCTATTAATTGCAGTTTTGCAGTTTTTAGCTCTGGGGAAGATTTTATGCTTTTTTGTGAAAAACAGTTTATACCCGCTAGAAAAACAAGCAGGTAAATTCCTGATCGGATTATTTTTTTCATTGGTTTTATATTAATATTAGTTATTGGTTAAATTATATAAGGGGGAAAAAGAGCTCTGACCAGGCAGCTTGATCAAGGGTAAAAAATAACCGTCCTTTGCAGATATGATGATCTAAAAAAGGATTTTTGATCTGGCTACTTATCTACTTTAGTACAGGCAAAAACCTACCATTTTAGTGCGTTTTTTGCACTTTTGGATGTTTCCTGATTTCTTTTTGTTTGCTCTAGTTGCTTTAGGAGTTCAGGTTTTTTGAGTTCTACATCACGTTTATTAAAAATATTCACCGCGTTATTATTCATTTTGACCTGGTCACTGGCCACTAAAAAGTTTAACTGATAATGCATGAATTCCTTCAGGGTTGTATTTCTGTCTACGTTTTTTGTAAGTCCTAATTGCTCAAGTTCTTCCCAGCTATTTACGGCTATATTAGAAGCTGCTTTTTCATTTTTTTTAATCAATAGCCTGGCTAATTGTTTTGGATCTAAAATCTCAAGTATAGCAGTATTTTCATAGAGGATATACTCACTTTTTTTGTTCAGCATTTGGTCCTTTTTCTCATCTTTCAATTTTTGTAATTCCAATGTTCTGTATTTTGACAGAAGAGAATCTATTTGTATCTGGGCAAGATTTAGATCCTCTTGAAATTTAATAGTTGTCGAAAAAAGATTTTTTTTATAACTGCCTTCTGAAAGGATATTGTATCGGGTCAAGATTGATGGCTGTTTTTGAAGCATAAGTGCGTTTCGAACTTCCCTGTTTTTTATTACACCTAATTTCTCAGATTGCGGATCAACAACTGTATTTACCATTAAATTATAATTGTATAATTCTTTGTAAAGGCCACTGGTATCCTTAGTGCTTATTAACTTGAATTGCTGGATATTCTGCCAGTCCTTTTTTGTTTCTTCTAAGGATTGCTGAGAATAAATCTGCTTAATTAATAAAACAAATTGTTTTCTATCAAGGATTGATTCAAGCTTACTGTTGTAATATTGAATTTTTTTATGCTGATTAGTTATAGTCACCAAATCTAAAACAGCATTCTGCTCGCGTAATTGGCTGATCTGTGTAGGATTTAGTTTTAATACAGTAATTGATCTTAAGGCCAATAAAAATCTGTTAGTGGGGTCTGCTTTATGGAAATATTCTTCTATTTCTTCCTGCGTGCATATATTTTGGAAGAAGTTTTTCTCTATTTCATAGTATATTTTTAGTTTAGATACAGCTTCTCCTTTATTTAGCTCCACATTAGCTAAACTATCTCTTGCAAATAATTTTTTTCCAACTTTTATTTGTTTGTCTTCGTTGAGTACTATTTTGGAGGACATTTCATTTATTTGATAAATAATATGAGCAGGAAACTGCTTAATTACTTTTTGGCTTATCTGAGCTTGCCCCCAATTGGCAAAAACTAAGAAAAGACCCGTAAGTATTAATTCATTTATTCTGGTTTTCATTTTGGTTCTTTTTTGAGTTGTTATATCTAGGTCAATGTTTAGTTTTTGGCACTCTATTCTGATTTAAGGGTATACTCAGACAAGATCAACAAAGGTGTTCCATTTGATCATTCCTGAATTATTCAATAGGTTTAAGGGGTTAGAACCAAGTTCGTTCTCCTTTGTCGTCTACAATAAATGGTCGTTCATATCCTTTGGAGTTACTCGAGACCAGTAGCAGCAATGCATTTTTGGGTACTTTGGCAAACATTAGTGATTGAGTATCCGGGGCTGCTGTCTTTGAATCAATTAGCTTCCAGGCATCATTCCAGTAAAACAACTTGTAAGTTACCTGAGGCTTAAAAATTAGATAATTAGCCAATTGGGTAATTAGTACCTCACGTGTTTTTTTGAGATCAGGAATCAGTACTTTAGATTCTTTATCTCCAATCCACACTACAGGACCGGCGGGAATCATTTTTTCGTTAATGTAATATTGTGGTAATACTACTGTACCTTGGCAGATTTGACTAAACTCAGCCTTATTATCTGTGATTTTCCCCCACCAGAAAGGTTTCCATCCTAAACCATTGAAAGTCCCTAAATAAGCAATCTCAAAGACGTTAGCATTGGGATATAAGTTGCATTTTACCTTAGTGGTTTTCCAATAATCACCAGTAACATCTATATAATTTTGCTCTCTCAAAAAACCATTTGGAATATTTTTCGATTCTTCAAAACTTGCTAAATTCTCCGGTTGTTTAGAATAAGTAAGACGAAGTACTTTGGTCGGTTCACGTCTTAATGCTTCATTATATTGTTTGGATCCATAATCAAAAAGAATATTTTTTTTATTGCCTTCAAAAAAAACATTGATGGAATGCCCTCCTGTAGAAGTGGCCCAATAAGGAATAATATTGACAGAAGCAGGAATTCCCGAGGCACGCATGGTAAATACACCCAAATCAGCCAGATCATCGCAACTACCTTGTTTTCGCATAAGAAGCTGCATACTTCCCAGTCTCGGCAATGGTTCTTTACGGGTTCCAGTACCCCAAGTATTGGTAAACCACGAATTAGCTTCATCTCTTACAAAGGGCAAAGTAGCCTCAAAACCAATAGATTGTATGCGTTTATTTATCCAGTTGAACTTTGCGGCATAAGACCTTCGCCAATTTTGTAAAGGTTCTACACTTATTCGATATGGCAGAATATATTCGCAAAAATCATCAAATGAAGTATTCTTGACCGCAGAATTTTTCCAAGCAGTAAAAGCCTCTTCCAGATTAGCAATCAGGTAATCTGCTTTAATATTTTCTATATCCTTATAAATAATCTTTTTAGGTTGCAAACCCGGATTCTTTTCTTTAATTATTTCAAACTCTTTTGCTGCCTGATCAAAATCGGAATAGTCTAGTTCATTATAATTTATCTTATTCCCTGCCTGATTTTCCCAGTAATAGTCGGAAGAAGTGTGAATATCGATATTAGAGATTAGAAAATAAATGGCTTTAAGTTTTAAAGTATCCCCAGTTTGTTTGCAGTAAGTGATGGCTTTTTCTAATTCAGAGCGATTATTACCTGCCTTTTTGAGGTTTTTCTCTACAGCATCCGGGAATTGAGCAAACACACCGACTGGAAAAAACAATACAAATAATAGTTTTATCAATAGTGTCGAATGTAATTTTTGAAGCATATCTTTTTTTTATTTTAGTAAAACATAATGTAATTTATTAAGAAGCAGTACTTAATGAATTAAAAAAGTGCATTGTTGATTATTAGAGAGTTACCTATAAGGCATTGAAATTATTTAAAACGTTATATGCTGCTTTTTTATACTGTGTTACTTTCTGGGAAGGAATTTTAGGATATAGGTCTATAATTTGCCGCGCAACAGCTATAGTATTTATGCTGTCTTTATTTTGCATATAAGCATTCATTAATTGAAACCTATAAGCAAATTTTGATGGTTGTAACAGGACCAATTGATTGTATTGTTGTATGGCCTTAGGATATTGTTGCAGTTTTTCATGACAAACACCTGTTGCTAAATACAACTCGGGATTGGCACTGGTTATTTTTGCTCTCTCAAGGCATTTTAAAGCCGAGCCATAATCCATCATTTGAAAATAAATTCCTGCATAGTTTTTCCAATAATCCCGATTGCTTTTCAAAACAGATTCTAATGCTTTGATACAAAGTAGGGCTTCTTGTGTTTTGCCTTCTTTTTTAAGCAAAAAAGCTTTTTTATTTTGCGTGTCATTGAAAGCTACCGAAACTATCCTATAAGACAAACAAAGAGTAATAGTCATACTTAATACGCATACAAAAAGAGATGCGTTCTTTTGAAACGTTATAGTTTTAGAAAATTCTGCCGTTTTAATATTCCTGTATAGTAGGGCTGCAAATATTGAAAGCATAGTCATGGCAGGAACGGATTGAATGGTGAAATTGACCATTGCCATACTCACAAAAGATAATATTGCTGCATAAGTAAGATTAAGGAGGCTATTTTTTGAAGCAGTAATTTTCGGATTATTTTTCTTTTGTCTAACCACTATAATTAACGATCCCAAAAACAATAACATTAAAGAAACTCCAATTAAGCCACCTTCGACTGCATTTTGTAGAAATTCATTTTGTGCCACTGTTGTAGGCCCTGCATTTTGAAGTTCTTGTAAAGAAGCTTTCCCTTTTTTAATGTAATTCGCCTGGTATAAATTATACTCTTTTTCAAACAAACCGTAACCATAGCCAAAAACGGGTTTTTCGGTAATCATCATGGAAGATAACTTCCATATAAAAGTTCTTCCCTGCGAAGAAGCTATTTTACTGATATACAATTGATTTACCATTGATAGCGTAAAAAAAAGACCAATGATCACAAAGGCTTTAACTACAGTTTTATTGCGCTGATTCCTTACCCAGCTTATAAAAGAATACTCTAAGGTAAAATAGACAATTGTAGCGATCAAAGTGCCTATAAAAGCAGCTCTGCACTTTAACAGTATTAAAGCTATCAACAAAAGGGCAAAGCCTCCTTGGTATATTTTTTTTCGCTTGTTTTTAAAACTGTAAAGAAAAACAGGAACACACATTGCTAAAAATTGCGCTGTAACATTTGGATTTATCCAAGTCCCAGTAACGATAAAAAACTCACTTTTACTTCTAATAAATCCTAAATATTGTAAAATACAATAACACGATTCTATTGCGGCTATGGCCATTATACCTGAAAAGAATCTCTTTAAGTTGAAAGTCGGAGAATTAAAAACAGTCGTTGCACTAACTATTAATAAAAAATTTACACTCATGTAGATCAGAAATGTATCTAAATCAAGTTTAGAAGCAGTATTACGCAGTAAAATATACAAACACCATAGTCCCAGATATGATGAAGGCAGGTTTAAGTATAGTTGAAAAGGCCCTCTGATAACATTTACAAGGGTAAGGATTATAAAAACTAGAGATAAAAGGCAAAATACATAATAAGAAGCGAATATGGGATTGAAAAACCAATTAATATTCAAAAGGCCTCCCGCAATAATCATTAGAAGGAGAATTTCAAATATGCTATCTAAACTCTTTATATATTTTGTCATTTAATCCTTATGCTTTTTCTTGTGAGAGATATTTTAGAAAAACGAAGGTATAAGTGAAAGCAAAACAAGGCTTTTGAATTTGATTAAAAATCTTTCAATTTTGTCCAAATAGTGACTTAATTGAGGTTAGTATTCCTATAAAACAAAATTTCACACTATATATATTTTAATAAACAATAAAATGATACATTAGCTTATAGCGCTAAGACCCATATTACTGATACTTCGTGATTCTTACAAATTTATAACTGGTATATTAGTGTGGACCTAAGTTTTACAGCTAAGCTTGAATAAACAGATAAATTGATTATTTTTTTTCTGTCGAAGACAACCAGCAGCTTCGGTGTAAATAGATCATCTAGCTTTTGTTTATTAATATTCCAATCTATAGAATAAAAAAATCGGAACACGATTACTCCTGTTCCGATTCAGTTCCATCCATTTTTGGCACTTTTGAGAAAGATTCAATCCGTACCAAATGAGATTTCTATGCTATAGTATATTTTTTTTCTGTAACAGTAGTCGTCGTTTCGGTTGTTACACTGTCTACAAATCGCCATTCAGCTTCAGAACCGGATGTAGTAAATTTAAGATAGGTATAGCCACGTTTATACAAATTTGCATATTCTAAATCATCTATAAGTACTGTAAATGCCTGTGCTAATTCTATCGCTTTTGAAGGGTCTGAGGTGATTCCAAGATAACCTTCCAATCCTGGTGATGAAACAGAACTGCACGCGATTTCAGTTCCTATATGCTTTCCCTGCATATCTGTAAGTTTACCCATCCATGCATTGTGAGTATCTCCCGCTAAAACCACAACATTTTTTCCGGAAAGCATCGCATACAATTGTTCTCTTTCGGCAAAGTAACCATCCCAGGCATCTAGATTATAAGGTAAAGTTGTCTTAATTCTCGCGATTTCCTGAGCGGTTAAAGAAGGATCATTTTGTTTATGTCTCATTTTAAGAACAACAAGTTGAGAGATTGTAGTAGTAAGCGCCTTCATGGTCGCCGGAGTTGCACTTCCAAGTTTACTGACTTCTGCTAAAATTTGATTCAAAAGCATCAGCAACTCAGCAGGAATCAGCATTTTTGTCATCAGAATCTGCTGGCCTAATACTTTCCATTTAGCAGTATCAGCATTGATCTGTGAACCCAGCCATGTCATTTGTTCACTTCCAATTAATTTTCTGTTTGTACTTAACAGATCCGTTTTAAACTTTGTCTGGTCAAAATTTCCGACATTATCAATATAATCCGTATAACTCAACTGCTTATCTCTTGCAATCACTCTGGTATCCATCATATAAAGCGAAAGAATGTTACCAAAATTAAAGCTTCTGTAAATTCTAAGATCTTTTCCTGTTTTAAGTGGAATATACTCGCTATAAGCCTGAAAAGCGGCCATTTTTCTCATCTGAAAATCTCCTTCGGACGGCTGATGATTTTCTGCACCTGATTTATAGGTGTCGTTGGCAAACTCATGGTCATCCCAAACACATATAAAAGGTTTTTTCTGATGAAGAAGCTGAAGATTTTTATCTCCTCTATATTGTCTGTATCGTTCTCTGTAATCACCCAGACTTATAATTTCCCTGGCTGGTTTATGCTCTCGGCCCAACGGATTTGTAAACGGATTTGTTCCGTATTGTCCAGGTGCATATTCGTAAATATAATCTCCAAGATGAACCACTACATCAGCATCTGAAGAAGCAATCGCTCCATACACATTGAAAAGCCCTGCCGGAAAATTAGAACAGGAAACAACGGCCATTTTTACATCATTTACACTATCTGTTTTTGATGGTAATGTGCGTGTTTCTCCGGTAACTGTTACTTGTTTGGTTTTGGTATTATAAAATCTATAGTAATATTTTGTATTGGAAGGAATATTCTGAATATCTACCGCTATTGTAAAGTCATTCGTAGAAGATGCTCCAGCCTGCCCTTTTCTTGTTACTTCTTTAAATAAGGCATCTTTACTTAGTTCCCAGGTAATTTCGGCATCTGAGCCTGTTGAATATCTTGTCCAGATAATGACTCCGGTTTCTGTAGGGTCAAAACTGGCTACTCCTGTCTCAAACCCTTCATTTTTCATTCCATCTGGTGCACCACTGTTATCCGTTTTATCATCATTACTACAGCTTTCAATAAGTGGAGCGATGAAAACTCCTCCGGCAACCAATAGAGAATTTCTAAGAAACCTTCTTCTGCCTAAATCCTTGTTATTTTCCATAAAATATTTTTAAATCAAAAAAACAATTTAATCTCAAAACTCAAGTTATGGCATATTTAAAATTACCTTACATTACTATTAAGAATCCCTTTACTAAAATTAATCTTCAATATGTTTAATATCTTTAATATGGAGTTTCTAACCACAAAGACTTTATCCGACCTACAGTATGATTAAGAAACACATAGCTTCCTGTAACTGCTTATTTTCTGCTACTATACGGATCAGAAAAAAGCAAAAGTAAGAGATGCCTGTAATAAATTATTGTAAACCTTACATTATGATACATGCCAATTCAAAAACAGAAACAAATTTTTATTGCTTCTTTATGATCTTTGGATTTGAAATATAATTCATTCTAGTGTTGATACAGAAAACGAGTACGCAGCATTAAAAAAGGCACTGAAATTCAACTTGTAGTTGATTTTCAGTGCCTCCTGATAATAGTAAAAGCTACTATTTTTTTGTTTTAAAAACTTTATAACATACGAAAAGAATCCCCAGCCAAATCGGAATTAATTCTACGGATAATTTCATATCAGTCATCCACATGATGGATAAAATACCCAATAAAAACACCAAACAGACGTAGTTACTTACCGGATAAAATATTGAAGGGAACTTAGTTTTTGTGTTTTCCCTATCTTTCGATACTCTAAATTGTAGATGTGTATACGAAATCATCACCCAATTAATAATCAAAGAAGACACCACCAAAGACATTAAAATGCTAAAAGCCTCTTCCGGAATTACTTTATTGATTAAAATACAGATCGCTGCAAAACAGGAAGAAATTAAAATCGCATTAATGGGCACCGATTGTTTGTTTAGCTTCTTTAAAAACTTGGGCGCGTTACCCTGATCTGCTAAACCATATAACATACGTGAGTTACTGTATACACTGCTATTATATACTGATAAAGCGGCAGTTAATACAATCAAATTAAGCACATTGGCTATAAGACGTGTGAAAAATATTTTATTACCAAACAATTCAAACTCCATTCCGTTTAAATTTTGAAAAACCATCACAAACGGACTACTGTCTGTTGTAATTTGCTGCCAAGGCGACAAAGCAAATAAAATGACCAATGCACCAACATAAAAGATAAGGATTCTATAAATAACCTGATTGGTTGCTTTTGGAATGTTTTTCTCTGGATTTTCTGCCTCAGCAGCCGTGATTCCAATGAGTTCTAAACCACCAAAAGAGAACATAATTAGTGCCATTGCGGATAATAAACCCTGAAAACTACCGGAAGCCGTTTTTTCAAAGAAACCTTTTGGAAAGAAGCCTCCATCATTATATAAATTATGAATGGTAGCGTGCTCCCCTCCCGTTCCACTTATTAGCAAGTACGTCCCAAAAAGGATCATTGCAATAATGGCAACCACTTTTATGATGGAGAACCAGAATTCAGTCTCTCCATAAACTTTTACAGAGGCAAAATTCAAAGCGTTAATAACCAGGAAGAAAAATAAACTGGATGCCCACAATGGAATCTCAGGCCACCAAAACTGTACATAAACACCAATCGCTGTAAGTTCGGCCATACTCACCAGAATATATAAAATCCAATAATTCCAACCAGACGCAAAACCCGCAAAAGAACCACAATACTTATAGGCAAAGTGACTAAAGCTTCCTGATACAGGCTCTTCAACCACCATTTCGCCAAGTTGTCTCATAATAAAAAAAGCGATAATTCCGGCAATAGCATATCCTAAAATAACGGATGGTCCTGCTAATACAGCCGCCGGGCCAATGCCGAGAAAAAGACCTGTTCCTATTGATCCGCCTAAAGCAATTAACTGAATGTGTCGGTTCGTCAATCCGCGTTTAAGCTGATTGTCTTGTACGTCTTCGTGTTTTTGTTTCACAAATTAGATTTTTAAAGGAGTAAGCACTCACAAATGTATAGACAGCGAATATAAGTTAAAAAAGGAATTGCGCAAAGCATGCACTGCACTAAAACTTCAATTAGCGGATCAGTTTTTATTTCCGTTAGCAAATCAACAACAAACGATATTCTCCTTCATTTTCTATTGGCGCCCTGTGAATACAAGGCAACACTTGTTGTTTTGGATGATCTACGGCCAGTCGCCAAAGATGTCCTACTCCTAAATTAACAGGTTCTGCATCCGGATGTACCTGATAATGCAAATCAAAATAATTTTCCTTCAAAAAGTCTTCGAATTCTTCTTCTGTCCCGTCATAAAGTTCTTTTAGCTTCAACCGGATTTCCGGAATCAGGATTTTTTGCTCTGCCTGTTCATTAGGAATAATATCACTTGCCGCTCCGTGATAGGTGCACAAAAAAGTATCTGTTGCAATGGGCGAACGATCCACATGAAACGAATACACATCAGTCGATATGAAATCAAATTCATCATCACGTTCGTAACACTTCAGCAGATTAAGAGAAGGCGAAGCTCCAAAATCAGTCAATAGCTGTAAATCTTTTAAGATTATTTCCCGCGCTATACTTCCTTTTTCTGAGAGTTGGAGCGCGATTAGATCTTCCGGATACACTTCGGTTATATTTTCTTCCAGAGACAACTTGGTTACAATCTCCTTAAAATCGCCATCCAAATTTCGGTACCAGCATAGCGCATTCTTTTCTCCTTCGAAATCGGTATGTATAAGCTCAGAGAAAGTGGCGACCGTTCCAATTTGACTGCTGTCGGAAAATGTATTGTTCATAGTGTAATAATAATTAGCTAGTTACTTTATGCCTTACAAAATTATGCAATAGTCGTTATACTTACGCTAAAGACGCTTCACTATTGTACAACTAATTTTCCCGCAGCCTTCTTCCAATCCAACCATGACATGATCAATTCCTGCTGAAGTTTGTTAGAGACTAATTCTAAATTCTGTAATTGAATCTCTTTATCGTTAAGTTCATTAAACGAAATCTGATCAAACTTATACCGCTCCTGATAAACCAGTACAATCTCCTGCGTAAGCCTGGTATTTTCATGTACCGTTTTTAGCTGCTGTAAGACATTTTGATAAGCGGCAGTAGCATTCAGCGCATTGTATTTATTTTTATTAATGTCTTCTTCGATTCGGTTATTATTTTGCTCCTGTTCCAATTTTAACTGATCTATTCTCTTTGCTGTATTCTCGCCAAAAAGAAGGGGTAATTTTAAGGAAACTCCAATATAACTATTGCCATACCAGCTGTCTTGCTGAAAGGGATTCATACTGGCTGTAAACTGATCTGCTCCTAAGTAACCGTTGAGACTAATCGTTGGACTGCGTTTGGCCCTTTCCTGCTTCTTTTTATTTTCTAACACTTCGTTTTGTGTTTTTAAAATTTGGATTTGGGGCAATGCCTGAATTAAACCTTCATCGAGATCAGTACTATTTCCATCCATACTATACTTCTCTAATACGATTGAAGCAGCAAGTGAAGATTCATTTCCAGTAACATATAAAAGGTATTGCTTTAAAACCAAAACGTTATTCACTGCATTATGATATTTTTGAATCGCGTTATTGTGTGTTACTTGGGCATCGTTTACGTCAACTTTTAAAGCTCTGTTGTTATTGTATTTTTGGTTTATTGTACTCCAACTTAAAGCCGTACGGGTAGTATCACCAATAGCTTCTTTTACTTGCTGTTGCGCTACCAATGTGTTAAAATAGGCCTTTGAAACTTCGTAAGTAAGCTCTATCCTTGCCTCTTTTTCATTCAAGCTTGCCAGTTTTTCCTGTAATCGGGACTCCCTAATTAACTTTGAAATCGAAATATCCAACAAAGGCTGTTGCAGTAAAACACCGGCATTTTGGGTATAATTGGCTCCTAGTTTTACCGGTACCAAACCATCTGAATAGGTTCCCGAATTAAATGCACTGGCAGGTAAAACGCTTGTAGCAATAATCGGATTGTATTGATAATTGTAGTTCAAAGAAACTCTGGGTAAATATTTAGCATTTAATTCTTTTGTTTTTAAGCTGCTGATCTTAGATGCGGTTTCCAAAGAAGTCAATAATTTTCTATTTTTATGTGCTTCTTCAATTGCGTTATTTAAGGTCCATACCGTGCTTTGTGCATTCATTTTACAAAGGCATAACAGCATAAGACACCCAATAAAACGGATATTCATTAAATTATTTTTCATTACAACGATTTTTAGCCTCTGAATACGGAAGCAGGTTCTACATTTTTGATTCTTCTAATGGCAAACACAGCTCCAAAAAGCGAAATAGAAAAGGTGATGATTAGAATTGAAAAGAGTATAATTGGACTAAAATCAATCAATATTCCTGTTTGATACATTCCATTTTTAAACCCCATTAAGAAAACGAGCGCTACCATAAATCCAACAATAGCAAATAAAGTAGCCTGGGTAAGTATCAAATTCCGAATGTAGGAATCGGTAGCTCCTATTGCTTTTAAAGTTCCGTAATCCTTAATCCTGTCAAGTGCCGATGAATACATCGTAAGACCGATAATAAAGAAACCTGCTATAATTGCAAACCCCACTAAAGATCCTGTACTGGCACCTAAGCCAGTAGAAGCCAAAACACTCGCTACGGTCGATGAACTTAGAGATGACGTTCGCCAGGCTCTGACTCCGTAAATAGAATTATTGATCTCATCGACGACACGATCTACATCCTCCCCGTCTTTTACATTTACCATTAAGGCACTTATAGAAGTCGAAGGTATATTGCCATAATACCTTGCTCTGTCTACTGTAGTGTACATCAAGTAACCACCCCAGCCTCTTATTCCTTTCGTTTGTAGTGTAATGACGGCTCTTTTCCCATTAATTTCAAAAAAAGTTCCAACATCCGACGAGCCTCCAAAATTGCCGCGGTCAAAATAATCGGCAGATACACCCGCTTCCTGCAGCAAATCCGGAAGTTCCCCCTGTATGATCTTAGTACTATCCGGACCTACTTTAAAATGGGGATATTCGCTACCAATAATGTTTACAATGGCGCTGGTTCCATTGGGAAATTTTGCTTTTCCGTTTATTACAACGATGGGGAAAGCCTCCTTAACGCCTGTCAGACTCTTGATTTCTTTCTCTTTTCTGGTGTCAATCAAACTAAGCTGATTGGCATCAGTCGTTTTATCATCAACAACCCAAATGTCCGTTGTTGTATTTTTTACCAAAACACTCATTAATCCTGTCAAAAAATTGAATGTTCCTATTTGCTGACCAATAAGGAAAGTGCTTATCACTATGCCCACCACTACTCCTATGCTTTTAGTTTTATCAAAACGAATAAACTTCCAGGCTGTTTGTATCATCGATTTCATAGGGAGGTTTGAACTACACATTCAATTCGCGAGTTAATCAGATACTTGGTTTGGTTTGCCAGGAGTATTTTTATTTCCCGAACTCTCCTGTCTTCCTGATCACCAGCTTTTTCAGAAAAAAGCGACTTGCGTTTGAGTGCCGATGAGGCAAAAATGACAATTCCCGAACCGATCGTTTTATTGGAACCAATTTGACGAATAATGGCTTTTTGTCCTTGTTTAATCTTAACTGCAAACAATTCATCGATTTCACAAGTTGCGACCAATTCACTTTTTGGAATAAAATCTGCAAATGCCTGATTTGGTGACAATGCTGCCCCTTTCGTAGCATTCATGGTCATAATTTGTCCATCACTTAACGCTTTTACCAAATATTGCTGCAATTCCCTGTTGGATACTTCCAGTTCTTGTTTCATTTCCTGAAGCCGGGAGTTAGCCATCAGCACTCTGCTTTGTAATTGCTCTACATTGGCTTGAGAGACCTTCGTTTCTGTTTCAAGGTTATCAAGATTCTGTTTTGTTTCTGCACCACTTTTATGCAAATTTTTCAATCGTTGCAGCTCAGTCTGTTTATTTTCCAGATTTATTTCCTTTTCTTTTAAGTTTAACTGAGCTACTTTTATTTCTATTTTTTGCGTTTCAATTCTACTCTTAATCTGTTTTTTTTTTGCATCCTGAATAGCGTGATCCAATTCAATAATTAAGTCACCCTTGGTAATTAAGTCATTTTCTTTTTTATGAATACCTACCACAATGCCCCCTACTTCGGTTGCCAATGCAGATAGTTTTTCATTAGGTTCTATACGTCCGAGTCCAACAATTTCTGATGGAGCAACTTCTTTATGGACAGCCACCTGATCGGATTTATTCTCTTCTTTTTTGCTGCAACAACTAAAAAACAAGGCTATTAGATAAATTAAGATATATTTCATTCTTTATAATGTGATTAATGATTTTCTATAGTGTTACATTTCTTTTTCGGTTGCGATTCCGTTATCTACATAAATAATTCTATCGGCAAATTGTTTAAGTCGCATATCATGTGTAACTACAATTACACTCTTGCCCTTTTTAGCAAGTGCTTTTAACTCATCCATAACCACACCAACGCTCTTGACATCTAGTGCAGCAGTTGGTTCGTCACAAAGCACAATAGGCGGATTAGTTACCAACGCCCGCGCAATAGAAACTCTTTGCTGCTGACCTCCGCTTAGCATTTTTGGTAAGTTTTTCATTCGGTCTTTCATGCCTACTAATTCCAAGGCATTTTCGGCTTTTCTTTTTGCTTCAGCCTCATCAAAATTCATAAGTTGCAGCGGAATCATGACATTTTCTAAGGAACTAAGGGGGGCCAAAAGATTAAAACTTTGAAAAACGAATCCTATTTTATTCAATCTCAAAGTGGATAATTGTTTAGCCGAAAGCGTATTTACTTGTTGACCATCTATAAAAACATCGCCTTTTGTTGGATAAATAACACAGCCTAATAAAGACAACAATGTCGTTTTTCCTGAACCCGAAGGACCAATTATTAAGGTAAGTTCGCCCGTTTTAAATTGAACACTTGTAGGTTTTAAGGCAGTAATCAAGGTGTCACCGGTTTGATACTCCTTGCATGCACCTTTTACTTCTGCAATAGCTCTGTTCTTTGATATTATCTCCTCCATAGTTTATTATTATAATTAGGTTCTTTTTTTAGCATTCAGTTTTTTAAGAGTATTCAGTCGCAGTCGCAGTTTACAGCCCGTTACCTACCTGTTGCAAACACTGAATACTGTGACTGAATACTGTGACTGAATACTGAGACTGTACACTGAGACTGTAAACTGAGACTGTAAACTGCGACTGTAAACTGAGACCAAAAACTCCTAATAAAGCTCAATAGCTATCGCAGACTCATTTTTTAAAACATAGATAGAACAATCATTAAACGTTGGTGCTCCTCCATCCGGTTTAAAATTGGTACTGTTTCCTACCGGTTCTTTTGGCATTCCGAACCAATTGCTGTTTAATTTTCCATTGTTATCCAAATCTTGAAAAACAGTAATGGCATAAGTCCCCCTTGGCAAATCAACCTGAAATTTTATCGTTTCCTGATTGGCCTTTTGCACTTTCGTAAAACAGGCTGTTTTAAGGAAATTTTGCTTTTTATCGTAAACATTCACTACAACTGTCCCTTTCCCTTTTTGAACATTGGTCACATCAATATTCATTTTTACCTGTTGCGCATTAGTAAAATATGAAACTCCTAATACCAGTACACTCAGAATTGTTTTTTTCATTTTCTTCTTTTAATTTATTGTTGTTAAACTTGTTTAATTTGCATTCTTATTTTTCTATTAGTTTCCAAAACGATAGGTAAGCATCATTTTCGCATATGGAATTTCTTTAGTCTTATAGTTGGTAATACTATTGTTATCTGAATCATACAAGGTGTACTTATTGGCGAATCCTATACCTCCCTGCAACTGAAGCCAAAAACCATCAAAAAGCCGCTGATTAATCTGCAAACCGCCATGAACAGCCGAGAACTGAGCATAATCAACTTCTAAGCCTTCGTTGTTCCTATAGTTTTGTAAATTGTGAAGTGTCCAATCTATAGATCCTGCCACACCAACTTGTGTAGTATTACCAAGATTCCTAAAAACATTCACCCTAGGCCAGTATAGCTGAGCCATCCACTTACCATTATTACTTTTGTAATCAACAGATATAGCAGGTGTTATGAGAAATTTATCAAAAGCATACATAATATGTGGACCTATACCAATTTCAAGATTCGATTTTTCTCCAAACTTTCTTGAAACTCCAAAAATCCCATCCAAAACCATGTCATTGATTGAAAACGAATCTTTGAAATCGGAAGCCACAGTAGGCAAGAAAATTCCAAAAACAGCCCATCTTTGTCCAAAAGGACGACGTACTACAATGGTAGGCTTGATCTCCTGTATTTTTGTGATATGATTCGGACTATCCTTGAAATCTTTATCGAATGTAAAATCCAAAACACGGTAGTTTACAATTCCAAGAATACGAGTTTTTCCAATTTTAAAGGATGGAATTGGTAACCAAAAATCATACGTATTGTATCTGAATTTATTTCCGTAATAAGGATCTAAAGTTGATACATTCTCAAAGCTACTTTTTCCGTTTACAGAAACGCTAACCCCTGCGCCATCTGTTATTAATTGAGCATAAAATTTATTTGGAAGACAAATAAACAAGGTTAATAAAACTAATGATCGTACATTTTTCAAAATAACACTTATTAAATTTAAACACATGAGCTGCATTAGCCCCCTAAGATTTTCTTAAGGCAAAGGTGTGCTTAAAACAATAATTGTTGTTAGGATTTAGTTTACCGTTACTCGGACAAATCGTGCATAAGAGAGTTTCGGTACTGTGAAGGAGTTGTACCGGTTATTTTTTTAAAAAGCCGTCCAAAATAAGACGGATCTTCGTAATTCAGTTCAAAAGCTATTTCTGAAATGTCTTTGGTCAAATCTTGCAAAAGAATCTGACTTTGCAGGATACTTACATTGTTTATCCATTCTTTTGGAGCTATTCCTGTGGTTTGCTTAATGCACCTATTGAGATAGTTTACAGAAATTTTTAATTTATCAGCGTAAAAGGATACGGATTTATCCTGACTATGGTATTTATAAACCAGTTCTTTGAAGGAAAAAGTAATTTCATTACCGCGGTGTACCGTTTTATTAAGCTCTTTATTGGAAGAAATGATTTTTTGAAAAGCAGCCTGCATGAGCGAATAACAAATTTCGATATTGGAATTTTTGCTTCTAAATTCTTGTCCTAGTAAGCAAAACAAGGAATTAAGCCATACACTCGTCTCTTTTGGCAGTTTAACAACTGAGTTTGTGGCAAAAATTTGTATCAGCTCCTGTTTGGACAGAATATGATTTAAGACACTTTCTTCAAATAAAATAAAATGACCGGTTATAACCAGATCAATTTCTTTCATTGCTGTAATGTGCCCTTGTTTTACAAACAAAACATCATCTTCAGTTAATGTTATTATCTCATTATCTACTTGTTGTATGGCATTACCATTAGTAACATGAACAATAAAATTATAATCAGGTCTGAAAAGCGGAGTCGGAATTTGAATATACTCTGTTGTGGTATTCAAATCATATATCTGCAAAGGAGTTTTTAAGAAATCAAAATCTAAGGAAGCATCCGACATAAATTGTTTTGGAAATTCCTCTGATGATATAATTTTAATACTCTTACTCATGTTACAAACTTAAGTAATAAATTGTAAATGGCAGCTGCATACTTCATGTCTTGTTGCATATAGTACCATTATAAATCTTACTCTTTGTGCTTATCAGCAGATTGATTTCTAATGCGATTCGATAGATTCAGTACCAGGTTAAAAGCTAACAAAAAACAAAATGTTCCCGAAATAGCAATCCAGAAATTGGCAGTTTCCGTTTTATGTTTGACAATCTCATTTTTCTTTTTAATCGCAGTCATATTCAATTTCATGATCTGAAAAATATCCTGACGAATTTGACTTTTAAAGTTCTCAGCGGTCGCGTTCTTTTTTAAAGAATCAAAATTCTCTTGCAGATTACCCGTTACTTTATCTTCACCAACTTCTGTGATGTTGCCTGCTTGTTTGGTTAAATTGTCCTGAAAAACAGCTACTGCCTTTGTTTTATCTGTGTTTATCTCGTCTAATGAAAGGAGCATATTTCTGGAATATTCCAAAGTATTGAAATTAGCTTTCAAAATATCATCCGTATCTTTTTCAATCGAAAAATTATAGTATGCACTTACTAATGAAAGAAAAATAATCATCAGAAAAAGCAGACCGGCTCTAAGGTTTACTATCATTTTCATTTTTTAGAATTTTTTAAGATTACACTATACAATAACACCCTCATTATCAAATTTAAAATTAATAATTTAGGTCAAAACATCATGCTAAAAAGACAAGATATTGAAGCTTTTGCACTGTCCTTTTGCTATTAAAATCTCAGATCTTAATTGAGAGAAAATTTAATGACCTGATTTTAATTAGACGCAATTCTTCCAACAAAACCTTATCCTTTAATACAACATCTTTTTTATTCTGATCAACAACTGCCGTATCATGTTTTGGATCATAAATCATCGCCGTACACAAGCAGTTTTTTCTTTCCCTATTCATTAGTACAGGGCAATTTACACATGATTTACAGCTCTTCCAAAACACTTCTTTTGAGATTAGCTCCGAAGAGCTCACTTGTTTAAAGCCGAGTTCATGATACATTTTTACTACTGAGAGATCTGGCGTTAAACTAAATATACGCGCATTCGGGTACTTCTCGCGACTCAACTCAAAAATTTTTATTTTTATCTTTTTTGCAAGTTCGGTATGTTTAAACTCGGGTGCTACAACTAATCCTGAATTAGAAACATAGCTTTCGTTTTCCCATGAATTGATAGAAGAAAAACCTGCCCATCTTCCGTCTGATGTAAATGCTATGACAGTATCTCCTTTTTTCATTTTTGCTTCCAACAGCTCTGGAGCGCATTCCGAAATACCTATTCCACGAGCTTTAGCGGCTAATAATGTGGCTTCACAGATTTCTTTGATCCAATAGGTATGACTGCATCTGGCTTTTTCAATAATAAAATCAACAGCTTCTTCCGTGTCTTTAACAGCTGAAGATATTGCCTTGTTACGGGATGAATCAGAAAAAGAATAAAACTTCTTAGATATATTTATTCTGGGATCTATAATAGGGTTTATAATTTTCATAATTGTTTAGGTATATGATGTTACTTATGATATCTAATGTGATTCTTAAAAAAAATCTTAACAGGTTATTAAAATTTTTATTGAGATGAAAGGCTTTTATCATCTTAAATTAAATACTTTCTACATCAATTGAGAAATTAGAAAAACAGTAAGGAATAAAACTAAAGCAAAAACGATTAAGTTGATGATTCTATCTTTGTTTTGCATGGATTTATTTGATGCGTATAGTTTCGCAATCTCCCTATCTCTTGTTTTATTTGCTTTCATATTTTTTTTGTTTGATACTGTTTGGGTTATATGGATGTTGATATAACCGTCATAAAAAGTTTTATACTTATCAAAACCAATCCTACTACTATTGATTTAGGTAAAACTTTTGAGTTGATTTTCCCCCATAAAGACAAACGATATGCCAAAACAACCCAAAAAAACATAAGTAACTGAAAAACAAACAACTGCAAGGATTAAGTTTCTATACCATTTAAAAATCCCTATCAAACTGATAGAATAAGCCATTCAAAATGAAAGGCTTTATGCTCTTTTGAGGTATTTTATCCTGCGTCTTTCCACTACTGCTGCTTTTAGAAACTAAAAAAATAATAGGAAAAATAACTAAACGGGATTATTGCGTACCTAAAATCGTACTTTTTTAATCCTCTTACAAATTGTTATTAATCAACTTTACAGTGTCAATTACCTGATACTGATTTTGATAATTAAAAAAGTTTTTTGTTACAAGGTCAATGATGTAATTACAATCTATTCTTTACTAACCATTAATTATTTATTAACCTTAAAGTTTTAAAAATGAAAAAAATCTTAAAATTAGCAAGTTTGTTATTTATTACAGTACTAGTGTTTAGTTCCTGCGAAAAGGAACAGGAGGTCAATGCCCCGCAAAGTGTTACTAAAGACGAGTCACAAATCGTCAACAATGAGATACAAGAAAACACCAAAAAAGAGGCTCTTTCAGCTGCTGCAGCATTAGCAGGCAGTGCCGGTGCAAGAACCATCACATTGCAAACCAATACACTATCCTGTCCTGGCGGTTTGTGTACCTCGTTCGGGGTTTGGTCGGAAGGCGTTTACACTGTTTGGTTTCAGATGAGATTTAATTCCGGATTTTACTGGAGCAGAGGCGGTAAATGCGGATATGGTATTCTAATTGGTGATCAGAACACTGGCGGTGACCCAGGATGGGATGGAAATGGTGGTAGTGCCAGATTTATGTGGTATTGTCCAAATGGATCAAACTCGTCTATAGGAAGCGGAGCTTATCTTCAACCGTATGTATATTACAAAGATCAGCCGGGACAATTTGGAAATGATTTTGGAAAAAAGTACTTCATACAAGAAGGAGTTACCTACAACTGCCAGATCTCTGTTAAATTAAATACCGGATCCAACACTAACGGATACGTCAAATACTATGTAAACGGTACGGAGTTATTAAATCAAACCATACGTTGGGTGACAAACGATTCAAAACGAAATGTGAATGCAGTAAGTCTTCACACCTTCCGTGGCGGCAGTCAGGAATACTGGAAGGCTCCGGTAACAAGTTCTATCTACTATCCTACTGCCACCTGGGATGCTCAATAGTAACTGTAAACTAGCTGTTTAGACCATAATAAAATCAAAAGCTCTCATTTCTTATGAAGTGAGAGCTTTTTTGTATTTGATACTATTAGTCCGAAAAGATAAATTAAAGTTTATTTACTTCCTGCCCAGTACCTCTTTAGGGTCTACTTTTATCAGGTTCTTTTCCATTCTTCTAATATTATAGTCAGAAATGACCCAGTTCATCGGATATGGGATTATATTGTCAGTACTATCTTTTGGCAAATTCTCTTTGCGGAATGACTCGTGATCCATTCTAAAAGAACTACGCTCTATATAATCCTTTAATTTTTTATTAGACAATTCTGTCTGATTGCCATACGTCCCCAAAACAGTTATCAGAGGAGCTGCCAGATCATTTACCAATGGATGTAATGTTTTAGGTTTGTCCTTTTTTTCTGTACCATTAGAAATGTATATTATTTTAAATTTCAATCTTTTGCGTAATTTATAAAATTCGTCATCTTTATTACCGCTTTCCATTCGGATCTCAATGCGCTGCAAAAGTTCTGAAGTAATTCCACCACCACTATTATCGTAATAACCTCCGTCTACAAAATATTTATTGTTTATTTCTCCTGCTGGTGACAGATAAGGAAAACGAGCTCCGAGAACGGCTGCGGTACTCAGTTTTATATTTTTGTATCCCCCATCGATATCTGCATCCAGCTGCGAAAGCACATCCAGACGGTGTGTAAAAGGAGGGTTAATTTTCACATTGCTGATAACACCGGATGAACCGCTTTCAATATTGGTTGTATTAATAAAGACTATAGGCAGACGTCCGGTATCATCAAAAACAGTGTCCAGAGTTCTTTTAAAATACTGTCCGATTTGAGAGTTGTAATCTGACTTTTCCATTGAGGTTGCCAATGCCTCTGCCCTGTCGTCCTGTAATAAAAAAGGAACTAAATGACGCAATAAATCCGGGCCTAAAAACCGGGCTAAGGGATAGGTCAAAAAATCAGCTTCAAAAAAACCAGCGGCAGGATAGTCGCTTATTACCTTTGTGGTATCTTTAATGGTGATTGACGGATCGACCAGCGTGGTATAAAATGCGAGATTGCCGACAGAGCCGCCGGAAGCCCCTGCTAAACTGAGAAGATGATCTGAGAATTTATCTTCAGGATAAGCGGCCTCCAATTTTGACAATACAGAAGCTACCCAATAACCTGATTTAGAAGCGCCACCGTCTGCAATAACCAAATATATCGGATAAGATGTAGTGTCTTTGTTTAGGACATTTGAACGGATCGGATTCTGAATCCATTTGTCGAGATACTTATCAATATCAGGTCTATTGGCGTACAAATGTTTTGTGGTGGTCTTCTCCAGATTTACATCGTACGGATCGTAAAAAGAACCCAGTAGTATCGCCCAAAAAACAATAAGCATTGTAAACCGAAAATTATACTTGACAGCGTAAGATTTGATCTTGCAGACAAAGGCTACCCACAATCCCATTGCCAATAGTAGACAGCCCAGGGAACCATATCGAATGGCAAAATCTGGTGAAAAAAGAATTAATAAATACAATACAAACGACAAGTATAATGCTCCGTAAAAAATCCTTTTCCATCCTGTGCTTACCGTAGTACCAACAGTTGTTTTTCTTTTTTGTACAGCGACAAACACAAACAGAATTTGCAGCAAAAAGTAAAAAATAGAAAGAAACATCCAATACCGGATATGGAGTGGAAATTTAGGATCATCCATTTTAAATAGTTTCTCAAAACTTGTGGAAGCGAATAAATAAATGAGAAGTATACTGTAGCTGATGCCTGTAACAATGCTGATCGTAATGAGTCGTCTGGTTTTTAAGTTAAAAGTTGTGTCCAATAAAAAATAATAGACATTATGAAACAACAGTAGTGCCCAAAAAAGCCAAATCGTTTTTTCCTCAAAAATAATAGCTGGCAGATTTAATGCCGCAAGCTGCAAGCCTACGGCTACATTATACCCTAACAGACGAGGAAAATGATTGTAAATTCGAGGTGTCGCGGCACCATGCATGCTTATATACAAATTTGAAATTTGTCTGGAACTTAGCCAGGACAATAACATCCATAAAATTACGCTCAAATTTGTAAATACAAACGGTCCCAAATATTCAACAGTCTGCATCAACATATCCTGTCCCATTGGGAGTTTAACAATGACAAAATAATAGAGTATCAAAAAAACAAGACCGGGTGAGAACAAGTAAACACCTCGTATTAAATTGCTTGCATTTATTATAAAAAATCGAAATAGAGTCATGGTGAATTTGGAGTTTGTTATTCGACATTAAGCGGTTAACCTATTCTTTTAATTGTATCCTAATTGATATAATGCAGGGCCGAACTAGCTAAGTGTAAACTCTTTACGGATTGCTATTCCGCAGAAATTTAATGTTACAGCTTTATCAAGCTAATTTAGGAATTAACACAGAATCCCAAGCAAGTATATACACCTGTTTACCAAACTCTTAAATCACATTCAGAAATAAATGCCCATAAAATCGATCTAAACCTAAAGCATCAGTCCGTCTGCTCATTTCAAAGCTATCATCGTAAAAATCAGAACTTTTTATATCTGTTTTTTCATTAAATTTACGTGTCAACTTTTAATGCGTTTATATGGAAATGAAGGATCCAGAATTAGTTTCTATTAAAGAGGTGTTCATTAGAAAGGTAGACGGGATCGAAAGTTCGTCCTTCCCAGATATTGTCTCTGTTGAAGAGCCTCTTGAAATAAGGATCAGCTATGGTCCTGAGGCTGAAAGAATACAAAAAAACATCTCGGTGACCATGCGCACACCCGGGAATGATCTGGATCTTGCAATTGGTTTTTTATTCACAGAAAGCATTATTTCCTCTTATCAAAACATCAAAAAAGTATACCATATCGAAAAGAATTGTGCAGCACAAAAGAAAAATATAGTTCAGGTAGATCTCATCGAAAATTTTGTTCCTCATTTGGTACAAACAGACCGGAATTTTTATACTACCTCAAGTTGTGGAGTTTGCGGAAAAAGCTCTATCGAGTCCATTAAGACAGTTAGTGCTTTTAAAAATGTAGAAAACTCTAAGCTTAAACTATCAACAACTGTGCTTTATCAATTACCCGAAAAATTAAGGGCTGGCCAAAGTAGTTTTGCTCTTACAGGAGGTATTCATGCGGCGGGCCTTTTTACTATTGAGGGGGAATTAGTGCTTTTGCAGGAGGATGTTGGACGGCACAATGCTTTAGACAAACTAATTGGTAAGGCTCTGGCTGAAAACCTATTGCCTTTAAACAAGTACATTTTGCTACTGAGCGGCAGAATCAGTTTTGAGTTAATTCAAAAAGCGGCTATGGCCGGAATATCAATTGTAGCTGCTATTGGTGCGCCCTCAAGCCTGGCAGTTGAACTGGCCGCAGAATTTAACATTACCCTACTGGGGTTCCTTAAAAAAGAGAGATTCAATATCTACAATTCTACTGATCAGGTAGTAATCCCGACTTCATACAAACAATAAAATAGATTTTGTACCGCTACTATTAAAATTATAATGATCCAGATTTTTTACGAGTATACTACTTAAATGCAAAAGTTATGAAAGAAGATCAATCTAAAAAAAACACCGACGGTAAAGTTCCAAAAGAACCAAACGCTGAAAATCCATATAGACTTTTAGATCTCAAGCTTACAAAAGTAGAAAAGTGGGCTGCTGGTGTACCCGCTGTAATCGCAGCTTTTAGTGATCTCATTGAAGAAAAAACACTTGTTCGGGGTACAAAAGCTTTGTTTAAAATGAATCAGGTTGGGGGTTTTGACTGCCCAAGCTGTGCATGGCCCGATCCCGATGACGAGCGATCTCCTCTGGGCGAATACTGCGAAAACGGCGCCAAAGCACTGGCAGAAGAAGCTACTACCAAAAAAGTTACAGCTGACTTTTTTAAAGAAAACTCGGTTTACGAACTTGCCAGACTAGACGATTATCAAATTGGCAAAATGGGCCGACTGACTGACCCTATGTATTTACCTAAAAACGCGACACATTATGAGCGTATAAGCTGGGATGCTGCATTTAAAAAAATAGCCGATCATCTCAATACATTAGAATCTCCCGATGAGGCTGCTTTTTACACCTCGGGAAGAACAAGCAATGAAGCTTCCTTTCTCTACCAGCTTTTTGCAAAAGAATTTGGTACAAACAATATGCCCGACTGCTCCAATATGTGCCATGAAACATCGGGATCAGCTCTAAGACCTACAATTGGCATCGGAAAAGGCACTGTAACTCTGGATGATTTTTATGATACAGATGTCATTGTGATCATTGGTCAGAATCCCGGAACCAATGCGCCCCGAATGATGAGTGCATTGTCAAAAGGAAAAAAAAACGGAGCAAAGATCATTGCGATAAACCCTTTGCCTGAAGCAGGTTTAATGGGGTTTCACAACCCACAGGAAGTAAATGGAATTATTGGAAGCGGCATTAAACTGGCCGATCTTTATTTACCTGTAAAAATAAACGGCGATATGGCTTTGCTTAAAGCGATCGAAATTATATTAATTGAATTTGAAAAGAACAACCCCGGAGAAGTCTTTGATTATGACTTTATCAAAGAAAAAACGACAGGATACGACGCTTTTCTAAAACAATTTGACGCTTATAATCTTGATGAACTCGCACTACAATCTGGTGTTTCTAAAGAGCTGTTGTATGAAGCTACGGAAATTTTAGCTTTCAAAAAGCGAATTATTGTTTGCTGGGGAATGGGGCTTACCCAACAGCCTAACGGTGTCGAAATGATCAGAGAAATCCTTAATATACTGCTGCTCAAGGGAAGTATCGGTAAACCCGGAGCGGGTGTTTGTCCGGTACGTGGTCACAGCAACGTTCAGGGAAACAGGACGATGATGATTGACGAAAAACCGACCGACGAACAACTCGATCGGTTACAGGCATTTTTCGGCTTCAATCCTCCCCGCAAACACGGCTATGATGTTGTTCGCGCCATTAAAGCCATGCAGGAAGAAAAAGTGAAAGTGCTGTTTTGTATGGGTGGTAATTTTTTATCTGCAACACCTGATACCACTTATACCGCCAGTGCCTTAAGAAAACTAAATTTAACCGTTTGCGTATCTACCAAGTTAAACCGAACTCACCTGATTCACGGACAGGAAGCGCTCATACTACCAACATTATCGCGAAGTGACAGGGACATTGTCAACGGCGAAATTCAAATTATAACTACTGAAAATTCAATGGGTGTGGTACAATCATCTAAAGGAATGCTTAGACCTGTGTCTGATAATTTAATTAACGAAACACAAATTGTCTGTAGAATGGCTATTGCAACATTAGGAAGCAAATCAGTTGTTAACTGGCAAGGCTATCACGATAATTATGATGCCGTAAGGGACGCTATTGAAAAGTGTATTCCGGGTTTTGAAAATTATAATGTCAGAGCGCGTCAAAAAGGAGGTTTCTACCTGCCTAACGCAGCGCGTGACGGGCAATTTATCACAAAAGAATTTGGGAACCGGGCGCCCTTTACCTTAACTTCAGTACCGAATAATGCACTTGCTCCTGATGAGTACATGATGGCAACAACCCGAACTCATGATCAGTTTAATACCACAATCTATGGTCTTGATGATCGCTATCGCGGTATAAAAAATGAACGTCGCGTTGTATTTATGAATCCAAAAGATATTGAAAAAGCAGGATTAAAAGCGGGCGACAAAGTTGATTTATTTAATTATGATGATGGTATCGAACGAATTGCGCCTTTATTCGTTATTGTTTCTTATCAGATACCCGAGAAAAATACTGTTACTTATTTTCCCGAAACCAATGTACTGGTTTCGGTGAACAATGTTGTAAAAGACAGCAATATGCCGGCATCAAAATATGTGAAAATTAAAATAAAAAGACACAATCCCAAAATATACGAGAGCATAAAGGAACTGTAAACCGTAGTAACTGTTTACGTCTCATCATCACTTTTGTCAAATGCTGACGGCATCAGTTCAATATGATATTTATCGGCCACTTTTATCAGTATTGGTAATAAGACAGAAGCGCCCGGAAGCAGTAAAAAAGGAATGCCGATGCCAATTATTTTCAACGAATCGGAAAGCTGAATTTTAAGCGTGTTCTCTTCGTCTTCGCTTATATTGCCTTCTTTTATGTACTGCTGAATAATTAAAGCTGCCTGCTTCTCTCCTTCTCCTTCTTTTCTCAGGTCGAATAAAAAGTGATGTACATTCTCTTCAATAGTTTTTTCAATTTCCATAAAATTTGGGTTGCCAATTGGTATTTGGTTTAGTATTTATAGTCAAAAAATCTTATTCGTCAGCGTATTCATCCAAGACATCAAAACTTGGTGCAAAGAATAATGTTCCGGTTGCTGCAGTGCTAAAATCCAGTATGCGGTCATAATTTCCGGGTGGATTACCAATGAACATATTCTCTAACATTTTTCTTGTGGTACTGAATGTACTGGCATAAGAGATAAAATAGGTTCCAACTTCCCCCTTAGAAGGATTTCCAAAAGGCATATTGTCCCGTACAATTTTAAGTTCCTCACCATTTTCATCTGTAATTGCGGTTAGCGCGCTGTGTGAGTTTGCCGGTTTCACTTCATCATCCAATTCAATATCATTCATTTTAGTTCTTCCAATTACTTTCTCCTGCTCTTCTGTAGATAGATTTTCCCAATTTTTCATGTTATGGAAATATTTCTGTACAAACAGATAGCTTCCACCCTTATAGGCAGCATCCTCCTCACCTACTATTGCAAAAAAATCTCTCTCATCGCCTATCGGATTTTCAGTACCGTCTACAAAACCAATGATAGACCGACCGTCCCAATATCTGAATCCGTGGACCTCTTCCAAACATTCCGCAACCGGCTCGAGAACCTTCGAAATTGCCATAGCCATATCAAAACAAATGGCTGCGTTTTGTGCTCTTAAATGAAAATGAAGGTCACCTACGGTAGATTTTGCGGTGTGTTTTGTTCCTGTTATTGGCTCAAAATTCACCAATTCTTTCGGTAAAGGTTTCGGTAAGTCAAGTGCTATCCAGGCGTCATGCCCAACCCCCATTACGCAGCTGCTTCGTCCATCAGGAATTCTTATGGTAAAGGAATTGTTTAAATTACTGATCAACGAACAAACTTTCTTAAATGCAGTCTTTATATCGGTCTGATTTTTAAATTTCCAAACCATAAAAATGGTGTTGTTGTTTGGATAATCGGTAACATTTTGTGATTGACTCATACTGGTAGCTATACGTTATATACGATTTTGATTTTTATTCTTAGGCAATGGTATACAGAACCAAATCCTAACTGTACTCTAAAATTAGTAATAAAATATAAGGTGCTCAAACAAAAAGCAAACTGTCTTTTTTTGAAATCGTAAAAAAAATAGTATGCAAACGAATCTGAAAAGCATATCAAATAAAAATCTTCTTTCTTACGAATCGGAATTGCTTAAATATAGCCTTTACTCTATATAAATGGCATTCAAAAAGATTGTGTTCTATTCGATGCCTTACAAAAATTAAATCTTCTGCCTAAATTATTCTGTTAAATCTCCCTCTTTTCTTTACTATTTATATTTAGTCTAAATAATAACAGTATATTTGTGACCTAATTTTTAAATCATAATATAAATAACCGCCATGAAATTCAATTATTTACTTTTGCTGCTGGCCCTATCTAGTCTTGGTCAGGCGCAAAATGCCAGAATTACGGGAAAGATCGTTTCCCAGAACCATGAAGCTGTATCTTACGCTTCTGTGTTTCTTAAAAGCCTCAAAAAAAACACTACTTCTGATGACAAAGGAAACTTTGAATTCAACAACCTGACACCAGGAACATATATCCTTCATTTTTCGGCAATGGGGTTTTCTGCACAGGAAAAAAGAGTTGAGCTTCAACTAAATGAAAACCTTGAACTTTCGATCGTTTTACAGGAAAACATCAATACTTTACAAACGGTAGAGATCACAGGCCGAAAGGAGAAGTCTTATAAAAACACAAAATCCTTTATTGGTGCCAAAACCGAAATAGCTTTAAAAGATCTTCCGCAAGCTGTTTCTTATGCAACAAAAGAATTAATTGCTGACCAGGGTTCGATTCGTGTAGGTGAAGTGGTAAAAAACTTTAGCGGTGTGAGCCAGTTTACTTTTTACGATGACATTTCGATTCGTGGTTTTAGAATTAACGGAGGAAGCAATACACAGTTACTAAACGGAATGCGAACTTCTACCGGATTCTGGAAACAGCCTCTTGCCAATTACCTAGAGCGTGTTGAAGTTTTAAAAGGGCCTTCCTCTGCTTTGTTTGGGAATGCTTCTCCGGGAGGAGTTTTAAATCGCGTGACTAAAAAACCACTGGATCAGGCCGCAAACAGTGTGAGTTTCTCAACAGGAAGTTTTAATACGTTAAGAGCCTTAGCCGATTTTACAGGTCCTCTGACTGAAGATAAGTCGCTTTTATACCGTTTAAATGTAGGATATGAAAATGCAAATTCCTTTAGAGATCTGCAATTCGATAAAAATATTGTTATAGCTCCTTCTCTTTCCTTTCTTCCAAATGATAAAACCAGTGTGAACTTTGACCTGATTTATACAGGTTCGAAAAGTATCCTGGATCGTGGACAATCTACTTATGAGAATAATTTATATTCGACAAAAACTTCGAATTCATTAAATTCTACAAATGATTATTTAAATGAAGAAACTTATATTGTTACGACTTCATTAAACCATCAGTTTACCGATCGTTTGTCGTTTTCTGCTTCTTATATCCGTACAGGTTATACGGAGGATCTTTTGGAGCATCGTGGTGCCAACAAATATGCTTCAGCCGGTGACGGAACGACTATTCCAACCGCAATCGAAATGCAGGTTTTCCAACGCAAGCGTAAGCGTTATATTGATAATCTTTCTGCCTTTTTTAAGTATCAGGCAAAAACCGGTGCTTTAGATCATAATTTGATTGCCGGCTATGATTATGCACAGGAACAGGTACCGGCAGGAGGTTCTCAGCTTCAGGCAACAGGGTACAGAAACGCAGCCAATACGGGTTCAATTGCAACCTACGATCCTAAAAAGAAGAATCTCTATTTATTAGATTCCAAAGGGAATCCGGTTCCCAATGTGGCGCATTTTGACTTAACCAATCCGTCGGCATCACAGCAGTTAAAAGACATGAGCAAATATTTCTATGCTGCTCGTCCGTTTGACCCGACTTATTATTCATTGTACGGAATTTACCTCCAGGATCACATTAAGTTTGGTGCATTTCAGGCTTTAATAGGAGTTCGTTACGACGAATATACAGATAAAGAAAACTACAAAAAAGCAACCGAAAAGAAGGTAAAACAGCATTCGTTTCTGCCGCGTTTTGGACTTACCTATACCCTTAATCCAAATATTAATTTATACGGAACTTACGTAAAGGGATACAATCCGCAAACTGCTTCTTCTTTATCCAATCCGAATGCGGGAGGGCCATTTGATCCGTTAGAAAGCAATATGATTGAATTTGGAGGAAAATCTTCCTGGTTTAAAGAGAAACTTTTTGTAACGGTGGCTTTATTTAAAATTCAGCAAAAAAACACTTTATATCCTGCCAACGATCCTGTAAACCCAGATTTGATGCGAGCCATTGGTGAGGAAGAATCAAAAGGTATCGAAATTGATGTGAACGGAAGCATTACCAAAAACTGGAGTATTTCTGCGGCTTATTCGTATAATGAAGCAGCAATTACCGAAAGCCCCGTAGGTACTGAAATTGGAAGACAAAAACCCAATACGCCAAAACAACAAGGAAATGTTTGGACGCGTTACAACTTTACTGATGGTGCTTTAAAAGACTTTGGTCTGGCTTTTGGGACTAATTTTGTGACCACCCGCAACTTAAGTCAAACGGTAACACAAACCATTCCGGGCTATACATTGTTTAATGCGGCATTGTATTACAGCATCAATAAGTTTAAAATTCAGGTGAATGCCAACAACATCACCAATAAAACGTACTGGGTTGGGGGTTACGACTATATTCGTTTGTTCCCTGGTGCGCCTTCGAACTGGCTCTTAACACTAGGATATTCCTTTTAATAAGTGCCGTATTTCTATTCAGAAAACACTTTGGATTATTTATCCTATGAATAAAACATTTAAAGAAATATATGCCTGTTGCTCCTCTGGCTTGGACTTTTGTCCGGGCTGGAGGTTTTTATTCACTCCCTAAAAAGTAAATCCCATCTCTTGCGAAATGGGATTTTTTTTATGTGGTATTTATCTAGGTATTTGTGGTCTTTCCATTTTATACTGTCTTCCTGACAATGTTTTTATAAAAGAAACTAAAGCCACAATTTCCTCATCATTAAGATGCAACGGCTGCATTAAAGTATCTGTTTTAGGAAATAACGGATCAGCTGCTTTTTCCGATTCATCAGGGTCGATCATGTGCATGCCGCTGTTGTACATGTTTACAATTCCCGTGATATTATCAAACAAACCATTGTGCATCCAAGGACCGGTAAACGTTACATCACGGAGAGAAGGAGTCCTGAATTTCCCAACGTCTTCTGCTTTTTTAGTAACATTATAAAGTCCTAAGTCTTCGTATTCTCTTTTGTAATAAGTGAGTCCAATATTGTGAAAGGATTCATCGGTCAGGTATTTTCCGGAATGGCAATTCATGCATCTTGCTTTGGTACGAAAAAGATGCAGCCCGTATATTTCCTGATCGGATAACTGTGTATAATCGCCATCAATAAAAGCATCAAACCGACTTCTTTTGCTGAGAATTGTTTTTTGGAACACTGCCAGAGACTGAAGGATTTTTTCATAGGTAACCTCAGAATTCCCAAAGGCATTTTGGAACAAAACCGGATAAGCCTTGATTTTCTTTAGCTTTTTTGCCAGGCTCTTCGCTTCCATATTCATTTCGTGATGTGCCGTTATGGGGCCTTGCGCCTGCTCTTCTAAAGTTGCTGCACGACCGTCCCAAAAAAAGGATTTCCGGGTTCCAATATTATATAACGATGGTGTGTTTCTTTTTCCCTGCAAATGGTCATGGCCTAAAGATTTTTCTCTTGCGTCTCCCCAGGCAAGTTCCGGATCATGACAACTGCTGCAGGAAACCTGATTGGAACCGGAAAGTTTGGGATCAAAAAAAAGCAGCTGCCCTAAAATTACTTTAGGATCTTCCAATCTGTCGTAATAACTGGTATCTATCGCCAGAGATTCAAATTCCTGCCAAAGAACATCTTTGTCAACGGTAGGTTTTGGCCATTGATGAATGGGCTTACTGTAAATTTCACGCCAGTTGGAATTTGCAATTTTTTCACTAAATGCAGCACTGAAACTTAGCAATGCATAAATAATACCTGTAAAAAAGGCAAAAAAAGAGGATTTTAATATCAAAGACTTCATTATGAGTAGATAAATATTTTATAATCTGTGTTAAAATGTCAACCCCAATGACATTTGATAAAAAGTATTGTTCAAGTTTTTGGAATAGTTGTAATAATCGAGACTCGTTTTGACAAAAAAGTTAAGATCGGGTTTGTATTTATAATCCCACCTTGCTGCGAGATTTACTTTGGTATACCCCGCTGATAAGTAGGCAAAATTAGAATCGAGCAGGTCAAAAATTTGATTAACTTTTCGGTCGCTCAATGTCCTATTCGAACTTAAAATCCAGTTATGCTCCAACGAAATCGAGAGATTGATTAAGGATTGAGACAGGAGTTTTGAAACGGCAAAATCCAGTCGGCCAATACCTTGTTGTATGTCTACAGTTCTCAAAGGATCGTTATATTTTTCTGCAGTATTTTTTAAATTAAAACTTGGTGCAACCGACCACGTTAATCCGGGCGTTGGAACAGTGTACAATCCCGAAAATACAACCGATGTTACCTGATTGCTGTATTTCGTATGTTCGGCTATTTTAATGTAAGATGTTGTACTTTGATTGTCGAATATGTTTTCGGTTCCCGCTCTGTTGGTATAAAAAAGTCCAATCTTTGTACCCCAAAACTTTTCTTCTGATTTTTTCAAATAAGAAACGGCTGCTTCATAGCTATTTTCTAAAATAGCAGACGCAACAAGATTTTGAAATTCGGTCATTATTTTTTCATAATTAAACCGATCGTATCCTGCCGATAATCCAAAACCATTACGGTCTTTTGGAAAAAACTGCAAGCTTCCGCCGTATCCTCTTCCGTCGTAATAAGAGCTGAGTTTATTTCCGGTAAGCAGCTTATTGTACACACCAAGTCCCACCATATGATAAACTGCCGGTGCGCCCAATTCGCTAAAGAATTTCAAATTATCAGACTGCGTATATTTTTGCAGATGTAGTGCTGATCCTAAAACATAATGATCGCCAATGTTTACCGAAATACCGGTCGAAACCTTAAGATCAGAAACGGTATTTTTAGGCCTCGGGTCACTATCTCTATACTCCATTAAAGCTCTGTAATTAGCTGAAATACCGAGGTTCATTTTACTAAAAGCTTTAGTATAACCACCGCTAAAAGAATACTCTTCATACGAAAAATCACCTCCAATAGAATCAGCCGTTACATACGGATAAATGATTTGATAATCTGAGCTTTCGTTCCAATGCACCTTTTTGCGCTTGCCACTCTTGTAATACGCGTTTCCAAAAACAGTATTTTCAGAATCAATCTTATAGTACGATTTAGCGTTGATCAGAAACTGGCCAATTCCATTCCCCAATTGCTGCATATTGGTTTGCTGTGAAGCTGAACTATACTCGACACTCAGTTCTGACAATGAATAACGACGGGCATAACGCTGATTGGCAGGATTACTATAGAAGGTACCAACAAAATTATGCTCAGGAGACAAGTCTTCCTGAACGCGAACCAGCACCGAAGTACTGTCCTGCGCATACAGCATACCCGAACTCAAAATAAGAAATAGAAACAGGGAACGAAAGCTCATGATTACATTCATTAATTCATTAAAGAGGGTTTAGCCTCAGGACTAAAATCTAAAGTAGAATTGTTAGTATCCTTTAATATTTTTTTACCATTTGAAGTAGTTGAAAGCGCTTTACGACGAACACTTTTTCCGTAACGGGTAGCATCTGAATCTACTTTTCCGCAATACGTCCAACCCTTATCCAATGATGGTGCTGTTACAATCCATTGAAATTCTGATTCGACACTTAAGTTAACAGCATCTACAATCCAAGTGTTTGGAATTGAATAAACACTTTCTCCCATTGGATAACTTTCTCCTCCAACTACCAAATTGTATTCGTAGTCATAGGTGTAATCCGTAAGATATTTTGCTTTGGTTATTGGCAGACGAGCGATAACAAAACTTTTAAATCCTCTGTTGTGGATCACCATAGAAGAGAATAAACTTTCCATATTCGGAACGGCCGGATTATCAACATCATCGGCATCTTCGGTATAAAATTCAAAATTGGCTTTTCTCAAGTCCATTGAGGCCGAGTTGTATTCTTTATGATCGATCGCATCTTCGGCAATAACAAAAAATTCACCCGGAGCAATTGGATAAGTAGTTCCCTTACCCGGAACAATCGCAACCGCTGATGCGGCAAACGATTGTGCCATAATATTTGGTGTATACTCCTGTTTATCGGTGGTCATAAATTCTGACTGTGCGATCATTAAACCATCTGCATACAATACTTTATCTGTATTATTGTGAATTTTAAAGTATTTGTCTCCTAAATACTGTTTGCCCTGTGGAGTTCTTGTTCCGGTAAAAAATACCTCTTCGATCACAAAATCAGACTGAGTTGTTTTCAGGAACAAATTCAAAGAAACAGCTGTACTTCCACCGGTAACCACCACCGATTCTTTATAACTGCTTACCGTAGCTTCAACCGTATTTCCATCTATGGTATACTTGATTTTTCCATCAACAGAAATTTCATAAGATCCTTCGCTTAATGCAACCGAAAGGGTGTTCGATACCGCTTTGCTTTGTGTGACTTTACCGGTATTACGCTCTTTAAAGGAAACTGAAATTTCAGAAAAGGCAACACTGCTTAAATCCTCAGGATTTACAAGTGTTAAGGTTAAAGCCGTTTCCTTGCTGCTGTTATCATCATCTTTAGAACAGGATTGTAAGAGTGCCATTAGGGCTATTGTTAGATAAATGGGTAGTAATTTAATTCTCATAATTGGGTAATTTATTTAATATTAAAAGTTAAAAATTCAAGTTTAATTCCATCCCGAAATAAGGTGAAGTAAGCCCTCTGCGCTCGATCTTCTGACCATTGATTTCATAGTTTTGATAGTAGCTGAAGAGTCGGTTAACGAACATGGAAATTCTAAATCTCTTATAAAAATCTTTAGACACTTTCAGATTCATGTTCATTGACATTGGAACTGTTTTTTTTTGAAACAAAGCCTCATTGTACTTGATGTCCAGCCATTGTAAAACAGGATCTGATTTGTCTTTTTCAAGATAAGAATGCTGTTTGCCCGAAGGATCGATATAAGCAACAGGCGTTCCGTTCATTGGGGTAGACTGATCGTTTCTAAACCATAAAAACTGGAAGGAACCCGAAAACTCTAATCCGAGAGAAGGAACATAGGTATCCGCAATTATATTGGTATTGAACTGCTGTTTTTCAGAACCATCATCAAACTGGTAAAGTCCTAGATAAGGAAGTCTTTTTCCGTCGATGACAATATCTTTTTGTCCTCTTTTATAAACCGGGCTGCTGTTGGTGTACGTTGTTTTAAACCAGGCACCATTCAGCGTAAATCGGGTGTTGATTGCAGTAAAACGCTTTGATGAGAATTGAAACTCGACACCGCTTTTAAGCAGTTTACTTCCGTTATTGGTGATGTTGTAAGACGTTAATAAAGTATCCATGACAAAACGCAGCTGTGCCAAATCAGGCGGTGCGGTTAAAGTTGAAGGATCGATAGAATTATTGTCGTACTTTTTATACGAAAGCGCCTGATATCTCGAGTTGTTTCTAAATCCGGAATCCATACGTTCGTTAAAAAGAGTCACCGAAAATCGATTGCTGTCATACGAAAAATCGGCACGAAGCTCCCATTTTTTATTAATTGCCGGTGATAGATCGTAGTTTACCGGAGACGTTTTGTAGGTCATCAAATTAATTCTTCGGTACTCCGGTGTATTGTGATAATAGTTGAGCTGTACCAAATCGTTATAGATAAAATCCGGGTAAAGCTGTGCCAGCGTTGGAAATTTAGTATACTGTCCGAAACCTGTTGTAAACTCTGCTTTCACTACATGTTCGCCCATTTTAAAGGACGGAAGCACCCATTGGGTATTGACTCTGGGATCGAAATAATATTTTCCGTGAATGGAGTAAGCCGACGGCACATTCAATAACGACATTGCTCGAATACCTCCAGCCATGTTTAACCGATGTTTACCAAGCGGAATTGAAATGGCGTCTTCGGCAAAAAATGACAGATCTGTACTCGCAGGAATATCTTTGTAGGATCTCGGACGTGTAGACATTTCAGGCGATGGCGGATGTGTGGTGTCGTACACCTGCCCTTTTCCATTGTTTTTAGAATAAGTCCACTCCGAACCCGCTTTTAAAGTATGCGTAATTCCAAACAAACGAATTTCAAAATCTCCCATAGCTTTTAAGAACGCATCAAATGGTTTTCCGTCTACAGTAAGATTAGAAACATACTGTGGTGTTAGAAAAATCCCGTCAGATTCACCCTGTTGTGTAGTATTGGGTATGGCCGTTGCACTGGATACCTGTACCCATTTGGTCTGTTCAATTTTATCGTATTGCTGACTAATCGATGCCGATGTATGAAGTGCTTTTAAAAACGGGGATGTTTTAAAGTTTAAATTGAAGGAGTTTGCCAGTGAAAATCGATTGTAACTAGAGGAATACCGGTCAATTTTAGTATAACCCACATCGGGATCTGCCCTTTCATTATCCACAGACCCACTGTAATCTAAACTGGAATCCCATTGAAGCTGATGAGCATCATTTTCCCATGTTTTTTGTGCTCGTATAGATGCCGTGATTCTCTTATAGTTTTCAAAACTGTTTCGCGGATCTGATTTTGCATTCAGATAATCCAATCCAGCGTTCAGTACCAATCGTTTCTCTTCCGATTCAAAACCTTTTCCTAAATAATATAATTTGCTAAATTCATCTGCTTTAAAGCGCGATTCCCAGTTACTTCGCCCTCTTTTTCGTTGAATTTTAATAAGTCCACTCGTTAAATCACCATACTCGACAGAAGGAATTCCTCTGATAATTTCGACTCTCTCGATTTGATCTGTAGAAATAGAGCGCATGTCTACCCCTTTCGATGTGGTGTTTCGGCGCGTATTGGCATATCCCGACCCCGGCGTTATCGTCAGGTTGGGTCCGGTGGTGTTTTGCAGGTTCGCATCGGTATTTAAAGGAATTCCGTCAATCACAAAAGAAGTACCCAGAGAGGAAATATCATAGTTCGAATCGGCTATACCCACTTCTCTTAGTTTGATATGATTGGAAGCATTAAATACAGGATCCTTCGAGCGTCCGCCAGGCAGTAATTCCAATAAATCGGTAAAGCTTGATGGCTGTAAATGCTGCATTGCTTTTTTATCAATAATCGAGGTACTAGTCATCCCGCGTGACTCTACGGCCGTTATGACCACTTCGTTTAGCTGAACGGTAGACAGAACTAATTCGAATGACAGCTTCTCATTTGTTTTCAATTCCAGATTCTTCTCGATCGTTTCATAACCCGGGTACATCAATTTTAGTTTGTAACGACCATTGTCTATATTTTTTATAATGATACCACCAAAATCATCCGACAGGGTTTCGTATTTCCGCGCTCCTTCGATAGAAAGCAAAACTCCTTTTAACGGAACTTTACTTTCGGCATCTTTAAGGGTAATCTGAAGGGTAATTTTAGGGATATTTTGAGCAAAAACCGGGTTAAAATGCAACAGAAATGCTACAGAAAGGACAGTTGCAATCCTTTTAAACAGGAATGCCGTAAGACTATTAAAAAGAAACATGGTATTAAATTTCTAGCAGCTGAGTAAGCTATATCACAAAAAGGCGGTTAATCGTTGCAAATATAATCTAATTTAGACTCAATAAAAATAATATTTTAAAACCCTGAAATCTGAACCACTGTTTCTTTCTTAATTTTTAGCTTAAATCATTGATTATCAAAAATATTTACCGAAATTTGTTTGTACGCTTATCCTTTGTGTACTATTTAAAAAATAAACACTTTTAATAGCAATAAAGGTACAGTTGACGGTGTGCTGTTGCCATCTGTAACCGTTCTTCTGCCAACTTACTACCAAATCTTCAATTTTCCTGTTTCAGGAGTAACCGAACGAATAAAGTTCGAAAATTCTATAACCGTTCCCAAAACCTACTATATAAGCAAATGCAGGGAACCTAAACTCAATAGCAACAAGCTGCTGTTTTTCTTTTTTGACAAACAGAATAAGCTCCTAAACACATTGTCTGTGATGAAAATAACGAAGCACTCTGGACACAAAGTCCCATTCGACAAAGAAAAACTAAAGCTTTCTCTCAAAAAATCGGGAGCTGCACCTGATCTTATTCAGGAATCTTTGGGCGAAATCGAAAAGCAAATCTATGATGGTATCACAACCAAAGAAATCTACAAAATGGCCTTTGCTATTCTAAAAAAAGCGTCAAATGGACATGCAGGACGTTACAATATCAGGCTGGCGCTGCAGATGCTTGGTCCGGCTGGTTTTTTCTTTGAAAAATTCATTGCCAGACTGTATGCCGCAGACGGTTATAAAGCCAAAATAAATTTAACACTACAAGGAAAATGTGTGTCGCATGAAGTGGATGTGGCGATTATGAAGGAGAATCTGATTACCATGATTGAGTGTAAGTTTCACGGCAGCAAAGAAGGTTCTTCTGATGTAAAAGTACCGATGTACATCCTTTCTCGTTTTAGTGACCTTAAGGCAAACCGACACACTATATTTACTAATAATGAAAGTATTAATTCCTGTATTATTGTCACTAACAATCGTTTTACCAAAGACGCGCAGGATTTTGCCAGTTGCAGCGGAATCTCTCTTGTAAGCTGGGATTATCCGCAGGACAATAGTCTAAAAAATAAAATAGACAAAGGAGCGCTCTACCCTATTACCTGTCTCACCACCTTATCGCTTGTTGAAAAAGAAAAGTTACTTATTCTGGATCAGATATTGGTAAAAGACCTTATTGATGATCCACAAAGCCTGTCTAAAATAGGACTTAGCCAAAACCGAATCAAAAATATACTACACGAAGCTTCACAAATTTGTAAACTTATTTGATATGAAAGTAAAATTTATAGGAGGTGCAGGAACTGTCACAGGTTCAAAAACACTCATAGAAACTAAAAATAACAGAATATTGATTGATTGTGGTCTTTTTCAGGGGATAAAATCACTTCGGGAACTTAACTGGGATCCTTTACCTGTTTTACCCTCCAGTATCGATTTTGTCCTGCTTACTCATGGTCATCTGGATCATTGTGGCTGGCTTCCCCGGCTGGTAGCTCAGGGTTTTAAAGGCAAAATATACTGTACCGGTCCGACCAAATCGATAGCTAAATTGGTTCTTTTAGACAGTGCTAAAATTCAGGAGGAAGAAGCCGAAAGGGCCAACAAGGAGCAATATTCGAAACACACACAGGCTGAGCCGCTTTATACCGTAGAACAGGCTGAGGCTGTGATGTCATTCTTTAAAGTCATCCCTCCTGATACAGCCGTAACGATTGAAGAGGATACCACCGCTGTTTTTGAAAATGCAGGACATATCATAGGAGCCTGTAGTATTACGCTAACTGTCGAGGGCAAAACTTTAGTATTTTCGGGCGATATAGGCCGCGATGACGACGTGTTGATGTTTCCGCCAACCAAACCCCTAAAGGCTGATTATATCTTTCTGGAAAGTACCTATGGAAACAAACTGCATCCAAATTTAGATGTAAAAAAAGAACTGGAAACACTGATTAATGCTGCTATAGCACAGAATGAAACCGTAATCATTCCCGGATTTGCTGTAGAGAGAGCCCAATCGGTCATGTTTTTGTTGTGGCAACTCAAACGAGAAGGCAGAATTCCTGACGTTCCCTATATACTCGATACTCCAATGGGCGCCAATGCCCTGCATGTTTTTTTAGAGAATTTAAAGTGGCACAAACTATCTGTTGAGGACTGTCATGAAATGGCAAAAATGTTTAGAATTGTTTCTGAATACGAAGAAACACAGCGTATTATTGCAAATCCTCAGCCTAAAGTAGTTCTTGCTGCAAGCGGTATGGCAACTGGTGGGCGGGTATTGTCGTATTTTGAACATTATATCAGTCTTGAAAAAACAACTGTTATTTTTGTGGGTTATCAGGCAGAAGGCACTCGCGGAAGAAAACTTCTTGAAGGTGATAAAGAAATTAAAATTTATGGAAATTACTATATTGTAAGAGCCAAAATCTTTCAGATAGAAGGCCTCTCTGCGCATGGAGACCAAAATGATCTTTTAAACTGGCTGTCTGCTCTTAAAAACACGCCTAAGTGTGTCTTTTTAATACATGGCGAAAATTTGCCGGCTGATGAACTGCGAATTAAAATTCGGAATCGTTACCAGTTTAAATGTAATGTTCCGTTAATGGGGAATGAAATCGAAATTTAGGCTTTGTTTTAATTTTTGACCTTCAAAAGCAAACAGCCCCGCACCATTGGTTTAGTGCAGGGCTGTTTCTCAAAAAAAAACATTTTTATAAATCAGTTATTTCCAAATAGGATTTAATTGGCATCAAACCATAGTTTTGTAGTCAGCAAATCTTTCCCCTGAGCGGATACTGCGGCCTGGTAGCTTGTTCCGTTCAATGATTGCTCTGTTCCCGGATAAAAGAAACGCGAAGGAATCTGTCCGTTCAAAACTGTAGCCGGACCCGCTTTTAATACCGGATAGTCAAGCCTTCTCCACTCTACAAAAGCGTCAAGACCTTGTCCGTAGAATGCAATCCATTTTTGTGTACCTATCGATTTGGCATAATTGGCTGCATCATATTTCACAGTAGCCTGATTCAAATACTTATTAATAGTTGCTGCATCCGTGATTCCAAATTGGTTGAACGAAGCAGTAATTGCATTTTTGTACAATTGCTCGGCATCTCCACCAATATAACCACGTGCTACCGCTTCTGAAAGGTTAAACAATACCTCGGAGTAAGAAACAATTACAGCCGGTGACGATGAAGTCAGGAAGTAAGTTCCCGGTTTCGACGTTTTAGCAAAACCCTGACTGTTGGCATCACTATTGGATAACCCGTTTGCACCACCCACATATTTACCAACAGTTTGATCTGTAGGCAGCTGAGCGTAAACTGGCAAACGTGGATCTGATAATTCATTTAACTTATCAACCAATGTCTTTGAAATGCGAAAATCATCACGGGTTTCAAACCAGGCCGAAGCGGGATTTTGTTGAGGAGAACTCGTATAAGTAAACTTGAAAGTTTCGCTATTGTTGCTAATTACTCCCGCAGCATCAGTTGTTGCTTCAATAGCCGCTTGTTTGGCTAATGCCGGTTCTTTATCGGAAATTCTCAATGCGATACGTAAACGAAGTGAATTAACGAGCTTCTTCCATTTTGAAATATCTCCTTTATAAGCCAAATCTCCTGTTACACTTCCGCTTGTCGGATTTAGTAAAGACTGCGCTTGTTTCAAATCTTCCAGCAATCCTGTATAAACTTCTTTTTGCGTATTGTAAGCCGGGGTCACTTTTAGACCTGCTTCTTTATAAGGAATACTTCCGTAAGCATCTGTTAGCAATAAAAATGTCCATGAACGCAGTGTCAGTGCTATTCCTTTATAATTTGGGTTTGCTTGTTGATCTGAAAATTTCAAAATTGTGTTCAAATCTGTAATCAAAGTTGCGTAACCTGTATTCCACAAAGAAGTGAAAGAAGTGTTCGATACATCGTACCTGTCCGGCTCTGTATACTGAATCTTAGCCCAGTGCTGTACAAATAACAAAGAGGCATTAAAGTTATTATCAGAACCCCAGTACAAATCGGCTCCCTGCTTTAGGGTTCCGGTTAATAAATAGGGTGCTAATGGTGTTTCAGTTGCATTTGGATTCTTATTAATATCATCCAGAGTGTCACCACAAGAGGTAAGTGATACCGCAAATAGAGTTATATAGGCTAATTTTTTTAGCATGATTTCTTGTTTTTAAAATTTAAGATTAACATTAAGACTGAAATTTCTGGTAGTTGGCAAAGCTAAGCTCTCCAATCCCTGAGCATTTCCTGTAGTGAAAGCCGTTTCAGGATCAATATTTGGTGCATCTTTATAGATAAATAGCAGGTTACGACCTACTGCAGTAATACTTGCTCCTTCTAATCCTAGTTTCTTAGCAAATTTCTTATTGAAATTATAAGCCAGTTTTACCTCTCTTAGTTTTACAAAAGTCGAACTGTAAATATAGGCTTCGTTAATGTTGAAAGATGCTTTGTGAAACTCCTGTGCACTAATCACCTGAGAATTTGGGGTTCCGTCAGCATAAACTCCGTTAAAAATAACACCATCATCATATACCGTTGCTCCATTTGGAGCTACACCACCCGTTAACAATGTTTTCGGATTGGCCGAGTTGTTGTTTGGATAATAGTAATTTAAACCCCCATTTGCGGCATCACGGCCTGATAAAGTCTCCGCCAGTACACCGGTATAAGTACCTGTTCTGTTGGTTCCCGAATAAATGTCACCCCCTACACTGGCGTCAATAAGGAATGAAAATTCAAGATTTTTATACGTCAGGGTATTGGTAACACCCGCTAAATAATCCGGAGTATAGTGTCCTAATACTTTTTTTTGCGGATCGGCTTTAGGCAATCCGTTAGCGCCTACTACTATATTTCCGTTTGCATCACGCTGGTAGCCTGTACCATAAAGAGCACCGTAAGCCTGTCCTACTGAAGCCAATACATCAACACCTCCTGAAGAACCAATTGTATAGTTTTGAATCTGTTTGTCGTAGTCCAAAATCTTTACTTCGCTAATATTCTTCGAGTAATTTACGCCTACATTCCATTTGAAATCCTCCGTTTGAACAGGAGTTCCGTCCAATTGAACTTCTATACCGCGGTTGTTAACTTTACCTGCGTTGATCAATTGCGAGTTGTAACCACTCGAAGCTGTGGTTTTTATTTCCAAAATCTGATCAAAACTATTGGTGTTGTAATACGCCACATCCAAATGCAGTCTGTTTTTCCAGAAAGAAGATTCTATACCTAATTCCGTAGAACGCGTCGTTTCAGGTTTCAGGTTCTCATTAAGTTTTTTCTTAGCTGAGGTTTGAATTGGGTTTCCGTCAAATGCGGTTTGAAAATCATAAACAGTAGACAATTGGTAAGGATCTGCATCGTTACCTACTTCAGACCAGCCTCCGCGAAGCTTTAAGAAATCAAGTGTATTGCTTTTCAGATTGAAGGCGTCAGAAACTACAAAACTACCGTTAAAGGAAGGATAGAAATAAGAACGGTTGCTGCTTGGTAATGTAGACGACCAGTCGTTACGGGCAGTTACGTTCAGGTAAGCATAATTTCTATATCCAAATTGTGCCGAAGCATAAGCGCTGTATACTTTTAATTTTGAAAGCGAATTCGATGACGTTAAAGGGTCTCTCGAATTGGTCAGCGTATACAAATCAGGTACAGCCAGACGTGGTGCTTTCTGATAGTTGTTGGCATCACTGTGGTTACGAATATTGAATCCCGCAAGAGCATCGACACTAAAATCATCGTTTACTTTTTTAGTATAGGTAAAAATCCCCTCCGTGTTTCTTTCGTTTACAGTATAAGCATCTTCTGCATACGATCCAAAAGGCGTTCCGTTTGTACCGTACTTAATCGTGTACTTTCTGCGATCGTTGTAATAATCAACTCCGGTACGGAATTTAAAATTAAGCCCCTCGATAATCTTGGCATCCAAATGAATGTCTCCGATGATACGGTTACGCTGTTGGCTGGTGGTGTTATAATACGCATTCCAGTACGGATTGCTGTAATAGCTGTTGTTCCAGTTCACGTCTCTGTTCTTCTGAAGTTCGTTGATGTCTACCTGACGTCCGAACCAAAGAAACTGTAGCATTACACCGGCAGCACGGTTACCCTGTGGTCCACCTGGTAAGGCCGGAGCATCGGTAACAATATAGTTGGCCGTTACCCCTACTTTTATATTTTTAGAGATTTGGTAGTTTGTATTCACCGTAAAGTTTGTTTTGTTTACTTCACTGTTGGGTACCGTTCCTAATTGTTTTTGATTGTTTATACCTAAACGGAAATCTGATTTTTCGTCCGATTTCGCGATAGAAACGCTATTATCATAAGTGACACCGGTATTAAAAAAGTCCTTTACATTATTCGGATGTGCTACGAAAGGTACAGCAACACCATTGGAGTAAAATTGTGGGATAAGCCTTCCGTCCAGTTTAGGTCCCCAGCTTTCGTCAACTCCGTCATTGATACCGCCCCCTTTACCATCTACAAAGCTGAACTTTCCATTTGATCCTTGTCCAAATGAATTTTGGAATTTAGGTAAAGTAGCCACCTGAGAGATGGTGATTCCAGAGTTTACACTGATCCCTAATCCTTTTTGGCTTTTCCCTGATTTTGTTGTGATCAAAACTACCCCATGTGCAGCACGAGATCCGTAAAGAGCCGCCGCATTAGGGCCTTTCAGTACGCTTAATGACTCAATATCTTGCGGATTTAAATCGGCAATTGCATTCTTAAAGTCGCGGGTAGTTCCACCAACACTTCCTAACTGCGAGTTGTCTACTGGAACTCCGTCAACCACAAATAATGGCTGATTGTTTCCGGATATCGAAGTTTCACCACGAATAACGATACGTGAAGATCCCATATCACCCTGCGAATTGGTAATACGAACACCCGCCAGTTTACCACTAAGGCTATTTAAGAAGTTGGTTTCTTTTGTATCGGACAGCTCCTTACCTTTAAGTGCCTGCGTAGTATATCCTAAAGATTTCTTTTCTTTGGTAATACCAAGTGCTGTAACAACTACTTCTGAAAGAGCATTTTGCTCTTCAGTAAGACTAACGGTAATTGAATTTTCTTTGGCTACGATTTCTGTTTTTTTATATCCCAAATAACTTACGATTAAAGTATAAGGAAGTTTTTGCCCGGTTTGAAAATGAAATCTCCCATCCATATCGGTTACAACCCCATGTGTAGTTCCTTTAATATTTACTGAAGCGCCAATAACAGGCTCTTTTGTTACGGCATCAATTACTGTTCCTTCAAGTTTGGACTGAATAAGCGGTTTCGTCTCCTGTGCTTTAATTCCAGTGGAAATCAACAAAATACATAGTGCTATATATCTATTTAATTTTTTTTTCATTACTTTGTTTTAGTTTAATAAATAAGGTGACCGTCGCCGGATATACTCCGCCAGTCCTTTCCTTATAGAGATGTACAATTTCTTTAAGCTTCGCCATTTCTGTTCCCGCAGAAATGGTTTTTTATTAGCTACACATTCGCTTTTTCATTTTCTTTTTTATTTTGGATTACTATTATTTGAATTTGATCTCTGCAGAATTTCAATACCGACAACCTATCGAAAATGAATTTTCAGTTTAACTCCTGTTCGCTCAAAAAAGAAGCGAATTTGGTAAATTTTATATTCTACTAATTTGATAGAACAAAAGTATATTAAAAATGCGAATGCCAAAATTTTAACTCTTTTTTTTATATAAAAAATGTTAAATAAATTAATCAAAATTCAATAACTAATTCAAAACAAAATAGTTAAGTATTATTGATTATTTACTTCCTGTGTAAGATTTTTTCTAAAAGGAGAAAAAAGATTCAGCAAAAAAAAGTCGTCTGCTATAGACGACTTTTTTATCAGTAACATTTATTTAATAAATTAGGAATTACAAAGTTTCGGAGGCTTCTTAAAATGTTTTTCTTTAAGCTCTTCTATAAGTAAGACAAACAATTAGGCCGCTATCACCAGGTTTTGTATTAGTTCAAGTTTGATTCTTTCTACTAATACCGCATTGAATTTCGCTTCTCGTAAAACCTCTTCCGGTGATTCGGAATGTACAAAAACTGCCGTGATCAATAATCTGTTAAGTTCTTCATGAGACATCTGATCGCTTATTTTTTCAATTTCTACCTCAAAAGAGCGTCGTTTTTCCGCGTCAGTCCCTGCTTTCGCATAACCTTCCAATAACCATTTAAAAGCTAAAGATTTAATTTTATTACTATTGGAATTTAACCAAACCTCTCTTTCAACATCATCGTCCGGCTCGCCACGGTAAGGATATTTGTCATCAATAATTCGTTTGGCCTTTATAAGCACCAAAGACGTATCTCCACCTGCATTTGCCATATCCAAAAACAGCTGTTTTTCCTGAATCAACCTCTCGTTAAACGCCCCTATGTACAGTTTAAAAATATAACTTACCTGATCTCCATTATTCACAGGCAGATCATTTTGTTTTAGACTATTTGCTAGTTCCTGAAATTCGACCCAACTTTCATCAAAAAATCCTTTTGAATAACTCAATTGTTTGTACAGCTCTTCAAGACTTTTAGTCGTATCGTTTAATTTATTTTCGGTACTCTCATACCAGTCCATTAAATCGTTGGCCTCAGCAAGAGTATTAATAATATAATCTATGGAACCAATAATCAATAATATAGCCGCCAGTCCGGCAACAATCCAGCCCAACGGCCCAAGTGCAGTCGCAAGCAGGCCAACAGTCGCTACACCGGCAAAAAAACTGGTTCCTAAAGTAATCCACCCAAAAAGATAAAATTCTTTTTCAGTAAGTGTCTGCAGGTTGAAAGACGAGTCAATTTTTAAATCGGGAAGTCTGGAACTTACCAGATCTATAAAATTACTGTATTCTGTTATCACAGGCAGAATGTTATCCAATACTTCCAAATAATTTTTAGCAATGGCACGAGTCAAGCCAAGCATTCTTAGACACTCGTCGAGTGAAGTTCGAACATTGTCGTATCGCTTTGGATTATCAGGTCGCCAGAATGAACCTGCATCCCTCCTCATCTTTCGAAAATCGGTATCAAAACTAGCCAGACTATCATTAAGAACCGATAGTTTTGTTATGACCTCTTGCGCTGAATCTCTCCCTTCTTTTATAGCATTTAGCGAATAAGATTTATAAAAATTATTACTCATCTCAACAAACACATCACTATAGTAATCATTAGTAGTCTGATCTTTCTTCGTAACAAGCGGAATCCTCGCCTCGTTTCCTTCAAAGAAAAGACTTAGAATTTTGGAAACATTATCTTTAACTTCCTGCTCTGTAAAATAAGCTTTTTGATCTGGAACCGCTGCAGAACGAATCTTGATGTTTTCCGGATTTTTTAAAATTTGGGTCCACTGATCTACTGTATACTGGGCCTGAGGACTTTGTTGTTCTGCTATTGTGGTAACATCAAATACAAGTAGTTTTTCCAATGTATCATCTGTGTATTTCACCATTCTTGAAATGGCTGTAGCATTTGTTTTTGCACCCTTTGGCATGAAGTTCTGTAATACTTCCTGCTTTACGATTTCTTTAACTTCCATAATTTAAATTTGCATTTACCCTACTCGTAGGCTTTTCGGGTTCCGCCCTTATTTTATCTCAATGAAGCAGCTTTATACGGTACAATTTTCTAAGATTATCCTTTACTTTTAGTTTGGAAATCTTAGCAGGACTGCCTGTTTAGTTGCTTTTGTAGTAAAGCTACTGCTTGATTCTAATAGAGATAAAAAAGATGCAACGAACGCGGAATTTAATGTCATGTGTCAACTATTTTCTGTTGCAAAGCCTTATAATTACAAGGAAATCTCAGAATAGTAAAGTTTAAAACTTCTGCCGTTGCGTGTAATTAACAACAAATGCTTTAACACATAGAAACATAGATTTTAGATCCGAAAGAATAACAAAATAGAAATATATTTCTTTCACAGAGAAGGTTATGTGTATTTAAACGAAATAAAATGTATCGTTCCTCTGGAACTTTTTTTGAATACGTTTTATTTTCAACGGATTAAAATCCGTTGCTATAAAATTTGTCGTTCCTTCCGAACTTAATTATACGGTTGTTTTTGTTGTTAACGGATTACGATCCATGCACCTAAAATAGGAACAGGTGATATATACCGAAATAGATTTTTATAAGATAAAGAATAACGTCATAAAAGAGCCATCGGCTCGAACGATAATATAACGACGGATTTTAATCCGTCACAAAAAATAGGTACAATCATAAAGAGCCATAGGCTCGAATAATATTGTAGCGACGGATTTTAATCCGTCGTAAAAAATAGGCACAACCATAAAAGAGCCGTAGGCTCGGTCCATATTATTTTTTTTTATGAATTTACCCTGTTGAGTATAATTAATTCAACACATAGATATTTAGGTGTAAAAAAATACCATCTCTTAATAATATAAAAGTAAAAGAGACGACCTGCACAGTCGTCTCTTTCACTTTCTATAGCTTATTTCTACCGTTTTAACAGGCCTAATAAGCCCCTGAAAGCGCATATTCTTTTTGATACAGTTTTTGATATAGTTTGTATGAAATCACCAATATACCAAGGAAAACTAAAGGTAATATCACCTGAAACCCGAATCCGTCAACAGCAAAATGGCTGATGCTGGCAAATATAAACACAAAGCCAAAACCGGTGTACGCCCATTCTTTCGCAAATTTTGGTGCTTGCGGAATAATTACGGTTAGAGCTCCAATCACTTTAAAAACTACCAATGCATTGCCAAAATAAGCCGGATACTGCATGTGACTGATTCCTTGCTTGGCAATCTCAGTTTGTGAAGTTAGGGCCGGAATAATGCCTTCCATAATAAAAATGATAATTGTTGTGGTCCAGAATAGTATTTTATCTTTTTTCATAAGTGTAAAGGTTAGTGGTTAAAAATAGTTTGCTATTAGCTCCTGATTCATAGCTTTTTTTTAAGGAAGTTTATCCAATTGGGTATAATTATCAAAAACTAATTACACCCAACGGTTAAGGTTTTGTTTTCTTCTGACGAATAACAGAGCATCCACTGATGTCCAAATTTATCCGTAAGGTGTCCGAACAGGGCTCCAAAGAAAGTCCTTTCTAACGGATGGGTTGCCTGACCGTCTTTCGATAAGTCGGCATAAGCCTTTCGTGTTTCTTCTTCACTGTCAAAAGTGAGCATCATCGAAAAGGCATTCCCTTTTGTCAGGTTTTCCGGGGCCATATCCGATCCCATAATCACAAGAGTATCGCTTTTAAGCGTGGCGTGCAAAATACATCTTTTCATTTTCTCCGGCAGGCGCTTCCCTACTGGTGAATCGGCTATCGTTTGTAGCTCGAGTTCACCACCAAGGCATGCTTTGTAAAATAACATTGCATCCTTGCAGTTACCGTTAAATGTTAAATAAGAATTAAGCTGTGCCATTTTAATACTATTATTGTTGTGGGATTTTGGCCAGGTCCATGTATAAAACCTCCCAAAGATGTCCGTCTAAATCTTCAAAGCTACGTTGTTGCATAAAACCGTAATCTTTCGCTTCAGCAGTTTCTTTTCCGCCCGCTTTTAATGCATTATTTTGCATGGTATCAACCTCATCGATACTGTCTACTGACAATGAATTAATTACCGCCGCTTTTTGAAAAGCATTACCAATTTCTTTGTTGGTAAACTCATTGAACTTATTGTGTGTTAATAACATCACATAAATTTCTTCAGTTAAAACCATACAGGCTGCTGTTGCATCTGTAAATTGAGGATTGTTTGTAAATCCAATTGCTGTGTAAAAAGACATTGCTTTTTGTAAATCTGCTACCGGCAGATTGATGAAAATTTTTGTTGCCATTTGTTCTATATTTTTTAGTTGTTAATTGATAGTACAAAGATGCAGCAGAAATAACAGACTGCGGATATGCAAAAACGACAACAAAAAGGGCATTTACGACAAACTATCTTTATCTTTGAAATTACAAAAAGGAAAACGATTTGATTTTTAGGGACTTTGCACAACAAATAAGCCCTTACAGCCAGTTCTAAAAATAAAGAAGATGATAAAAAAAGTAAGTATTCTTGTTCCTGAAAGCTCCGTTCTGCAGGCTATAGCAGATCCACAATATTTATTTTCAGCAGTAAACCAGTTTATGACTGCATCGGGCAAACCCCTACTGTTTGATGTGCAGCTGGTAGGTTTAAAGAAAGAAGTCAAACTCAATAACGGATTGTACTCGGTTAATACGTCTCAACTCACAAAAGAAGTTACAACCACAGATTTAATTGTTATTCCTGCCTTATTTGGAGATATGAAAAGTGCGATTGCTCAAAATCAAGAGCTTTTGCCCTGGATAAACGAACACTATCACAAAGGAGCTGAAGTAGCTTCGCTCTGTGTTGGTGCCTTTTTACTGGCTTCTACCGGTTTATTGGATGGTAAAAAATGTTCTACACATTGGGGTTTTCAAAATGAGTTTCGCGAAATGTTTCCAGAAGTAGAAGTCATCGATGGAAGCATTATCACAGAAGAACACCGGATATATTCCAGTGGTGGTGCACATTCTTATTGGAATCTTCTACTCCACTTAGTCGAAAAGTATACAGACAGACAAACCGCTATTTTAGCTTCTAAATATTTTGCTATCGATATTGACAGGGACAGTCAGGCTGCTTTTGCGATGTTTCAAGGCCAAAAAAATCATAACGATGAGGCAATCAAACAGGTACAGGAATTTATTGAAGATAATATTCAGGAGAAAATCACAATTGATGAATTAGCTGATCTGGTGCTATTGGGAAGAAGGAGTTTTGAACGACGCTTTAAAGCCGCTACCAACAATTCTGTTTTAGAATACATCAACCGCGTGAAAATTGAGTTTGCCAAAAAAAGCTTCGAAAACAGCCGCAAAAATATCAATGAGGTAATGTACGATGTAGGTTATACCGACACAAAAGCATTTCGTACCATTTTTAAAAAAGTAACAGGTCTAAATCCGATCGAGTATCGCAATAAATACAACAAAATGGCTGTAAACTAATTATATTTTAGGCTCCATATCAAAGCGGAAGAGCTATAGAATGGTTATCAAATTTTTCATTCAATCGATATAAAAAAAACCTCTAAAATAAATTTACTTTAGAGGCTCTTCCTTGCGATTTCCTGATGATTATAAAATATTATTGTCTATCATCAAATTACTTCGTTAACATATTGAAAATGTTTCCTTTATTTGAGTTAAAAATTTTAAAAGAACTACTTTTTTTCAACTGCTTCTAATCTTACGTTTAGTGTTTCAATAACTTCCATTAGCTTCTGCGTATTTTTTTGTTGTTCAATTGTATACAAAGTCAATTCTTCAATCTTTTGCAGTAATTTGATATTCATTTCAGACAAATTAATTCCGTCTTTTTGCATTTCCTTGGCAGAAGCAATTTCAGGCAAATGTTTGTTTTCTTTAATAAATTTATCTAGAGACTCCAAAGATGGTAAATTGTAGTCTTTTTCAAAAACAAAATCGGCACCTGCATTAACGGTTACTTTTACCTCTCTCGATTCTATATTTCCTGCGACGGTTAGTTTTGAGGTTGGACTTTTAGTTCCAATTCCCATATTCCCATTTTCTGCAACTGTCACTTGTCTTACTCCATTTGACGCTAAAACTAAAGATTTACCAGTCAACCCTCCAATTATTGTTGTACCCGCATCCCAAGACAAATACCCATAATCAGCATTAACACCCCAAGCAATTACCCCATCTCCGCTGGCAGTAATTCTTGTCGTTCCACCTTGATTAATTTGAAATTTATCTGAAGTTGTACCTAAATTTATAGCTAATTTTCCATTGATGTTTTGATCTCCAACAAAAGTGTTTGTTCCTCTAATGGCTAATTCATTCCAACTATTCCAAGTATTATTATCTCCGTTTTTAGTTCGATATGAAATATGATTACCACCATTCGGCCCATAATCAGAGCTTATTTGAGTATCGTAATTGTTTGTCGGAAAGCCTCCATAACTAATAAGAGCACCATTCCAAGGTGTTCCTGCTGTTGAATATGAAAAGGTATACCCGGCTTTAAAAGTATCAGCCGCACCGGTTAAAGAGATATTAGAAGTTGGATTTAAACTTTGAGATTGTATCTTTAAAGTAGCTAATAATACTAATGCGACTATAATTATTTTTGTTTTCATTTATCTTTTATTCTATAGTTTAGGTTTATTTTCTTTAATCGCAAACAAAATTACTTCTTCATTTCTTTTTAGAATGACATTTTTGAAAGATTTATAATGTAAAAATAATTTTATACAAATGTATATTTCTTTGCTATATTTTCTGCTAAAGGAAAGTAATAAATAATCAGATTGAGAAGATTATTTGTACTGATCATACAAAAGCTTACTCCAAAATCAGAGATCGGCGATTTACAGGTCACAGCCTCGATTTGGTATTAGTGTCATTTCATCCGTTTCACGGCTCGAATCGATTCTTTTTAATTTTGGCTATGGAAAAAAATGACAGGTTCTAAGTTCAAAAAAAAATCACTATTTTTAGCAAACCATCATTCTTACATTATGACCGATAAATCACAACTTCGCAGTTCTATTTTCAGACATCTTGACGGCTTAGCAGTTGCTCCCGTAGCAATAGCGCTAAAAAACAATGCTGTTTTAGAGTATATACTAAATAAAAAACAAATACAATTATCAGAGCTGGTAACTGTTTTTACAGCAAATGAAGGTTATTTGAATGTTGGTTTAAGAATTCTGGCTTCTCAGGGCTTTTTAGATTATGAAGTCGATAACCGTTCACAGGAAATTACGATCTCCGTCAATGAAAGGACAGAAATGGCTTTTTCATTGTTTTATCTCTACCAGGATGTTGTTGATCTGCTTCAGTTTTCGGTGCAGTTTCATCCGCGTCTTTTTGAAGATGTACCCTTCGAAAAACTCAATATTATTTTTGAAAAATATAAGAAAAGGTATGGTATTGAACCTTCTGACGATCCTTTAAAAAATAGTCTTCAGGAACAGATTTTAAAACATATCGAAGGCCATTTGATAGGTCCGACAATTGTTCGTCTGGCAATGAAAGGGATGTTTCACAAATATTTCATGGAAACTTCATTCCAGCCCGAAGAGTTTCATAAATCTCCTGAAAATTTTAAAAAAATACTGGACTTTTTTGTGCATCTTGGATGGTTTTTGGAAAAAAATGGCAACTACCAATTTACAGAAACGGGGCTTTTTTATGCCAAAAGAGCCAGTGCCTATGGCGTAACGGTTTCGTATTTGCCAACATTTGCTAAAATTGAGGAATTAATCTTTGGTGATCCAGCGGTACTAAGAATGATAACCGATGGCGAAAACGAAATTCATGTCGACCGTGAAATGAACGTTTGGGGAAGCGGTGGTGCTCACGACACTTATTTTAAAGTTGTAGATGAAATTATAGTTACTCTTTTCAACCTGCCAATCGAACAACAACCTAAAGGAATTCTTGATATGGGCTGTGGTAACGGTGCTTTTCTTCAGCATATTTTTGAAGTAATCGACCGACAAACGTTGCGTGGAAAAATGCTCGACGATTACCCCTTATTTTTGGTTGGAGCCGATTATAATCAGGCAGCACTGAAAGTAACCAGAGCCAATCTGATCAAGGCCGACATTTGGGCAAAGGTAATTTGGGGGGATATCGGACGTCCGCAACTACTTTCGGAAGATCTTAAAGAAAACTACAATATTGATCTGAAGGATTTACTTAACGTAAGAACTTTTTTAGATCACAATCGAATCTGGAAAGATCCGGAACACATCGACAAAGACAGAATTAGTGCGTCTAACGGTGCATTTGCCTACAGAGGAAAAAGAATCAGTAACAATCTGGTCGAAGATAATCTTCTGGAACATTTGCAAAAGTGGTCTCCTTATGTACACAAATTTGGTTTACTGTTGATTGAACTACATACCATAAATCCAAAGCTTGCTGCCGACAATATCGGAAAAACTCCTGCTACAGCTTATGATGCTACTCATGGTTTTTCGGACCAGTATATTGTTGAAATAGATGTTTTTAATAAAGTTGCCGCAGAAGCTGGGTTATTCCCTGATAAATCAATTTTCAAACGATTTCCAGATGCTGATATCGCGACCGTAAGTATCAATTTATTAAAAGGACGTTAGAGCGGTAGTTTCATTAAACAGGTGCCGTTATTTTAAAATCATTTGATTCAAAAACCTTCAAAGGCTAGTGTCTTTGAAGGTTTTTGAATTTTAAGACATTTAGAACTTCACGCTTCTAATTTAAAACTTCTTCTTCCTCCAGAGTATGATATCAAAATTATACAGACAGTTTTTCCATTATACTTCTCATTCAAACAAAATTTTTCTATTAAAGATTCTACGGACCGCTATTGGTCGTTCAATAAAAAGTATTTCATTATCAAACCCTATACTTCTATAAAACAGGTATTTATACGTAATTTAAATCTACTTAGTTATTGTAATTTTATTCTTATTAATCAAATCAATAGTTTGATTAAAACACTGCATACAGGCCTTTTGTGATTTACTCCACACCCGCATCTTAACATCCTTTCTCCACGCCCAGATTTTATACAGCCTTCAAAGCAACTCCCTTTTTAGATTATTTCAAATTGACCTATCATTATTGACTACTCGTCATTATATCAACAATTACAATTTTTATTAACCCCTTAAACCACAAACAATGAACCTAAAAGAAAAACTTAACGAGATTGGCCAAAAGCCGGACATGATTTTAATTATTACCGACGAGCAGCGTGCTACGCAACATTTCCCGCCGGGATGGGAACAGGAAAATCTTCCTACATTGACTTTTCTGAAACAAAATGGTTTTAGTTTTGACCGTGCTTTCTGCAACACCTGTATGTGCTCCCCTAGCCGTTCTACCCTGTTTACAGGTTTATATCCTGCGAAACATGGCGTAAGCCAAACCCTGACCGAAGGCGGTCTGTTGTCACCTCAGGAACCTACGCTTAGCAATGCACTACCCAATATTATGAATACACTTTGGGCTGATGGATATGATGTGCAGTACCGGGGAAAATGGCACATGAGTAAAGGTGTCGCTCCTAATGGAACTAAAACAAACTACGAGGATTTAACGGCCGCCGATATTTCACTCTTTGGAGCTATGGGCTGGATTGCTCCCGACGCCGGTGAAGATGTCAATCCGCTTAATTTTGGAGGCGGATATGCCAATCATGATGCAAGGTATACGGCCGAAGCTATTCAATATCTAAAGGAAGTAAGAGCACAAAGAGCCGCAGGAAACCATAAACCCTATTGTCTTATTCTGTCTCTCGTAAATCCGCACGATGTATTGGCTTATCCAAGAACAGCAGGTACATCAGGATACCATCCGGACAGTTGGCTGGGTCGAGAGATAGGTCTTCCCGCTACCGTAAGTGAAAATCTACTCGAGAATAAAAAACCAATGGCACAGGAACAAATCCTGATCAATATGGCTTTAAGTCTCGGAGCAGTCAATAGCACCGAAGACAAACTGAATTATATCAATTTCTACGGTTATTTATTAAGTCTCGCGGATAAACAATATGGTTATCTGATTGACGAACTGTATAAGGAAGATGAAAATGGACATAAACTGGCCGATTCTGCAATCGTTACCATGACATCCGATCATGGAGAAATGGGACTCGCTCATGGCGGATTACGTCAGAAAACTTTTGTTGCCTATGAAGAAGCTTTAAGAGTACCACTTGTTATCTCAAATCCGATTCTGTTTAAGGATCATCCCGTCAAACACTCTATTAACTTAGCAACACTAGCTGATGTTTTTCCTACTTTTATTGAGATGGCTAATATTTCCAATCCGCCAACAGGGCTTGCAGGTACGAGTCTGTTGCCTATAATGGAGGACAATACGCCGGTTCAGCATAGTCTTTTGTTTACTTACGATGATATTAAGGCGGGGGCAAATAGTACGTGGACCATCGTAAGAGCGGCCAACCGCATTCGCTGTATCAGAACCGAAAAATGGAAATTTGACTACTATTTTGATGCCGCTACAGCCTATTTTAAACAATATGAGCTCTATGATTTAGTTAATGACCCGCTGGAAATTACAAATCTTGCCTACGATCCGGCTTATAGTGAAATCAGACACGAACTAGAAGAGCAATTGCACCAACTGGAGGTAGAAAAACTTTGGGTAAACGCTCCAAAAGATGTCTATAGTACCACAACGTTTAACTAAAAGTAACTACAGGACACAGTTGTAAAAAAGTATAAAGCAATAATCTAAAAAGAAAAATTATGTCAGAAAATATAAATCTGGAAGTCAATACTGCAAAGTATACGGATTTCAATTATCCTGCTGGTGGAGAAACCAGTATACAAGGTATAAGAGGCGTAACGGGATCTGAAAATGTATACATTTCAGGCAGTTTAATAGGGCTTAATGATATTGTTCAGGGCTTAATCTATGAAGGCCCAATTAATGGAAGTGGCAATAAAGGTAAATGGAACATTGTAAATTTTCCAAGTACACCAACAGCAACGGTTATCAATACCTCTTGTTACGGCCCTAATAACGGACATGATGGCAAAGTGCAATTAGTTGGTTCCTATAAAATCTCTGCCTCTACCGGTAAAGCTCCGAGCGGAAACCTTGGTTTTTATTACGAAGGACCAGTGGACGGTTCAGGAACCTGGGTTCAGGTGTCACCAAATGGCGGTAATACCAATAATGTATTTGTTCATAGTATAATGGGCGGAATCGCTGTTGGGAATTATGATGTTGAGAATGACAAAAATGGATATGCATTTCTGTATGATGTTGCCACTAAAGAATATATTGATTTTAAAGTTCCCGATTCCTTAACAACTACGTTGTATGGTATCTGGCACAATGGCGGTGATCATTACACTATGGCAGGTGGTTATTCGAGTGCTAAACTGGGGGAAATAAGCCAGGCTTTTCTGGTTGATTATAATTCCAAAACGCAGAAAACAAGTAATTTAAAATCGTTTAGTTATAAGAATGAAACAGCTCTTTCTGTCGTTACGCATTTTGAAGGTATTACTGCTGCCAAAGATAATGGTTATCATATGCCGTCTGACTGGATTAGTATCAACGGAAAAGAGATGGGAGCTTCCTTTGTTGCTGTAAATCGAAATTCAGATGGCTCGTTTGGAGAAGCCAACTGGATAGATATTGATTTTCCGGATGCTAACAGTACAAGTGCTAATACGGCTTATCAAAATAGTATTTTAGGCGTTTATACGGTTAAAAATGATTCGGATACCCTAACAGTGTCTTCGTATGTTGCAAAAGTTCATCCGTGAAAATAAGGCAAGATTCCTTTAAATGATTATAGTTTTTAAGCGGTTAAGTTGAAAATCTTTCAGCTTAACCGCTTCTGTTTTTCCCACTGATAACCTGACGGCCAATGCTGATCCTTAATTGATTGCTATAAAAAAATCGTCTCAACTTTTACATTGAGACGACTTTCTTCATTTTCATACATTCCTTAAAAGGATAAGTACTTCAATAGAAAAATATTAGTTTTTAATTATTTTTCTCGTCACTACTTTTCCGTTATCAGAAATAAACTGAACGATATAAATTCCGGGAGCTTGTTTGGAGATGTTCACACTAAACTCTTTTTGTTTATTCGTTTTTTCTTCAAAAACAACACTATTGAAAACACTTGTTATTCTTAAAGTTCCCTGCTCCTCGTTATTGATTCCTATTTTAAAGATTCCGTTTGTAGGATTTGGGTAAATGGTAACAATACGCGATTCAGCTGCTTCAGCAAGCGCTATAGCACCCGGTTTAGTGTTGGCTTTAGCTCTTACCAGTGCAAAACGCTCTCCTCCTTCAAGTTCACCTGTTCTGGCATCTTCCTGAACAAGATCTATGGTAATTTGCTCTTCAGCCGGGAAGTCTTTTGCTACCTTGAAATCAAAGGTAATTCCGAAAGTTTCATCTATATCGATTGGTAAATTTGCTATGGATGCATCTCTGGAAGTAATAAGGATTTTATTTTTATCTAAAATCTGTACTCCTTTCAGACTTCCATTGGCTTGTGCTCTTTCAAATAGTTTTGGGTCCAGTGTAGCTTCGATTGTACCGCCTAAATCAAAGAAATTATTCTTCAACTGTTCATTAAATCCTCTGTCTAAAAATCTTACATTGATGTTTTTAGATCTGATTCCTCTAATGAATACCGCAGTTGGAGGAACAAAATCAGTCGTATTCAGATTATATACACTTAAATTTTTCCAGGCAATATTGTTGTTGTTTTTGGTATTTGCAGCAATACTAACATTGTTTTGCTCATTAAACATAGGATCTTCTGATGATTCTATTCTTGCAGCTAAACAAAAATGATGTACATCGTAAGTGAAATCAGCAGGATTTGGCGGATACCAAGGAATAACCACCGTAGCATTTCCACCTGCAGCAATTGCCGGGATAGCTACCTCTCCAATGTAATCACCATGTAATACAGGTCCAACATAAAAATTAACAAAGTTCGTAGGCCATGTTAATCCTGAAGAAGCTTTTGCAAAATACAGTTTCACTTTTCCGGAAGCACTGGCAACGGTTCCTTTATTCGTAACTTTAACGTAAACTCCGTTTGGAGAACTTAATTTAAACTCAGGGTTTTCATGTGCAGTTCCTCCGTCAATCGTTTGTCTTACCCAGATATCATCACTGATCCACATAGGTCCTGAATCCGGATTAGGCTGTAATCCAACATCAAAAGGTCTGTCTTTGATGTAAAGATCCGGTACGGTAATTCCGGTCACAACTGTTGAGAAATTCTGACTTCCATTTACCAAACTTCCTTTATGAGTTACGGTTATGGTATACGTTCCGGCTGCTCCAACAATTCTGATTCGCTCAAATGGATCTCTGGTATTATCGCCTAATCCGTTTGTTGTTGCTGTTAATAATCTATATGGAAAATTAGTACCAGCTCCATTGGTAACACGAATATCTAAATCATTTATCAATTTTGCCGTACCAATATTTGGTGTACTGCCGGAATAAGCAACACCGGCAGGATCTGTCCAGGAAATAGAAGCAATTAACGGATTAACACCATCTGAGGTTACCGACAATGTATAGGTACCTCCGTTAACCAGTGTACTTTCCTGAACGATAGATGCTGTTCCGTTTTTTGTAATGGTTTCCGCTGCAAATTTTGCATTCAATAAACCCCATCCAAAAATAGCATCAGGACCAACAGCTCCCGCGTCGTCTGCTGTGTGCAAAGCCAATCCTTTTAGAGTGGCAGCACGCATAAAGTTTCCGGTCAGATTTTTATAATGCTGTTGCAATAAAAGTAAAGTTCCGGTTACGTTTGGAGCTGCCATTGAAGTTCCGCTGGCATTACCATAACTGCTATTGGTTAATGGTGTTACCGGATTTGTGAGTGTGGCTGTGGAATAAACGGAGGCTCCGTTTCCGGCAAGATCCGGTTTGATTCTCAAATCGTCTGTAGGTCCCTGACTGCTGGACCCGCTAATGGTAACGCTTGTTAAAGCTCCTGTTGAACTTATCACAGCATCGTTAGCATTAGCAATCACCAGATTGTTTTTAGAAGTCGAAAATCCTGTAAGTTTGTCGTAAGCGGTGAAACCTCCTAACGGACTTGTATTTGCAGTGTTATCACCACCATCATTTCCGGCTGATTTCACCTGCAGGTAGTAAGGAGCATTAAACATCAGATTGTCCCAGTCTCTGGCGGTAGTTTGATAAGCACCAAACTGCCAAGGAGCTATCAGAACAGCTCCGGAAGCATTTCTTGTAGCCCATCCATAAGAATGATTGGAGATCAACATTCCGTTTGCCGCTGCTGTAGTGGCTTCAGTCAAATCGTTAGTCCATTCGTTAGTTCTGGCATTTCCCTGAAAGGCCATTCCTTTGGACGCCGCTACAGTACCTGCCGCAACAATAGTACCTGTTACGTGATTGGCGTGTTGACTGTTGTTACTTCCGGCAACAATAGTAGTAACACCATCATTAATGGACACTCTTCCGCCAAACTCATTGTGAGTAGGAAGTGTAGCACCGCCATCCCAAACATAAGCCGTCATGTTTTGTCCGTTAAGGTTCAATCCTAAACCACCACCGGAATTCAAGTAATTTGCTCGTGTGGATTTTGCGGCATTTACATTTTCAGTAGCAAAATAAATAGGCGTTTTACCATCGGTACTTACATCTACTAATTCGCTTGTGGTTCCATTTTTATTAGTAAATGAAGTACGCCAGCCATTAGTCTTTGCGAGATTACTGATTCTTTGTTTCTTCTGGTCGGCCTCGGTTTGGTATCTCTGACTCAGAGACTGTAGTTCAGACACATTACTTCCGGACCTAATTTTTGCAATATCATTCTGGGTTTGTGCGTAAGTGGCTCCACAGACACACAGTAACATAATTTTGTATAAATTTTTCATATAATTTGATTTAAGGGGTTAATCATTTTTTATATCTCAAAAATCTGTACAAACAAAAGGAGGGCTTCTAGTTTCCATAATTTGAATTATTTAAAGGTTAATAAATAGGTAGCATGTTGTAAGACTTGACTGAATAGTAAGCCATAGTATGATTTACCTACAAAACGTTTAATTATTTGTAGGATTTTATTTCAAACACAACAAAACTCGTTAAACCAAACGAGGTAAAAAAGAGTATAAATACCTGATTTAAAGCCGATTGATTACAAATTAGTTTCTTATTAAAAAAAACACAAGCTCAAGCAGAATTGTAAGAATTACAGTTCTAAATATAAGTTTTTGAACTTGTTGCTCGTCAAGTTGACTACAAAGACATAATTCAGTTTCTAAATGACTTAACAAAACTGAAAATATTATGAAAAATAAGTAGAGACATATCCCCCCAAAAAAAACCTCCAAAATCAAATGATCTTGAAGGTTTAAAGATTTTATGCTATTCTTTTGAATAATTAGCTTGTTTAATAAAATTTATGGCAATTCAAAAAAATTATCGTTTTTATTAATGTAGATAATTTGAACATTTCAGTAATTTTTCCATTAATAGTACTTGCTTTTTAAATAACTGTTAATGTTGTTCTTTGCCATTTGATCCCATAATGAATTTCCATTTTGAAGTGTAGCTTTCGAAGCATAATTTCTAAAACCCTGAACAGCTACCTGCTCCAAACTGTCCTTTTCGGTCATAAAATAATCGGTTCCGAACAATATCTGATTTCCATATGATTTATCAACCTCTTTATAAAATACTTCATAAAGATCATTATTCTCTTTTAAAAGACATTCTGCTACATCATACGATATATCTGTATAAACATTTGAATGCTGAGACATTAGATTTTGTATCTGATTGAACCAGTTCTTTCTTAACACGCCATAAGGATTAAGTTGATTGCTCTCTTTATTATTTTCTCTTGTTGCCTGTATTTGCTTTACACCACCAAAGTGTGCAAAACATATTTTAAGGTCTTTAATTTGATTTAACATTGATTCGTAAGAATGTGGCTCGAGAAAATAAGAGCAACTGCTTTTACAACTGTTTCGGCTTTGTTCTTTAAAAAGATTGCCTAACCAGCCTCCCTTCTCCTCAATAAATTTAGGTACTCCATATACGTTTCCGGTATAAGGATCAACAGGGTTAAGGTTTCGTATAATGTAATCTTTATCATAATTATAAATTCCGCCTAAATAATAGGTATGTGTCATTATCGGCACACCGTTGTCAGCGGCCCATTCCATGGTTTTTTTCAGTTTTGCATCAAAAGCATAATGACCGGTACTCGGATACATTTTTAATCCCTGAAAAGGATAAATATAGGTTCCGCCTACTTCGATTTTAGTTTCAAAATAGCGCTCTACCGTTTTTTGAATTTCGTCACCGCTGCTTTTCCATCTTGGATCGAGTCCGAAAAAAGGCAAAATGTTAGTTGGGTATTTTCTTTTTATATCAATCACTTCTTCAATTTGCCCTTCAAATCCGCTAACTGATCTGCCAACACCCAAATATTCTAAGTTCTGACATAGTGTAACAAACTGAAATGTTTCGTTTGGATATCTGGACATCAGATCTTCAAAAATATCAGTCTGATATTTACTTTTACCAATTTGCAGGAATGTTGCATATCTTTTAGCCATTCCTTTATTTCCACTGGCCAAAAGCCTGATTGTCCAGGCACCAAGATCGGTATTGGTAAAATTGTCAACTCCTTTTGCCAAAAAAGGTGGCAAATATAATTCCAGGAAATTTTTCGGTGCATTATTCATCGTGAATATATGCGTGTGAGCATTTTTATAATTATTATTCATGATTTATACTACTTTAGTTACTGTTTGAGCTGTAGAAGTTGCTTTTTTCAAAACATCAAACCAGAATGGAGCTCCTAAACTTGCCACGAAAGCCGAAATAATGATACCTAATAGTTTTAACAAAATGCAAGAGAGAGTAAAACGATCTTGTCCCGAAGTGTTTTTCGTATCTGTGCATACTGCTTTATTCCAACCAATAGGCAAATCAAGATTCGTTCTAAGACTATCAATTTGTTTCGTTAAATCTTTAATATCTTTTTTGGTCAACTCAATAGAGGCTTGATCTACAGCGCTATTTTGTCCTGCCGTACTATATTTTGCACTTAGTACCTCTAATTGTTCTCTGTTCTTTGAATAATAATCAATCATCCCGGCTCTCGCCGTCGGATTACTGTCATAATACTTAAATAGAACAATACTATCAATATTTATAATTCCGCTCACTAAAAGCCCAATGATAAACAGACGTTTTCTCGAAAGCTTCTTATACCATACACTTGTTCTGTCGCTAAACTGATCAAACCAAATAGTAACTTCTTTTACTAGTTCCTCATAAAGAGTCTTTTCTACAACCCTATCTCCGGGCTCAGTAGCTTTAATTTTTGCCTTATTCAAGGCATTTTTGAGCATCATAATCAAATCACTTTGTCCTAAATAAGTAATCGCAAATTCAAAATTATTCAGCAAGTCATTGTCATACCTTATTATATTGTTTTCTTTATGATCTTGCAGAAGTATTTTGGCAGCCTGAGCATTAGCGACAGTATCAATTAATACTTCTGCCAGAGTTTTGGAAGTAATTTCTGTTGGAGGTGCTTTTTCTGATTTGGTCAGTAATCTAATATTACTATTGTTGTACATCAACAATCCCCAATTAATCTGATTCGAATAATCAAAAAGCTTCTCTACAATTTTGTTTCTGAAAAAACGACCTCTTTCACTTTTTATTTGTACGGTTGTTTCAAGAATCATACTGCACAACAAAGCAAATAGCGCCCAGCTGATGACCAATGAAATAGCAACCTGTACAATCGTCGAGGAAAAAAAACTAACATCCATTATCTCTAAATTTAAAGTTTTGCTTACTCTTTAAAGGATTTTTAGCTTACTCCTTACTCTTCTTCTGAAAATTCCAAAACCCAAATTCCAAAACCGTAAATCTATACTCTTTACTCTTTACTCTTTACTCTTTACTCTTTACTCTTTACTCTTTACTCTTTACTCTTTACTCTTTACTCTTTACTCTTTACTCTTCACTCTTCACTCTTCACTCTTCACTCTTCACTCTTCACTCTTCACTCTACCAACTTATAATCGACATCTTAAAACACAAAATCACAACAAGTATAGGTAAAATTACAGAATTATTAACAGGTAAATACACTTGATTTTAACACTATATCATCCGTTGGCATTAAAAGGAAATCAGACAGAGAGTCTTCTTTAAAACAATAAAAACAGGTGTTTTTACTTTAAACGGGCAACTTTAAATGTCTTATTTTTGAAACGATTGATTCTTAAATTATAAAAACTCCCCAAATGAAAGAGTCCCTGACCATTCTTGAAAAGTTATGGAAACGAACTTTACACCCTGACAGCACTACCGTACAAAACAATGATGAGACGTGGAATGCAGAAATTAAAATCTTATTCCAATTAGGTATTGGTATGGAAGACACCTTGCAGTTTTTGTACTTTGAAAAACCAGATTTTGATACGTTTAAAAACTGGATTAGTAACAGAATGCGAAATGCAAGTTATGAATCTGAAGACGCTACTGCTAATGTTCTTTCTCAAGAGGATCTTAAATTTTGGGATGAAAATGGTTACGTTATTCTAAAAAATGCAATTTCAGAGGAAGATTGCGAAAAAACTCAACTGGCTATCTGGGACTTTTTAAAAATGGATCCTAGTAAAAAAGAAAGCTGGTATGAAAGACATGAGGATCAAAAAGGATTGATGCTTAATTTCTCCGATCACGAAACTTTAAATCGCAATCGGTTTTCGGTAAAAATTAAAAAGGCTTACGAGCAGCTTTACAACACAGATAAAATATACAAAACGATTGATAAGGTAAGTTTTAATCCTCCAGAAACTAAAAATTTTACTTTTCTAGGGAGTCCGTTACATTGGGATACCAGCTTAAAACAGCCTATAAAATTCGAACTGCAGGGACTGCTCTACCTCACCGATTGTGGTGTCGAGGATGGTGCTTTTCATTGTGTTGCGGGTTTTCATAACAAAATAGACGATTGGCTGAATAACCTTGATCCGAATGTTAACCCAAGGGAAGAAGCTGTAAAAACACTGAAACCAAAACCCATACTTGGGAATGCAGGTGATTTTATCATTTGGAATAGTGCACTGCCCCATTGTGCAACACCCAACAAAGGTCAAAGCCCAAGGATGGTGCAGTACCTTACTTATTTACCAAACGATCATAACATCGCAGGAGAATGGATATAAATGCTATAACACATTTATCTTTTTAGCGAAAAATGCCCTGAAAAAACTAATTTATCACTTAAGTTAGCAGTAAACCAATAGTCGTCTGCGAGTAGTTCATTTCCATTATATAACCCATCCCATCCATAATCATTTGAAGATAATTCTTTTAACACTTTGCCATATCGATCAAATATAACAATCTTTGAATTTGGGTACTTTTCGACCCCAATTATTCTCCAAAAATCATTAAACCCATCATTATTTGGAGTAAAAAATTTTGGATAATCTATTAAAGTAACCTCTTTTAAATCCTGACCACACCCCTCTTTATCTCTTAAATAAACAGTGTAGGTTTTTCCCGGAATATTTGCAAAATAGTTGCTTTCCTGATAATTCATGCCGTCAATTGAATATTCATAATTTCCCATAACTGCTGAAACAATTTCAATAAAATTATTATCGGACAACTCTTTATATTTTACTTCTTTGATTTTTGGAAGAACGGATCGTATTAATTCAAAGTCAAAACTATTTTCACAATAAATATCATTTTTAGTTTTACCAATAGTCAGTGTATACTTTCCTGCATTTTCTAAATTTGCCTCTGCAATATTTGAAACAATAACATTATCCTGAGACTTCCAGATATAGTTATCCCAATTATTATCGACAGTTATCTTCAACGAAGGTTCCAGATTGCACAAAAAATAAGTTTTCTGGATATTTACTGTTGGCAAGCTATTTACAAATAAATCAAAACTTGTTTCAGAATAGCACAGCTTATTTATTTCATTTTCAACCCTTACCAATATCGTCTGAGACCAGGCTTGGGTGTTTTTAAATAAAACAGGTAGAGGACTGGCCAATTGATTTCCATTATTATCAAAGTAAGTTACTTTTAATCCCAATTGATTTCCAATAATCTCTGTCTGTAGGTCAGACATTTCGAAAAAAGCAAATCCACCACCTTCATCGCAACTATATTTATTAGAAGGCTTTTTTATTCTTGGTTGTGAAGCTGTTTTTAAAACTAACTTTGTTTCTGTATAACAACTCGTTAAGGTATTTGTAACTCTTACAGTTATCAATTCCTCATTTTTTGTTGTATTTGTATACGGATTAGGCAATGGGCTTGGTAATGGAATTCCACTGGCATTAAAATAAGAAACTTTCATTCCAATCTGATGCCCCAAAACATTAGTTTCTACCTTTGAAGTGTCAAAATACTCTGAAATTCCGTCATTATTGTCGTCACAACCAATTATCTCGTCCAAAAGATTTGCCTTAGGCAATGGATTTACAACAAGTTTAAAAGTTGTTTCATTATAACAGTTCGTATTACTATTAATAACTTTTACTTTTATTACCTCTTCATTGATTACTAAATTTTTTACCGCATTTAAAGGAGTTTGTATTCTTTGACCATCCTGATGATAAAATTCAACTTTAATATTGTGAGCAGTTCCTATAATCAAAGTTTCTACCTGTTGCAAATTAAACATTGCAAAACCATCATTGTCATCATCACATAGACTTAAGTTTGAAATGGTGGCCAACTCTGGCAATGGATTTACAATTAAATCGAAAGTAGTTTCAGAATAGCAGCAAAAATTACCTTTATGAGACACTCTTACCGTAATTGTTTCTCTATTTTTAATAGTATTTGTAAAAGGATTTGGCAGTGTGCTATATTTCGTTCCTTTCCCATCAATAAAAGTAACAATTTTATCTGTTTGCCCTCCTAAAACCTGCTGTGTAATGATTGAAGTATCAAATGATGCCGAAATACCAGTATTAAAATTACTCTCGCAACCATAGATATTGTTGATTCCATATGCCTTTGGTGGTTCTTTAGCATCAATTGTTTCTGTTAAAATTTCTACTGTACCATCTTTACCTCTAACAGTAGCTGTAATTGCATATTTTCCATCTACTGAAAAATCGTGAAAAGGTGATAAATCATTAGAAGTGTTGGCTGCTCCGGATGCAGGGTCACCAAAGTTCCATTCTACCGAGGCAATTTCTGATGGGTTATCAATACTAAATTCTTTTAAAAATTCAGTACAAATATTTGAAAAATTCATTTCAAACTTATTTGAAACATGCTTTACATTTCCTGTTACATTGATGTAAAAATTAGCGTTAGGTTTTCCAAAATCAGCGGTGGAAACATACTTATCTCCAAAATCAGGACCACCGGGCAACATAGTACAGCCACGCTGCCACGATACATCATTATCTTGCTGTGAACCTGCAATAAAAGCCGTCCCTTCGCCTCCGTCAATTCCTTTATGAACTTCTACCAAAATTCTTTTGACACCCGCCGGAATTACTATTGGAGTATCAAAATTTACTTCCACAATTTGAGATTCAGGGCCGATGTTATATTGAAGACCTTTACGCTGACTACTTCCTATCAAATCTGTTTTTGAAAATGAGGCAGGAAAATTATCATCTATTTTATAAATATTAAATCCTACATCCGCACCCCAACTTGTCTTATTGATGCCGACCTGACCAGACTTAATCACAAATTCTTCATTATTTGATATACCGAAATCTTTTAAAGTAAAAGCTCTGGCCCAATAAATGTTACTGGAACTACATGAATGTATATCTGTTTCTATCACATCATCGCAAACATTATGAGATAATCTCGTGATTGATCCTGAACTTTTTGTATCAAAGACATCCCCAGTAACATTTATATAAAAATTGGCATTTGGAACAGGGATGGTTAAATCTGTTGTAGGAGATAAAGCATGTTCTTTGTCACAGCCTAAATACCATGATTCTCCGGTATCATGCTCAGTTCCGGCTATAAAAACTTCACTCGATGACGTATTATAAACTTCTTTATACTTGTTAACTGTTACCAAAATTCTTTGAGTACCTGCCGGAACAACTATAGGTTCATCAAAATCAATTTGAACAATTTCTGGAGCACCATTAATCAAAGGTGATTGTTTTGAGCCACGAGTTCCAATTACTGTCCTCGGGAATGAAGAATAAAAAAAGACAGGAAAAGTTGAATCAATAGTGTAAACAGAAAAGGATAACTTTGCACCAACATCAGATTTACTAAGTCCAACCTGCCCCGATTTAATTATGAACTGTTCATTTGGTGCTATGCCAAAATCTGATAATTTAAATACTCGTGACCAAGTTTCACTTTCATCGCAAGAATACATATCGGTTTTAATTAATGTTGTTCCGATATTATTAGTTAGGGTTATTTGGGCATTTATGTATTGAAAAGAAAGAAAAATGAAAGCTATAATTGTATTTTTCAACTTATTTTTTTGAATCATTATTAATTATTTATGTCTAACCACTAGTTTTTAAAGCATTAGTAATCATATACTAAAACTTTATTTGTACACCTACTCTCAGTTTTACAATCAGGCAGCTAAAATAAGAAAAGGAATTCTAATTATTCATTTATATTTTAACAATGTGATTACTTAAAAATCAAAGATATAAAGTACATCTACAATAAAATTCTAATCTAAATTTACCAAATGATCACACTATTTCGAGAGCGAGAATAATAAGTTCTAAAACATAATTTTCTGTCTAATAATGCTATTTAAAATTCAGGAATCCCATTTCAATTAGAGATGGGATTTTGTTGTTCTTTTAAGGATCAAATTACACAGAATTTAGAACAATACGAGCATCAAAATTATGATACACTAAATGAAAAACCATCGTTTTCTTTCTTTTTTGGAACCAATTTAAAGTAAATAAGTGTTAAATAACTCAAAAAACGGCCTATATTTCCGGCACTTTTATTGTTTTTTTATTGTTAATTTTTTCTTAAATCCAAAACAAGCTCATTGCATTTCATATGTATTTAAAAACCTAATTAACAACTACATAAAACACACCAACTCAAGTTTAAATTCATATTCATAATCTTTTACCTACTTAATTTTTGCTCATTCTGTAAAAAAAGTACTATTACTACTGTATTAATTATTATTTTTACCAAGTCTAAATAAGAATAGTGCAAAATTAATCTTTGATCACTATAGACAATGGATAACAATAAGAATGAAAAACAAAAACATTTACGGTCCTGCCAGAAAAACAATTATCACTTGTTTTTTTGTATTGTATATAACGTTAACTCAGGCTCAAAACGGCACTAGCATCAACGGTTTTGTATCTCATGCCGGAAATCCGCTGCCGCAAGCATTGGTCACATTAGAGTCTTCCGGTAAATCAGTGGTATCCGATCCTACTGGCTTTTTTTCATTTAAAGGACTATCAAATGGAACTTACACTATCAGAATCACAACCATGGGATATAAAGATTACATCCAGCAGCTAGTTTTAAATGGAAAAGCAATACGTCCCTTGCAGGTGAACATGGAGCGAGGTATCGATCTGAATGAAGTGAGTATAAAAAGCCGTTCAAAGAAAAACAATCCTGAAACTCTTATCAATGCTCAATATAGTGCTATGCCTGTTACAGTCATAGACCGTAAAACCATTGAACTGATGGGCAGCAGAAGACTTGACGAGGTTTTAAAAGAGCAAACCGGTATCGCTATTGTCAATAATATTAGTGGCGGTGCCCGATCTGTAGGAGTGCAAATGCAGGGCTTTGGCAGCGAGTATATCATGGTGCTTATTGATGGTCAGCCTATGGTTGGACGGAATAACGGCAACTTCGATCTCTCGAGAATCAGTGTATCCAATATAGAACGTATTGAAATCATAAAAGGAGCTTCTTCCAGTCTTTATGGTAGCGAAGCTCTGGGCGGAACGATTAATATTATTACACGCCATGGCGTAATTGATCCGCAGCTGCAAGCTTCTCTAAGTTATGGTACTCTGAATATTATTGATGCTACTTTGGAAGGCGAAACACCCTTTTTGCAGAATAAAGGAACCGTAAATCTGGCGGCAAATTATTACCGAACCGATGGTTATAACACCAACTCCAAATTCATCAAAGGCACCACATCCCCACCCTATGACAATTATAGTATTCAGGGAAGATCCCGTTATCAAACCGGTGAAAGCAGTTATTTAAATTTAAGCGGTCGTTACGGTCTGCGCCGTTCTTTTATGCAGAAGGATTTTGGCCTTGGTCATATTTCGGGAGACAATCAGGACGAGCAGGATCTCAATCTTTCGCTTTCGTTTGATCATCGTTTTACTAGTAATCTAAGAAGTATTACCCGATATTACCTTACCCACTATACGGCCGACATGAGTGTAGCCTGGCAGCAAAGCAACAGTGCCGTAAGTCAGGATGTGTTTAAACAGACGTTACACCGTTTGGAACAGCAATTTTCGTACAGCAACAACAATTCCTACCAGCTTGTTGTTGGTCTTGGCGGAAGTCTGGAGCACATGAACGACAAATCGCTTAATGGTGTCAATTCTCTCCAAACTTTCTTCTCCTATATTCAGGGCGAATGGACTCCGTTTCAAAAAATAAAAGCGGTTGGAGGGTTGCGTTACGACCATACCAATAATTTTGGAGGAAGACTCAATCCTAGTTTTGGATTACAATACTACCTTACACCCAAACTGACTTTTAAAACCGGTATTGGAACCGGGTTTAAAGCTCCCGATTTTAAAACAAACTATTTGGTGTTTTTTAATCCGAACGGAAATTATCTGGTTATTGGTAATGCAGTCCTTGCTCCTACGCTTCAGCAATTAAAAGAGGACGGTCAGATAAGCGAAATCAGACAGTATGTACTAAATCAGACCGCCGGCAATCTTCAGGCGGAAAAGAGTATTTCGTACAATGCGGGATTAGTCTTCGAACCTGCCAAAAGTTTTAAAATAGAAGGAAATGCTTTTTATCATAAAATCACCAATCAAATCAATAGCATACAGGTGGCTACCGGAACCAATAGCCAAATTATTTATACCTATCAAAACCTGCCGGAAGCCGTTAACAAAGGATTTGAATTTGCTTTAAAATTCAGTCCGATCAAAAATATGGAAGTAAGTGCGGGTTATCAATACCTCATTGCCAAGGATCTTAGCGTTAAAGACAGCATTAGTGCAGGAAAATGGCCGTACAGTCAAAACATACATGATCCGGCAACCGGCAACTCTTATAAACCAAGGCCATCCGATTATTGGGGCATCGAAAATCGCTCGCGCCACATGGCCAATACTTCTATTTTTTATCGGTACGAACCATGGAAATTCAATGCCAATATCAGAATCAATTTCAGAGGTAAATATCCGTTCGGAGATCGCAATGGAAATCAATTCATCGACAAATACGACATTTTTGTTAAGGACTATTGGCTGACCAATGCGAGTTTTGAAAAACAACTTTTAAAAGATCACCTCAGTATCCGATTCACGGCCGATAACATTTTTGACTATACAGATCCGCTAATGCCGGGGCAGCCGGGACGAATTTTACTTCTTGGTGTAAGCTACCGCTTCTTTAAAAATCAATAAAACTAATCCACATTAAATATTTCACAATGATAACAAACCATATATTCAAAAAAGGACTTTTAGCATTACTACTTATTATAACACTACAGGCTGTTTCGTGCAGCAGTAACGAAGAAAATACGGTAACCACTCTTGCAGATGGTAAAAGCACTGTAGTTTCAGATCTTGCCGGAGATACCGGAGCTGCAATGGGAGGTGAAACAAAAGGCAAAGAAAAAAGAAACTTTCATACTTTTCTTTTCCGCTTTAGCGATCAAAAACAGATCTGGCTGCATACAAAAGCAGACTCGTTGCAGTTTATGAAAACAAACGACTGGGACATTGCCTTTACCGGACCTTACAACAGCGAGGTTTTTATAAACAACAGCAAATACCAGTACAATCCGGGTTACAACGGCCCTGCCAAATATACAGCAGTGGTTTTAGTCAAAGAGGCGTACAAAAATGTAAACCAGGCGGCGGCTGATGCTGATTTTAACAATAGTGAAATCACTAAAATTGGATGGTCTTCTTCTGAAAGCTCTGCTGGCTGGTTTTATTACAGTCTAAGCAGTCATATTATGCAGGCCATTCCCGATCGTACTTACGTATTGCGACTGCCAAATGGAAAATATGCAAAACTACAGCTCGTAAATGCCTACAAAGGCAATCCCCCGGCAGTGACCGACCTTAACTGGCCTGCACCTTATTTTACTTTTAAATATTATGTGCAACAGGACGGAAGCAAAAATTTAAATACCAATTAATTTAATAACATGACAAAATTCAAAACCCTAACCGAAAAACTGTCCAGACCCCTACTGACCGTTTTTCTTCTCTCTGCATTGCTTACAGCCTGCTCTTCAGATGATCCCAAAGTGACCAATCCGGAAAACGGAAATGGTGGTAATCCCGGAACTGAAGTGCCTGCAACAGGCTTATTCTATAAAGTAATACATGTAAAAAACTATCAGGGAAGCACCTCTGATGCCAATCCTACCGCTCCATCGGCAACACTTTATTATAGCCTTGAAGAGAATAAAGCCGTAGAGGGATCCTATAAAAAAACCCGTAAATGGGACTTAGCTTTCGGCGGACTTTATGCCAGCTTTTTATCCGGTAATAACGGCAGCAACTCGCAGAATAACGGATCGCTTGCAGGTGGTATAGGCGGAATCACGATTGTAGCCAAGCCTTTTAATGAGGTGGTTGATATCCCGGCCGACAATCAGTTCAAAACCGGGATTGATCTTATTGGTACCGATGATGCCGGCTCTTTCGGAAATGGAACTGGCTGGTACTTGTACGACTTTGGTGGCGATGTAGTATCGGACGGAAAGAATCCACAAAAAGCACATGTTGCTTATGCGCTTGGAGAATCTCTTAAAATTACAAACGGTACTGTGATTCCGGCCAGAACGGTTATCCTTAAGACTGCCAACGGTAGTTATGCCAAAATCAAAATGATCTCTGTTTATAAAGACGTATACAATTCTAAGGACTGGTACAAAGACACTCCTCACATGTATTACACTTTTGACTATGTAATGGTACCTGCGGGTAGCACCAAATTTGAAATCAAATAACCTAATTAATTCACATGAATACCAAAATTACTCCATTAAAATCAAGCCTCCTTTCTTCTGCTTTTACGCTGCTTGCCCTTCTGACAGGCTGTAGCAACGAAGAAGAAAGATGGACAGATGTAAAAGAAAAACCCATTACAGAAATAGTTACGGCTCTGGATGCCAAAAGAATTATCTCTTTTCGCGTAACAAATCCGGGGACTACACAGGTGATCCATAGTGCCGTAAACAATTTAAAGAAAACAGTTACGGTTTACCTGCCTTCTTATTATGAATACCAATATCTTGAAGCAGCCATAACAGTACCTACCAATACTACTATTTCGCCTGCTGCTAAGGAACTTATACCTGTTTTCAGCAAAACTCCGGTAACGTATACCACCAAAGCGGCCGACGGAACCACCGCTGTCTACACGGTGAATGTGGTGATACAACAGCCTAAACTAGTGGTAAATGAGGTTTCAAATACAACCGATCCTTTTTTAATCAGTACAGACAGTCCGCTTACTGTAAAAGGACAAAACTTCCTGCCGTCGTATGAAGTTACAAAAATATTTGTAGTAGATGCGCAGGGCAATAAAAAATGGCAGATGAAACAATACAATGAAGGTTTGGACATTGGAAGTTTTTATGCAATGTATGTTTTTGCAGACAATGCCAATACTGTTATCCCCCTTAAACCGGATACCGATTACTGGTTCATGATGGAAAGTTACAACCTATCGGCCACAATGAAATATCCGTTCCGAATAACAAACTAAATTTCAGAAACATAAAAATGCCTGTTTATACTGCCGAGGTAATAAAAGAAGCCACTTAATCTATCAAATATAAATCATTATGAAAAAAATAATTCTATCAATTTTAGCAGTGGCTGCTATTACATTTACATCTTGTAGTACCGACGAACAAAATGCAGAAACACAAGCAGTAGCAAAAGAACAATCGCAAGGAACCAATTTAACTAAGAAATCGGCTTTGGCCCTTTGCACGGTTACTTCAACTTCTGTTACAGTAAACAGAACTGCAGCCCCTTCGTCTACTTACACAAACTGGACTCCTGTTGCTGCCGCAATTGGAGGTGTTAATGTTCAATGGGAAGGCATCTACGGAGGTTCAATCCGTCCGGTAGGCAATACCGGTAAATGGTATGTTGGTACTGTGAACTTAAACCAGACTTGTGATGACTGGGATAGCTGGAATGCAAACATCGTAGTTAAAAACGCATCAGGTAATGTTGGTACTTCTCCCGCAGATCCTTACAATGTATTGGGATACAACGGAACTATATCCGGAGCCAACTATGGTTTGGGATATTACTCTTACAACATCCTGACACACGTTATGACTCCTGCGAAAGCTATTGTGATCTGGAGAACAAATTCAGGAACAAATTCACAATCAGTTACCAGCCCTGCATCAGCTTTAGAAGCTTATTTGGTTAAAGTAACAAGCATTACTCCGGGATCTTCTAACAGTACAGTAAACTACAACTGGACACAGGTAAAATAATTAATAACAGCGTAAAAAAGAACATGGGAGCACGAAATAGATAAAGGTAACTGCAGCAAAAGCTGACCGGCGATCCACTGCTAAATACCCCTGCCCTATATCATTCCCCCATGACCACAAACGGCTTTATAAAATTACCGTAAGCATTGTAAAACAGGCATTTTAAAAATAAAAGCCTACTTATCCAATAAGTGGCAAAACTAATAAATAAAATCAATTAAAAATTAAATAGACAATACAATCATGAATAAAAGAATCCATTATCCTGTCTTTTTATATAAGATTGCCTTTCTTTTTATAACACTGCTATGCCTTTCGTGCGAAACAGAATATATCGACAAAGTCAATACTATCCCTGCAGATGTTATAAAAGTGCCGGGATATACCCATATTGAATCCTTTACTATTAAAGATGCTGATAATAATTCGATCAGTGCAGCACTGACAGAAGAGAATATCGTAATTACCTGGAGCAACCACCTGCTGCTTCCCGAAACCGTTAAACCCGAAATTATTCTGGGTACAGAAGCTCTTATTTCTCCTGCATCAGGTACAGAAGTGCCTTTTAAGGACGGTACCGTTTATACCGTTACTTCAAAAGCTGGTACGACAAAAAAGTACACGCTGAAAATAGATTTCAGGCAAAAAGAGCCGAGAACATGGACTTCGACCGCCGAAGAACCTATAACCAAAGGTTTTATGGCCAAGATGACCAATCGCGGTACCAGTGATCCGGCCATCATCAATGATTTGTGGATGAGCCTTAAAGACACCAGAGTTTATTTTGTGTCTGCTGCCGACCAAAAAACAGAGTATACCGCAGAAATTGCTTATTTAGGCAGTGGTGAAACTACCGCTCCGTTTCTGGAATATGGAGTGTATTACTTTCTTCCCGAAAATATGCCATTGGGAATGTATGATCTGCGCATCAAAAACGGAGCTTACACTCTTCAGAACGCCAGTGTAGAAAACAGGTTTAAAATTGAAGTGGTCGAGCCCGATTATTTTAAAACGGAAAGATTTGGTTTTCCAACTACCAAACGTTCCGGTGAAACGCTTGAAGTACGAGGCGGTTTACTAGATTTATTGACTTCAGTTGAAATTTATAACACTGCTAATACGGCTGTCACTTATCCTTTAGAAATTGTAAAACTTACTTCTTATAAAGCCACCTTAAAAATTCCTGCCGGAGTTCCCGCCGGAGTGTATGACAGAATGAGATTTAAAAGAGCGTCTGGCACTTCCAATCTAAGTTATGCTGTAACAGTTCAATAGTTGCAAATCTTTTACTAGACAAAGAACCAAGAGCCTTTAGCTGCACGCTAAAGGCTCTTTTTTGTTTCAATGTTTCTTTCTCAAATACAATGCTGCCGATTCGCTCATGGTAATTAATGAAGCTCCCAGAATAACAATATCTTTTAAAACCAGACGTCCCCTGCCGGACAAATAAGGAAATCCGTATTGATCATCAGTTAAATGCGGGACCCAGCTTTCGGGCGTTGTTGCTAAAAACGAAAGTGTACCAATCGTTAGTATAAAAACCAATATACTGCCAATCATACTCGCCAAAGGTGCCCACTGATGAAGGGCAACCAAAATCCCAATTCCAATTAATAAAACTCCCAAACCGTTGGCAAACCCGTAGGTATTGTTCTCAAGGTGCCATTCGTGATTTTTGGCAATTAACTCTCCCTCTTTATTCCCATATTCTTTGTATTCAGAAGGGTGCTCATAAAAGAAGGACATAAAAGGACTGTTGGCGACAAACGGCACGATTCCATCTGCTTCGTAGGTAAAAAATTTAAGTCCGCCAATCCATAGAAAAACAACTACAATTCCGGCACGTACTGCTTTTTTTCCGAGTTGATCTAAATTGGCGATGGCATTTAAAAGGGTATTTTTCATTGCTGCTGTTTTTAAATTAATTGTTTAAAAGTTACAGCGCAAAACTACGTCCGTAAACCTCCGCAAAGAATGGACGAAAAAGGATATTACCTAGACAAATCTGCCACGATCGAGATTCCGGTTGTTTTTCTGAAGGTCTGTGGAGAAACGTTAGTCATTTTTTTAAAGACCCTGCTAAAATAGTATTCGTCCTGAAATTTTAAAGCAAAAGCAATTTCTTTAATGCTCATTCTGGTAAGATGCAGATGTTTTTTGGCTTCCAAAATCAATCGCTCCTGAATCATTTGTGTCGGAGTTTTATTGAAACGTTTGTTACATTGTTTGGTTAAACTATTAGAAGTCATCGCTAATAAAGAAGCATAATCACTTGCTTTATGAAGGTCTAAAAAATGTTCTTCGAGCAGCAGTTTAAACTGATCCATTTTTTCATCTTTTTGAAGTTCCAGTTTTTCGATGCAACTCATTTTGATACTGCTCGATTTCGCCAGAAAAAGCTGAATATAGGCTCTCAATACAATCTCGGAAGATGTTTCCTGCCTTAGTTCATCCCCAATCTGATTCATTAACTGTGCATACAACTCATGTTGTTCGGCAGACAGTTGTATAGACGGTTCTATATAAATATTATTAAAGAGTACCCCATTACAGGCCACTTCATTTCTATGGTATTCAATGCAATAAAAATCACCATGAAATTGTAAAACACTATACACAATTGGTTTCATTTCTTTTATGTGAATAGATTGTTGAGGTGTGGAAAACAATAAAACGGGACCCGAAAAATGAAACGAAGCAAAATCGGCATGATAGATCCCTTCCCCTTCACTAACAAACAAAACCGTGTATTCGCTAAACTGAACGGGCTTATTTAAGGCAAACTGTTCTGAGTTGGCTATTCCTAATAAAAAAGTACCCTGTTCTGAATATACTTTGTTCATGTTATCCTTTTAATGCATCTCTGCTTTTCTACAAAATTAAGAATGAATTGTTCTTTTACTACACCCAATCCTCACAAAACAATACTAAAAAAGAGGCTGTCTTTTAACGGAATGTTATCCTATCCTGAATTTTTAATATTTTCTAAAAATTTTAAGAATTCATTATTTTGCAATTGACTATATTTGGTCCCTTATCAAATATAAGCCTGTCTTTTCAGACTACAAGCTACAATTCTTTACGGCATACATGAAATCATTTAAGTTCATAGGTATATTTTTGCTATTCTTGCTTCCTCTTGTGGGTGGAGCAGAAATGGTCAAAACCCCTGTACAACTTACTATTTGCCAGGAACAGGAAAACTTTTTAGCTTCTGAAGTACCTCAATATTCTTCTTCTGCTCTTGTTACGCCTAAAGATCTTGACATCCATTTTATAGTCAAAAAGAAGATCAAACATCGTGCGACAACTTCTGATAGCAGTACTTTAAAAACACCGTACTTTACTAAACTAGTACATTTTAAGATTTTTGAAAATGGCTTAATCTATGGTATTGCGACTATATATCAGATTCAGCGACATACTCATCTGCATCTTTACCAACTTTTCTAGATCAACAATTTCATCATTTTTATATTCAGAAATCTTCTGTAATGCACTCTTTTGTTTCGCACAAAGGAGATGTTGTACTATAAAAATATTCCATCAGACTGATACTGCTTTCTAAAAGCGGTGATCGTTGCTTTTTTCATGTTTAACATTTAAGTAATTCACAGCTCCCTATCACTCAGTATAAGGGAGAGCCTCCATTTATATACCCTTTTTAAAAATTCATTATGAACACTACAAAAAATCAATTCTTGTTAATTGTTTTATCTGTTTTATTCCTGACCTCTTGTGGGGATAAAACCAAAAAAGATGTTTCAAAAATTAAAACGCTGCCTGTTTACAAGGTTACGCTGCAGGACACCATTGTCTCCAACCGGTTTGTCGCTGACGTGCACGCCAAAAATAATGTAGAAATACATGTTCGCATCCCCGGATTACTGGACAAAGTTTTTGTGAGTGAAGGACAAAAGGTGCAAAAAGGTCAATTGTTGTTTAAAATCAGTGATGTCGAACTGCAAATACAATTACTGAAAGCCCAGGCCGTGTACAAAAGCACCTTGGCAGATCTCCGAATTGCAACAGTCGAACTGGAGCAGGCACAAACACTTTTCAATAAAAAAGTCATCGCCGACAAGGAACTGGAACTTTCTAAAGCCAAACACGAAGCCGCTTCCGCTAAAGTTGCGCATGCTGTAGCGGAACGAAAAGCAATCAACCAGCAAATTAGTTTCACTACCATCAGAGCTCCTTTTGACGGAACAATCGACCGTATTCCATTCAAAGAAGGAAGCCTTGTAGAAAATGGTTCTTTGCTGACAACGGTTTCGCAATTGGATGATGTTTACGCTTATTTCTCCATTCCGGAAAACATTTATTTTCAAATGATGGCCGACAAAAGTTTAAACAAAGCCGGCGGTGATATCAAACTGGTTTTACCCAACGGTGCCGTTTACAACCAAAAAGGCGAATTAAGAACTGCCGATGGTGAAATCGACCGCCAAACGGGTTCTATTCAATACAAAGCTAAATTTCACAATCCACAAGGTTTCATCAAACACGGAACATCCGGAAAACTGATCATTTCGGAACCTAAAAAAAATGTGATATTAATTCCACAAAAAGCTGTTTTCTCTATACAGGACAAACAGTTTGTATTTCTTGTAAATAAAGAAGGAATTGTAAAAATGACCAACATTACGATTAGCAGTACGCTCGACGATGTATTTATCCTCAATAAAGGACTGAAAAGCAATGACCTGATTGTAGAAGAAGGCACACAGTCGTTGCGGGACGGTGACAAGATCAACATCAAAGACGTACAAAACGTAAGCTTATAGTTTCTAATTAGTATCAAAAAAAACATAAAATGATAGAGTTATTTATCAAAAGAAAAATACTGTCGTTAATCATATCGGTTATGATAGTTCTCCTGGGTATACTGGCCTTGTTTCAGCTGCCTATCACACAATTTCCTGACATTGTTCCGCCATCTGTAACGGTAACGGCTAAATATACGGGGGCCAATGCCGAAGTTTCAGCCAATGCCGTCGCACTGCCTTTAGAACGTGCCATTAACGGTGTTCCCGGAATGACGTACATGTCGACTGTTACTTCCAATGACGGTCTGACACTGATACAGGTCTTTTTTGAAGTAGGAACCGATCCGGATCTTGCGGCTGTAAACGTCCAAAACCGTGTTACAACTATATTGGATGAATTGCCCGAAGAGGTAATTCGTGCCGGAGTAACCACCGAAAAAGAAGTAAACAGTATGCTGATGTATCTGAACATTACCAGTACAGATAAAACGCAGGACGAACAGTTTATTTTCAACTTCACCGATATCAATATTCTTCAGGAACTGAAAAGGATTGATGGTGTTGGACGTGCTGAAATCATGGGGCAGAAAGAGTATTCCATGAGGGTTTGGCTTGATCCTCAAAAAATGCTTTCGTATGCTATTTCGGCAAATGAAGTGATTACTTCCCTTCAAAAACAAAATATATCGGCAGCTCCGGGTAAAGTAGGTGAAGGTTCAGGACAACTCGACAATCAGCTTCAGTATGTTATCAAATACGGAGGGAAATTCTACGAACCCAAACAGTACGAAGAAATTCCGCTTCGGGCAAATTCAGACGGAACGATCCTAAGATTAAAGGACATCTCTAAAATCGAATTTGGATCGATGAGTTACGGAATGGTTTCTAAAACCGATGGTAAACCTTCAGCTTCGATCATGTTAAAACAACGACCGGGTTCAAATGCTTCTGAAGTAATTGCCAGCGTAAAAGAAAAAATGGCCGAACTTCAAAAAACGTCCTTCCCTCCCGGTATGGATTACAATATTGCCTACGATGTATCACGTTTTCTTGACGCTTCGATCGATGAAGTTCTAAAAACACTTATCGAGGCCTTTATTCTGGTTGCCTTTGTTGTGTTTATCTTCCTTCAGGACTGGCGTTCTACCTTAATACCTGTTTTGGCAGTACCTGTAGCCCTTATTGGTTCGTTTGCCTTCATGTCGATGATGGGCTTTTCGATCAACCTTCTTACGTTGTTTGCCCTTGTATTATCGATAGGAATTGTAGTCGACAATGCCATTGTAGTCGTCGAAGCCGTTCACGTTAAAATCTCCGAAGAGCATATGGCACCACTTCCAGCTACGATTAGTGCCATGAAAGAAATTACCGGAGCTGTTATTGCCATTACCATCGTAATGAGTGCCGTGTTTATTCCGGTTGCATTCCTAAGTGGTCCCGTTGGAGTTTTCTACAGACAATTCTCTTTAACGATGGCTATCAGTATTGTAATTTCAGGAATCAATGCCCTTACCTTAACCCCTGCCCTTTGTGCTATTTTATTAAAACCACATAATCCGGAGGAGAAAAAGAATTCTTTGATCAATCGTTTTTTCAACAGTTTTAATACATGGTTTGATAAGGTTACGGCCGGTTATATCAGAATATTGGCAAAATTTGCGGATCGCACTACTGTTACTGCCGGTCTATTAGTTTTATTCTGTTTACTCACCTGGGGAACCAGTAAATTTGTTCCGGGTGGATTTATCCCTTCAGAAGATCAAGGAATGGTTTATGTAAGTGTGACTACTCCTCAGGGAGCCACAGTAGAACGTACCGAAAAAGTACTGGATGAAGTAACCCGTCTGGCCAAAGAAATTAAAGGTGTAGACAATGTGACGACGCTTGCAGGATACAGTATTGTGACCGAAATTGCGGGAGCTTCTTATGGTATGGGAATGATCAATCTGAAAGACTGGAGCGATCGTGACATCTCGGTAAATGAATTCATCACCAAACTGGGAGAGAAAACAAAAAACATTTCTGATGCACAGATTGAGATCTTTGCACCGCCAACCGTTCCCGGTTTCGGAAATACAAGCGGATTTGAACTTCGATTACTCGACAAATCCGGAGGAACAATCACCAACACGGATGCTGTCACCAAAAACTTCATTAAGGAACTAAATGCGGCACCCGAAGTACAAAACTCTTTTAGTAGTTTTGATGCTACTTTCCCTCAGTATTTAATCCATATCGATTATGATCTGGCTGCCAAAAAAGGGATCTCTGTAGACAATGCCATGTCTACGCTTCAAACGATGCTGGGTTCTTTTTATGCAACCAATTTTATACGTTTCTCCCAAATGTATAAAGTAATGGTTCAGGCCAGTCCGCAGTTCAGAAAAAATCCCGAAAGTATCCTGGATATGTACCTTAAGAATGATGCCGGAGAAATGGTTCCGTTCTCCACCTTTATCAAACTGGAACGTGTTTATGGTCCTGAAGTGCTAACACGTTACAACATGTACATGTCGGCTATGATCAACGGAGAGCCTGGTGAAGGATATAGCTCAGGAGAAGCAATCGCAGCCGTAGAGAAAATTGCAGCCGAAAAACTGCCAAGCAGGTTTGAATTGGAATGGTCGGGTATGACGCGCGAAGAAATTCTGTCCGGAAATCAAACTATTTACATTTTTGCGTTGTGCATACTGTTTGTCTATTTGCTTCTTGCTGCTCAATACGAAAGTTTACTGCTCCCTTTTCCGGTGCTTTTAAGTCTACCGGTAGGTGTTTTTGGTTCGTACCTCGCCTTGTTAATGGTTGGACTGGACAATAACATTTATGCTCAGGTGGCACTCGTCATGCTTATTGGATTACTCGCCAAAAATGCCATTCTGATCGTAGAGTTTGCAATGGCCCAGAACAAAATTGGACGTGATATTACCGAGGCTGCAATCGAAGGAGCCCGATTACGTTTCAGACCCATTTTAATGACTTCGTTTGCTTTTATTTCAGGGTTAATTCCTTTGTGTATTGCCTCGGGTGCCGGTGCTATTGGTAACCGTTCGATAGGTACTGCCGCCGCCGGAGGTATGCTTATAGGAACAGTCTTCGGACTTGTAATCATTCCGGGACTTTATATCCTGTTTGCCAAATTTGAAAAAGCATTGAAAAAATAAATATAATAATGAAAAAATCACTAAATCAATATAAAATAGCACTTCATCTCAACTATAAGTTTAGGATGTTCTCGTTCATACTGACAACCGGAACGCTGCTGCTAACTGCCTGTTCTGCTCCAAAAGTGAATGACAATCTGGCCGCTAAACCCCTGCCGAAGAATTTTGATGTTACCTCAAAAAAAGCTGTTGACAGTGGAACAACTTTTGTTCCGCTGCAAACAGCAACTTATTTCAAAGATGATAAACTAGAAAAATTATTAGATAAAGCTGTTGCTCAGAATCCGGATTATCTAGTTATGGAGCAGCGTATTTTAATCGCCAACTCTCATTTGAAAGTAGCCAAACTTGCTTTACTGCCTTCTTTTGATCTTCAGACAGATGCTTCCGGAACACGTTACGGAAAGTACACTATGGAAGGTGTTGGAAACTTTGATACCAATTTGTCTCAAAACATATCCGAAAGACAACGAATTGCAACCGGCGCTACTCCTAACTTATTTTTAGGCGGAAAAGTGTCCTGGGAAGCCGATATATGGGATAAACTAAGCAACCGGAAAAAAGCGGCACGTCAAAGATACTTTGCTTCACAACAAGGAATGCGATTACTGAAAACAAAACTATTAAGTGATATTGCTGAACTTTATTACGAGTTGGTAGCTTTAGACAAACAGGCTGTCATTTATAAGAGAAACCTGGATACCCAGCAGCATGCATTGGATATTATTTCGGCACAGCGATCTGTTGGAAAAGCAACAGAACTTGCGGTACAGCAGTTTCATGCACAAAACAATAATATACTTGCAGAAGCAGAACAGCTCAATCTAAAAATTAATCAGGCCGAGAAGGCACTGCTTACGCTGCTTGGAGAATATGGAGGAAAAGTCGAAAGAAGCACTGAGTTTTTATCCGGTCATCTTAAAATTTTAAATCAAAAAATTAGTGTAGACTCTATCATACACAAAAGACCTGATGTCTCTGAAGCGTACTTTGAATTACTGGCTACAAACGCAGACGCAAAATCTGCACGTGCCGCCTTTTTTCCTACTTTAAATTTAGGCGGATATGTAGGTATGAATTCTTTTTCGTTTTCTACTTTTTTTGATAGCGGTTCATTTGCCTGGCAATTGCTTGGCGGAATTACGGCTCCCGTGTTCAATAAAGGGCAAATCAAACAGGAGTTTTTTACTGCTAATCGAAGACAGGAAATTTCTTTTTTGCAGTATCAAAACACCATTACAACGGCTTATAATGAGCTAAGTGCTTTGCTACATCGAACCGAAGCTTTTGAAGATGTGTTGAAGTACAAATCCAAAGAAATCGAGCATCTTGAAATTGCCGTGGATGTTTCAAATGATTTATACCTTAGCGGATATGCCAATTATCTCGAAATCATCAGTGCCCAAAAAAACAAACTACAGGCCGAACTCGATTTTGTTGACATTCAGTTGAAAAATGCAAACGCACAGATTTTACTTTATAAAGCTTTAGGAGGTGGAATGTAACTTTTTTGAGTTTCAAGAGATCAAGAACAAATGTTGGGGAGAAAAGGGCTGAAAGCCCGAAAAGCAGTAGTATAGTGCAAAGCACTATGAACTAGATTAAGGTATAGAATTGCCCTGAAAGGGTAATAGCAATTTTCACCCCAACAAATCCCTATTAAATAACGTTCCCACTCTTAAAGAATCTTATGCGAAATATACTGAATGCTTTTCTTTGTGATCAGGCTTTTGCCCTTTCAGGGCGTAACCCATAATTGCCATCATCGTTCAGAGTGCTACGCACGATGCTTTTGCTAAAGCTCTTTCAGAGCAAATCATCAGTTTTAATATAAAAAACAGTCCTATTTAATGAGACTACATTGAATATGATCGGCATAATAACACAAGATATTCTTGCGCAAGAATACAAAATCCTTGCTAATTCACATTTTGCCTTGTGAATTCGTACGAGTTTAGAACTTAGACAAGCTTTTCTAAAACAAAGAGCCCCGTTTCTATACCGAAATGGGGCTCTTGTTTTATTTTATAACTGGTGAAAAACCTTATTTGAAAAACGATATGGTATCGGTTAGGTTTTCTCTATGGATAAAAGCTGTAATAAACTCCTGAACTTCATTAGTACTTTCAGATGGAGTTTCAAAAGAGTTGATGTGAAATTCATCATCCTGATCCAGGATATGTATGATTTCTGTGTATCCTTTAGAAATCAAACTTCCTTTAAGTTTAATGATATTCAACTGTTGGCGACCATCTAATTCCTTGCGAACTTTTAGTTTTATAGCTTTTTCCATAGTAGATGTTTTTAAATTGATAAACCTTTAGCCTACTATCAAATTTAATTATTATTCTTTTGCCTAGTTGTTAAAAAAATATTCATCTGTCATTATTTATTAACAAACTATAAACAATCGTCCAAAAAGTCCATCTATATCTATCACTAAAAATTCAAAACTCGTTCGCGTCAACCTATGAAAAATAGTATTAAACACCCCGAAACATAGCGTTTTTATCCCACAAAGAATATTAAAAAGAAACACATTTCATTCACATAATACTATGCCTTTTTATTTGCAGTCAAACGCCTTTATACATTTTAAACTATGTTTCTATGTGTTAGAAACATTTGCCTCCAATAGAAAAAATATCCCGCTCTTCTTAGAAACAAAAGCTCGTCAGTTTCAGTCTATTTTAATGCTTTAAACAATATCTCTACCGGGTGCTGCGCTTTTCGGCCTGTACCGTCTGCAATCTGGTGTCTGCAGCTGGTTCCTGAAGCAGAGATCAAAGTAGCTTCTTCCTCAGAACGGATTGTTGGAAACAAAACCAGCTCTCCTATTTTCATCGATAACTCATAGTGTTCTTTTTCATATCCAAAAGATCCTGCCATACCGCAACAGCCACTTGGAATGTTTAGTACCGTATAATTCTCTGGTAAGCTTAATATTTTTTTAAGAGGTACTAATGACGATAATGCTTTTTGAAAACAATGCCCATGCATGCGTACACGTTCTGACTTCCTCGTAAAACTATCTGACGAGATTCTTCCTTCTTCCAATCCTTTGGCTAAAAATTCCTCAATCAGAAAAGTTCTTGCGGCAAATGTTTTTGCTTTGGTTTTTAATTCTCCACGACATAAATCAGGATATTCATCTCGAAAAGTTAGTATTGCCGACGGTTCTATTCCGAGCAAAATACCATTGTCGGGAATAGAAAACTCAAAGTTTCTGATGTTATTTTCCGCAATTTCGCGTGCTTCTTTCAACATTCCTTTCGAGAGATAAGTTCTACCGCTGATACCCATTTTTGGAATACCAACCTGATATCCTAAACGATTCAGTAGCTTAACGGCGGTCTGCCCTATTTCAACATCATAAAAGTTCAGAAACTCATCATTGTACAAATAGACTTTACCGTTTACAAAGTCTCCTTCCTGAATGTATTCTTTCATCCATTTGGCAAAAGTAATTTTATGCATGAGAGGAAGTTTGCGCTCTGTAGCAAAACCAGTTACTTTCTTAATCACATTTCCAAAAGCTCCTTTGGCCGATAAGTTGTAAACCCACGGCATCGTAGCAAACCATTGGTTAATTTTGGGGGTGTTCCCAATAAGTCTGGAACGGAATTTCACTCCGTTCTTATCGTGATATTGCTGTAATGTTTCGGCTTTTAGTTTTGCCATGTCAACATTTGAAGGACATTCCGATTTACAACCTTTACAGCTTAAGCACAAATCGAGTACTTCAAGAAGGTTTTCGTCATCAAACCTATTTGCTTTTGTCGAGTTACTTATGGTTTCTCTTAACATATTTGCTCTTGCACGAGTCGTATGTTTTTCATCCCGCGTGGCCATATAACTTGGACACATGGTACCACCGCTTTTTTCGGTTTTTCTACAGTCTCCCGATCCGTTGCACATCTCGGCTGCACGTAAAATTCCGTTATGTTCTGAGAAATCAAAATAGGTTTCCGGCATAGGAGTGTCCTGTCCGGGAGTATACCTCAAACTGGTATCCATTGGTGGTGTATTGACAATCTTCCCCGGATTAAAAACGCCCCACGGGTCCCAAACTTGTTTAATCTGAAGAAACAATTGGTAAATTTCTTCCCCTAACATCAACGGAATAAATTCGCCTCTAAGTCTTCCATCACCGTGCTCACCGCTTAAGGAACCTTTATATTTTTTTACCAAATGGGCAATATCAGTTGCAATGGTCCTGAAAATGGCAGTCCCTTCTTTGGTTTTTAAATCAATAATCGGACGCAGGTGCAATTCACCTGTTGCCGCATGTGCATAATGTACACAGTTTAGATTTCGCTTTTTTAAGATCGCATTAAAGTCTTCGATAAAATCAGGTAGATCATTTACATCTACTGCCGTATCTTCAATCACCGCAACAGCTTTGGCATCACCGGGAATATTAGACAATAAACCCAATCCAGCTTTTCGCAAAGCCCAGACTTTATTGGTATCGTCACCATAAACTATCGGGAAATGATAACCAAGATTTTTAGACCGCATCAAGGTTTCCATTTCTTTGGCTATACTGTCGATTTCTTCGGGAGAATCCCTTAAGAATTCAACCGCTAAAATAGCCTGAGGATCTCCTTTTACAAAAAAACGATTCTTACTTTGTTCGATATTTTCTTTGGTACATTCCAGAATATAATGGTCGATTAGCTCCACACTATCAGGATTGAATTTTAAAGCTTCGATATTGGCTTTAAGGGATTCATTAATGCTTTCAAAATGCACACAAACCAAAGCCGAATACGGTTTTAACGCCTCAACCAGATTCAGTTTTATAGCTGTCGAAAAGAATAAAGTTCCTTCTGATCCCGCAATTAACTTACAGAAATTAAATTTCTCTTCCGAATCTGTAAACGGCATTGTATCTGCCAGTAAATCTAAAGCATAACCTGTGTTTCTTCTGGGAATGGATTTTTTTGGAAAGTTATCTTCAAATAAAATTCTATTTGATTTTGATGATAATATCTCTTTTGCCTGAACATAAATAGCCTGTTCTAAAGGGCTTACTACATTAATTCCGTTACATTTATCTTCAAATTCGGCATTCGTCAAAGCACCAAAAGTAACTTCGTGACCATCGGCCAAAAAACCTTTGATTTCGAGTAAATGTTCGCGTGTCGATCCGTAAATCACCGATCTTGCACCGCAGGCATTGTTTCCTACCATTCCACCAATCATACAGCGATTACTGGTCGAAGTTTCCGGCCCGAAGAACAGCTTGTACGGTTTCAAATAAAGATTAAGCTCATCGCGAATGACACCCGGCTCTACCCAGGCAGTTTTCTCCTCCTGATCAACCGATATAATTTTGGTAAACTCCTGTGAAATGTCAACAATAATTCCGTTACCCACTACCTGTCCGGCAAGCGATGTTCCGGCAGCACGAGGAATGACACTACTTTTGTGTTCTCTCGCAAAAGCAATGATTTTTTGGATGTCTTCCTTTGTTTTGGGAATTGCAACGGCCAAAGGCATTTCTTTATAAGCACTGGCATCAGTCGCATAAAGCAAGCGCATGGTATGATCGTAGAATAATTTACCTTCTACTTGTTTTTCTAAACTTTCTAAAGGAACCGTGCTCTTAGAAAGGATATTATTATCATTCATTTTAATACTCTATTATGTACAGTTCTGCTTTTACCCAAAGTAAGGGTAAAAAGTGTTTTTTTTAAGCTAACCATGGTTAATTATTCTCTCGCAAAGACACAAAGTCACAAAGAAATTCTCTAAAAACTTTGCGCCTTTGCGACTCTGCGAGATTTTCTTTTACAATTCGCTTAAAGCGACATCTAAGAATTTCACCATTTCATCAGCATTCTGTTTGTTGAATGTCATGGGTGGTTTTATTTTCAAAACATTGTGTAAAGGTCCATCTGTACTTAATAAATAGCCTTGAGCTTTCATTTTTTCTACTACAATATCAATTTCAGGAACAGCGGGCTCCATAGTGATTTTATCTTTTACCATTTCGGCACCAATAAACAATCCATGTCCACGCACATCACTAATAATTGGGTACTTGGCCATTAAATCCCTTAAACCTTTCATTAAATGATTCCCTGTTTCCAAAGCATGTTGCTGCATTTCTTCTTCCTGAATTACATCCAGTACCGCCAAACCTGTGGTCATAGATACGGGATTACCTCCAAAAGTGTTAAAGTACTCCATACCATTATTGAAAGCATCAGCAATTTCTTCAGTTACAATCACAGCGGCTAACGGATGTCCGTTACCAATTGGTTTTCCTAAAACTACTATGTCCGGAACTACATCTTGAAGTTCAAAGCCCCAAAAGTGATCTCCTATTCTTCCAAATCCAACCTGAACTTCATCGGCAATACAAACTCCTCCCGCAGCTCTGACATAGTCATAAACTGTTTTTAGATAATTTTCCGGTAACGGAATCTGACCACCAACTCCTAATAAGGTTTCACAAATGAATACAGCCGGAGCTTTGTCTTCTTTTTTTAATTCTTCGATAATTCGTTGTACATCGGCTGCATACTTTTCTCCTGCAGTAGTGTCACCATATTTGTAAGGGCCGCGGTATAAATCGGGATTAATTGCTTTGTGTATCCAGGACATCTGACCAAACCCGCCTTTACTATCAAATTTGTAGGGACTCATTTCCATCGCCACAGTAGACGTTCCGTGATACGCATGATCCAATACAATAATGTCTTTTTGTTTGGTGAAATGACGGCTCATACGAATCGCCAAATCATTTGCCTCACTACCCGAATTAACAAAATAACAAACGCTCAGTTTAGAAGGTAATGTTGCTGTTAGTTTTTCGGCATAAGCTGTTATAGCGTCATTTAAATATCGGGTATTGGTATTTAAAGTAGCGATTTGTTTTTGCATTTTTCGAACGACTACAGGATGACAATGTCCAACATGTGAAGGGTTATTAACACAATCCACAAAGGTTCTTCCTTTATCATCGTATAGATATTGCAGAGCTCCTTTTACTATTTTTAATTTATCCTGATACCCAATGCTTAGATTTCGTCCAATTTTACTTTTACGAACTTTCAGTAAATCACTGTAATCATCGGTAGTAATTACTCCATCAAAACCACAGGCTTTTCTAAAAGCATCCTGCGCTTTGATTGGGTTAATCTGTATCAATTTAAACAACAGATCCCAAGCCGGTTTTTCGGTAATAAAATGGTGTTCGTTATTGCTGTCTAATGAAGCATTATAAGCCGATTGTGTTACACTGATACAAAGTCTTCCTGCAATCAGATAATACAACAAATCGACTTCCTGCTCAGTTAATGCATACGATTTATGATATCCCGCTACTAACGATGCCGCAACTGCCAAAGGATCTTCTTCGTCCAGCATAGCATACGTACAGGCGATAGCCAGATTGTTGATTAAAGCAGTATACACCATATCGCCAAAATCAATTAATCCGCTAACACGATTGTCCTGCACCAATACATTATAATCGTTGGCATCGTTATGTATGTAAGCATGACGCAGGCGATGTAGCTGAGGTAAAACTTCAGTATCAAACTGTAGCAGAAAATAACCTGCAATACGTCTTTTTTCGTGATTTAATATGTGCTTTAAATTATCTCCGGCTTCACTCGCATGACTTATATCCCAGGTGTAATTACGGTGCATGGCGGGATGTGAGAAATCCTGTAAGGCATGATCCATCTTACCTAAAAAACTTCCCAAATCATATTGCAATTCACTTGTTTTGGCTTTCTCATCAACCCAAAAAACCCCCTCTAAAAAGTTTAAGATTCTGATATAATAGGTATACGAATTACTAACGATTTTGGTCAGCTCCTCCCCGTGTTTGTTGATGCTGAAATGCTGAAAACAATTTGAAATACTACTCTTTTTAAGATGTTGGATAATATTAATCTGCGCTTCTAAAAAAGGAAACGGATGACTTTCGTTTGATACTTTTAGAATGTACTTTTCATTCTTCTCATTCGATAAAAGAAAGTTCAGTTCGTCATATCCATTTAATGCTTTTACGGTAACGATTAATCCGTAATGTTCTTTTACTAAATCCTGAATAGTTGCTTCTGAAAAAATCATTGTTACTATATTAAATTGTTTTTGTTTATTTTTTTTAGCCACGAATTATATTACATTGTTTGCGTAATCTGGTAAAGTGTTTCTTTTGCCACGAATTTCACAAATTAACGCGAATTATATCTTACTTACTTGCGTTGTCTTGTTAAGCGTTTTTTTGCCGCAAAATCACGAATTATTATGCGCATACTATTTAAAAAATTCGTGATCATTCGTGAAATTCGTGGCGAACTTTTTTTCCAGATAATCGCCTGAGCCGAATGCAATGGATTATTTTTTTTGCCTCGAATTTCACAAATTATATTACATTGTTTGCGTAATCTGATAAAGTGTTTCTTTTGCCACGAATTCCACAAATGAGCACGAATTATATTTTACTTATTTGCGTTGTTCTTGTTAAGCCTTTTTTTACCACGAATTCATGACTTATTATCCGCATACTATTTAAAAAATTCGTGCTCATTCGTGAAATTCGTGTCTAACTTTTATTTCCAAATAATAGCCTGAGCCGGTTGTAAAGGGTTTTGTCCTACCAAGATTTTGCTTCCCTGAGGAATTGGTAACTGTATGGCCTCATTGGTATAATTTACACCTGTATAAAAACCGTCTCTCCATTCTACAAATACACCTTTTGGCAAATCATCAATCGTTACTTTGGCACGTTCGTAAACCGATCTTACCACTTGTCTTTCCAAATCTCCGTCTTTACTTTCTGCTCCTATATAAGTAACAGTTCCTTTTCCTAATTTTCTGGTAATTGCTGCGGCTTTTCCTTTGTAAAACTGATCGGCATAAGTAGCAAGAACCTCTGTTCCCGGTTTCGGTTCTAAAACATCTGCCCAGGTATTCCATTTATAAGTACTGCTTCCGGCATTTATGGTTCCGTTTACATCTGCTACAAGCATGTCAAAGAAGTCTACATCAGCACCAATTAGCGGAACGATCGGTGCACTCCATTTGGCTTCAAAGAAATGTCCGTTTTTATCTTTCTGACCAGTTCGGCAGGACAAGATCAGATTACCACCATTTTCTACATATTTAGTCCATTTATCTACCAATTTCTGATCGATAAGCTGATAAGCAGGAGCTACAATAAAAGGATAAGCAGAGAAATCATCTTCTTCAGTGATAAAATCCATTGGCGCAGCGGTCGATTTTACAGCAGACGTATAGGTATTTCTGTGTCTCCACGTGCTCCAGAATTCCGTTTGTTTTTGGTTTTCCAAATCCCAAAGATTCTCATGACTCCATAAAAAACCTGTTTTTCTTTTGGCAAGATCCGCTGGAAGTACTGCTTTTGGATTGTATTCTTTTCGAAGCAGTTTCATGTCTTCGATAGATTGTACAAACTCTTTTCCTCCTGTTGTCAGGGTTACACCATCGGTACCTACAATTCCGTCGTGGTACATTTCGCTGCTTCCTAGCGGATGTCTGTATCGGTACGTACAAGTAAACGAGCAACCTCCTCCGAAAGCTTGCGAGATCCACATATGAACCGTTCCCGGAAGCAATTGCGGATTTATACTTGCCCAATTTACTTGTCCCGGCTGCATTTCCATAACACCGGTAACCCCGTTTATGGATCTGTAATAATCATTGGCTTCTGATATTTTGTTTGGATGTCCCATTCTAAAGTTCTGACCACCCAATTGGTTTCTTCCGCTTACCGGATACATGGTATAGGTAGCAAAATCCATTTTATCAGTTCTTCTCGGATCCGCTCCATACACTACATTGGTGTAATTAGTCGTAATCCATTGTTTTGGATCAACATATTTTCGAAGTGTTTCGGCCTGTAAATTCAAATATTCCGCTTGAGAATCTGCTGTAAATCTCTTGAAATCTAATATAGCATGCGGACTTAGTTTATCTTCAAAATAGATTTCGGCATTTGGAATCGCAATTTGTTCGAAATTGTTATAGCGAATGCTCCAAAAACTTCCCAGCCATTCGGCATTTAACTTCTCAATCGTACCATATTTGGCTTTCAGCCATTTCTGAAATCCTTTTTGAGCAGAAGGACTAAAATCGTCCGGGGCTCCCGGCTCGTTATCCACTTGCCAACCCATAATGTTTTTATTCTTCCCATATCTCTTTCCAAGTTCAGTAACCATTTTCTCTACAAAGGCTCTGTATTTTTCATTTGATACCGATTGATTGGCCCTGTTACCATGTTCTCTGCGGCGTCCGCTTGCATCGACCAGATAAATCTCAGGATATTTTTCCCCCATCCATGCCGGCGGAGTTGGGGTTGGCGTACAAAGAATAACTTTTAAACCTTCTTTCTCTGCGATTGCAAGAGCATCATCGAGCCATTTGAAATCGTACTTTCCTTCTTCAGGTTCCATATATGTCCAGGCAAATTCTGCAAAATGCGTAAACTCGAATCCTAGTTTTTTAATGTTTTTTAAATCACGTTCCCATTGCTCTCTTGGCCATTGCTCCGGATAATAATAAACCCCGATCTGCATTAAATCAGGCTTTGAGAAAAAACGCTGTGGATCTTTTTTTTCTGTAGCTGTAGTTTTTTTTGTTTGAGCAAAAACAGGTGCCGAATGGCTATTTGCAATAAGTAGCCCTGTTGCTACTATTTTTGTGAATGCTATTTTTTGGTTGAACATACTTTGTACTGTTGTTGTGTTAATCAAATTTAGATAGTTATTCTTAACTCGCTGTTGGTAATTTATAAAAGTTTAATTAAACACATAGAGACATAGATTTTTTCTTGAAAAAGAGAATACAATAAGAAACACATTTCTTCACACGTAGCTCTGTACATTAATGCTAACTGAAACGTCTTTTTTGTGCCTATATAATCTATGTCTCTATGTGTTAAAATTTTATACACAACAGCTTATTTAACTATTTATCTTCTAAAAGAAGCATTAAATAATGGGAAGCCGACCAGCTAAAATTGTAAGCTTCTAGTCCTTTTCCTGTAATTGGCTGATAATTCTCTCTGATAGAAGTTCCTTTGTCCAAAACTCCTTCTGCGTTATAAATCAGTTTGTGGGCCAGTTCGTTTGCTTCCTTTGTGTATCCGTATTTTTCCAGTCCGTTTATCCCAAAATAACTTTGATCAAGCCAAACCGGTCCTCTCCAGTACCCATTATTTGGTTTAAACTTCGGATGATTGGCTGCCAGTGTCGGCAACGGAACAAAGGTGTTCAAGCTGGCGGTATCCATCATATTCTTTTTCGCCAACTGAACTTGCTCCGCGGTAGCGACTTCTGCCCAAATAGGCAAGTATCCTTCACAACCCATTGCTTTTACCAGTGTTTTACCGTCGATGGTCGTGTCGTAAAACCAACCCGTCGCAGCATCCCAAAACTGATTTTGAATTTTAACTTTCAAAGCAGTACTTTCTTCTTTCCATTTCTTTGCTTCTTCTGTTAGTTTTAAAACTTCTGCCATCTTCTGCAGATAGTTCTTTTCGGCATATAAAAAAGAGTTTAAATCAACACTTTCCTGATCTAAGGAATATGCTTTCTCTCCATTTTTAAGGATTTTGCTATCATCAAAACGAACGGCATTGTCCATTCCGCTTTCCCATTTTGCTGCAATCACAGTTCCGTCGGTAGAGCCAAATTCGCATAAACCGTCCTGATCGTGGTCTCTGTCTTTGTACCACCAGTTGTGGTATAACTTTAACTTCGGATAGAACTCTTTTATAAAATTAACATCTTTTGTTTTTTCATAAATTTTCCAGATTGCCCAAGCCGCAAGCGGTGCTTTGGTGTTTCGGTAGTTGTTTTCTTCAAGAAAATTGTTTCTGTAAATACAATCCGGAATAAACCCATTCGGTTCCTGATAATCAAACAAAGCGCGCATTTGATCTTTCGCCAGTTCTGGATTGTAATTGGCTACTGCAACCGCATGTTTCCAGCTGTCCCACGCCCAAAAACCATGAAACCACTCGTAATTGTAACTAGGAAAGAGACCTCCGTGTTTTAAACCTTCGGCCGCAATTCGCGTATTGTTTTGTAAAGTCAATGCCAGTTTAGCTACCAGATCTGAGTAAACGACGTCTTTGTAAATATTTTTCTTTCTGGTAATTAATTGCGTTAATTGATTTTCTTTTTCTTTTTGTGTGTTGTTCAGCAGTGTAGTAAATACTGTTTTGGCAATGTTTTCGTTCTCACTTTTCCAGGAGTATTGCGGAAAAATAAAGGTTTGTGAAACGACTATTTCTTTGGTTTCATTTGGTTTTAATACCAGTTTCTCTGTTTGGGTATTGTACCCCTCTTTGGTGATCTCAATTTCGGGAGTACTATTCAAAAACTGAATATAACCTGTTGCAGTACTTTTTGTAGAAACAATTTTTAACATTTTGCCTTCTTTAGACAATTGTAAATCATTTAAAAAAAGTGTCGAACTGTACGAAGGAAAAAGTGTTATCGCTTTTCCTGATGTATTGGTAATGCTTGTTTTTTGTAAAGCTGAATGTCCCGATAAATAAACCAACTGCTGTTTTACCGTTAGTTTATCATTTTTAAACTCTTGCTCCAGATGGCTGTTGTAGCTGTTTTGACTAACCAAAGCATTTTTCCACTGGATAACCTCTTTTTTGTTTTCATCCTGAAGCTGCAACGAAACAAACGAAGGACTTAACCAAACACCGTTTTGTTCTGTCATTAAAAATGGTCCCGAGAATCCCCCCTGAACTGCTGAGGGCTCTAAAAATCCAAATGCGAACCATGCCCCTTTGTCTGAGAATGCCAGTGATTTTCGGTCTGTGGCATTGATTGGGTTTCCTTTATAGTTCAGACTGTTTTTGCCCGATTCTAAGTTTGGATAGCTCTTTTGTGTCCAACCGGATTGTACTATAAAAAAGGACGCAAGAATAAAAAGTATTTCCTTTTTGTTCATGTTATTTTGTTTTTTTTGGTGTGTTTTTTAGTTAGATAATGTAATAAATCTTTCTTTAACTTAAGTGCTATGCGTTAGATTTAGTGGATTTTTTTTAATCTTTTTTATCTTTCAATCTTTCAATCTTTCAATCTTTTTAATATGTGAGGTTTCTGGATATAAAAATTAAACCTACAAGGTCTGAAAAAGACCTTGCAGGATTAAAATCTTTATTGAAAATCAACTTTTAGGAATTGATTTCTTTTTGTTAAATCGTTAATTTGCTTGTGTTTCTGTTAATGGAATTGGGTAAAAGCTATTTTTTGCGGTATCAAAACCGGTACGCCCCACTGCATCAAGTGCTGCTTTAGTTTTTCCCCAACGACGTAAGTCATAAAAACGATAGTTTTCTAACGGAAACTCTATAATTCTTTCATGTTCGATCTGAGCTTTAACAGCTGCTGTAGTAGTTCCCGTCATCGCTGGCATATCAGCTCTTTCACGAACTTTGTTGATGTATGGAATAGCTTCTCCCGTGCGTCCCAACTCATTCAATACCTCAGCTTGCATCAACAATACATTTGCATATCTCATTAAAGGAATGTTGATCGCTGTAAACTCCTGATCCATTTTTTCCTGAGTATTTGGTATGTACCTGCGATAGACTGGTTTGTCTTTACCTTCAAATCTTTCATCATAAGTAGCGCCTAATACCATTGGATTATTCGCATCATTGAAATAAGGGTCTTTAAAGAAAATTGTGCTGTACAAACGGGTATCATAATTTCCTGTAGTAGCAATTTTTCCTTCTTTTTTGAATTCATTTATCAGCATCGCACTTGGAAGAATTTCATCCCATCCTCCTAGTTCTCCGGCTGCCATCCAATAGTGAAGAGCATTACGATAAAAAGCTCCATTGGCACTAGTTTCTGAAAATTGCAATTCAAAAATAGACTCTTTACTATTTTTTGTCGTTCCATCAAACATGGAAACATAGTCTTTAACTAACTCATACCCCTGTACTTTATTCAATGCAGTAAGTGCTTCGGTTAAGAAACTTTGTTTTTGAGCTGTTTCTTCGTAAGCTCTGGTTAAATATGCAAAACCAAGGTAACTATTCGCTGCACCACTTGTTGCGCGACCTGTTTTATCTGTAGATTGTTTTGCAGGCAACACATCTGCAACCGCTTTAAATTCTTTTGTGATAAAATCCCAAGCTTCTGCACGTGTAGAAAGAGGAATATTCAGATCACTTTCTTTGGTTACATATTTATCTCTAACATAAATTTTGTCCCAGTTTAAAAGCAATTTCATGTGGTAATAGGCACGTAAAAAACGAGCTTCAGCTTCAATTTGTTTGCGATCCCCATCTGTTAATTTAGAAGCCGGAACCTGTGGTAATTTATCAATAACCTGATTGGCATTACTGATTCCTCTGTAATTAATTCCCCAATAGCTGGTAAACTGGCTGTTTCCATTGGTATAAGTAAAAGTCGAAAGTTCTACCCAATTTTGGTAATTTAAAGCATCACTCCCCAGTTCGTTTATATCTTCACGATATGCTTCTACCGGCCATTTTATCTCGGCGAAAGACCATCGGTTAGTGGCGCATTCAAGCTGTCCGTACGTTGCTGCCAAAGCTGATTCTGCATCAGTCTTATTTCTCCAGAAATTATCTGAGGTAAGTTGGTCTGGAGATTGTTGCTCCAGATAATCACTACAACTTGTAATAGTCAACAGACCTATAGTGGATAATAATAAAAATATCTTTTTCATGATGGTGTCTTTTATAAAATAGAATTAAAATATATACTGAATACCCGATACAAACGATCTTGTAAATGGATACACAAAACGATCAATACCAGTATTAAGCACAGATGCACGTGAAAACTCAGGATCAATACCAGAATAATTAGTGATAGTAAATAAATTCTCTACACTCACATAAAATCTAAGTTTGTCCATTTTTGCTTTGCCCAACATGCTGCTTGGGACAGTATATCCTAATTGCAATTGACGCATTCTTATAAAATTTCCACTTTCCAGAAAACGATCTGACTCACGGCTGTTTCCGTTAGGGTCCTGCAATACAGCTCTTGGAATATCACTGTGGTTATCAGGTGTCCATGAATTTAAAGTCGAAGCCAGCATGTTGGTTCCGGAGTTCATAGACTCATAAAAATAACGGTTTCCGTTGTACAATTTATTCCCCCAACCGCTTCCAATCAAAGCTGAGAAATCAAAGCCTTTATAACTTGCACCTAAAGTAAGATTTACTTCAACTTTTGGTAAACCGGTTCCGGCATAGGCTTTATCTTTATCATCAATAACACCATCATCGTTTAAATCTTTAAAGCGAATATCTCCCGGCTGAGCATTTGGCTGTAATAAAACACCATTTTTATTATGAGCCGCTACCTCTTGAGTAGTTTGAAAAATACCATCTGTTTTGTACAGATAGAATCCACTAATAGGGTTTCCTACGCGTGCCTGAGTTGGAAAATGCTCGTCTCCGAATTTTAATCCTTCTCCATAAATGGTCTGTCCTTCATTAGCAAGTGCTACCACTTTGTTTTTAAGCGTTGTAAAATTCAAACCTGCATTGTATTTTAATTCATTAACCTGATCGCGGTAATTTACTTCAAATTCAAATCCGCTGTTACTAATTTTACCTACGTTAAGAATCGGGTCATCCACTCCGGCAGATGGAGCCAGTCTTTTTGTGATTAATAAATTATCGGTCACATTGTGGTAGTAGTTCATCGAACCGCTAATTTTTCCTTTTAAAAGGGTATAATCGATACCAATATTTTTAGAATCTGTAGTTTCCCATTGCAGGTTTCTGTTTTCCAAAGCTTTTGCAATGCTTCCTGGCCAAGGGTTGCTTCCAATTCCCTGAACATAACCTGAACCTAAGCTATTACCTGTATTAATCAATGTATTTGCAGAGTAATATCCTAAAGCTGCCTCGTTACCCAATTGTCCCCAGCTGGCACGTAATTTTAAAGTAGAGATAAAAATATCTTTCGGGAAAAAATCTTCCTGTTCAATTTTCCATCCTAATGCAATAGATGGGAAAGTTCCCCAACGGCTGTCGGCTCCAAACTTAGAAGAACCGTCTCTTCTAACGGTCATTTGTAACAAATAACGATCATTGTAAGAATAATTTAACCTGCTAAAGAAAGAAACACGATTGTACTGAAACTTTGATCCGTCTGCAGCATACGTTCCTCCTTTTCCGGCACCAATAGTTTCAAATCCCGGATCAAGAAATCCTGATGGACGGTCTATAGAAACCAATTGTCCGTTATCCACTGTATAATCTGTTGTTTTTCCTTCTACACTTACCTCATTCCAGTTAGATGCCTGGCTATTAAAAGTGTTACCAATCATTAAACCAAAAACATGTTTACCAAAAGTTTTATCAATTGTTATAATGTTGTCTAATATTTGCTCGTTCCAGGTTGTTCTTAACTCACTTTGCAACGGATAAAGATGTACCTCTTTTGGATTGGCAATGTACGGTGGAAAATGTGCAGTTTGCTGGTTGTTCTTCACACGGTAAGAATACGCTAATTTATATTTTAACCAAGGTGCAATATTAGCTGTTGCCGCAATATTAGCTGTAATATCCTGTCCTACATCATTGCTTTTCTTAAAATGTTCTTCGGCAACAGGGTTTGTTCCGGCTGGCAGACCATTTTTGTTCGTTAATCCATAACCATATTCTTCTTTATCATCATAAACAGGAACTAAAGGAGACATGGTGTATACCTCTTTCAATTGAAAATTAGGCAATGCATTTTGTGTTCCGATATAGGCCATTTTCCCGTCTATGTCAAAAATAGATTTTTTAAAACTTACTCTTGCACTGGCCGTTTGCGAACCAAATTGATTGTCAATTACAATTCCTTTCTGTTTTACGAAGTTACCATACAAAGCAAATTTAAAATCTCCTTGTCTTCCCTGAATTCCTAAACCGTAGTTTTGTGTAAATCCGGAACGAAAAACTTCATCCTGCCAATCTGTATTGATATCAGATGGAGCGTTTATATAAGCAGGAAGCGCTTTTGGCGAAGTTGCATATTTATTGTATTCATCATACATTCTTTTGTGAACGGTGCGGTATCCGTCAGCATCTAATAAATCTAATGTTTTGGATGGATTTGTGATGCTTAAAAAAGAGCTAAAATCTACTTTTACACCTTCTTTTTGTCCGTTTTTAGTCGTTACAATAATAACACCATTCGCAGCAACAGATCCGTAAATTGCCGCTGCAGCACCATCTTTCAGTACCTCCATAGATTCAATATTGGTTGGATTTATAGTATTAATAGACCCTTGAAATCCATCAATAATATAAAGTGGTTCTGTAGCTCCAAAGGTATTTACCCCACGGATTTTTACGCTCACAGAAGCCCCTGCCACACCACCGCTTTTTTGCACGTTTACCCCTGCAACCAAGCCTTGAAGTGCTTCAGCCGGACTTGTTGTAGCTCTTGTTTCGAGGCTTTCTTTTTTAACAGTAGAAATTGCCCCGGTAACGTTACTTTTTTTCTGAGAACCATAACCAATAACCACTACTTCATTCAGTTTATTGGTTTCTTCCTGCATGATAATTGAAAGTTCCGAACGGTTGTTTACCGCTTCACTTTTCTCAATAAATCCCATGTATGAAAAAACAATCACCGGATTAACAAGACTTGATGAATATACTAAAGTATAATTTCCGTCAATATCAGTTGCGGCATTATATTTAGAGTCTTTAATAGAAATACTCACGCCCGGCAACGTATTATTCTTATCATCAATGACTTTTCCGGAAATGGTTTTTTGCGCCTGATTTACTTGCGCAAAGTTGATGTTTGGCAACCACAAGCATAACAGTAAAGGAATAAAATTTAATTTCCTAATGAGTAGTTTTTTCATTTTGGTAATGGTTTTGGTTAATTAAAATTTCGTTTTTTGTTTGTTTTTTATTTGTAAGCGGGCACCTTATAAGACAGTCTTTTGTAAAACTGTCTTATTCAATGCAGGTATTCTCTTTGTTTTGATTTTTATATAAGCTTTAGTTCTAATTCGGCTTATAAGTCAAATTTAATTCCTTGTGCCAATGGCAAACTAGTCGTGTAATTAATGGTATTGGTTTGTCTGCGCATATACACTTTCCAGGCATCGGAGCCGGATTCTCTCCCTCCGCCTGTTTCTTTTTCTCCGCCAAATGCTCCACCAATTTCGGCACCGGATGTACCAATATTGACATTTGCAATTCCACAGTCAGAACCTGTAACAGATAAAAACAATTCGGCTTCTCTTAAATTATTAGTCATAATTGCAGAAGACAAACCTTGTCCTACACCGTTTTGAATTGCGATTGCATTTTCGACAGTTCCGGAATATTTTAGTAAGTACAAGACTGGGGCAAAAGTTTCGTGCTGTACAATTTCAAATGAGTTCTCGGCCTCGGCTATAGCAGGTTTTACGTAACATCCGCTTTCATATCCGGAGCCTGAAAGTACACCGCCTTCTACCAGAATTTTTCCACCTTCAGCTACCACTTGCTCCAAAGCTTGTTGGTACATTTCGACCGCCTGAGTATCAATTAAAGGACCAACATGATTGTTCTCATCCAGCGGATTTCCAATGCGAAGTTGCTTGTAGGCAGCCACTATCGCATCTTTTACTTTATCGTAAATACTTTCGTGGATGATTAAACGACGGGTTGACGTGCATCTTTGCCCCGCCGTTCCAACGGCACCAAAAACAGCACCAATAACCGTCATCTTAATATCGGCATCAGGTGTTACAATGATCGCATTGTTTCCGCCTAATTCCAGTAATGATCTTCCCAAACGTCCTGCAACTACCTGCGCCACAATTTTTCCCATACGGGTAGAACCGGTAGCCGAAATTAAAGGAATACGAGTATCCTTGGTCAGTAGTTCTCCTATTTTATAATCACCATTGATTAACCCCGAAATACCTTCCGGTAAATTGTTTTCTCTGATGACTTCACTTATAATGTTTTGACAGGCAATCGCACAGATAGGTGTTTTTTCTGAAGGTTTCCAAACGCAAACATCACCACAAATCCACGCCAATGCTGTATTCCATGCCCAAACAGCCACCGGAAAGTTGAATGCCGAAATAATTCCTACCACTCCCAAAGAATGGTATTGCTCGTACATACGATGTCCCGGACGTTCTGAGTGCATCGTTAATCCGTGTAACTGACGTGAAAGCCCTACTGCAAAATCGCAGATATCAATCATTTCCTGCACTTCTCCATAACCTTCCTGCAAGGATTTCCCCATTTCGTACGAAACCAATTTTCCTAATGCTTCTTTGCGCTCACGCAGCTTCTCACCAAACTGGCGTACGATTTCTCCACGTTGCGGTGCCGGCATCAATCTGAACTGTTTAAAAGCAGCCGTTGCCGACTCCATTACTTTCTCGTAATCTGCAGCCGTTGATGTTTTAACTTTTGCAATCAATTGCCCATCAACCGGAGAATAACTTTCAAGGATTTCGCCGTTTGAAAAATGGTTCAATCCGGTTGAAGTTCCCTCATTAATATCCTTTATGCCCAATTGGCTTAAAGCTTGTTTTATTCCGAATTGTAATTCTGTTACTGCCATTACGACTTTTTTAATATTGATTATTCAACTTTTAATCTCTTTAAAAAGAAGTTCGAAAGGCAAAAAATGACCTTCGTCTCTTCAACTATTTTTTATCTTAAAAGCTGGTTGTAAAATGATTGTACTTAATTGGGGGAATTTCTTTTAAACACATAGAGACATAGGTTTTGTACTTATAAAAAGACGTTTCACTTATTTTAAATACACATTACCGGCTATGTGAAAGAAATGTATTTCTTTTTTTACATTCTTTTTTTTCACATACAATCTATGTTTCTATGTGTTAAATCAGATTTTTTTCCTTATACTCAATTAATTTATTTCTTGTAATTATTTAATTTCCTGCAACTTTACATCGGTACTCTCAAATATCTTATCGGCAGATGAGGCTACAAATCCCTGATACAATTCTCCGTTTGCCATTGGGTAACGAAGTGCAAACTCATAATAACAAGATGGTATTTCTAAGGCACCTTCTTCAAAATCGACTAGATACAAATCAGCAAGTGTACTGGATTGTTCCAGTAATTGCTCCGGAGTACCTTTGATTTTTCCACCCGATGCATTTAATTTCCATCCACTCTCTTCCAAAAAGTGATTAAGTTCTTCTAAAGTTTTAAACTCTTTTAAAGCATTGGTATTAATGGTAAAGTGATTGACTCTGAATCCATATACATACATCCATGCCGCATACTCTGACTCGTCCAATAATGATTTATACACTGCCTGTGAATTTCCATTCCACACAGAACCACTCAAAACCAACTCAGGATTATTAAATAAATCTGCGTCACAACTGTTCAGAATACCCTGTACAGTCTCCTGCAATTCAGGAGAACATTTTTCCAACTCCAACTCCGAAATAAAAATTCTTGGAGCATCTTTATCTGTAAGGTGTTCGTAATGTCTGGCAAACAATTTTTTACTTTCAAAATTATATTCTCCTCTTGCTTCATAACCAACATTCAAAAAAGGCTTTTCCAGAACCTCAATATTTACACGCTTATCATTGAAAGTACGAATAGCGATATGGTCATTTTTTATCACTTCACCTCTTTCTTCTAGTAATTCATGTATTTTTCTTGCAGATGGGGTAATATTGGCATACTGCTCCCATAATTTCATAAGTAATTGATTTTTATCCATTTCTGTTTTGTTAAAATAGTGTGATTATGACACAAAATTATATATAATAGTGTTATTATAACACCATAGATATACGTTTATTTAAAATTCGACACTTCACACTGTTTTTTTTGTAATTTTGACATTTATAAAACCCGTTTTAACTTAAGAATTGTCAAAATAATAGAAATCTCTAAACTAGCACTAACCATGGCAAACATCAAGAAGAATGAAAATACTGACTATTTAGATCGCGAAATCATACAAATGCTAAGCAAAAATGGAAGAATCTCTTTTTCGGATTTAGCCAAAGAATTAAACATCTCCAATTCATTAGTTCATTTAAGGGTTAAGAAGTTACAGGAATCGGGAGTGATTACCGGTTTTTCGGTAAAGTTAAATCCAAAAGAAATTGGTTTTGAGACTACTACGTACACCGGAATTGTAACCAAAGAGGCGCGTTTTTCCTATTCAATTGCCGAAAAATTAAAAGAAATTCCAGAGGTTGTAGAGTGCCATTGGGTTTCCGGAAAGTATGCTTTGTTCATAAAAATTGTCGCTATCAATAACGAAGAACTTCGTAAAATTTTATACGAACAAATTCACCAGATTGAAGGTGTTGGAAGTACAGATTCGTTTTTTTCTTTCGGATCGGCATTTGAGAAGAATCTTCCGGTTTGATTTTTTTTAAACCGCAAGGAGCACAAGGGGCTACGCAAAGGCCGCAGCTTCTTTTGTTTGTGGAGATTAGAATCTCTCGCTAAGATGCGGAGCCGTAAAGCTGTTGCAAAATATTATAATCTTTACATAAAACAAGATGTGTGACTCCACGAGGGTTCAAAATTTAAATGAGTCGTTCCTATAGAACTTTTTCCACATATTGTTTTTGGTTCCAACGGATTAAAATTCGTTGCTACAAAATGGATCGTTTCTACGAAACTTTTTTAACATGTTTCTTTATTTCCAACACATTAAAATCCGTTACTGTAAAATCAATCTTTTCTTCGGAACCTAACGATTAAAGTTTTTGGATCGTGTCACACTTAAATTATCTAATAAAAATCACAATAATAGACCCATTGTCCAGTCTTGCTATTTTTTGCCAGATAAATATTGCCGTTATCAACAATATTTAAATTAACTTTTTCATCAGAAGAAATCTGTATAACAAACTCAAAATCGTTCCCAAAATCGATTCCTGATTGGCAATAACTAGGATAACCTCCAATTTTATGACTATAATTATTTTCAACTATGTCGTAATAATTATCAATAGTTTTTGATTCTTCAAGTTCAAGTATCTTGTCCGTAACATCCTCTGGTATGGAGGAACAATCTTCCCAAACAGGATAATCTTCCTCAATTAATTTATTTGATAATGGGAAAGCTTTTAGATGTGAAACAGGATTTTTTAAATCTTTAATAATAAGTGTATCGTCAATGCCATATTCACGTAATGTCCAATTATTTCCATTAGGAGTCAAATCCATTGGAATATTCTTAGAAATAAAGACAGAAATCGTTTTTGTACTTTTTAAAATCTCGGGAACAAAAGGCAAACCCTCCAAACATAATTGAAACAGTGGCCACATCAATTCGTTGTTATCGTCCAGAGGAATCCCTTCCGCTTCTTTATATAAATAAACTCTTCCAATCCAACTTTCAGAAGCTGAATTTGTTGGTCTAAATCCGCCACTTATAAATTCAGTAGCTGTTTTTGCAAGCTGTTTTTTTATTCTTTGTACTTCATCCATTTTTGATTTTTTTTTAAAGTTAACAACTATTTATTCTGGATAGTTCCAAAGGAACGATCCACTTTGTAGCAACGGATTTTAATCCGTTGAAAAAAACAGGACACAGAAAGTTCCGTAGGAACGAGCCATATAAAAATTAAGTCAATATCTAACCTTTTGCTACAGATTAAGAGGATTATGCTTTTACATAAATCTCTCGATCAATATTAGAAATAGTTTATGAAACAAAACCTATATTCTATAAAAAAAGCACCCAAATTCGGGTGCTTTTTTATTCCTTTATTTCTAATTTGATCTAAACATCTTCAATCTCTATTCCTCTACTCTTTAAATATTGTCGTTCCTTAAAAGGAGTATCATAAAACAAAGTCATCTTTCTAAGATTTGGAAATTGTTCTACATCTTTAAATGATTTTATATTGAATTCATCATCCTCGCCATCCCAAAACCACAACATATTCATATAAACACCGTTACTACCATCCTGATATATTTCGACAATTTCTGCTGCAAACTTTTTATCGATTTCTAATTTTTCAAAATAGCTTGTAACTTCTGGTATAAAATCATATCCTTCTTCTTCAAGGTCTATTTCTCTTCCTCTGTAACGGTCTACAAACTCACAAAGATCAAACTTCGGAAAAATCAATTCCTTTTCATACATCAGCTCCTGAATGATCGCAAGTTTAAAATTAAAATCTGTAAACTCTATCTTTTCTCCTTCTACAGGTTTAAAACTATATTTATTAAGATCTTGCACAGGATCTAATTTCTCAAAAGTTTTTCTTAATCCTATAAAATCACCAAACGTTTCCGATATTAAATGCAAATGTTTAGGTGTAAATGTCTCCTCATGGTCTTCTTCATCCATTGCCCAATAATAGACCTTTCCAATATTATTGCCCGTAACTGCAATTAGAATAAGATTCTTTATTGGATCGACTGCTATAGGAATTAAACTTTCGGGAAGTACTTGAGATGTTGTAAACTCTTTAATTTTGTTAAGCAACAATACATCATCATCTCCTTGAAGCGTAAAAAACTTCATTACCAAAGATTCTATTTTTCCATCTTGCGTCTCAAATTTAAATGGTGCAAAATCTGACAAATCATCTTCATCTATGAAATTTTTATATTCAATTGGAAGAGTCTTGAGAATCAATGTCTCCATTAGAAAATCTTGTTCTTTATTACAATCTGCTATTTTCTCAGTGTTACTATTTATTTCAGCTATTTTAATCTCTGACTTTAAAGCCATTTCTGCCAAACAGAAGCCATGTTTTGCTGCTTTTGTAGAGGTAAATGTATCGTCCAGTGTACTCGAGAATCTCAGCTTCGGTTCTTTTGTAACGATGTCTAGATAATCCAGATGAGCTGTGTAGACATTTTCTTCTATACTATGCAAAATCCTAGCTCTATAACCAAATACATCCTCTTCACTACAACTTATCTCTCTGTAAGGTTTACCATTCCATTCAAAAGAGGTAAATGCATAGGTATGATTCGTTTCGTCATCAGTAATTCTATAATTTTCGCTGAGGAGTAGTTCTTGATTAAAAATAGCATTAAATCTGGGAGAAATACTGGTATCAGTTAATATTTGATATTGAAAATCTTTATTTCGGTCAATAGGTGATTTTCCTTTAGTAATCCAATCATCCAGAACTTTACTGTTAATCATCCACCTAGATCCTGTTCCGTCGTTATATATTATTTCTGCTTTCAAAACATCTTCTAGAAAATGCGTGTCGGGATAAAAATTCATTTGTTTCTGAATATTTCCCTCTGAATCCATTATCTTGTTGTAACTATATATGCAATACATGCTTACAATCGCTATCGTCACAATTTCTCCAAAATAACACTGCATTGCATCCGCAACGATACAATCGCCTTTAAACTTATCTTTTACGTATAAATTGCCTGGATTTTCTGCAAACAAAAATTCACAATAAAGAGATCCCTCAATATAATTCGTGTTCCCTGACAAATGAATATTTCTGCATTTCAAATCACCCATTACAATTAAAGCAGGGGAAAAATCATCCCAAGGGGTATAAATATGGGATTCTACCATGACATTTTTTAGAAATATAATCCCTAAAATATAGAGATCGTGTATTTCAGAAGTAGTTTCCTGTAGTTCAAAAACCTCCCCTTCTAATTCCAACTTAGACAAAACCACATCTTCTTCCGCCAATAAGAAGTAACCACCTTTAGTAACATCAACAGGAAAACTGTAAAAATCAAATACATCATAAAGATATTCTTTGCCTTCAAGATCTTTTAGGTCTTTTAATAATTCGTGGGCTTCGTGCAGGCTAATTAACTTAAAATCAAAGCCATTGTAATTTATAGTCTTAAAAGGAGTGGTCTTAGGTATTTGATCAATGTACTCTTGTCTTCTTTGGAGCCCTTTCAGATATTCCCGATTAATATCTTCCATTCTGTTTTCTAATGTTTTAAAATATTTCGCAGCATTTTTAAATTTACCACTGTCAGAAACCGTTACTTCGTAGTTATCGAACTCATCTCCATTTTCATCTTGCGTATAAAGTACCGGAACCACATTACCATTCTCCAGTTTCTTCAAATCAAAATGATAGAATTCATACTTATCTCCATATAATGTTGAGAAATCACGGATAATTGTAATGCGTTGACACTGGCCTTGTTCAGTATCGATCTGTCTGAACTTCCAATTAAACTTAAACCAAATCGATTCATTTCTTACATTATAGTAATCACTGAATTTTGCCTTAACAACTGGCAAGGAGAGAATGTATTCTATTTTTTCTACAGTAACTGTCTTTTGAAATTGCAAGTAATAATATTCCATTTCGGACCATTCTGTAAGCAGGTCTTCCCAAAAATCTTGTGTTAAAGAAAGGTATTTTTTATGTTGTTCTAAAAGAGAATTATATACCTCCCAATTATCGTCTGTACCATCTTTAATAGTCCTGCAGGAAATACTGATTTGATATTGGGATGTATTCCCTCGTAGCTTTTCAAGTATATTTTGTTTTACTTTTACATACTGCATCATCAGAGCTCGATCATCCTGCTGAAAATATACTATCTCAGAAAACATCTCCTCTTTATTCACCAACACTCTTTTGAAATCATCATCTTTCCAATATTCTATTATTTGGAAACGTTCCGTTGCATGAGGCGTATAATTATCCAAAAACAATGGAGATTCCCTCAACCGCAACAAATTTGCATTGTTAAATGCTTTACTTTCAAAAACAAAAGGGATTTCTACTACTGGCGGCTCTTGCAATTGGAAATTTTCGCGTAAAATTGGTTTTCCTTTTTTTAGATTTTCAATCATTTGATCCGCATTTAACCAATCATTCCAACCATTCAAATCATCAACAATATTAGGCGACCCCATTATGCAGTCTTCTCTGAAAAAAGCAGATACTTTTGATCTTTGAAATTCATACTCTTCATCCTGATCTGAAAATAAGTAATTTACAACTGATAGTTGTTGACCGGATTCATCCTTATCTAAAAAAATGTATGTATAATTACTAACTATAAAAACGTTTGCAGTAAGAAATAAGTTAACTACTATGTTACCTGGATAATATCCCCAAAATAAATCTTTAACTGTTAATCTCCCGCCAATATAAATTTCCTGACCACTAACAACCATATTATCAGCAACCAGCGAATTTAAAACCGTTAAAAATGTACCCATATCACTATTCTTACAGTATATATTTTTTACAGTCAGATTACCTATAATTAAGATTAGATACACCCGATTTCCAAATTCGTCATTTATATCATCTAAATCTAAATTTTCGATTTCCCAATCGCCAGAAATATAAAGACAAATCATATCATCAATACCTCCGTCTCCCTTATAACCTAATGCCGAACTGCTCGCAGGAAGTAAATATTTTATCTCTTTAAATTTCTTGTATTCTGGAACAACTATTATGCGAGGTTTCTCCTCTATAGCACGAGGTTTCTCATATACTTTTTGCCAATTAAAATTAATAATCTCTATTCTTGACAAAGCATTCCCATTCCAGTTTACCTTAAATCCTTCTTCTTTAAGTTTGGCGTAAACCAAACAGCCAATCTGTAGCGTTATCTCCTCATCTTCATTGTTTAGTTTTTGAAAAGCAATAGGTAAAATACCAGACTCTATTGCTCTTTGCGAATCCTGCTCTTGATAAAAACAATAACCTTCAGAACAATACCCTTTATTTTTTATTAAATTGATTTCTTCCTCGAGTACCGCCTCTTCGCCTTCTTCAACTGTATATCCTGCATCATGTAAGGCAATAAATTTATAATCAGTACGTAATTTGTCAAAAACTCTTTCCAGTTTTTCATTAGCAGTAGGATGACTCCAAAATTTACTTTCATAAATTAGTTTCTCGAATTCACTTTCAATCACACTGTATATCCAATCAGATGAAATCTGTTCTTCTAATTCTTCTTCTAAAACTAAATCATCGATTATTTCTTTTAATTCTTCTTTAGACAGAAACCCTCTTTTTATGTTTTGAGAAATTAATTCAAAAATGTATTGTTCATCTTCATTTTTTATTTCTTCTTCGATTACTAGATTATTATAAACTATATCTCCTTCTATTATAAACTTGTAATTATAGGCCCGTTTTCCTAAGATGTTTTTTATTTTCTGAACTTCTTCAAGTCTGCCACCTAATTCTACTTTTATGATGTGCTTCCCATAATTTTTAGAGTCAGGAAAATCTTTGGAAACATATAACGAGAATTTATCTAATAAGTCTTCAAGCGGGTACTGATTATCTTCATCTTCTTCCAGTTCATAAGAGATTGCAATTCTATACTTAGTTTCATCAGAATCATTTAAATCAATGTATATTCCATCCTCAACCAATTTATATTTACTAGAATCATTATATTGCTCTAACTTTAATAATTTTATACTTTTCATGCTCTATCTATTTATTGTAATTACCATTTTCTATAATGCTTAATCAAATGAACATCTAGGTACTTTTGATTTCTAGGTTTCCATTTTGTCCCGTCTGAAAAAACCACTTCGTAGGCTTGTGCCGCAATAATACGTTTCGCATCACTTGAAAACTCTTCGAAAACTACTGTTGATATTCTCTTTGTTTTTAAAAGATCTGTATAAAGTCCACAGCTTTCACCGCGGAGATAAAATGACGACTTTAAGTTTGAAGGCTCTCCCAAAGCATTTTCTGTATACCACTGAAATTTAATTGCCTGAATGTCTTTCTTTGTTACGTTTTTAAAAGTCAGACGAATGTCTTTAAAACTCGAATATTCATTGTTCATCAAAGTCGAGGATATTATTTTAACGGGAGCATTAACCCGAATGCATTTATCCAGATATTTACGTTTAGTAGTATCACCTAAAAGTTCGGAAGTTTTGACTTCGATAGGTTTAACAGAGCGATAATTAACCCCAGGAAAGGCTGCACTTTTCTTCTGAAAGGAAACTAAACTTAAAATCAGTATAGCAATAATTTTTATCATGATGAACTTAGAACTTTATTCACTCAGGTTTGAATTTAAACCTAAAATCAATAATTATAATTTTAATGAAATCATTACTCGAAAGAAAACTTAAAATCTTTTTCTTCTAATGAATATCCTATGGCTTATAGTAAAAGGATCTGCCAAAGCCTCAGCTTTAAAGAAGCGTCCTTAATTATTAAAAAATACTCAACTGTTTTTTACAACTAAATCTTCGGACGGACTTCTTCCCAAAAATTTAAAATACTCTTTTGAAAAGTGGTCAACTCTGGTAAAATTAAGATCGTATCCTAACTGAATAACAGAGTTGTAAGATCCGCTGCAAAGTAATTTATGAGCAAGGACAATTTTCTCTCTCTTAAAAAAATCATTTGGTGTAACTCCTTCTATCTCTTTAAAAAGTTTCTTGTACTTACTTGCCGACATACTCGCTATTTCTGTCAGCTTTAAGATTCCGGGAAACTTATTTTTTAAATTTTTGATTAAATATTTTTTAGAAGCCTCCAACGCTTCCAAATCTATTTTTTTGATTCCTTGTGATACCGGAACAACATCCGAATAACGGTGAATAAAATTCCCCAACAGTTTTAAAGCTAGCCCTTTCAGGTAGAAATTAAAATACTGATTCGAAGCTGTTCTATACATTATTGAATCGATTAGTATTCTACTGTTACTATCAATGGGATCTTGAAAATAGAGCTCTTTCCTATCAAATCTATCGTTGTGTTTTGAAGGTTCATTTTCGTCTGTTTTTTTTGCAAATAAAGGATCCAATAATTTTTGATCTACTATCAAACGTATTGCAAATATTCTTTTTCCGGCCGCATGTTCGTACGTGTTTTCAATAGTATTTTTCCAGACAAAAAGCCCTAAATTAGCCTTGCTTCCAACTTTATAAGCGATATCGCGAATCTGAATCGTGTTGACTTCTTCGCTAAGATCAAAGTTTATAATGTACAAATCGTCCTGATTTCCTAAGTGCTTTACTCTAACCGGCGTCGTTAATACAAAATCTAATAAAATAACAGACATTCCCGGAATGACTTCCGTAAAAAACGAAAATCCGTTTCCGATACTATCCGGTAAAATCAGGATTTTATCTTCTTTTAACGTGCCTCCCATTTTTTCCGCCAGCTCTATATACCAGGAGGGCGATAATCCATAATAATATTCAATTTCTTTCATGTCAGTTGTTGTGTGAATGTTTTTGGTGACATATTATATCTTTTTTTAAAAGCTGATCCAAAATATGCCGCATTGCAAAAACCAAATTGCTGCGAAATTTGAGTTACAGACAACTGTTGCTGTTCCAAAAGTTCTTTTGCCCGGTAAAGCTTAGTGTTCATATGATAAGATTGCGGACTCGTTTTTAGTACTTTTTTAAAAACATGTTTGAACTTAGAAGGCGACATATTCACCTGATCACAAAGTATCTCTATTCCTGGAAAAGCGCCTTTTAAGCTCTGAGCCAGTACTTTTTCCGTGTCTATTATTTTCAATATATCGTTTTCAGTAATTCCCGAATTCTTAGTTTTGTCTACCAAAACGGTATCTAAAAGATCCGAAATTAACAAATAAGCTGTAGCAGCCAAATCTATATCAAAGGCGCTGCTTCCAACTTTTTTTCGTCGCAAATCTGTAAGATGGGAAAAACTTTCAGGGCTCATTCTACCAAATTTTGCCAGAATACCATTTTCAGACTGAAAGAGATTGTGAAGCTTTTTATCTTTTTTATTAAAGGAATAGAATAAATCTTTTCGAACAAACAAGCACAAAGCAAATGTTCGACTTCCTTTCTTAACTAAACTTTCCAATTCTAATGTTCCATCAATAACAGATAAATCAAATCCCCATCTTCCAATTGCTTTCGAGTTATTTTTCGAGGAAAATTTAATTTCACCTACATCAGTCAAATCATAATAAATTCCAATAAAGTCGTTCTTTTTACTTTTTTGAACCATAATAACATCCGCTTTGTATTCAATATCAAGATACAATGCAGATATGCCTTCTCCACAATCTAAAAAATAACGGCTTCCTGTATGTATTTGGGGGGAAGCTTTAATAAAATTTCCTTCTACTTTGCCTCTAAGTTGTTTGGCCAACGGTCCGGCCCAATTTAGACCAGAATCATAATGACATATAATCTTTTTCATAAAAAATAAATCTAGGCGGTTGAACATACTCCAATCTGAATTGTAAACCATTCCAATAAAAAAGTATAACAATTTAAACTACTATACTTGTGCAATTAAATTGATACAATATTCCAATTCCAATCTCATTTCGGCTTTAACTTTGGCACAATCAAAAAGAACGACGTCTGTAATTTTCTCCAGTTTCAGTTTCAACTCCTTGTTCAGACAAGATACGATAAGCGGGACGCCCCTTTTATAAAGCCTCATCATGTCGATTATTTCATTTTCATTATATATCATAAAAACTACCAGACTATAACTTTCTAACGAGTCTTCAAAGTGTTCGATACTTTTGTACGAATCGAATACAAAATCATGCTTAAACTCATACTTTAAAAAACGGCCAAAATAACTTTGACTGTCGAACACCAAACCTTTTTTCTTTTCCATAATCAATGTCTTTACATTTTATCTTTCTGACAATTAACTCTAACATACATTTATCCACAACTCTCTTCACAAAACCATAGATTGAATATCTCTACCAGATAATACCGGAGCATGTTTCATACGTTCTAATAATCTAAAACAAATCGAGCCAACAAATAGCGCAAAAGCCATAGCTATAAATCCTGAAAATTGAAACATGTTATAAAAACTAAATTTATATTAAACTGTTAACTTTAATTTGTTTTGACATATTAGGAACGTTTATTTATTCAAGTCTATAAATTCAGGTATTTTACTATAGTAAAGCAAACAGAGTTGTATCTTCTTCTATACGGTATTTTAAGTAGCAAACCTTTATACTATATTTTAGATTACTAACCGTGAATAGATTTTTTTTCTTCTTTATTGAACCTTTATACAAAGTTAACTTCAGTTTACCGTTAACCAAGTGACTGTGTAATAACTGGCGCAACTGTGTAATAACTGGTCGTTATAGATACATAAGTGTATTTTCTAACACTTAAAAAATGTGTTACTAATTCAGTTTAATTAATAGGGTATCTAAAAAACAAACCCTACAGATTTAAAAATCTGTAGGGTTTAGAAAAAAAGATGATTTCTCTCTTAATTTTTAACATAGAGATATCCGGTTTTTTCGATCATGATACCATCTGCTTCGTAACGAAGAATGTAAAAATAAGTTCCGGTTGGTACTCCGCGTTGTTTATCGATTGTAACCCTTCCTTCTGAAATTCCTCTGAAAACATTACCATTGCTTCCATAATTACTGGTCTTGAAAAT